>JAQVVM010000021.1 GCA_028698995.1 Bacteroidales bacterium
TTTGGTAAGGGACACCATACCCTCCTGTATCACCATTGTTAAGCAACTGCCATGTGTGTACAATAATAAAAGAAGGCAACTACATCATGGCAACCCCCATGCTCACTTTTAAGTAGCGGTTTCCCATATCATCAAGGCTGTACCATGCATATTCCTGCAATTCAGGAATAGTATCGAAATATTTCAGGTGCAAGTCGTTATAAATAAATGCTGCGGGTAAATAAGCGTAGTAGTTTTTAACGTCCCACTCAATAATCTGATGTTTTTGCCAACGGGCAATATTAAACTGCACATAGGTTAAAATACCGATGATAATAAGAATTAAAAAATGAGGACTTTTAAAAAACCGTTTCATTTAAACGAAGAATTGAAAGGGTTAAAAGTACACAAAAAAAATTTCAGGATATTGCAAATGTGCTGCTGTTTAAAAAAAGACAAACATTATTTGTAGAGAAATCTTTTAACCTTCATTGTTGCTGTCTTATGAAAGGGTTCCGGTTTGAAAACCACAATCTGAATGCGACTGCTTTTTGCAACCCTTGAATTAACATATTCTTTAAGATCTGAAAGTGTTTCATTCACGATATCATCGTACTTACGAGCAAACCCATCTTTAAAGTTATTGTATTTTTGTCCCAATTCTTCCATATTTAAATGCACCATAGCCACAAGTTTCCCCTTTTGTTCAACAACAAGAGATTCAACTACATTTTTATAGTTATTGATTACTGTTTCAATGTCTTCTGGATAAATGTTTTCGCCACCGGCACCAACAATCATGTTTTTAAGTCTGCTTTTAATAAAGAGGTTGCTATTATTGTCAATATAACCAAGATCTCCGGTTTTGAGCCATCCATCAGGATTTAAAACATCTTTTGTTGCTTCCGGCATTTTGTAATAACCCTGCATAACATTGTCGCCTTTAGCCCAAATTTCACCTTCACCTGTTTTAGGGTTAGGATTGTTGATTTTAAGAGTTACACCATTCATAGCTGGCCCGGTTGATTCCAATAAAGCATTTTTTGGGGGAGCACCGGCCAAGAGTGGAGATGTTTCGGTAAGTCCGTAGCCAATAGCATATGGGAATTTGGCTTCCAAAAGAAACTTTTCAACGACCTTATTTAATTTTGCACCTCCTATACCAAAAAATTTAAGATGACCACCAAAGGTTTTCTTAAGCTTTTTCCCTGCAATCCTGTTTAATATTTTTCGAATGGGTGCTACCTTGTATAATGTACGCATAACAGCTTTATCGTTGAAAGCCGGCAAAATTTTGCTGAAATAAATTTTCTCCATTATCAGCGGAACTGTGAGCATCATGGTAGGTTTTATTTCCTCAAGTGCAGGAAGAAGCACAGGTGCAGTAGGTGGTTTCTTAAGATACCATACTGCTGAACCAAACATCACCGGCAATATAAGCCCAAGTGTATTTTCGTAGGTATGCGATAATGGTAAAACAGATAAAAAGCGATCATTCTCGTCAATCGGTTGAATAAGAGAACCACCATAGGCAGTAAAGCAAATATTACGGTGCGAAAGCATAACCCCTTTTGACTTTCCTGTTGTTCCCGAAGTATAAACGATTGAGGCCAGATCTGTTTCATGAACATCATAAGAAGAGGTCGGTTCTGAATCAGGATTAAAAAGGCAAGATATATTTGCTGAAAGAACTTGAAAATCATCAATAGCAATCTTGGGAATATAGCTTTCAATATTGTTTACTTTGCTTTTGAGGGCATGAGAAACAAAGAGTAATTTTGAATCAGAGTGGGCAATAATATTTTCAATCTCAGGAATTGAAAACTCATGTAAAATAGGTACAGCAATAGCTCCCATAGAAGTTACAGCAAAATAAACAATACCCCAGTTAGGCATGTTATGACTTAAAATGGCAACCTTATCACCTTTCCTAATTTCAAAAGTTTCAAGCATGGCCATTACTGCTCTCACTTTTTTTCCAACTTCTTCGTAAGTCAATGGTTTTTCTCCCACAAAACCAAAAGCATGGGCATTTCCGTAATTAGTGATAGTATTTTTCAACATTAAAGGAAACGTAAAGGGAGGTTTATTTTCAATTTTGGGAGTTTTCATTCTTTCTTATAGTCTAATTAATAATGAACTGTAAACAGTGTCTCAGTATTTTAAAGCTGACAAAATTAGGCTTTTCTTTTTTAATATAAAATCAAACTCTTTTATTGTTCTGCAAAACTTCTCTATCACTGTTCTGTGGCATAATTCAAATACAAATTCATATTTTTTAATGAAACTTTATAAAAACATCAAAAAAACAATTCCGCATTAGTCCAGCATTTCAGGGTAGTTGGATAAAACAAAAAAATAAAATTTTCGGGTTGAATTTTAAGTATTTTTAACTAACACCATTATAAGCAAAAAAAAGAGCTGCAAAAAAATGCAGCTCTTTTTCAGAAGCACCATCCTTGATTGGATTATTCTTTGGGAAGTATTTCAAACTCAGTGGCTATAACTTCTGTAATGTAGCG
This sequence comes from Bacteroidales bacterium, assembly GCA_028698995.1. Classification (GTDB taxonomy): domain Bacteria; phylum Bacteroidota; class Bacteroidia; order Bacteroidales; family PXBB01; genus JAQVVM01. The sequence continues at coordinate 2,502 of JAQVVM010000021.1, forward strand.
TTTTTCACCGCTGTTGGTTTGATAGGTGCGAGAATTCAATTTTCCGGTAATTGAAACTCTGTTTCCCTTTTTAATTTCCTGGGCAGCTTTCTTTGCTTTCTCGTTCCATACAACAATACGATGCCAACTGGTTGAGTTTGTCCATTCTCCGGTTTTATTTTTGTATCCTTCGCTGGTTGCAAGAGAAAAACTTGCCTTACTTACATTTTTATTGATTTCAACCAATTCTGCATCCATACCTGCAAAACCTACTAATTCTACCTTGTTTACGTTTGTTTTCATTTTTAATTTGATTTAATTTATTAATAATTGTTTATATTTTTTTAAGCTACTATGGTTAAATTTTTTGCCAGAATTTCAACAACAAAACGCTTTTCGCCTTTTACTGTTTCATAACTTTTTTGATTAATCCTCCCTGTTACTGATACCTTAGAACCTTTTTTAACAGCTTCTGCTGCAATGTCGGCATTGGCATTCCACAGAACAATTCTATGCCAGATTGTGTTACTCACCCACTCGCCCTCACTATTTTTATAATTTTCACGTGTGGCCAACGAAAAGCGTGCTACACGCATGCCTTTTCTGATTTCACGTACTTCTGCATCCATCCCTGCAAATCCTACCAATTCTACTTTGTTTACGTTTGTTTTCATTTTTTTAAATTTTAATGATTAATGATTTTTTATTTAAATTTTAGTTTTCATCAATTTCTTGTTGTTTCTAAATTTTCGGCAAAGTAACAACCATCCTAAAACCCCAGTCGGATAATAAACATTTACTTACGTTTAATATTCGTTTGTAAACGTTTACAAACTCTTAATTAATTAAAAACCCAAGGATTAATGCTTTATCGAAGGCACTTATCCAAAAATCAGAAATCAAATAAAAATCACTCATCAATTAAAAAAAAGATTTTAAAAATGCCACTCATTTTTAAAATTTACTATTTTAGCTGAAATTTTTACTGTGGTTAGAAACAAAGCAGTCATATTATTATTTCTACTAGTACTCCTGTTTTTAAATTCAAGAGCCGATTCTTTATCTTTATATGAAGTAGGAACTCCTTTTATTAGAAATTATCCACCTAGAGAGTACAAGGGGTTTTCGCAAAACTGGTCAATTGTTCAGGACGTCAGAGGGGTCATGTATTTTGCCAACGGTGATGGGGTGCTTGAATATGATGGGGTTGAATGGCGTATGATAAGAATTGCGGATAATTACATGGTAACTGCACTGGCAATTGATTCAGGAAATGTAATTTATGTTGGTTCAATTAATGAATTTGGTTTTCTTGCCCCTGATATCAAGGGCATCATGCGTTACAACTCTTTATCTCAGGATTTAAGCCCTGAAGAGCAAAACTTCGGGTTCATTAATAAATTTGTAGTCAGTAATAAAAACGAGATTTTTTTCAGTTCCAGCGAAGGGATTTTTAAAATTTTATTTGACAGTGACAACAAGGTTTCTGTTGATAAGCTTGATAATGTTGACGGGCTTTTTAATGTTGACAATAAGCTCTATTGTTACAATTTCGATACAGGCTTAAACTTATATTACAATGACTCAATAATTCAATTAAACGGGGGTGATTTTTTTAAAGAAAAATATGTTAATGCATTAATTGAGAATGACGAAAACAATCTTCTGGTTTTAACACAAAGCGACGGCATGTTTTTAATAAACAAAACCGAAGCAGACAATTATTATAAAAATTTAACAATAACTCCTCTTAAAACGCAAATTGATAATTTTCTAATAAGAAACAGAATCAATTATGCTTGTCGTTTAAGTAACGGAAATATTGCCTTTGCTACAAATAGTTCAGGAACTGTGCTGATAAATAAAAGCGGACATATTGTACAGATTCTGAATAAAAACACCGGTTTATACAACGACACCCACTATTTTATTTTTCAGGATACAGAGGGAGCTGTTTGGATAGCTTTGGATAATGGAATTTCTAAAGCAGAGATAAACACACCGCTGACATATTGGAATGATGCCAATAATCTTAAGGGCAGTGTGCTTTCAATTGAAAGATTTAACAATACGCTTTATGTAGCCACATGGCAAGGCGTTTTTTATTTGGACATTGAAGCATACAATAAATCTGTATTAGAAGATGTTCAGATATCCCCAATTTTCTTTAAACCTGTAGAAGGCATCAATGCAACCGCATGGACTTTTCTTAAGGTGGAAGAGCAAGATGCACCCGGCGTGCTTCTTATTGGAACATCTGAGGGTCTTTATGGATTTTCTAATAATGAATTAAAAAAAATCCTACCTCATAATGTTAATAAACTGTACCGTCTTCATACCCCTAATAATATCATTATTGCTGGTCTTGAAGAGGGGGCTATTGCAATTAAAATTGAAATAGTCAATAATACTATCAGTTTCAAAATACTGAACAAAATTCCTCGTCTTAAAGAACGGATTATTAGTGTTGGTCAGACAAAAGGTGGGGAAATTTGGTTGGGCTCCCAATACAAGGGCGTTTTTCTTCTAAAAGAAAACGACATGGTGAACGATACTTTACCTTTTAATTATTGGCCTGAAAACTTCTTCAAATACAATGGCAGCTCTCTTAGTGGCTCTGTGTATATCGATCACTTTCATAATCATTTATTGTTTGCTTGTGAAAGCGGTATTTATATTTTTACTGACGATTCACAACATTTTATGCCCTTCAGTTCGGTTGTTAACCAGACACTAAATGGCAGTGCTGTTGTAACTGTTTTTAGAGAAAATTACAATGGTAATTTATTATTACAATACACATTAATTCATAAAGGAGAAAAGATTATTGCAGAAATTAACTTTAAAAATAATCGCCTTAATATTATTTCACACCCCTTTAAACCCATTCCACAATCTGAAATATGGGCTTTTATGCCTGAAAAAAACGGCATCATCTGGTTAGGTTCTGATGAGGGGCTTTACAGATTAGACAACAAAATTTCTTATATTTATAACAGGGAATTTCAAACCCTCATACGAAATGTTTATTTAGGATCAGATTCTTTGTTTTTTGGTGGTAACAGATGTAATATCAATGCCACTTTCTACTCATGTACAAGTGATAATTTAATTGAAAATGAGTCGATCTCTAACGAAATTGAATTTTCTCATAACTCCGTAATTTTTGAGTTTGCTTCTTTGTTTTTTTATGATGAAAAACAGAATAAATACCAATATCAACTTCATGGATTTGACAAAAAACCCTCCGAATGGACAGTAAGCACACAAAAGGAATATACCAACTTACCTCCCGGTAAATATTCTTTTGAAGTAAAATCTAAAAACATTTTTGATCAGGAAAGCTCGAGTGCCATTTTTGAATTTGAAGTTTTAGCACCATTATACAGAACAAACCTTGCATATATTTTATATGTAATATTACTTGGATGCGCCGTATATCTTTTAGTTAAATACAGTAATAAAAGACTGATTCATGCTAAGATAAAACTTGAAAATCAAGTGTCGGAGCGCACGTCAGAAATCATTAACCAAAAGCGGGAGCTTGAAAAGGAAAAAGAAAAATCAGACCGTCTGCTTCTGAATATTTTTCCTTATAAGATTGTTGAAGAATTAAAAGAAAATGGATTTGCTAAGGCTAAACATTATTCAAAGGTCAGTGTTATGTTTGCCGATTTTTCGGGCTTTACAATGATAGCAGAAAAATTAGACCCCGAAGAATTGATTAAGGAACTTAATAATTGTTTTACTTATTTCGATGAGGCCTGTGTCAGAAATAATCTCGAAAAAATTAAAACTGTGGGTGACGCCTATATGTGTGCCGGAGGGGTGCCAATTAAAAATGATACAAATCCCATTGATATTACTCTTGCAGCTTTAGAGATTTTACGTTTTGTAAAAGAATTGGAGAACGAAGAAACTAAAAATGACTTACTAAAATGGAAAATAAGAATCGGTATTCATACAGGAGAAGTTATTTCGGGTGTTGTTGGTAAAAAGAAATTTGCTTATGATATTTGGGGAGATACAGTAAATACAGCAAGCCGTCTCGAAACAGCAGGAGAAAAGAATAAAATAAATATCTCCGGTGTTACTTACAACTATATTAAGGACTATTTCGTATGTACTTACAGAGGGAAAATCCCCGCAAAACACAAAGGAGAGATTGACATGTACTTTGTTGAACGGCTCAAACCGGAATATTCTAATGATGACTCAGGCTTTGTTCCAAATTTATTATTTAAAGAAAAATACAATAATCTACTGGCGATATGATTGATTTTGAAGGAGCTAAATCATATATCATTGCAAGACTGCGTGAAGAGCTTAATCCTGACCTAAAGTACCACAGTCTCAATCACACCATTGATGTTTACAATGCTGCAACAAATATTGCAAAAATGGAGGGCGTTAAGGATAAAGATCTGGGACTGCTACAAATGGCAGCTTTATATCACGACTCAGGTTTGTTGTACAAATATAAGGGACATGAAGAAATATCCAGTCTTATTGTTCAGGATATTTTGCCAAAATTCGGGTATTCCAAAAATGACATCAGCAGTATATCTAGCATGATTTTGGCCACATGCATACCCCAGCATCCACATACTTTACTCGAAAAAATTATTTGTGATGCAGATCTTGATTATATGGGCAGAGACGATTTTTTTATGAATGCCATGCGGCTAAAACATGAGTGGATGGATTATGGCATAATTACAAACTTAAAACAATGGTACAGTATTCAGGTTGAGTTTCTTCAAAATCATAAATACTTTACAAATTCAGCCATTAAATTACGTCAGGAAAAGAAAATGCTGCACCTTTTAGAAATTAAAGAGCTCTTCGCAAAGTAATTTTTTTTTGAAATCAGTTTGATAATTACCGATTTCTTAAAAAAATCATTCTTGTCCGATAAAAAAATGAACTATGAAAAAGGATAAAAAAATAGTCTTTCGTTTTTTTTAGACACTATTGAAAAAAAAATTAAAAAACAACTAAAATTTATTACTTTTATAAGCAGAAAAAAATCAGTTAAATTTAAATAATAATATTATGACAGTTATATTAACAGGAAAAAACCTAACCATTGAAGATGTGGTTAAAGTAGCGCGTTATGGCGAAAAAGTTGAACTTCACCCTGAAGCATTAGAGCGTATTAAGGTATGCAGGGCCATGCTTGAAAGAAAAATCATTGCAAAAGAAATAATGTATGGTGTAAACACAGGGATTGGGGAGTTTTCTGAGATTGTATTGAACGATGAACAAGTAAAAGAATTTCAGAAATATCTGATCTACAATCATGCTGCCGGCATTGGAGAAGCAGTTCCTTTAGAACAGGTAAGAGGAGCCATGCTTGGAAGAATTAATGTTCATGCAAATGGTAATTCAGGTTGCAGACCTGAGATTACACAAACTTTTGTCGAGATGCTTAACAGGGGGGTTACTCCTTATGTTTGCAACAAAGGTTCTGTTGGTGCTTGTGGTGATTTAGCACCCATGTCGCAAATTGCACTTTTAATGATGGGTGAAGGTCATGCTTATTATAATGGTGAATTTATGTCGGGCAAAGAAGCTTTTGAAAAAGCAGGAATTCCTATCCCCGGTCTTCAGGCACGCGATGGTCTGGCTTCCATTAACGGTTCTAACCTTCTGACAGCCATGAGTGCCATCCACTTGTACGACATGAACAGATTTTTAAAACAAGCAGAAATTGCTGCTGCCATGTCATTAGAAGCATTGTTAGCCAATACCAAACCATACGATGTCAGATTGCATCAACTTCGCGGATTTCCTGGTGCTGTTCGCAGCTCTGTGGCAATTAAAAAATGCCTTGAAGAAAGCGATTTAATGACAGGAAAATTAAAAATAAAAGTTCAGGATGCTTATTCAATGCGTTCAACACCACAAGTTATAGGTGCTGCTCACGATGCCATTCTTCATGCCCGCAAACAAGTTGAAATAGAACTTAATGGTGTTGGTGATAATCCTATTTTCTTACCTGAGGATAATTTAACACTAACCGGAGCCAACTTCCAAGGCACTCCTGTCAGTTTGCCAATGGATATGGCCGGCATTGCTGTTACAATGGTTTGCGTCTTATCCGAAAGAAGGTTGAACAGACTTTTAAATCCTGCTCTAAGCGTTGGTCTTCCTGCTTTCCTTACAAAAGGTGCCGGAATGTTCTCAGGACTAATGCTGAGCCAATATACTGCCGATATGCAAATCGTTGAGCAAAGGATTCTTTCCGTACCAGCTTCAATTCAATCTATTCCTGCTGCCGCCGATCAGGAAGATTTTGTATCAATGGGTATGAACACAGCTCTAAAAAATTGTCAGATTCTGGACAACGCTTATGGAATTTTAGGAATAGAATTCATGGCTGCAGCTCAGGCTCTCGATATCAGGGAACACAAAGCGGGCAAAGGTGTACAGATGGCAAAAGATGTGATTAGAAAATATGTTGAGTTTCTTGACATTGACCGTCCTCTTTATCCCGACCATAACAAAATGAAAGCCTTGGTAAAATCCTGCGAAATTCTGGAAGAAGTTGAGAATTGTATTGGTTCTCTTGAATAGACTAAAACCCAATATCTAAAATTAAGGCAGTATGAAATTACGTGCTGCCTTTTTTATAAAAAAAATCCCCTGAAAACTCAGGGGATCTTTTTTTTAAAATATTCATTCAGTTACTATCTTGAAATAAGCATGGTTTTGGTTTGGCTTATATTGCCACTTTTCATATTATACATATACATGCCTGCAGGTAAATCATTTCCTGAGAAAGTATAAGAATTTAGACCTTCCTGAGCATCAATATTTGTTTTGAAAACCTCAACACCAATAAGGTTGTAAACGCTGAATTCATAAATAGTATTTATGGGAGAAACAAAATCAATCAGAGTTGTTTTTGAGAATGGGTTAGGATAGTTTTGAACAGCTAAACTTGTAAAATCATTTTCGTCAAAACCAACAGGGGTATATTCAAAAGAAAGTTCATCAACCCAAAGAGTACTTCCAACAACGTAACCACCACCAACAAGGTCGGAAGCAGCAATAATAATATTCAAAGAATCGGGAGTATCTGTAGAAGACCAAGTAATTTCCACTTCAAAAGGAGACCAGGTAGAAACAGGCATCGGAGCAAGTAAAAGACCTTCACCAATAGTGTCGCGGGTTGTTCCCATCCATTTTGAAATACCGACACCAAAGAAAGCCTGATCACCCATACCGGGAGTATATTTGTAAAAACCTTTCAATTTGGTTGGTCTGAAAGGAAATTGAATACCTCCGTTTATTGATTGGGTTGCAAGATCGAATGTTCCCAATGTGATAAAACCTGGAATAGTTCCAACCAAAGAAGTTTTTGTTTCAATTTTCACAGATTTGCTGCCACTGTATGGAGCTCCGGTTTCTTCTGTAACTGTAGTTACAATACCTGTAACATTTGCGCAATCCCAGCTTGTGGGCTTGCCACCGGTCCAGTTTTCGAAACCATTGTTAGGAACTTGTTGTGCATAAAGAGAAACAAAAATGCCTGCAATAAGCAATGTAAATAATGTTGTAAAGATTTTTTTCATAATTATTAAATTTAGTGTTAAAAATTTTTTATTACCGCAAATTTATAAAAAATTTAAAACAGGTTTTTTATTTTGAAAAAATATATTGTATTTTCAAAAACTCTTTAACTATTATTTTCGCCATCCACTATATAATCAGGATGGTTTGTTTTCTTTTCCTTGCGTTCTTTAATTATTTTTCTGATAAAGTTAATTGAATAAAGAACTACAAGAATAAATAACATCAATGCAATAAATGCAAGGTAGAAAAGAATGGCATCGCTTCCACTGCCTGTTCCTGCATAGACAAAATAAAATGAAAGCAAAAAGGGAAATAATAATATTTTTTTCATCGGATTTTTATTTAGTTGACAGATTTTACAATTTCTTCAAAATTAATTCATTTGTTTTAACTATATATCATTAAAAATTTCTGAAACTTTTAACATAACATCTTGCGACTCCTTTAAACCCTTTACTATAACCCAGTCATGAAACATGTCAGGATACTCAAAATAGTTAAAACTGTTATTATGATTTCTCAACAACTGTTTAAGTTTTTGACAATCTGCATACAACAAGTCGTTTGTGCCTATAAAAATAGAGATTCTGTTTATTCCTGAGAAGTTTCCATAAATTGGACTTACCCGATAGTCTTTAACATCTAGGTCTCCGGCATATTTTTTCCCTGCATTTTTAAGCCCTCTAATACTTAATATTTTATCCTCTTTATCTAACTTCTCTATGTCGGGATTGCTCATAGAGACATCTAACCAGGGAGAAAAAACAATGATTTCATCAGGTTGTTTTATATTCTCTGTTTTTAAATATTGTGCAAATCCAATTGCCAAACCACCACCGGCTGAATCTCCCATAAAAACAATCCGTTTTGTAGGATTATTTGTTGCCAGATTCAAATATAATGTTTTAATGAAACTATAAGTTTCTATGCAATTTGCTTGGGGTGCCAACGGATAGTCGGGAATAACCACAGTAGCCTTTGTCCTTCTGATTAGCTGCTCTATAAGTAACCAGTGCGGCAAGGCAATATTTCGCATGTAGGAACCCCCATGTAAATATAGAATTACAATGTCAGATTCATTATTAATGGGAGAAATAGCCCAAACCTTCCTGCCGTTTTGTTCATTTTCTATAACATTATAGTTGTTCAGCAATGATCTTGGTATCTTTGCCGGTCCATTTTTAAAACTATTTTTCATCACTTTTCTTTCCATATTTTCTTTCATTCGAAACAAACACATGGCCGATTGAATAAGCTTTGATTGAAAACTTGGTGCAATGTTATGACGATAATCTATTTGGTGCATTTCCATTTCAACAAATTGTTGTGCATGACAGATATTAATAAAAGTTAGAGACGAAATTATCAGTGTTAAAATTTTCATCAAGTATAAGATTATTCAAGTAACCAAATTTAAAAAATTTTAACCATGTTTTCAATCTTTAAAAATATTATTTTATTAAAGCTCACCTTGCTCCTTCTTGAAACGTAATTATTAATAAATTTGTTTAACCCATATTCAGCAGAAGAAAATGCTGAATCGATAAAGATTTATTTCCAATGCTTTTCAAAAAAACCATTGGATAAATCATATCGGGGTTACCCTCATGGAATCATTAGTTCGGATTTAATCAAAAATTATTTTTACTTATGGAAAATAATTATTTACACATTTATTTTGTTCAAAATAAGAATAATATTAAACGCAATTAAATTATATTTTCTTTTCATATCAATATTTTTCGAAGGCTATAAATAATGTCTTGCCAAAAAAATTTAATTTGTAGTTCACCTTTTAATTGATGGCAGATATAAAGTAACAGGCAGGTCAATTTCAGAAAATTGCGTTATCCCTATTGTTTGCATTAAGGATGCTTAAGGCATTTTCTTTGTCTTTCGATAATTGTTGCTTTAGCATATCTATATTCTCAAACCTGATTTCATCCCTCATTTTTTCAATCAGAAAAACCTGCATGGTCTCATTATATAGGTAAGATGAAAAATCAAAGATATGCACTTCCGGGATCAGATTATCTTCGGAGGTTATGGTAGGTTTTTTTCCAAAATTCATCATCCCTTGGTAGAAATTGTCTTTGTATTTTACTTTTACAGCATATACACCCTGCCCCGGCAGAATTTTATTAGTATCTTGAACAAAAAGGTTGGCAGTTGGAAACCCAATATTTCTGCCTACCTTCATGCCTTCTACTACAGTTGCTGTAAGACAAAAATAGTCACCAAGCATGATGTTGGCACTTTTAACATCGCCACTTAGTAAAGCATTTCTAATTTTTGTAGAACTTACGTCAATGCCTTTAATGTCGTAGGTGTTTACATAAGAAATACCAAAACCATATTTTTGAGACAACTCGCTGATGGCCTCTGATGTACCTTGACGATTATGCCCCAATTGATGATCTTTACCGAACACAAAATGTTTTAAAGCCAGCTTTCTGAGCAGAATATTTTCAACAAATTCTTTATATGATAATTTCGAAAATTCTAAATTAAACGGAATCACAACAAGGTTATCAATTCCAATTTGCTTGATTTTTTCATACTTTTCTTCTTCGGTATCAATCAATTTCAGATCACTTTTTCCCTGATTAAGGACAATGCGTGGATGTGGAGAAAAAGTCACAACCACACTCTGGCAATGGTTCCTTTCGGCTGTTTCTTTTAATTTGTTGAGTACCTGTCTGTGTCCGATATGCACCCCGTCATAAGTTCCTACGGTTACCGCTGTGCACTTTGGCAAGTCAATCTCATTAATGTTTCTGAATAATTTCATATGGGGTAATATGCCCTAAAAAATCAATTTATGGAAGCAAAAGTAATGGAAGGAAATGAAATAAAAAGTATTTTCTTAAAAACTTTAGTAAATATAATTTAAAATATTGTATTTTCGTTGTCTCATTTTTTAATGCAAAATCATTATTAATAAAACATTTTAAGTTATGTCATCTTACATTGGAAAAATATCTCAGATTATCGGGCCGGTAGTGGACGTGTGTTTCGATAATGAAAGCAAATTGCCTAACATTTATGAAGCTTTGGAAATTACACGAGAAGACGGTCATATAATAGTGCTTGAATGTCAGCAACACATTGGTGAAGATACAGTTAGAACCATTGCTATGGATTCTACAGACGGTTTACACAGAGGCATGTCTGTTGTTTCTACAGGACAAAATATCTGTATGCCTATTGGTGAGCATATTAAAGGACGTTTGTTTAACGTTACCGGTCAGGCTATTGATGGTATTGGTCCGGTTCATAAAGACATGAAAAGGGGTATACATCAGGATCCCCCAAAATTTGAAACACTTTCAACCAAACAAGAAGTGTTATATACCGGTATTAAGGTTATAGACCTTATTGAACCCTACTCTAAAGGTGGAAAAATTGGCCTTTTTGGGGGTGCTGGTGTAGGAAAAACTGTAATCATCATGGAACTTATCAACAATATTGCTAAAAAATATTCAGGGATGTCTGTTTTTGCAGGCGTTGGAGAAAGAACCAGAGAGGGAAATGATTTATTACGCGAAATGATTGAGTCGGGTGTTGTTAAATATGGTGACGCTTTTGCAGAAAGCATGGAAAAAGGAGGTTGGGATTTGAGTAAAGTAGATATGGAAGAGCTTAAGAAATCTCAGGCCACACTTGTTTTCGGTCAAATGAATGAACCTCCCGGCGCTAGGGCACGCGTTGCTTTATCAGGTTTAACCATTGCCGAATATTTCAGGGAAGGAGATGAAAACTCTACAGGAAATGACATCCTCTTTTTCATGGATAATATATTTCGTTTTACACAGGCCGGATCTGAAGTTTCTGCACTTCTGGGCCGTATGCCTTCTGCGGTGGGATATCAACCGACATTGGCAACCGAGATGGGGATGATGCAGGAAAGAATTGCATCTACAAAAAGAGGATCAATCACTTCTGTTCAGGCTGTTTATGTACCTGCCGATGACCTTACCGACCCTGCCCCTGCAACAACATTTGCCCACCTTGATGCAACCACTGTTCTGAGCAGAAAAATTGCTGAGCTTGGTATTTACCCTGCTGTTGACCCCCTCGATTCCACATCCCGTATCCTAACACCAGATATTATTGGTAAAGAACACTATGAAACAGCACAAAGAGTAAAAAATATTCTTCAACGCTATAAAGAATTACAGGATATCATAGCTATCCTTGGAATGGACGAGCTTTCCGACGAGGACAAATTAGTTGTTTACAGAGCCAGAAAAGTTCAACGTTTTCTTTCTCAACCTTTCCATGTTGCCGAACAATTCACCGGTATTCCGGGAACATTTGTCAGTATTGAAGACACCATTAAAGGTTTTAAAATGATTATGGACGGCCAAGTGGATGAGTATCCCGAATCGGCATTTATGCTTGTGGGAACTATTGAAGAGGCTATTGAAAAAGGTCAGAAAATGATTGATACAAATAAATAATAAATATTATGCATCTTGAAATTATTTCTCCTGAAAATCAAATTTTCTCAGACTCTGTAAAATTAGTTCAGGTTCCGGGTACTCAAAGTCCTTTTACAATTTTAAAAAACCACACAGCCATTATTTCTACCATTCAAAAAGGTCAGGTGCGTGTTGTTGACGAAACGGATAAAACATTTCTGTTTGATGTAAAAGGAGGAATCGTTGAAGTCCTGAATAATAATATTATTATCCTTGCTGATTAAAAATGAACCTTATTCGTTAATAAAAATTTTCTAAAAATGAAAAGAATACTTTTTTCAGGCTTTTTAATTGTATTATCTAGCCTGCTATTTCAGGCTTGTAACAACAAACCAAAGGAAGAACAAAAAGAGGAAGATCCTATGGAACTATTAGTAAACAAATACAAAACAGTTGAATTAACAACAGATCTATCATGGCTTTCACCCAAAGAAAGAGAGATTATTGCTATTCTTATAGATGTTGCAGACATCATGGATGAGATCTTCTGGATGCAATCGTATGGGGATAAAGAAGAATTATTAGCCTCCCTAAATAATGAGTTTGCACGTCAGTTTGTCATGATTAATTATGGTCCATGGGACAGGTTGGATGGCAATAAGCCTTTTATCGAAGGTATTGGTGAAAAATTTGCCGGTTCTCAGTTTTACCCTGTAGATATGACAGTTGAAGAATTTGAAGCTTGGAACAATCCCGATAAAAAAAGCCTCTACACTGTTATCAGACGTGATGAAAATGGTGGTCTTATAGCTGTGCCTTACAGCGAAGCCTACAAGGAACAACACAAGAAAGCTGCCGCTTTAATGCTTGAAGCTGCCGCTCTTGCTGAAGACAGCGGTTTAAAAAAATATCTTGAATTAAGAGCAGACGCACTCCTTACAAATAATTATCAAGCCAGTGACTTTGCATGGATGCAAATGAAAACTTCCAATATTGATTTTATTGCAGGACCCATTGAAAATTACGAAGACGGGATGTTTGGCTACAAAGCGGCTCACGAATCTTTTATTCTTGTTAAAGACCCCGAATGGAGTGCCAAACTCGTTAAGTACAATGCCATGTTGCCTGCACTGCAGGCAGGACTTCCTGTTGACGCAAAATATAAACGAGAAAGACCAGGAAGTGATGCAGACATGAATGTTTATGATGCCATTTATTATGCCGGTGATTGCAACGCAGGCAGCAAAACAATTGCCATAAACCTCCCCAATGATCCGGAAGTTCAGCTCAGGGTAGGAAGCAGAAAACTTCAACTAAAGAATGCCATGAAAGCTAAATTTGAAAGCATTTTAGTTCCTATTGCAAACATACTTATTCATGAAAGCCAAAGAAATTATATCTCTTTTGATGCATTCTTTGAAAATACAACTTTTCATGAAGTCGCTCATGGCATGGGTGTTAAAAACACTATCAACGGCAAAGGAACAGCACGTGAAGCACTTAAAGACTACTATTCCACAATAGAAGAAGCCAAAGCCGATATAATGGGGTTATACCTTGTCACAAAACTGTATGAAATGGGCGAAATTACAAGTGGTGAAATCATGAATAATTATGTTACTTATTTTGCCGGCATTTTCCGTTCATGCCGTTTTGGTGCATCAAGTGCACATGGCAAAGCCAATATGTTAACCCTTAAATATTTCGAAAAAAATGATGCTTATGAGTATCAGGATAATGGAACATATCTCGTCAATTTTGAAAAAATGAAGGAAGCAGTGGTTTCATTAATGAGTAAAATTCTTGTTATTCAGGGAGATGGCAATTACGAAGAGCTTAAAGCTTGGGTTGATGCTGACGGTATTATGAATGAAGATTTGCAAAGCGACCTAGATAGAGTCAACGAAACAGGCCTGCCGGTTGATATTGTTTTCGTAAAAGGGAAAAGCGTACTGGGATTGTAAAGCTTCCAGACAAAAAGACTGTATCAAGCTTTCTTTTTGGGTTTTAACCGCTTTTCTTGCACATTCTCCAATTTATAAGATGCAATTTGGAAAAATCAGCACACTCCTTAAGGGTTAAGATAATAATGATTATTAGTCAAGCTGGCTTGAGATAGCCCATTCATTATCTCCTGTTTATTATCTGGGGTTGTTCATCTGTAATTTCACCAATTATTCTGAAAATATCAGGACTGTTTTTAGAATTTGACAAAATTGTAACAGTACGACTTATTGTTTGAACTCTTGGTTGAATTTCAAACTCAATTTTTACAGTTCCTGATTGCCCCGGTAAAATGGGATGTTTGGGCCAGTCAATAATTCTTGTACCACAGCAACCCCTTACATTTGACAAGACTAAAGGTTGTGTTCCGGCGTTTGTAAACCCAATGTCAACTTTGCCTTCGGGCACATCATCAATATAAACTTTGCCAAAATTATGATTTTCTTTATCAAATTTTAATAAGGCTTCACTATTGCTATTCTGAGCTTCCAGAATATGTGCATAAAAAAATACACAAGCAATCAGCATTAAAGATTTTAAAGGCATATTCATAATTAATTATTTTTAAAAGAAATCCAAACTAACAAAAAAAATGCCAATTATAGTACAACTGTCTTTGTTGAAACCAAAATTTAGAGTATTTCTAAATAGTTTATTTATATAACTGATAATTAAGTAATTGTATTAAAAAACACACAAAACAACCATCTTAAAATTGATTTATCTTGCTGATTTACAACAAAATAGGCAGACAAATAATTTTAATTAAAAATTACATTAAATATTTAATTTGTTTATATTTTTGCGCCACATCAGAGGTTATAAAAACAAGTTATATTTTTATTTAAACATAAATCCAAATCGAAGTGAATCAAGTTTTAATTTATTCAGTTGTAACATTAAGTTCCTTAGGTATTTTGGCAGCTGTTATACTATATTTTATAGCGCAAAAATTTAAGGTCATTGAAGATCCGCGAATTGACCTTATAGCCGATTTATTACCGGGAGCTAATTGTGGTGGTTGCGGTTATGCAGGGTGCAGAAATCTTGCCGGTGAAATTGTAAAGAAGGAAGATTTGTCTGGTTTTATGTGCCCTCCCGGCGGGAATGATACCATGAAAAAAATAGCAGCTGTATTAGGTCTTGAGGCTGTAGAAACAGAACCATTAATAGCTGTTATAAGATGTTCGGGTTCATTGGCAAGTGCACAAAAAAAATCAGAATACGATGGTGTCTCCACTTGTTTGTATGCCCATATGCTTTTTTCAGGAGAGAGTGGTTGTCCTCATGGTTGTCTTGGTCTGGGAGACTGTGTCGTATCCTGCCAATTTGACGCTATTTATATTGACAGCGAAACCAATTTACCGGTCGTAAGTAATGAGAAGTGTGTAGCTTGCGGAGCATGTGTTAAAGCCTGTCCGAGATCAATTATTGAATTAAGAAAAAAAGGTAAGAAAGACAGAAGAATTTTTGTATCCTGTGTCAATACAGAAAAGGGTGCTGTTGCACGGAAGAATTGTAAGGTTGCATGTATTGGTTGCGGAAAATGTGTTAAAGAATGTAAGTTTGATGCCATTACAATGGAAAACAACATTGCATATATAGATTTCAACAAATGTACTTTATGTCGCAAATGTGTTTCTGAATGCCCTACAGATGCTATTCATGAACTCAACTTTCCACCAAAGAAACCCAAACAAGAAGTCGTTGAACAGTCAGAATCTAACCAATAATAAAATATGAAAACGTTCAAATTAGGCGGTGTACATCCAGAAGAGAATAAGCTTTCTGCCGATAAAGCAATTGAAATATTACCCTTGCCAAAAGTTGTTTATGTTCCATTTTCGCAACATCTGGGAGCTCCTTCTGTGCCAGTAGTTGACAAAGGGGATGCTGTTAAAGTAGGACAACTGATAGCCAAAGCGCAAGGTTTTATATCTGCAAATATTCATGCACCTGTTTCCGGTAAGGTTGCAAAAATTGACAGCATTATTGACAGTAGTGGTTATCGCAAAAATGTTATTGTTATTAATACCGAAGGCGATGAATGGGACGAAAGCATTGATACTTCAACAGAAATTAAAAGAGACATTCTTTTAAGTGCCAAGGAGATAATTGATAAAATCCATGAAAAAGGTATCGTTGGTATGGGAGGAGCTACTTTCCCAACTTACGTTAAAATGATGGTCCCTGAAGGTAAAAAAGCTGAATTTCTAGTTATCAATGGTGTGGAGTGCGAGCCATATCTAACTTCCGATCATCGCCTGATGCTTGAAAAAGGAGAAGAAATGCTCATAGGTGTCAGTATTCTGATGAAGACACTCAATGTAGAAAAAGCTCTTATTGGCATAGAGTCTAATAAAATGGACGCCATAAACTATTTAACTGTTTTGGCTCAAAAATTTAACGGGATTTCAATTATTCCTTTAAAAGTAATGTATCCTCAGGGAGGAGAGAAACAACTTATAAAGTCTGTCATAAATAGAGAAGTTCCTTCGGGGAAATTACCTATTGAAGTTGGATGTGTGGTTCAGAATGTGGGGACGGCTTTTGCTGTTTATGAAGCTGTTCAGAAAAATAAACCTTTAATTGAAAGAGTGGTTACCGTTACAGGAAAATCTCTAAAAAAACCTTCAAACTTTATTGCACGGATAGGAACACCTATAATTGAACTTATTGAATATGCTGGCGGCTTGCCTGAAGATACAGGAAAAGTTATCAGTGGTGGACCCATGATGGGAAAAGCTTTGAATTCTCTTGAAGCACCTGTAACAAAAGGAACTTCAGGGATTTTAATTATGACACAGAAAGAGTCTAAAAGACCGGAGCAACTTAACTGTATCAGATGTGCCAAATGTGTCGAAGTCTGTCCGATGGGCATTGAACCTTACCTGATTGCTCTTTACACTGAATTGGGGAAAGCTGAAGAAACAGAAAAAGAAAGGGTAATGGATTGTATCGAATGCGGTTCCTGTTCCTATATTTGTCCCTCAGGAAGGTATTTGCTTGATAATGTCAGAATTGCAAAAAGCAAAGTGGGTTATATAATCAGAAACAGAAAATAACAAATTAATCACAAATAGCATATTAAAATGGGTTTATTGACAGTTTCCGGCTCTCCACACATCAAAGGTGTGGATAATGTGAAAAAAATAATGTATGGTGTTGTTATAGCAATGATACCGGCAATGCTGATTTCATTTTATTTTTTTGGTCTTGGCGCCATAAAAGTTACACTTGTGGCAATTGCTTCCTGTTTATTGTTTGAATTCTTAATTCAGCGTTTTCTTCTTAAAGGGAAAACCACAATAAATGATGGATCTGCTATTATTACAGGTATTTTGCTAAGTTTTAATGTGCCCAGCAGTATGCCGTCATGGATGATCATCATCGGCTCATTAGTTGCTATTGGAATTGCAAAAATGTCGTTTGGCGGCTTAGGGAAAAACCCATTCAACCCAGCTTTAGTAGGACGTGTATTTTTACTTATTTCTTTCCCTGTGGATATGACAAACTGGCCTAAACCACAAGCTTTTAGCACCGCACTTACAGATGCTATTACAGGTCCAACACCATTGGCGATTGTTAAAGAAGGCATTTCAAAAGGTCAGACAATACCAGAGATTATGTCATCAGGAAAAATCCCGGCATATGTTGATATGCTATTTGGTAATATGGGTGGTTCTTTAGGAGAGATTTCCACAATAGCAATATTAATTGGTGGCTTGTATCTGCTTTTCCGAAAAATAATCACATGGCATATTCCGGTATCTTTTATTGGAACCACATTTGTTTTTGCTTTAATCTTATGGCTTATTGATCCTTCACTTTATATCAACCCCTTATTTCACCTGATTACAGGAGGTTTAATGCTGGGAGCTGTGTTCATGGCTACAGATATGGTTACATCCCCTATGAGCAAAACGGGGCAAATTATTTTCGGTTTTGGCTGTGGGGTTTTAACAATTTTAATTAGGGTGTGGGGGGCATATCCGGAAGGTGTTTCATTTGCGATACTGTTGATGAATTCAGTTACGCCACTTATTAATAAAGGATTTAAACCAACAAAATTTGGGGAGGTTGTAAAAAATGGCTAAAAAATTAGATTCTACTTTAAAAAACATGATTTTGTCATTGGCTTTTATATCAATGGTAATGTCAGCAGCTTTAGGTTATGTATATTTATTAACTAAGGATCCTATACTAGAAACCGCAAAAAAGGCAGAAAATAATGCCATAATGGAAGTTGCACCTTCTTTCGATAACACACCAGTTGCAAAAGAAATTGACGGTTTGACATTTTATGAAGTCAGCAAAGAAGGCCAAACTGCAGGATATGCTGTAAAAACCTTTACTGAAAAAGCTTTTTCTGGCAGATTCGACTTAATGGTTGGTTTTTTTAACGATGGAACAATAAATCAGATTGCTGTCCTTGATCAAAAAGAAACACCGGGTTTGGGAAATAAAATAATGGAACCAAAGTTTAAAGATCAATTTCTAAATAAAAACCCCGGAACTTGGAAGATGCAAGTAAGAAAAGATGGCGGAGAAGTAGATGCTATCAGTGCAGCAACTATATCATCCCGAGCATTTTGCGATGCTGTTCAAAAGGCTTATGACAGTTTTATTAAAAACTATGGCAACAACAGTAATATTACTGCTTCTGCTGATTCAACAATAAAAGGAGAATAATTATGGGAAATTTTAAGCATTTTACTAACGGAATTTTCAAAGAAAATCCATTGTTTGTTCTTGTTCTTGGCACATGCCCTGCATTAGCAGTAACAACTTCCGTTACAAACGGTTTAGGGATGGGTATTGCTGCAACTTTCGTTTTGGTTTGCTCAAATATATTCATCTCGTTGCTAAAAAACTTTATTCCTGATAAAGTTCGGATAGCGGCCTTTATTGTTGTGATTGCTTCGTTTGTAACCATTGTTGACCTTGTTATGCAAGCCTTTACGCCCGACTTATATAAAGCTTTAGGGGTTTTTATTCCTCTGATTGTTGTTAACTGCATTATTTTGGGTCGTGCTGAGGCTTTTGCTCAGAAAAACTCACCTTTTGCTTCGATTCTTGATGGTTTTGGAATGGGGCTGGGGTTTACTTTGGCTTTATGTGTTATGGCTGCAATACGGGAACTGTTAGGTAACGGTTCAATTTTAGACATCAAATTAGTCAGTGAAAATGCCAAAACAATACTCATATTTATATTGCCTCCGGGTGCTTTCATAACTTTTGGATACCTTATAGCATTAATGAATTTAGTAAAACGAAAATTTAATATTTAAAAACATGGAATTTATCACAATAATTATTCTGGCACTTTTTGTTAACAATGTCGTTCTGGCACAATTTCTTGGTATTTGTCCATTTTTAGGAGTATCAAACAAGGTAGGTACAGCATTGGGTATGGGAGCTGCAGTTATTTTTGTAATGGCTTTAGCTAACCTAGTAACTTACATGATTTTCAATTTTATTCTTGCTCCTTTAGGTATTGATTTCATGCGCACAATTACTTTTATTTTTGTGATTGCCTCTTTGGTTCAGATTGTTGAAATTATTTTAAAGAAAACAGCCCCTGCATTATATCAGGCTCTTGGAATTTATCTTCCTTTGATAACAACGAATTGTGCTGTTTTAGGTATAGCTCTGCTAGCCATTACTAAAAACTACAATCTTCTTGAAAGCGTAGTTTATGCATCTGCCACTGCTGTGGGTTTTACAATTGCACTTATACTTCTGGCAGGTATCAGAGAACAACTTGAGCTTGTACAAATGCCCAAAGGAATGAAAGGTGTTCCAATTGCCCTTATAGTTGCCGGTATTCTGGCTTTGGCCTTCATGGGCTTTGCAGGACTTGCTTAAAAATCTATTCCATTTTCTCGGAATTAAAATTTTTGTATCCTTAATTTGACTTATCTATACATTTTTTTCTTTAACTTCTAAAAAAATAGTAGGTTTGTTTTGTTTTTAAAAAAATTTGATCATTTGACTGAAATGATAAAAGAAGTTTTTCATAAAATATATTCAAATTAGAGATTGAATGGAAAGATTGAATCAAATTTTAATTAAATTATTCAGAAATCACCATTATAATCAAGCCTTAATTATACTCATTTTTTTAAGTACATTTCTATTTCCGGTATTTCGTTTTTCTTCAAAAATGCCATATATTGATTTATTGGATTTGATTTTGCCACTTTTATTCATATCGATTTGGATAGAGAGAAAACATTTAAAATCACGTTTTGCCTTGGTAGTTTTGGCTTTTGCTGCATATATCCTATTAACCATAATCATAAACGGAAGACTGAGTGCTTACAGGGATTATTTTGAGATATTAAAACTTTTAAAATTCCTTATTGTATTTGTCTTCATATTTTTGCACATCAGCCCCGATAAATTTCACAAATACATTATTGCTGTTTTTATAGCCGTAGCTGTTTTTAATCTCTTTCACTTCTATAACATTCTGAATTTCAATGAGTTTTTGCGCAGATACTACTACACTTCAGACATACATATTTCACTTTTTGGGCTGAACTCCTTGGGGCAACCAGCAACAAAGCGCATGTTGGGAACTTTAGGTAATCCTAATAACAATGCTGTTATTTTTCTGTTTTTTTCCTGTTTTTTCCTAATGAATCCACATAAAGAGAAATTAATACATAAATTTTTCTTTTTAATTGCTTATACGGGTATCGTACTTTGCCAATCAAGAACAGGTGTTATTAGTTTTCTCGGCATATACATTTTGCATTTCTTCTTAGCTCCATTTAATATTAGAGACAAAATCTTTCAGTTTGGTGCTATGGCGCTTATTTTTTTCATCATATTTGAGTACAGTTCTTCCGATTATATTGCCTCACTTGCTAGCGGTCAAGATATAATTGAAACAGGCTCTGCCCGTGGTCGGCTTGAAACTTGGACCTATCTATGGGAAATGATCAGGACTAAACCAATATTTGGTCATGCCCCTTTTAAGGAGTATTTTTATGAGAATGGATTATATTCAGAAAGTGAATACATGCTGATGTTATGGCGTTATGGCATCATAGGATTGTTTTTGTATTTTCTCATGTTGATACAACCTGCTTTTATTGCATTTTTTAAATATAGAAAAGAAAAAAACTCGCATTTTCTGATACTGTTTACAGGCGTCATTTTTATAACAGCTCTTACCAATAACCCCATGAATAATCCTGTAATTAATATTACTTTTGCAATTGCTTTGGCTTATTGGGCAAAATCTGTTCAACAAAGGGAAATCATTAGCCTGAACAATGGAAACAAACAGATATGAGAAAATTGCTTATTGTTGGAAGTAATTCAATACACATCAAAACCTATTTAAGTCTGATTGATGGTTATTTTGACAATGTATTGTTTTTAACGGAGATTTCAGAAAAAGAAATTATTGCTACCAGTAATTTTCTGACTGCAGATTTTTCTGTTAAGAACCCCCTTAAAGCTGTTGCCACCATATTAAAAATCAGAAAAATTATTGCTACATACAAGCCAAGTGTTATCCATATCCATCAAGCGAATACATATGCTTTTTTAACACTTCTTGCCAATAAGACTTTAAAAATTCCGATAATTGTTACCGCCTGGGGAAGTGATGTTCTTTTGCATGCATCGATGAATTTTTTACAAAAACAAATGCTCAGATTTGTATTGAGTAAAGCCGATTATTATACTGCCGATGCCAAATTTGTTGGGGGAATGATGCAATCGTTGTCAAAAAGAAACATCGATATTTGTATTGCCAACTTTGGCGTAGATGTTTCAGAAAGTAATGATATTCTAAAAAAAGAAAAACTAATTTATTCCAATCGTCTGCACAATCCTCTTTACAGAATTGATAAAATCATAACTGCATTTCATTCTTTCAGCAAACAAAACCCTGACTGGAGGCTTGTTTTTGCGGGCACAGGATCAGAAACAGAAAATCTGAAATCGCTCGTAAAAACATTGGAATTACAGGAAAAAATTGTTTTTACCGGTTGGATAGATAAAGAAAAGAATATTGATTATTACAAAAAAGCCTGCTATTATGTATCCATTCCCGAAAGTGACGGCACTTCTGTTAGTCTTCTCGAAGCAATGGTCTACGGCTGCATACCCGTTGTTTCAGAACTGCCGGCCAATAAAGAATGGGTAAATAATGGTGAAAACGGTTTTTTAGTGGCAGATGTAGATTCTGATTTTCTTAGTGGCATTTTTACAATAGACATTCATAAAGCAGCTTCTCAGAATATTGACATTATAAAAAAACGAGGCTCTACTAGCGTTAACCGTGAGATTTTTATTTCTGCCTACGAAAAACTCAACAAAAAAAGAAAATCATGAGAATTAAAGTTTGTCATATAACTTCAGCTCATCCCCGTTATGATGTTAGAATTTTTCGCAAAGAATGTGTGAGCCTTGCTACTGTTTATGATGTATCACTTATTGTTGCTGATGGTTTAGGAGAAGAAACTATTGATGGTGTTACAATAATTGATGCCGGGAAAAAATCTGACGGAAGGTTTACAAGAATGCTGAATACTGCTAAAAAAGTTTATTATAAAGCATTAGAAATTGATGCAGACATTTATCATTTTCATGACCCTGAGCTTTTACCCTACGGGAAAAAATTTATTCGAAGGGGAAAGAAAGTAATTTACGATGCTCACGAAGATTTACCCCGACAAATTATGTCCAAATACTGGATACCAAAAATATTCAGAAAAATGATTTCCATTTCTGTCGAAAGGTACGAAAATTCTTCTGCACATCAGATGTCTTGTATCATTACAGCAACTCCCCATATAAGAAAAAGATTTCTAAAACAAAATAAGCATACCATAGATATAAATAACTATCCTTTTTTAGAACCTGATTCAGATGAATCAATTTCATTTAATCATAAAGAGCATGCCGTGTGCTTTGTCGGATCTGCCAGTAAAATAAGAGGATTAACCGAAGTGATAGAAGCTATGGAGTTGCTTGAAACAGATTTGAAACTGTATTTTGCAGGACATATTTCACCACAGATTTATAAAGAGGAACTTATGTCCTTAAAAGGCTGGAGAAAAGTTGTAAATTTTGAAGAGGTTTCTCCTAAAGAAGTTCAGAACATTTACAAAAAATCGAAAGCAGGTATTGTTACCTTTTATCCATTACCCAATCATGTCAATGCCCAGCCCAACAAGATTTTTGAATATATGGCTTCAGGTTTACCGGTGATAGCATCCAACTTTCCTCTTTGGAAAGATATTATTGAAAAAAACAATTGTGGTATTTGTGTTGACCCACAAAATCCATTAGCAGTTAAAAATGCCATTTTATATATTGTAGAAAATCCTGACAAAGCTGTTGAAATGGGAATTAACGGGAAAAAAGCAGTTTCTGAAATTTACAACTGGAACAGTGAAAAAGAAAAACTTTATACTGTTTACAATCAATTAACCGAACAAAAAATATAGCATTTTAAGCAATAGTCATTCAAATTTATTCTATTTTGTTTATAATTGAAGCTGTAGCCTGTTGAGAAGGCATCACGAGGATATCATTAATATTTACATGTGGAGGTAAACCAATAATAAAACCAATAATATGTGCAATATCTTCGGGTTTTAAAGGTGTAAATCCTTTATACACATTTTTAGCCCTGTCAGTATCCCCCTTAAACCTTACGATTGAAAATTCTGTCTCAACAGCTCCGGGAGCAAGATTGGTAACTCTTATATCATGTTTCAGAAAATCTATCCTCATAGCCTTACTCAGGCTATCAACAGCATGCTTTGTGGCACAATATACATTCCCATTCGGATAGGTTTCCTTTCCTGCAATAGAGCCAATATTTATAATCTGGGGGCATTTGCTTTTTTTAAGCAGAGGCAGCGCATGTTTTGTCAGAAGCAAAACACCTTTAATATTTGTATCAATCATGGTAAACCAATCCTCAATATTTCCCTCGTCAATACTATTAAGTCCTAAGGCAAGACCTGCATTATTAATCAATACATCAAGAACATCAATTTTACTATTAATTTCCTCAAATCCGCAAGCGGCTGCCGCGTGGTCTGATACATCGAAACAACTAATATACACCACAGTATTGTATTTTCCGACTATCTCATTCCTGAGATTTTCAAGCATTTTTAGGCGCCTTCCATTTATTACAAGGTTATAGCCTTTTGAGGCTAGTTCCAGTGCAGTTGCTCTGCCGATACCACTTGTTGCACCACTTATTAAGGCTGTTTTATTGATTAAGTTGTTTTTCTTTTTCATAAGTTCTGATAAATTTTGATTTAACAATGCCATATAATTTCTCAATTTTTGAAAAGTCGGTTAAAAGAAAAAAGAACATTAACAAGAAAGGCAAGGCAGGGATTTTGTATCTCACAATAGCTCCACTGACCGGAGTAATAAGACCTATCAGAGTGTAAGTGAATAGCACAAAAAGAAGACAAAGTAATAAAAGACTGAGATGCTCTCTTTTGAAAGAAAAAAAGAAAAATAAACCAAACAACATTGTGGCATACAAAGCATTTTCGAGAGAAGCTAAAACAGATAAAAAATTATGAGCAACAAAAATATGAGGAATAAAAAAGACATTCCAAATTGCTTTAGGTGTGTTTCTAATTATTGAGAAAAAATTGGGTTCCAATTTCTGAAGTGCAATTTGGCTACCCGACTCTTGATCTAATGACAGATAGTAAAAATCCACCTGTTTGTTAACCATCATTTCTGGCAGATTATAGGCCGGAAAAACCTTGTGAAAGAATAATGAGACCCCTACAAAAAAAATTATGGTAACAGTATATTTTAGAATAACATTCTTATATCCTGTTTTATCGCACCAAAAATGGGTAAACAAAAGTGGCAATAATGATATAAAAATGTAGAATTTCAGGTAGGAAAGAAGCAATACAGAAAAGACCAACCAGAAGAAAGACACAATGGTAAACCGGTTAATTATCTTATGCGAAAAATACAATAAAAATCCCATTCCAAAAAACAACATTCCCTCTTTTAGAACGCCGGAACTCCAAAATAAAGCAGATGGAGCCAGAAAAGAAGCAATAAAAATAAGACAAGAAGGAATTTTAGCATACTGTCTGAAAAACCTGAATAGGGCTATTTGACCAGAGAAAGCCACAAAAACCATAAAAACAGTATGCACATTGAAATATCCAAATGAAAAAAGATGAATCAGTGCATTAAACCTTATTATAGTATGACTGTCATTATAAATATTACTTTCATAAACACGATACCAGTTATTCATCTGTGTATAATAGGTGTCGAAATAAACAGAATCGTTTTTAATTCCAAAAAGCATACGAAGATAATCCAGGGGGTTCTGATAAAGGGCATCATACATAATTTTACCATCATCAAAATACTTAAAAACATCAGCCTTCAGGCGATCCGGATAATAATATGTATATATAAGTGCTATGGTAACACCCAAAAAAATTTTAAGAATAAAAACACCTATTAGAATTTTACTTTTAATGCCTTCGATTTTAAAAAACGAAGCTTTACGTATGATAACTATAAATAAAAGAGCATAAAAAACAACCAATAATACTTCAATAAGAATTTTCATTTTTTCTTTCTTTGAAATTTGCTGATGAAGATTCTAAGTTTTTTAATATCCAATATCAAAAGCAGGGCAGTTATAATTAATGGCATAAGTGGGGCTTTGTATCTGACAACGGCTCCCAATACATTTGTGGTAATTCCAATAACAAAATAAAGCGTTAGGGCTGTGCACATTAGAAATAAAAATAAATTACCATTTTCAAGCTTCTCTTTACAAAAAAACAAACAAATAAAAATAAAAAGTATAAGTAGAATATTTTCAAGGGCAGCAGGCATCATCAATACAGATTTTGCTTCAAATGGATGTGGTCTGAAAAGCACATTAACAAGACCCATTGGGGCAGCTTTTAGAAAACTTAAGAAGTCAGGATTCAATGTCCTGATGCTGATTAAACTTCCAGCTCTGGGTTGAGCATAAATTTCCCAGTAATATATGTTTGCATTCAGACTGTCATCAATAAATACCTTTTCGCCCGTAATAACACCGGAATCATATCTGAAAGCAGTAACACCGGGACGTATTTTAAAAATATTTCTCGAGCTATCCGTTACAATCTTTTCGAAAGTAACATCATGTGGAAAATAAATAAATTCTTCAACACCATAATAATTTCTCAGAATATAATGACCACCATTTGATTCTCGCAAAATCTCATTCTGTTTTTCGGAAAGAATCTTTAAGGGATTAGGCAAAGGTGGAGAAATAACGGGAACCATCAGCAAAAGAAAGAAAATCAAACCATAAACAACCACATATGGTATGTAGAAATATGTTGACGGTAATCGCTTTGCAAGAATATAAGCAATGGCTGCTGGTACAACAGCTGCAACAATATAGTACTTTACAAACAATAAAATCACAAGAGAGAAAAAGACAAGAAATATCCTTTTATTGGAATAGCCTTTTTCGGAAATTTTTAAAAATGCATAAAAGAAAAAACCTAAACCAAGAAACACAAAACCTTCCTTCAGAACACCTGAAGACCATAGTAGTACAGATGGTATAAGGAAAACACCTGTAATAAGGAAATATTTTTTATCTGCAACAAACTTGTACAATGCTTTATAAAGTGCTACCTGACCAATAAATGCGATGAAACACATAAAAATCGTATGTACGGTAAATTTTCCAAAGGAAAAGAGTCTCACCAATGCATTAAACTGAGTAACAAGTCGGTGGGAGTTGAAATAATTATGATTTTCAGTACCTGTAAACTTCCAGTATTCATCAGTGTGTATTGCCCAAAAGGAGGTACCTTCTGTATAAACTTTCAGATAATCTGCATCGGAGTTTATACCAAAAACAAGCTGAAAATAATGAATCGGATTAACAAAAAGTGCGTTGTACAGGTATGCACTGTCATCAAAAAATTTAAAAATATCTGCCTCTGATCGTACTTTGTAATAATAAGAATAAATCAAAGTCAGCATGATACCCATCAAAACTTTAATAACAAAAATGATGGACAACTCATTTTTTTGAATGCCCTGAAAATCAAAAAAATGCCATTTGTAAATAATGACAATAAATAAAGCGATGTAAAAAAGGGATAACAATATCTCACTTATCATAAGCCAAACTTACAATTTTTTTGATAACAAAATTCTGTTAATGGGTATTTTTATCCAATATTATTCTTGGCCTAAAAAAAGAAAAAACTAAACTCCTCCCTTATATCAGTGAAAAATGCTTAGATTTGATGAATGAATAATTCTATATGATAACAAAGGATTTTAAGTATATTATTAAATCATTGACCATAGCTCGTTTAAGCAATTACTTAAAATTGGTTTTATCTTATTTTGTTTCTGTCATTTTTAGAAAAAACTTACTCAGAGGCTTGCCTTTCAGCTTGTCGTTGGAACCAACTTCCTACTGTAACTTAAACTGTCCGCATTGTCCAACCGGCAATGGTTCTCTAAAAAGGGATCAGGGATCTCTTTCAATGGAGCATTTTAAAAAAGTTATTGATGAAAATGAAAATAATCTCATGTATCTTATTCTATATTTTCAGGGAGAGCCTTTCTTAAATCATGATATTCATAAAATGATCAGCTATGCACGAAGTAAGAACATCTATGTTTTAACATCTACAAATGCTCACCACATTAACCCTGAAATGGCTAAGGCCCTTGTAGAAAGCGGTCTAAATAAGATAATCATTTCATTGGATGGCATGACCGACGAGTCGTATAGTGCCTACCGTATAAATGGTCATTTGGAAAAAGTAAAAGCATCATTGGAAAATCTTCTACAGGCACGCAAAACAGCAAATTCTTCAATTCCGTTTATTGAAGTCCAATTTTTAGTTCTTAAAACCAATGAACATGAAATAGAAAAAGTATCCAATTACTGCAAGGAGCTAAATGTTGATAAGCTGAGTTTGAAATCAGCACAGATTTATGATTTTGAAAACGACACCCGTTTTATTCCCAAAAATAAAAAGTTTTCACGTTATATTTATGTTGACAAGAAGATTCAAAAAGCACGTAAAAGCCAAAACCGTTGTTTTAAAATGTGGACATCAGCTGCTGTGACCTGGGATGGGATATTAGCGCCCTGTTGTTTCGATAAAGATGCTACTTTTAACATGGGAAATGTTTTCGTTTCAGAATTCAAACATGTTTGGGAAAGTGAAAAATATCAGGTTTTAAGGACACAACTACTTAAAAAACGTTCAAGTATTGACATGTGCAACAATTGCAGTGAATAATCTGATGTTTTTTTACTTTTGCATCAAACGTATTAACAGATAAAATCTATGTTATCAAATCTTCAGAAAAAAGACAAAACTTTCATCTGGCACCCTTATACACACGTGAAAAACGGACAGGGTGTTATCCCTGTAGTGAAAGCTCGCGGAGCCCATCTTTACGATGAAAAAGGACAGAAAATAATTGACGCAATTTCTTCGTGGTGGGTCAATACCCACGGACATGGACATCCACATATTGCACGTAGTATTGCAGCTCAATTCAAGCAATTAGATCATGTAATTTTCGCAGGGTTTACGCATAAGCCGGCGGTAAATTTAGCAGAACGCTTACTCAATCATTTACCCGAAAACCAAAAAAAAGTATTCTTTTCAGATGATGGTTCAACAGCAGTTGAAATAGCTGTAAAAATGGCAATTCAGTATTACCACAACAAAGGACAAAAACGGAGAAAAATTATTGCTTTTGATAATGCCTATCACGGAGACACCTTCGGAGCTATGTCGGTAAGCGGTAAAAGCATTTTTAATGCACCTTTTGATGGTCTTACATTTGATGTCCTCAGAATAAAAGTTCCCATCTCTGGACAAGAAGATACTGTTGTTGCTGAATTTGAAAAGCTTATTATAAACAATGATGTGGCAGCATTTATATTTGAACCTCTTGTTCTGGGAGCAGGTGGTATGATTATGTATGAACCGGAACCATTAGAAAAGCTAATTAGCCTTTGCAGAAAATATAAAGTTATCAGCATTGCAGACGAAGTTATGACCGGATTTTTCAGGACAGGAACTTTTTTTGCCTGTGACCAATTGAAAAACAAACCCGATATTTTTTGTATTTCAAAGGGTGTCACAGGAGGCACGCTGCCATTAGGTATTACAACTTGTGCTTCATATATTTACGAGGCCTTTTTAGATAAGGATATCCGAAAAACATTGTTTCACGGTCATTCCTACACCGGAAACCCCATTGTTTGTTCTGCTGCCAACGCAAGCCTCGACCTATATGAAAATGAAAATTGTCTTAAAAATGTTTTACGGATTAAAGAAAAACACTTGGATTTTTTTAGAAAGATTTCAAGCCACAAATCCCTTAAAGATGTGAGAGTAAAAGGAACCATTATGGCTTTTGAGCTATTATCAGAAGAAACTACATCTTATTCCAATGCACTTAAAGAAAAAATTTACAATTACTTCTTAAATAATGGCATTTTACTACGCCCACTTGGAAATGTATTTTACATATTGCCTCCATATTGTATCAGCAATAAAGATTTAAAATACATATACAATTGTATCACCGATTTTCTTAACAAGCTGTAATTTTCTTATTTTTGTTGTCCCACTTGAAAATGAAATGACGAGAAAAAAGAAAATCTATTTTATAGCAATAGTCATTTTTGCAATTATTGCAACAGCTTTATTTCTTGTGATTAAAAAAAAATTTATTTCCTTGCCCAAACCCGGAAATAATGTTGTGGAATTTAATTCCGAACATCATAGCTGCGATTTTTACAAACCCAATATTATTACGGTTGATTTTGAGAATTTTGATGCAGATGCTCAGATTATCAGTGATTTTGTTCATGCAGGAGAAAAAGCCTGCTTGGTTTCCGGTAAAAACACTTTCAGTCCTGTAATAAAAAAAACGGTTAAAGATATTGGTCTGCGCTACATGACCAGAGTAGGAATAAGTGCTTATGTATATGTTCTCCCTCAACAATTTGAAGATCTTGATGCCCAACTTGTTGTTTCTGTTACTGATGATGCAGGTAAAAATATTTTCTGGCAGGGCGTGGGTATCAACAGTAGATTTTTCTCTTCTGCCAAATGGTTAAAGGTAAGTGGGGCTTTTGATATGAATCCACAAGATATTAACGAAAATCAATTTGTAAATGTGTATTTATGGAACAACAGCAACACACAGATTATTATTGATGATATTTTTGTTGTTTTTGGAACAGATCAAAACATGCCGGGAGACACCACCAATATAAGAACCGGAGAGAATGGTTTTGCTCTACCCCTTTTCAATTTTCCACCCCACGAAACTATTTTTGCGGAAAAAGACAGTCTTAACAAGGATGCTTTGCTTTTGCTTTTAGATGTTTTAAAAGAGCTTAAAAATGACAAAATCAACGAAGCTGTATGTATTGGCAATTTTATTATGACAGGAAATCGTCTTGATAAAATACTTTTTACCCATGCAGGACAACTTAAGGTGCTGGCTTATTGTGAGAGAGAAGATAAATTTCTACCTTTCAGTGTTTTATCCGAAGCTGAGTTAATAAACTCATGGCCAAACAGCATCAAACTTAAAGGAAAGTTTAACAGCACAACCAAAGAGGATGTTGTTTTAGTAGACACCTTGAATGAGAAATTGTTTTTACTCAATTTTTCTGATAATGCTCAATGCTCTGATTACCATATACCAATTCAGCTTAGCACAAAAACATACAGTTTTGATGCATTTACCCTAAACAGGATGAAGCCATTTTATTGGCACATCATTAACCCTGAAAGAAGTGGCCATTCAAAACTCTTATGTATTTATGGAACCGGTTTATGGCAGGTGTTTTCAATCTCTGATTCAGGGCTGAGATTATTAAATGCCTCAAAAGCAGGAAAGTCTTTGCCTGATTTCCCCTCCAATAGGAAGTATTTTAAATTGATTTCAGGAAATTTTATGGCTCAGAATTCAAAGGAATTATTGCTTCAAATGACATTCAATCAAGGTTTTCATTATAATTTACTCTTTTTTAATGAAACAAAAAACGCTTTTGAAACAGTGATGAGAAAAACATTGACAATTGGCCTCGACACACTAAAACCCATATATTCATATTTTACAGTGAACAACAAATTGGGTCATCAGGATATAATTAAATATGATAACTCATGGCGATTTGATTTAAAATTATTGCAGTTCAATGACACAACATTTCAAGTGATGAAAGCCATTGATTTTAAAAACCAGGATGCATTTGTAAATCCAAAGTTTTACGAACTCTCTGCTTTGCTGGCAGGACATTTTGTGAACCATGGCTACACTTCTCTTATATGTGTATGCGCCAATTGCAAAGACTCAAATTACGATGGCAGACAATGTAATGAATTTTATGAAGAAAATTCTTTCCCAAATACGGTTCATATTTTCAGATTAAGATAACTTATCATAAAAATGATTAAAAAAAAACAAATAACAAAACTTCTTTCTATTTTAATTTTAATGCTATTTGTATGTTTTCTTTTTAAATGCCAAACATCAGAAGAAAACACAGAACTTAAATTTGTTGTTAAAGATTTTAATGCTTTAACTAATTGGGAGCAAAAAAACGAAGAGGGTCTTTATTTTCTGGAACTTGATTACACAGGGGCCCTCAAAGGTTTTCAAATTCCTTCTGAACAGCAGCTTGCTGATGGTTTTAAATTTGAATTTAAAATTAAAAACCTTGGCAATACCACAAAAACTTTTTTTTATAAAATATATTTTCAGAATGACTCTTATAAATTTTCGGAATTTGATGCCAGTAATCCTCAAAATCAACACCCATTAGCTGATGAGAACTTTTATGGAAGCAAGGAGGATTATTCACCATTTTTACAAACAAGTCCAATTCCGAATGATGGCAAATTTCATAATATCAGTACTTTTTTAAGAATTGCAGGAAATCCAAGAAACGAAAAACGATATTACAACGACAGTATAAACGACCGGTGGAAACGTAATCCGAGAGTAGGTAATTATAAATTTATGCTTGTTGTTTGTGAAGAAGATGTTATAACACAAAAGATTATTCCCCCTGATGTTCAGGATATTACCCTCTCAGTTAATGACAAATTTACAAACCCATTTCATTATTTTATTTATGGAAATGGAAAAGACCTTAATAACACAAAAGTCATACAATCGGAAGCTATTCTCAAGGTAGTTGCAAAACCAAATTTCAGAAACGGGGTCTATTTTCATTCGCATGATTTTCCTGACACAAACAAGTATGAACTTGTTTGCGAACTATGCAACGGAACTCCTGAATTTAAAGAAAATGCCCATTTTGCACAGTTTTCTCATTATGTTAATGAAGCTTCTCGTTTTGAAAATATTCCTGTAATCAGAGATGTAATTAATGAAAATTATACATTGGAAGAATATAACTGGAACAAAGTCTTCTTCCGAAAAGAAGAACTTATTTCAACCACCCCACAAACTGCTGACCGACCTTGTCGTAATGTATATTACGACAAAGAAAAAGATGCGCTTGTTATCATGAACCCCAAGGCTTCTTACGGTAATTGGAAAAAGGAAAATGCCGGTGTTCGCACATTACATTCGTTTACATATGGCACTTATACTTTAAAAGCCAATCTTACACGATTGCTTAGTAACGGGCATGTATGGAACGGAATTGTTAATACCATGTGGCTCCTCAACGAAAGTAATGATGAATGGAACAGGCGTCGTATATGCAATAAAGAAGGTTATCTTGAAAACTATTGGGGTGGACAAAACGACAAACGTGTGCCATATGTCAGTTATTCCGAAATAGATTTCGAGATTTTGAAAACCGTCTCTTATTGCCCGCCTCATCAATTTCCACCTGCCTATTTACCTGCTGAGTCCAACAGATATGATTTAAGTTCATGGAACCGACCTCTACCCGAAGAACTTGAAAATGAAAAGGATAAAATTATTGTTGCTTGTACCAATTGGGATATGGCCTGTTGGGAACCTTCAGATTTTGGTGTGGGATGTAATCCCATTGAATACAATGGAAAAACTTTTCTCAGTCACCGATGGGATCACTGGTACAGGGCTATAACACAGAAATCCCCTGAGTCAGACAAGGAACTCTTTGATGGTGCCTATTTCTTTCAGATAGAATGGAAACCGGAAGAAATTATCTGGCGCATTGGACCTGACAGAGACAATATGCGGGTAGTTGGATATATGAATAGCACTATTACATCTATACCAAATAACCAGATGTTTTTAATCATCACACAGGAATTCCATAATTCCAAATGGTGGGTAGGTGCGCCCTTTCATCAAAATTATATCCCTTTCCCCAAAAATGATATCAAAGGATATATTTACGAGCTTACTATTGAGTAATATTTTTAAATACATTTTTCTCTTCGAAAACTGAAATGCTCCGGCTTACATAATTACTAATAATAAACATTAAATAACTCCTGATTTGGTTTTAGGTAATGAGAAACATTTGCCAAAATTTTGCTTTTCTTTCCTTTAGAGACATCAAATATCTATTATGGGTTATTTTCTTTCGCATATACCACCCTGCTTTCTCAATAGGGTTAACTCTGGTGAGTAAGGAAACAGATACATTATCACAATTTAAGGATTATTTTCAAAAAAGTCTTAATGGACATTTTTCAGGCTACAGTACCATTGAAAAGCAATAATAATGTAGCTTTGGTGAAATTGAAAGTTATGAATAAAAAAATCATATTGTAGTCACCCTCATGAAATTATTGATTCGTTTTACAAAACTCCTAATGATAATTTCGGTATAAATCAAAAACGAATGAATAATTCTACACGTTTTAATTGACAGTACTCCCAAAAAAAAACGGACATATGAGCTGAGCCAAATGTCCGTTTTTTATTAAGATTGAAAGATTATTATCTTACAATCATTTTGTTT
Source organism: Bacteroidales bacterium (assembly GCA_028698995.1). Classification (GTDB taxonomy): domain Bacteria; phylum Bacteroidota; class Bacteroidia; order Bacteroidales; family PXBB01; genus JAQVVM01. The sequence continues at coordinate 36,474 of JAQVVM010000021.1, forward strand.
GTTACAGTATTTTCACCTGCTCTAACGGTATAAAAATAAATACCGGGTTCTAAGTTTTCAGCAGTTAAACTAATTGTATGTGTGCCTGCAGTTAAGTTGCTTGTAGCATCACTTACTTTTTGTCCTAACATATTGACAATCTGAATATTTACATCTGAAGCATTGCTTAGAGTAATATCAATTGAAGTTGATCCACTGAAAGGATTAGGATAGTTTTGTGATACAAAAGATAAATTGTTGTTCTGTGCAACTGGTTCGTTAACACCTGCAACGATACTTGCTCCTTGTAAGTAATAATGATAAACAGGATCTAAATCTGTTGCACCAAATTCAGAAGTTGTTAAATGAAGTAACACTTCGTTTGTTGCTGCATTGTAACCGCTCCAGTTTGAAAGGAACATAAAGAAATTATCAGCATCATATACAGAGCCAGCTGTTAAGTTGGTTGAAGCAGTTCTTTCTCCGTTTGAAATGTTATATACTTGAGTCCATACATCGGGGAAAAGGTTTAATTCTGAGAATAATGTATCTGTGTCTGTCCATGCAAAAACGATTTTTTGCTCATCCGGAGTTTTAGAAAGTTGAAGTCTGTTTTCCCATGCAACTGCTATTGGAGAGTCAGTATCTTCAACATCCTGGCCAAACTGAATATCAATAATATCAGCATTCCAACCGGTTGATGTTTGATAACAATGGTACATAAGACCTTGAATACTTGTCCAAGCAAAATAATAACCTAATGAATCTGGATGTGTTGAAAATGCACTGTTAACATAAGTTGCAAAATGCAAATAACCATTGGCATCAACAATAGCATCAGAAATTAAACTAAAAATGGCTCTTGAAGTATTTGGGTCGTCATTTGTTGGTGTTAATTCATTTTGAATAGCAGGAATGGTGTTCCAGTCAAAAGCAGGTTGAAGAGTCCAGGTAACACCAGCATCAACAGTTTTGTAAATCATTGGATGGTAGGCATTGGGATCAACGGCATTTACATTTCTACCAACATATACCATGTAACCAGTTTCACCATCTTTAGACCATGCCATACCAGGAGTTCTGTATCCATCAGGATTTCCAGAAGTTCCTACTGTAAAATCAGGAATTATATTGCTTTCAGTCCATGCCCAAGTTCCTGCATTTGGAATTCCTGTGTAAATAGCTGTGTTGTAACCAGTGTAGTAAGTACCATCATCGGTGTTTTTTTCACCATATACTCTTACTCTGCCTTCACTGTCAACATTCAAAAATGACCTTGCCAAATTAGTGTATGTGGCATTGGCGTCATCAATTTGTTGTTGGTTACCAGCAGTACTGTCGAATTTAATAGTGGCAAAAAAGTTGCCTAACCAGCCACTACCACCAGTATAAGGACCTGCTGCAACAGCATAAGCATTATTGATTTGGGTATTACCCATTGGGTTGTAAATGCCGCCTGAAGGATAACGACCTAATTTGGCTGCATCGGCATATAAAATGTTGTAATCCCAATTCAAGCCACCATCAGAAGAAAATGTAGATTGAATATAACCACTATTACCAGGATTGGTATGATTTTGACGGTGTGTAAACATGATTAAATCTAACTCAGGATTATAAGCAAGACATTTTTGTTCTGAAAGTAAAATACTATAGGGATTGGCTGATGAACCAAGCTCTACTTTTGTAATACTTTGAATTCCTTTGGCACTGGTGTAATTGTTGTAAGGGTTGTAAGGGTAATTTAATGAAGGCTCATAATCCAAATTAAGCTTTTGTACTTGTAGTCCTTTAGCCAATTTTGGAGTTCCCGAAACTTTTAATGCATTTTGTGCTTGTAATGCAAAAAACCCTAATGCTAATACTGCAATAAGTAAAATTTTTTTCATTTTAGTTAAATTTTAGTTTGACATTTTTTTCTTTCAAATACAAAAATAATAAAAAATTAATATTAAGACACAATAAAATATTTATATGTGATTTTTATTCTGCTTTTTTGAATAATCAAATTTGTCTGTAGTACTTTTAACTCACAAGTGTGTATCTTTTTCCCGGTAATGTATTTACCATGCCCTTAAACTCGAGTTCAAGCAAAATTGTGGCTACCCTGCTAACAGGGAGCATGCTTTTAAATGTTATTTCATCAATGAAGGTAGATGTCTGTTCTTTCAATATATTGACAATTACAGATTCTTCTTTTGAAAGTTCCTGAAACAATGCTTTTTGGGTGGGTTTTGTTTTTTTCAGGTTTTCCCATCCAAGTGTATAAATGATATCATCAGCCGATTCTACCAGTGCTGCTTTGTTTTGCTTTATCAGGCGGTTACATCCTTTGGAATAATTACTTGTAACAAGGCCTGGAACAGCCATCACATCTCTGTTGTAGGACAAACCAATTTCTGCTGTAATAAGTGCTCCGCCTCTGTGAGCAGCTTCCACAACTACGACAGCGTCACTCATGCCTGCAATAATACGATTTCTTTTTGGAAAGTTCTCTTTATCAGGAATAGTACCACTTAAATATTCTGTTAGTAATCCCCCCTGATTCAGCATTTTAACAGCAAGAGTTCTGTTGGCAGCGGGGTAAATAGTGTCAAGACCATGGCCTAAAACACCCACAGTAAAAAGATTATTGTCGAGAGCAGCTTTATGAGCAGCAGTGTCTATTCCATAAGCCAATCCGCTTACTACTAACACATTATAAGATGCAAGTCCTTCTATAAGCAGTCGGCACATGGTCTTACCATACTCTGTTGCCGAACGAGTGCCTACTATGCTGATGACCTTAGGTGAGTTCAGTTCTGCATTTCCTTTGTAATAAAGCAATATTGGACCATCATCACAATGCTTAAGTCTGTGAGGATAATCATTATCTAAATAATATAGTGTTTTTATTTCATTTTTCTTAATAAATGTTAATTCTTCCTCAGCCCTTTTCAGAACGTTCTGGGAAAGAATTTCTTTAGAAAGTATATCTCCTATGCCTGGAATTTTTAGAAGATGGGATTTCTTTTCTTTAAAAACCGCTTCAGCACTGCCACAATAAGCAATTAATTTTTTGGCTCTGACATCGCCAATGCCCATAATCAAACCTAAACCGATAATGTACTGTAACAAGCTATAGTTATTTTTTTTGCAAAGTAAAATAAAAAAAATATAATTTTGCCGATTATTCATTAAATAGTATAATATGAAAAGAGCCTTTACTTTATTCATTCTATCCCTATTCCCATTCATTCTCTTCTCTCAAACAGCAAAGATTTCAGGTATCGTTAGTGATAAAAAAACAAGAGAAACACTTGTTGGGGCAAATATTATTCTTGATAGTTCAAGAGGTGTAGCAACAAATGAAAACGGTATTTATTCTATTGAAGTGGAACCCGGAGAACACGTCATAGAATATAAATTTATCGGTTATAAATCTGAGTTTAAAACAGTGAGGTTAAGAGCCTACGAAGAGCTTACCGTCAACATTAGATTAGAAGATGAATCGAAAGTTTTGGACGAAGTGGTTGTAAGTGCAGGAAGATTTGAACAGAAGATCTCCGATGTAACCGTATCCATGGAAATTATCAGAGCAACCATGATTGAGAATACCAATACACAATCGATTGAGACTGTTGTACAACAAGTTCCCGGAATTATGATTATGGACGATCAAGCCAGTATCAGAGGCGGAAGCAGTTACAGTTTTGGTGCCGGTAGTCGTGTTCTGTTATTGGTTGACGATATGCCTATGCTTTCGGGTGCTATGGGAGATATAAAATGGAATTTTGCTCCTGTAGAAAATATCGAACAGATAGAGGTTATGAAAGGTGCTTCATCTGCCCTCTATGGTTCATCTGCACTTAACGGGGTTATACATATCAGGACGAAATATCCCAAAGCTCAACCTGAAACGAAACTTATGTTTTCTTCAGGAATTTATATGGATCCCAAAAGAAAAGAAATTGCAAATTGGGATACCCAACAACCGATATTTACAGGGACTCAGTTTTTACACTCTCGTCGTATTGGCAACTTCGATCTTGTTATTGGAGGCAATTTATTTTCAGACAATGGTTATCGTGAAAACGACTATGAACAAAGAGGTCGTTTTAACTTCAATACCAGATGGCGCTCAAAAAAAATTGAGGGTTTATCTTATGGTTTAAACACCAATTATATGAAGTGGGATGGGTCAAAATTTCTCTTATGGGAAAATGGAGATACGGGCGTTTATAAAGCAGTTGACTCATGGGATCAGAAATATTTTAATCTAAGGGTTAATGTTGACCCCTACATTACCTATTTTTCACCTAAAGGAAACAGACACAGCCTGAAAACAAGATATTTCAGAACAGAAAATCACAATTCCACAAACCAGAACAATGATGATAATTTGTATTTTGCCGAATATCAATTTCAAAAATATTTAGCAAATAATTTGGCATGGACATCCGGTATTACTGGATCTTATGTTGAATCTTTTTCTGATATTTATCAGGGTAATAGTCATTATGGCACAAGTGGTGCAGTTTATACGCAACTAGATAAAAAATTTAAAAAATTATCTGCCTCATTGGGTGGCCGCTGGGAAACCTACCGTCTTGGGGAAGAGAAATCAAGTTCAACGCCAGTATTTAGATCTGGCTTAAATTACCCAATTTTTGAGCATACTCATTTAAGAACTTCTTTTGGACAGGGATTTAGATATCCAAGTATCAGCGAAAAGTATATTGAATCATCTATTGATGCACTTAATGTGTTTCCAAATCCCGATTTAAAACCTGAAAAAGGCTGGAGTGCAGAGCTAGGTATAAAACAAGGTTTTCAGATAAGTAATTGGAGTGGTTATCTTGATATTGCCGGTTTCTGGACTGAGTATCGAGATATGATAGAATTTTCTTTCGGTTATCATTTCCCCGATTATTTGGAAAACCAACCTTTTTATCATCCCGATACTGTTTTTAAATATATTGGGTTTAAGGCCGAAAATGTCAGTAACGCGCAGATTACCGGAATTGATGTTACCATCATAGGACAGGGCAGTTTATTTGGCATACCCACTTCTCTTATGGCTGGTTATACTTATACAAATCCTGTGGATATGAATATAGCACCTGAAGACAGACTTAAGACCACAAAAAACAGTCATGTCTTGAAATATCGTTTCTATCACAGTGCCAAAGCAGACTTTGAAATGAACCTCAACAATCTGTACTGGGGGATGTCTATGGACTTTTTCAGTTTTGTTATTAATATTGATAAGGCTTTTGAGGACACCATACGCTTTCCTGACAGAACTGTTAATGGTGTAGTCATTCAAGGTCAACCAATTCAATATTCTACTGGGGAATATGCTTTTATCCTGCCCGGACTTAAAGAATACAGGGATAAAAATAACAAAGGGGCCTTTGTTTTTGATTTCCGTTTGGGTGTAAGTATAAGTGAAAAATCACGTATTTCTCTTGTGTTAAGAAATGCCTTGAACAAAGAATATATGATCAGACCCGGTGATGTTCAGGCTCCTAGAACATTTGCTCTTCAGTATATGCTTAAAGTTTAGTCTTTATAATATATTAATACGGCCCATTTTATTACATTCTTTTAAGAATTTTGTCCTTTTTTTATAATAAATTTGTAAGTCTTTATTTTTAAATATGTGATTATGAAAAAAATAGGTTTTATCTTAATATCTTTATTTTTTGTTGTTTTTGCTTATTCACAAAAGGCAACTATATCAGGAACAGTTACTGATTTTAGTACCCGTGAAACCATGGTGGGAGTCAATATCATACTTGGCGAATCATTAGGCATTACCACTGACATTGATGGGAAATATAGTATAGATGTTGATCCCGGCCGTTATGTCATTGAATATAAATTTGTCGGTTATAAGTCAAGAAAAAGAATAGAGCGTGTAGAGGCCGGCCAGAGGTACACCATAAATGTAAGAATGGAAGAAGAAACACAATTGTTGTCTGAAGTTGTTGTTAGTGCCGGTAAGTTTGAACAAAATGTTGAAGAAGTTACAGTCTCTATGGATGTTATTCGTGCCAACGTTATTGAAAATAACAATACTTTACGTTTAGAAACGGCTCTACAAAAAGTACCCAGTATTGTGATGATGGATGGACAAGCCAGTATCAGGGGGGGCAGTGGATATTCTTTTGGAGCAGGCAGCAGGGTTATGATGCTCGTTGATGATTTGCCTATGATGGCAGGAGCTTCGGGATTGGCTTTGTGGGATTATGCACCAGTTGAGAATATTGACCAAGTTGAAATTATTAAAGGTGCTTCTTCTGCACTTTACGGTTCCTCTGCGCTAAACGGCGTAATAAATATTCGAACCAAGTATCCCTCTCTGAAACCTGAAACGAAACTTATAATGACATCCGGCTTCTATGATAATCCTATTCGTAAGGAAATCAGATGGTGGCCCGATGATGAACAACCTGTTTTTACAAGTATGCAGTTCATGCATTCCCGTATGATTGGAAATTTTGATTTGGTTGTTGGGGGTAATATCTTATCTGATGAAGGCTATCGTGAAACAGAAAGCAGGCAGTCGGGCAGGATTAATTTTAATACCCGTTGGCGTTCAAAAAAAGTTCAGGGTTTATCATTTGGCGTAAATGCCAATTATATGAATTTTCAAGGTGGACGTTTCATGATGTGGGAAAACGGATGGGATGGTCTTTTGAAAGCTGCACCAGCTTATAAAAATTACAGCGTAAACAACTCACGCTTAAATGTAGATCCTTATATTACGTATTTTTCTTCTGTAGGGAACAGACATAGTCTCAAAACACGTTATTATGAAACTAAGAATGATAACTCCACCAACCAACAAAACAATGATGAAATTTACTATGCCGAATACCAATATCAAAAGTACATGGAAGATAATCTGACATGGACTTCCGGTGTTTCTGCGCATTATCTTGAATCAACGGCAACAATTTATGGTGCCGAGAAACATGTCGGTGCCGGTGCTGCAATTTACTCACAGTTAGATAAAAAAATTAAAAAATTTACTACCTCTGTTGGAGCTCGTTGGGAAGCCAACCGACTGAATCAGGATAAATCTGAAGGCAGACCGGTATTCCGAACCGGACTTAACTACAGTTTATTTGAACATACAAATTTAAGAGCTTCATTTGGACAGGGGTACAGATTCCCAACCATTACCGAGAAGTACATCCACTCTAATGCTGGTCAGCTGAATATTTTCCCGAATGACACTCTTAAACCTGAAAGTGGGTGGAGTGCAGAAATTGGATTAAGGCAGGGGTTTGCCATCAGTAACTGGATAGGTTTCATTGACATTTCTGGATTCTGGACAGAGTACTATGATATGATTGAGTTTTCATTCGGTTATCACTTCCCTGATTATCTCCAAAATCTTCCTTTTTACCATCCCGATTCTGTATTTAAATATGTGGGGTTTAAAGCTATTAATGTTTCAAATGCACGTATTACCGGCATTGATGTAAATATTGGCGGGCAAGGAAGTATTTTTGGTGTTCCTGTTTCTTTGTTGGGTGGTTACACTTATACTGATCCAATTGACCTCAATATTAGTCCTGAGGAAAGAAGAAAAAACACAAAGCAGTCAAACATGCTCAAATACAGATTTAATCATACTTTTAAAGCTGATGCTGAAATGAACATTAAAAATATTTATTTTGGTGTTTCTTATATTTATTTTAGTCACATGATAAATATTGACAAAGCTTTTGAAGACACTTTGCGTTTTCCGGACAGGACCGTTAATGGTGTTGTTATTCCCGGACAACCTATTCAATATGCTTCAGGGGACTATGCGTTTATTCTTCCCGGACTTAAAGAATACAGAGAACAACATAACAAGGGTTATTATGTGTTGGATTTCAGACTTGGTATCGAACTTCCAAACAATTCACGTGTCTCAATTATTGCTAAAAATGTTCTCAATAATGAATATATGATTAGACCTGCAGATATTCAACCACCTCGTACTTTTGCCGTGCAGTATCTGATGAGGTTGTAGATAACTTTATGGATATATTGCCTTTATTTTGGAATGTTATTATTAATCCAAAAGCTTTTAAAGGGAAAAGCTTAAATTTCTGGAGCAAACTTCGCATATTTCTTTGGGAGAAAGGGCTTACCTTAAGTGTATGGGACTCTCCATCAATAGAGAGGTGCGAAGAAATAATTAAATTGCTGCTTGAAAAGAAGCAAAGTAATTTTATGGTGGTTGGTGGAGACGGCACACTGAATGAAGTTGTCAATGCCCTTATAAGAAATAAAGCCGATTTATCAAAAATTTATCTTGCTGTTGTACCTTCCGGTACAGGGAACGATTGGGCAAGAACACATAATATTTCAAAATCTCCCTTGAAATTAGCTGAAATGTTTACCCATGGTATGTTTATTAAGCATGATGTAGGTAAGATAACAGTGACATCAGGAAAAGAATTCATTGAAAGATATTTTATAAACATTGCTGGTTTAGGGTTTGATGCTGAAGTTATTCTGCGTGTTTTAAATTCAAAGGAATATCGTTATGGCAGCCGCTTCATTTATTTAAAAAACCTGCTTTTATCTTTAAAACACCACAAAACCATACCCTGTCATTTCATATTTGATAATATTGAGATTGATGTGCCTGTTTTTTCTATTGCTGCAGGTATCTGCAAATACAACGGAAATGGCATGAAACAAGTACCCATGGCTGTTCATGATGACGGGCTTTTGGATATTGTTTATATTGAAAAAATGAATTTATTTGAAATAATGACACAATTACCCAGGCTTTTCTTAGGAACGCATGTCGGTTATAAAAAAGTTCATCATATCAGAACAGCAAACATTCAAATACATCCCCAAAACAAGATGTATGCAGAAACAGAAGGGGAAATTGTGGGAACAGGTAGCTTCGCTATTGAATGCATTTCTTCCAAAATTAATGTGTTGACTGATAAGAAGAAAAATCAATCCATCTGATTAAACAATTAAAAATATAAGTTATAGAATTAATTTATACCGTTGTAAAAAAAAGATTTAGAAAATAAATCTTGTTACAATTTTATTTATTAATTTTATGGATTCAAAAAAATAAATTACCTTTATACAATGGTGAATTATCTTAAAAAAGACATATACGAGCTTATTAGAAAAGACATCAGTATATATGACTTTATTAAAGACTCCCCTTTAGAAGGATTTTCTTACTGGGATTTGCAAAAACCGGAGATAGAACCATCACATACTTGTTTCTGGACTAACTTGGGTTTCAAACCTGATGCCATTCCCCAGGTTTCAAATCTTAAATATGAAATTAACAGTGTTGATGATTTTAAATTGGCTCTTAATGATTTTTTAATACTCGTTAATAAATTAGATCATTCGAGCGACGAACTTGTAAGCTATATTCATAAAAACGGATCTACGATTCTCATTCGAAGCAGGGAACTGTCAGTTGAATCTAAAAAACTAAATACACTCAGTGAAATAGGTATTCATTACGATATTACAGTATTTAAAAACACTGATTCCGCTCTTATAAAATCGTTTGAAAAAACTAAGAAAGAAGAACTAGGACAGAAAGAAGAAGAAAAAATATTTCAAAATATTTTTCACCATATCAATAAAGGAGCTCTGGTATTATTACCTATAAAAAGGGGAGAAGATTTTATAATTCTTGATGCTAACAGTGCTGCCGAAAAAATTTGGCTTGCTCAAAAGAATGATTTTGTAAACAAAACGCTACTTCAGAAATTTTCTCATATTGAAAACACATCTTTTTTTGAGGCATTAAAACAAGTTTATATTTCTGGGAAAGGACTTGAAGAGCCCTTGCTTTTTCAAGACAAAACAGATAAAAAATGGAAAGAATACCATATTTTTAATTTACCTACAGGTGAAGTTGTTTCTGTTTTTGATGATGTTACCAAAAGAATAACGGCTGAAAATGAGTTAAAAGAACAACTTAAGGTTTCTAAAGCTGCTCAGGAAAAGGCCATCGAGAGTGAAAACAAATATAAAACAATACTAGATAACATAAATACCGGTGTAATCATTTATAACACAGATAAATCTATTTCGTATTGTAATAAAATTGCATGTTGTGCTTTAGGTGTCAAGGATAAAGATATTATCAACAAAACTCATATTGATTTGGGTTGGATTTTCTTTCATAATGAAGAAACACCCTTTACAGAAGATGATTGTTTTATAAAAAGGGTCCTTAAATCTGGAGAAGAAGTTATTAATCAAAATGTTGGCATCATGCATCCGGGGATGAACGAAAAGTCATGGATGATGGTAAGTGCCAAACCTCTCTTTGATAAAAGCAATAAGATAGATCAGGTTTTAGTTAGCTTTACAGATGTTTCCAAAAGCAAACATGAAGAAATTTCACTTATTGAGGCTAAGAAAAATGCTGAAGAACGTGATATGTTGAAGTCAGCATTTCTTGCAAACATGAGTCATGAAATCAGAACCCCCATGAATGGTATTCTTGGCTTCACTGAATTGCTTAAAGAGCCCGACTTAATGCCCGAGGAACAAAAGGAGTATATTGATATTATTGAAAAAAGCGGGCAACGTTTGTTAAGCATTATTAATGACATTATTGACATATCGAAGATAGAATCGGGACTTATGCAATTGGCATCTACCGAAACCAATGTCAATGAGATAATGGACTTTACTTATAATTTTTTTAGACCCGAAATCGAAAATAAGGGCTTGCAGTTTATCTATAATCATAAACTATTGCAAAATGAAGCTATTATCAAAACTGATTCAGAAAAGCTATACGCCATCATGGGGAACCTTGTCAAAAATGCGATTAAATATAGTAAAGAAGGAAGTATAGAATTTGGCTGTGTCAGTAAGGGAAAATACCTTGAATTTTTTGTAAAAGATACAGGTATCGGTATTCCTGAAGAAAGACAAAAACATATTTTCAACCGATTTATAAGGGTTCATTCTTCAAAAAACCATGCTGTGCAAGGTGCAGGATTAGGATTGTCAATTACAAAGGCATACGTAGAAATGATGGGAGGGAAAATTTGGTTCGAAAGTAAGGAAAATAAAGGTTCTGTTTTTTATTTTACATTACCTGCCAATGAGAAACAAGGTAAAAAGAGTACCATATCAGCAAAAGACAAACCTAAAGAAGGTAACAATCTTAAGGTGCTAATTGCCGAAGAAGATGAAACAGGTTATTTGCTTATTTCCTTAGCTTTAAGAAAAATTAATGCTGAAATAGTAAGAGCAAAAACCGGCAGGGAAGCTGTTGAAATTTGTATAGAAAAGCAAGATATTGATTTGGTTATGATGGACATTAAAATGCCCGAATTAAATGGTCTTGATGCCACTCGTGAAATAAGAAAATTTAATAAAAATATTATTATTATTGCGCAAACAGCCTACGGCCTTTTGGGTGACAGAGAAAAAGCCCTAGATGCAGGTTGTAATGACTATATGACCAAGCCTATAAGACAATCCGAATTATTGGCATTGTTGAAAAATTATTTTTCTTTCTAAAAGTTTCAGAAAATTATTCCTTTTGTCCTGCATCAATGGATTTGCCCTCTGTTAGATGATAGGCATATTCAATTATTCTCAGAGTATCGTTATGCTGACTACAGTATAATTTGACCCATCCGTAGTTGTAGTCGCTTCCAGTAGCAAAACGAAATGCCAGATATTTATCACCCTGTCCCTGAAATTGCCCTGCATTCATAAATGTACCAAGAACACTTGTGTTTTGAGACCAGTTGCCGGAAGCACCAATTTCGGCATTTTCTTCCAGTGCATCAGGATATCCATAAGTCGAATTATCGAGAATCTGAATTCTTACGGGAACTACACGAGCTGCCATGGAATCAAGGTAAGCCGGTAATTGCTGGTTGAATTTATTCAAGTCAATAATTTCAAAGTGGACATCTGTTAAACGGTCTTTATTAAAATCAAATGATTTGTACCCTGTAGATATGATGGTGTCATCAACCAAACCATTTAAAATGCTGTCAACATAAAGTGAAATTGAATCATTGCTGTTCTGTAAAATATTCATATCCCTTATCAACACATATTCCTTGTTAACGCTTGCATAATAGACCGAGTTGGTTTGCTTGTTTTTATCTTTGTCGCAACTATAAGTTACTAAAAGCGGTAACATTATAATTATTAATAAGAGGAGATTTTTCATAATTATGGTTTTTAGTTGATTTAAAACGAGAAATCTCCTCCAATATTATTTAGCTCTAAAGTATTTGATAAGTCATACCTTCTTCTGCTGCTGCTGAATTTTCAAATATACTGCATGCTTCTTCCACAAGAAGGTCAACAGAAGTGTAACGGGCAGAAAAATGCCCGATAAGCAATCGTTTGACATGAGACTTCAAAGCAATTGTTGCAGCCTCCATTGCTGTGGAATGAAATCTTTCCTTTGCTTTTTCCTTAAGATTTTCTTCAAAGGTGGCTTCATGATAAAGTAAATCAGCACCTTGTATAAAAGGAATAACATCTTCGTGGTAAACAGTATCAGAACAATAAGCATAAGCTCTTGGTGAACTTTCCGGTAGAGTTATCAATGTTGTATCAATGATTTTTCCGTTGTTGTCAGCTACATCCCTACCCATTTTAATACTTTTTATATCATCATGACTTAAATTATATTCAGAGATGGCTTCTTTCTTTATGTTTTTTCCCTTTTGTTTTTCTTTAAAAAGAAAACCGAATGTATCTATTCTATGATTTAGGTTAAATGATGAGACTTCTAAAAAATTATTTGAATAAATTATACCCTGATGCGATGTTTCAAGTTTGTGAAATACCAAAGGGTAGTTCAATTGAGAATTGCCTACACTCAGGTGCAGATTGATTATTTCTTCGAGCTCTTTAGGGGCAAATAAATGAAGTTCGTGTTCTCTACCGGTAAGATGGTACGAAAAGAGAAGTCCCATCAATCCCAAGTAATGATCGCCATGAAGGTGACTGATAAAAATATGGTTTATTCGGTGTGATTTTAATTTCAGTTGCTGCATTTTTTTCTGCGTACCTTCACCACAATCAACCAAGAAATAAGAATTGTTATGGGTTATTAGTTGAGCACTGGGATTTCCCTCTATAGTAGGCAAAGCCGAATTACACCCAAGAATTGTTACAGAAAACTGCATGTTTCAATCTCTCTTCATCATTTTACCTGTTTGGTAAAAGTTGTTTCCCTTAATAACATAAAAATACAAACCGCTGCTACCGTCAATAGCCATTTTATGCTTATTCAAACCTGTCATACAATTAAGAAAAGTATGATAAGAAAGCTGCCCAATATTATTATAAACAGAAATTTCAAGTTGGTCAGTATTTTCGGTAAAAAATTCAATAGTAGTTTCCTTGTTGAAAGGATTTGGGTAGTTGGTAACCGATTCATTTTCAACAGAATTATTATCCACATATACCATAGTGTCGAGCACATGAATCGTGTAATATGTCTGATTATCAATAAATCCCTGAGCAATGTTATTTACCCAGCTTTCGAGCGTAATTGTAATGGGATAAGAACCCACATCGGCGATACCGGGTGTACCGGAAATTAATACACAACCAGCTGAGGATCCATGAATATAGCCATTTGTAGGATTTCCGCTATAGGTAAACCCGGGAGGCAAACCGGTAACATTAACAACACCGATTGAATCAATAATAAAATACATAGGCCCAAGACCCAAATCAAGAGTTGTATCATAAGGAACTATAACAGTAACAATTTCACTGTAAAATGTATTTACATATGCCGGAGGCAAACCGGTCATGCTATCAGGATAAATTCCTGATGAGGGGTAGCTTCCTGGTACACAAGGCTGTGCCTGTAGTTGTGAAGCGAAGAAAATAAAAATCACGACACAAAATAAGGTAGTCTTTTTCATAATACGTAGTAATTAATTTAACATCTTTTTCATTGGTGTAAAAATAATAAAATTAAATTGCATGTTTCTATTTTTTTGCTGTTTAATCTAACCTCTTAAATTAATTTTCTTTAAAATCCGAAAATAATTTAGTTGTCTAAAAATAATTATAAAACAAATTCTATCAAAAGTCATTTATTTGCTATAATTTTACAATGAAATCATGCATTTCATTTATGAAAAAAAAACTCATTCTGGTTTTTCCTGTTGAAAGAACTATTGTGAATTTTAATGCCATTGCTCCCCCCTTAGGATTAGGTATTATCGCAGCTCTGACACCTAAACACTGGGACGTAGAAATTATTGACGAAAACTTTGAATATTTCAAATACAGGACTGCAGACCTGATTGGCATCACCTCATGGACTTCAAATATCAACCGTGCTTATGAAATTGCACAACTCTGCAAATCAAATAACACACCTGTTGTAATGGGAGGACCACATGTTTCAGCTTTACCAGAAGAAGCTCTTGATTATTGCGATTTTGTGGTAACAGGTATGGGAGAAGAAACCTGGCCTCTTTTTCTGGACGATTTTGAAAATGTTAGAGCAGAAAGGTTATATCAAGGAATTCTCAGCGATAAATTTGTTAAACCACGACATGAATTATTTCATAAGGATTACATTTTGGGAGCCATTCAAACAACACGCGGCTGTCCGATGAACTGCGAGTTTTGTTTCATTCCCACCTATAATGGGTCCAAATATTATCGTAAGAATCCGGATGATGTTGTATCAGAATTGAAGGAAATCCCACAGAAATTTGTTTTCTTTATTGATGATAATCTTGGTGGGTTTAACAAAAACCACGAAAAAGAAGCTGTTTTACTTTTTGATAAAATGATTGAAGGTAAAATTAATAAATACTGGTACACACAAACATCTTTGAATATAGCACTTAATGAAGAATTCCTTAAGAAAGCCAAACTTAGCGGTTGTGGTTCAGTACTTATTGGTTTTGAAGCTGAAACAGAAGAAGCTCTGAAGTCCATTAATAAAACTCTTAATATTAAGCTTAATCCTTCTCTTTATAATGATTATATTAAAAAGATTCATAAGTGTGGTATTTCAGTCATTGCCACCTCAATTTTTGGTTTAGAAAATGACACCATTGATTCAATGGAAAAAAGAGCTGATTTTCTCAAACAAATTAAGTCAGCGGTTATATTATCAACTTTTTTAACTGCTTTTCCCGGTACACGTTTTTATGACAGGATGAAAAAGGACGATAGGCTGATTTACAACAACTATCCACATGACTGGAAATATTACAACTGTATGCGGCTTACAATAAAACCTGCTGAAACAAATCGATATGATGTTTATGAAAAAAACATAACCAGAATAATGATAAAACCATTTAACCCATTGAGGTTGTTAATTAGAGCTGTCAGAACTTTTTTGGTAACACGGGACATTATTATTCTATTACATGCTACTTCTACCAATTTTAAATACCGGAATTTTATACTCAGGAAAAAACATTCATACTATAGATTACGTCTTATTCTTTCAAAAATTCTTTATGGTAATCGCACTTCAAATCGCCTCTCCAAAAAGACTTGAAGTAATATAGGGAGCAGAAAAAAGAATGAACACTTAACAATGCAAAAAGACTTGCTAAAACATCAAAATAGCGGCTGTTTCCATAAGCCAGAACAGTAAAAATAACCAGATTAAAAAACACCCAATTGAATGACAATGGAGGCAAATCTTTTTGTTTACTAAAAAAAACCAATAAAAGAGCAAAGCCGTAGGCTATGAGCAAGAAACAATTTATTTCAGGGATAAAACTAAAAGCAATCACAAACAGAATTGATATAATACCTGAAATTCTTTTATATATTAACGGCCATTTCATCTCATTCAGTTTCTGAAAAAGAAAACTCAGCACAAAAAAGAGAAAAAAAAGCTTTATGTATATATTATCTCTGAACGCTG
This sequence comes from Bacteroidales bacterium, assembly GCA_028698995.1. Classification (GTDB taxonomy): domain Bacteria; phylum Bacteroidota; class Bacteroidia; order Bacteroidales; family PXBB01; genus JAQVVM01. Next base: position 52,345 of record JAQVVM010000021.1, read on the forward strand.
TTTCAATTTTGCTACCAGCCAGAAGATACAGAAATTTGGGATGCTCTTTGTAAAAGCCGAAAACACGTAAAAATGAAATTTGTCCTTCCTTCCCATCATTTCTATAATAACTCTGAGCATTATAGCGCCAAAGTTTACTTGCCCAACCGTCAGTTACATACTCATTATGCGCATCAAGAGCCATGTTTTTAGCCGGAGAAAGAAATATTAAGAACACAGACGGTGCATCAATAAGCTCCTGCATCAGGCTAATTTTATGAAAATCAATATTGCTTTCATTTATGGTTTCTACATTTAATCCGAAATAAGCGGCATCTCTTAAAACAGAATCTTGAATAATACCTATTTCAGATTCTGAAAACTCTTTCTTGGGCATCAGAATCATGCCATAACGGGGTGCACCTGTGGAAATAATTTCTGCTTTTTTCTCTTTGTCCAAAGATATATCCGTAATAGTGTTAAGAACTATCACAGATTCTTTTTTAAGATCAGCTAAAACACCAAATGCATACAGATGCCATGGCAATAAAATTAAAAGGTTAATAATAACAAATGCAAGTAATTGATACAATGCTTTTAAATCTCTTTCTTTAACAATTCCAATAAAAAGGAAAGTGCCCATAAAACCAAGAACCAAAATCATACTGGCGTGAAACAGTAAACTGACAGACAATAGTGTTGATGCCAAAATTAAATATTTGAAAGACCTTGTTTTGAGGAATCCCTGAAATACATAAACATACATGGTAACTAAAAACAGAGTAACCACTTGTCCCGGCAAAAAAATATTTGCCATTTTATGGGCATAAATCATAAAAAGGAAGCCACTAAGAATACCTATCCAGAAGCCATTTTTCCCAAAGAATCTTAAACTTATAAAAGGTAAAAGTGAAGCCAATAAACACAGAAGAAACAATTGTAACAAAACAATAACGACAGGGTTAATGCCACTAATTTTATAAATTATTCCTATTAAGAGAGGGTACAATGGAGGTCGGTGTATATTTGGAATGCCTTTAAGCAATTCCTGTTTGTCGAAAACATTTTTATCAATGTGACCGAATTTATAGGTTTCAGGATTTTCATAATTACCTGAAATATGAAAACCATGCCCCTTGGCAAAATTTACAGCAATCGTCTGATAATCCCATTCATCACTGCCATAATGTACATCAATGCGATTGGTCAAATTGACATGAAAAACATAAAATAAAAAATACAATATACAGAGAATCAAACAAATAGTCTTTTGAACAGATGAACGTTGGATGTGGTTATTCATCTGAGAAACGAATTTTACAAATATGGAGAGAAAATTATTCAATTTTTATCAGGTCACGGTTTTTAATAAATGTAGCTACAGCTTCGGCAAATACATCATATCCTGCTCCATTGTGATGATTGTCAATAGGCCAATAATATTTATAAATATTGCTGTCATCCATTTGTTTTTCATTTACAAAGTAAGGTAAAATATCAACAACACACAAAGATGTGTCATTTATAAATGCAGGGCTAAAAAAGGAGTAAAAATATGATTTATTAAGTACTTCATGAAGTTGAGGATGTAAAATGATAATAGAAGGTAAGGTTCTGGTATTTTCATGTTTTAGCAATTCATGGGTAATTAGCCTAATTTTATCAACGGCTTCGTGTGCTAATCCGAGATGAGCTTCAGGTCTTAAGAAGTGATAGTCATATCCCAACAAATTGTGAACTATGAGCCTGAATAGAAAACTGTAGGCATAAATGCCAATCCATTCAGGAGCTTCTTTATATACCACACTGCCATCAGATTTAAACCTTTCTTCTCCTCCCCTGAAAATGAAATCACTGATATCTGTAGTATTTATAGCAAATAGCAACAAGTCCGGTTCAAGAACAAATAGTTTATCCCGGAGCAACACGTAACTAAAAAAAGGATCACTCCCTGTAATTCCGGCATTAATAATTTCAATTTTTTGCGGAAAGTAATAATTCCTTAGTTTTTCTTCTAGAAGCTTTGGCCATGCTGAATCCTGTGTGGCACCGGCACCCTCTGTAAATGAATCTCCCATAGCCAAAATTCTGAATACGCTACTGTCTTTTTTAATAGAATATTCTTTATCTGGCAATCCGAAAGAATTATAACTTCTTGTTAAAGAAAACTCAATATTGTGCTCAGTCGACTCCTGTTGATAATTATCTGTAAGATAGCATGTTGCAGGGGCTTTAAAATTGGCAATGCTGTAAACTCCAAATTTTTTTTCAAAATAGGTGGCATTCATTCCATTTAAACGCAGACCAATTTCAACCACTAAAAGCACTGAAAAAACAGATATTGAAAGCAGTTTCAATTTGTCTGATAAAAATTTCCCCTTTTTAAAAAAGCGAAGGCCTAAAACAATAAAAAGAAACAATACGATATAAATAGAAATATGAAGGGAAAGGGCTCTAAAATGATTCAGGCCTTCCAGACCCGCATTCTGCAACCGATATAGTTCTATTAAACCCGCTGTTAAAAAAACACAGCCCAGCAATATAAGTAAATATGCAACCTTGTTTCTTAGCATTTTTCATACAAAAGTAAGAAAGTTTGATAAAAAATATCTAATATTGCGAAGAGGTTAACTAAAATAAAAATCAAGCATGAAAATAAGTTATTGTGTTAAAGTTTTTACAAGAATAATTTTATGTAATTTGACAGTTATTTTTGTGTTTTTTACCTTTGATACCAAAGCTCAACCTGATGACTTTAATTGTACCTGTGCCACTTGTGGAAAGTCGTGTTCGGAGATAAGCAGAAGCGGCCATGTAAGGGGTATGAGTTGTGATAATTCCGGATCATCATCAAGCAGCAGTAACGCTGTTGATTTTTCTTTTACAAATCCCATAATAAGTGGGTTTCAGCTTGGTGTAATTTCCGGACTTGCCGGAGGTCTTTTAGTACATAGTAAAACAGGTAAGGAGCTCTGGCTCGAAGGTGCTGCACTTGGTTTCGGAGTAGGTTCTATGATTGCTTTGTTTAATTCCATGAACAAAAGGTCATTGGCGGCAAATATTGGCTTGGGCTTATTATCGGGTAGTGTCAATGGATATGCAGCCGGTGAATTAGAAAAAGCATTTACTGAACCAACAGCACCCGTAATACCTGACAATACCGTTAAATATATTGTCATTGGAGCCCTTGCGGAAACGGCTTTGGTAACAACAATTTCTTTAATCAGACCGACTAAGGGCGGTTATAGTCAAAGAATAAACAATAACAACTTTCTTGAGAAAATGAATGTAAACTTTTACGGAAATAGAATTGGATTATCACTTAAATTATAAACAAATTATTTACATATGAAATTTAAAATTTTGACTATTCTTTGTTTTTTCCTTCTTTCAGGTTTATTTTCTCAGGATTTGGTTGATATTGCTTTACCCGATCCGGTTAAAACAGGGGGAATGCCATTGATGGAGGCTCTGAATCTTCGACAGTCATTAAGAGAGTTCAGCGGTGAACCCTTTTCATTACAGGAGATTTCAAATTTGTTGTGGGCTGCAAATGGTTATAACCGTCCTGATGTTGAAAAAAGAACCGCCCCAACTGCCATGAACAATCAGGAAATAGACATTTATGTAAGCATCAGCAGTGGCATTTATCTATGGGACGCAAAGACAAATACCCTAAAAGCTATTACAGCAGGAGACTACCGTGGTGATATGGGCAGGCAGAATTTTGTGAGAAATGCATCGTTGGTATTGATTTATGTGGCTGATTATTCAAAAATGTCTGTCATTTTGGATCAGGATAGAAAAGATTTCTATTCAGCCGTTGATGTTGGTTTTATAAGCCAAAATGTTTACTTATATGCAGCTTCGCGAAATCTGGCAACAGTTGTATTGGGATTGTTCAATAAAAATGATATCGCAACAGTTTTACCTTTGAGCGACAAGCAAAAAATAATACTGACTCAGCCAGTCGGTTTTCCTAAATAGTTTTAAACCCGAGCTACTTTTGATTACTTAAAAGCATTTTTATTGATATTTATTTAACGGGATTATGAAAAAAGTCAAAAAGAAGCTCCACAAACTCATCCTCAGCGAAAACAGGGAAAAAGCTAAGGAACAGGGCTTTTTCGACGGTAGGTTCTGCGAAAAACAGATACCGGATAAAAAAAAGAAGGCTAAGGCAAAAGCATGCCGTAAAAATAAAGGCAAAAAACCTGAGGGAGAGAAGCTTACAGATTAAATTATTCTACTATTATTTTCTCAACCTTAACAATTCTGTTGTTATCACTTATTGAGAAAAAATAAACGCCTGTTCCCCATCGGGATATGTCTATTTCTGTTTCTGTTGTGTTTTGCAAAGGTTTTCTTAAAATAAGTTTTCCCTGTGCTGAATGTACAGTAAGGTAAGCATTAGAAAACAAATTTTGAGCGCCTATTTTGATGGTAATAAAATCTTTTGCAGGGTTGGGATAAAATGAAATACCTGTTTTTTTTTGTTCAAAAGTACTTATGGTTGCAAAATTCGGATTGCCGCTCAAAATAGATGTTTGGGAGAAATATTCTACAAGAAAAACAAGACTGTTTTTGCAAAAAAGATTTTGTACGCCATACATGTCAGTATATTTTCTGTAATCGAGGCCAGTGCGATAAAAACCTGTCTGAGAAAGGGTATTTCTGTTATATTGAAATAAGCCATTTTTTCTGTACGCCATATAAAGCCCGAAGCTATCGACAGCCATAAATGTTGGAGGTCCCATTGAGAGTGCGAAAGTATTATCTTCAACCAGAGAATAATTACCCCCGTTATTATTTAAAATATATTTCACTAATCCTTTGTTCGTTACAAAAACAAATAATTCATTACCATAAGCAGCCATCATTTTTGCATCCTGATTAAAAGGCATAGACACAAGAGCAACAATATTAAAATTGCTTCCAGAAACATCATATATCATAATACTGTCATTATTAGAAATAAAAAGTTTATCATTTCCCAATGCCATATCGTTTATAGTCATCGTTACTGAAGAGCTTACAACAGGAGCATAAGGATTGCTCACATCAATAATATTTAACTTGTTATCGAGTTTAGAGAAAATTCGGTTTCCATGCACCAGAAAACGGCCATTGCAAACAGCCGCCTGAATAAAACCGGTTTGAATGAGGGAATCGCTTCTGTAAACACGCAATCCCTGATAGGTAAGATTTGTAGTATATATGTATTGGCCATCGTGAGAGAAGCATGCATTAAAACAAAAACCGGGGTCATTTTTCACTTTAATCAATTGAATATTCTGGGGGTCAGAAATATTATATAATTTAAAGCCATAACCCTCATTGGCGACAGCTAGATAATTACCCCATGCATCAGAGCTTATGTTCCAGCCTCCAGTTAGGGTATTACCTTCATCAACTGGATTCATCATATCTGAGACATCAACTGTTTTTATGCCATACCACTCAGAAGCCACATACATTTTGGTATTATGGACTGTCATATCAAAATGCCACAAACCGGCAGGCAAGTAGTTAATGAGGTGCACATCAGAAGTATCTGAAGCATCGTAAACTCTTATATAGCAAGTGGTCAGGTCACCGGGTTTCATACCACCCCAATTGGCAACGTAAATAGTGTCGTTATGATTTTCGGCATTGTATGGCAGTGCCATAGCCAGTCCATAGGGCACCCCCAGAACGGTATCTTCAAAAACTTTTGACGGTAAGGCAGGATTGGAAACATCGAGAGTAAAAAAGTAGCCTTCAACAGTATTAGTACCAGCCATTACATGCAGCAGATTGTTGTTAATGCCCCAGATAACATTTTCCATTAAAAACCCTCCTACCTGGTAAAATGACAAGAGCACATTGTTATTTAAGTCTCTTATATAAACGCCATTTTGACCACCTACTTGTGTGACGGTATATGCCAACAGATTGTCTTTAATATCAATGCCATTAATACTACCAAATAATGGAGGAAAACAGACATTAGAAATTTTTAAAAAAGAATTTCCTAAATCTTTATATGCACAAACTTTACTGAATTGTGCCAGAAAAATGGTATCCCCCTTAAAAGCCATTGCCTGAGTTGACATGCCAGTACTATCTGGTAATATTTCAAAAACTTTTACAGGCAAGGCAGGATTTGAGATATCCCATTTGGTCATGCCATCATAATTGGCAGCCACATAGAGATAGTGGTCTTTTACTGTCATGCGTATAATTTGCGAGATATAACGGTATTCAAAAACATATTGATAAGGCGTTGTATGGCCGGCACCCACATAATAAGAACGTAATGTGGAGCCTGTGCCTGTAAATACATAATTGTTGTAATATTTTATTGATTGGCAGGCAGCTCCTGTAGTGGCTGACAAAAATTGCAGGTTATTTTGAGATAAAGCAGAAAAATAAAAAGAAACAAATAATAGTATTAAAATATTTCTCATTAATCTAAATATTATTTTATTAAATTATAGTTTTTTGATTTTTTCATACAAACAAAGTTATATATTTTTATAAAAAATAATAGGCTTAAAATTTGAAAATCATTAATCTCCTGTTAAAACCTTTAAATAGGCACTGCACAAAAAATCGGTCATAATTATTTTTTATAAACACTGTGGTGTACTTCCCTTATAATACCTACTTTTTTAATAACATGATTATTAAACATACTCCTTAGAAGCTACATCTTTGTAAAAAGCACACAAAGGTTAAAATTAGATTCAGAGGAGCGTAATATTGCACATAATAGAACCAATCGGAATTTTCATTTTTGAAAATGATTTTTATCAGATAACAATAATTCATAAATCAATTTTTTTCTATAATAAAGAAATTCTGATTAAAAAAAATTGTACTTTTATTTTTTAACCGAACTATTTTTATCTTTATTATAGTAATTCAGTATTCAGTATATAAATTAACATAATATATTTTATGAAAAATAGACATTTATTAGTCCTGATTTGTTTTCTCAGCATATTGATTATTAAAGCTCAGGCTCAGGTTTTAACCGGTAATCCTGTTGAACCTGCCATCCCCAATCAAAATCCTTTTTTTGATGCATCCACCAATCATGACCCCTCGGTTACTTTTGAAAATAGCAACAACAAAGGTCTTGTTTTCCCTCGTACTGATTTAACCCAGTGGGAATTCAAAACAGATTTGCTGGATGGCAGCATGTTTCCAACAGCCTTTGATGGCATGATTGTGTATAATGTAGGCACAGGAAGTACACTATCCGGGCAGGGGCAAGTAGTAAGTGTAACACCAGGCTTTTATTATTTTTATAATCCAAGCGGTGTGGATGATATTTCTAATGGCATGTGGTTATCATTTAAAGGATTAACGGGTGCTACTGGCCCAATCGGTGCAGATGGAGCAACAGGAGCTACTGGCCCAACGGGTCCTGTGGCAGGCTCAAATAAACAAGTAATTTATAATGACAATGGCAGTGCAGCAGGCGCTACTGCTTTGGTATATGACAATGGAAACAATAGAGTTGGTATCGGTACAACTTCTCCCGCTGCTACCCTACATCTTAACGGCACAGGCACAGGTGAAGGCGATGTTCTTTTTACAGGTGCTTACAAAGTGACTTCACCCGGAAATCCTCCGATTTCAGGTGCGGGGACTCGTATGATGTGGTATCCCGATAAGGCGGCTTTCAGAGCTGGTCGGGTAACAAGCACTCATTGGGATTATGAAAATATTGGTGATTTCTCTGTGGCTATGGGATTCAATACAAGAGCAATGGGTATTAATACAACTGCCTTGGGTAATTCATCAACGGCTTCGGGAGGCTATTCTACCGCAATAGGCTATTATACAACTGCTTCAGGATTTTCTTCAACAGCATTAGGAGATAATTCAACAGCTTCTGGTAGTCTTTCCACAGCAATGGGATCAGGAACAACAGCTTCAGGTTCTAATTCAACAGCTATGGGAGCATCTACAACAGCATCCGGTTATTCTTCGTTTGCATCAGGAAGATATACTAATGCATTGTCTGGTTGTGAAACTGTTGTGGGACAATATAATACAATTTACACTGCTTCTAATCCAAATGGTTGGACTTCAACTGACCGTCTGTTTGTAGTGGGTAATGGCACCAGTTCTTCTTTAAGAAGTGATGCTTTAGTAATCCTAAAAAACGGCAGAATTGGCATAGGCACATCAACGCCTTCATCTACACTTGAAGTGAACGGCAGTATATCAAGTACAGGAGGTAATTCAAGTCAATGGAACTCAGCTTATGGATGGGGCAATCATGCCGGTTTATATCGTCCTGTTACGTGGGTACCTACATGGACAAATGTAACAGGGAAACCGACATTTGCAAGTGTTGCTACTAGTGGCAATTACAATGATTTACTAAATTTGCCCTCCTTAAATATATCGGATTGGAACTCTGCTTTCGGTTGGGGAGACCATGCAACAGCAGGTTATTTGACAGATTTTACTGAAACCGACCCCAGTGTGCCAATTGGTACACAAATTGGCGAAATGCAATACTGGAATGGCACTGAATGGCTGGTGGTACCAATAGGTTTGCCCGGGCAGTATTTGCAAGTATCGCAATCAAACATACCGTCATGGACAGGAACTTTATTTGCGACACTAACCACCACAGCAGCCTCGTCTGTTTCATTTAATACGGCTAATTGTGGTGGCAATATAACTAACAACGGAGGATCAACCGTAACGGCAAGAGGCATCTGTTACAATACTGCACCCAACCCTACTACTGCAAATAGCATTATAGCCGACGGCAGTGGTACGGGAACTTTTACTTCTAACCTGACAGGACTTATACCAAACACTACTTATTATATACGGGCTTATGCTACAAATAGTGTCGGTACAGCTTATGGGAACGAAGAGAGTTTAACAACACTAGTTGCTGTTATTCCTAGCCTTACTACTACCGATATGTCGGCAATAGATGTAACAAGTGCAATATCTGGAGGTAACATTACCTTAGGTGGCGGTTATCCTGTTACGGCACGTGGTCTCTGCTGGGGCATAAATCCCAATCCTACTATTGCTGATAACATCACTTCTGACGGAACAGGAACTGGTTCATTTACAAGCATCCTGACAGGACTTACCCCAAATACAGAATATTATGTGCGGGCCTATGCTACAAATAGTGTCGGTACTGCTTATGGGAACGAAGTGAGTTTTACAACCCTGGCTTGTGCTAATAATATTCTTACCACTACAGATTTATCATCAATTGGTGGAATAACCGCAATATCCGGAGGAAATATTACTTCAAGTGGCTATTGTTATTTTGTTACTGCCCGTGGTGTATGCTGGGGCATAAATCCCAATCCTACTATTTCCGATAACATCACTTCTAACGGAACTGGAATAGGTTCATTTACAAGCATCCTGACAGGACTTACTCCCAACACTGTGTATTATGTGCGGGCTTATGCTACTAATGATGCTGGTACAGATTATGGCAATGAAATCAGTTTTAATTCGGGTTATGTTTTTGGTGCAGCACATGCCGGTGGTTTAGTTTTTTACAACGATGGTGCAGGACAAGGATTAGTATGTGCTCCAAGCGAACAAAGTACAGGCGCTGCATGGGGTTGTTATAATACTTTTACTGATGGAAGAACTTCTACTGAGATTGGTACCGGGCAGACAAATACAACGGCGATTGTAACCGAATGCAGTGACGTAGGAATAGCTGCAAAAATTTGTAACGACTTGGTGTTAAACGGATACGACGATTGGTATTTACCAAGCAAAGACGAATTGAACCAGATATATGTTAATATTAGAACGCAGGGGCTGGGCGGTTTTACTAATGCTTACTATTGGAGCTCTAGCGAGAAGTGGTATGACTTTGCTTGGAAACAGAACTTCTACATAGGCGCACAGAACTACGACAATAAGTACCTCACATACTATGTGCGTGCTGTTCGGGCTTTTTAACTATTTACCCCGTTAGATATGTATTTAATTATGTTTATATTTTTAAAACAATTTTATTGGAATAAAAATTAATTTAATAATTTTATATTTATTTTACCGACATTAAGTCAATTCTTATTGTATCAACTTTTATTTTTGTACACATATTTATAAATAATACTTTATGATACGTAAACTTTTACACTTCTTAGTTCTGACCTGCCTCTTAAATATATTATTTATTCAGGTTCAGGCACAAGTCCTAACCGGTAATCCAGTTGAACCTGCCATCCCCAATCAAAATCCTTTTTTTGATGCATCTACCAATCATGACCCCTCGGTTACTTTTGAAAATAGCAACAACAAAGGTCTTGTTTTCCCTCGTACTGATTTAACCCAGTGGGAATTCAAAACAGATTTGCTGGATGGCAGCATGTTTCCAACAGCCTTTGATGGCATGATTGTGTATAATGTAGGCACAGGAAGTACGCTTACAGGTCAAGGTCAAATTGTCAGTGTTACACCGGGATTTTACTATTTCTATAATCCAACAGGGACAATGGATATTTCAGATGGCTATTGGATAAAATTAGGAAGTGGTGGAGATAACATATATACAGCTGATGGTACTATTAATGGAAACCGCCTTGTAGATCTGGATGGGAATAATATAGCCTTTGGTGATGTAAGAAATTATAAAATAGGAGATAATCCTCAGATAACAGCTCCCAGTGCAATAATGGAATTGGAAAGTACCACCAAAGGTATTTTGATACCACGATTAAAAACCTCAGAGCGCAATGCGATTTCCTCCCCCGCCAATGGATTACTGGTATATGATTTAGATTATGGCCAATTTTGGTATTTTAACGGTACCATTTGGGTTACTGCTATAGGCCCACAAGGCCCCATAGGCTTAACAGGTCCTGCCGGAGCAGTGGGTCCGACCGGTCCCATGGGCTTAACCGGATTAACCGGCCTAACCGGACCAGAGGGAGATATGGGTATGATAGGCCCTCCAGGCCCAACAGGGTTAACTGGTCCTTCAGGAGCAGTTGGAGCCACTGGTCCTCAGGGACCTCAGGGTGTTCAGGGCAATACAGGTGCTGTAGGAGCAGCCGGTATAGCAGGCAATACAGGAGCCAAAGGTGCTACCGGAGTAACCGGTGCTGCAGGGGCAAATGGAGCAACCGGACCTACCGGTCCAACCGGAGCCACAGGTCCACTTGTAGCAGGTGCATCGGGATATACATTAAGGCATGATGGAGCCTCTTGGGTTGGCAATAATATTATTTATAATGATGGTACAAATGTAGGTATTGGCACATCAAGTCCAAATCAAAAACTACATGTAAATGGCTATGTTAATATGGCCAATGGTTATGCAATTGCAGCCGCAGCAACAAATATTAAAATAACCTACGGTCGCATTGATTATGGTTCTCTTAGTAATAATTTAAGGGCTTGGAACCCAATACCCCACGGACTAAGTCAAGCCTATCAAGTAATGGTTTCTCTCTATAATTGTTCTGATGATTCATTTCAAGTATATCCGGCAGGTGTTTCAGTATGTACGTTTAACAGCGGCGGCTCTGGTCCATGGTATTATTGTATTGAAAATAAAAGCGGCTCAACAAGGAATATTTCAATAGTATGGATGGCTATAGGAATTCCTTAAATATTATAACCAAATAGTACAAAATGTTTTCTCACAAACGGAATAATAACAAGTCTAAAAAAATATTATTACTTAGCTACTAAATTCATTTTAACCAAATAGTCAATGTTTTTACGTTTTCAATATTTTTAACCACAAATTTTTAACCTATGAAGTCTTTTAAAATCATTGTTTTAGTTGTATTTTGCAATTTCTTTTTATTACAAACGCAGGCACAAGTTCTAACCGGTAATCCAGTTGAACCAGCCATCCCCAATCAAAATCCTTTTTTTGATGCATCCACCAATTATGACCCCTCGGTTACTTTTGAAAATAGCAACAACAAAGGTCTGGTTTTTCCACGGACAGATTTAACCCAATGGGAATTCAATACTGATTTGTTGGATGGCAGCATGTTTCCAACAGCCTTTGATGGCATGATTGTGTATAATGTGGGTACCGGCTTTACAATTTTGGGGCAGGGACAAATTACCTATGTTACCCCCGGGTTTTATTATTTTTACAACCCTACAGGAGTGGATAATATATCTTCAGGAAATTGGGAAAGAATCGGAGGAAGCAACTTCTATACTACAGACGGAACAATTACCAATAACCGACACGTGAATTTGGGTGGACATAACTTGGCTTTCGGTTATGCAGAGAATGTAAAAATTGGGGATAATTCACAAATTACGGCCCCCAGTGCCTTATTAGAAATAGAAAGTACCAGTAAGGGTATATTGATACCACGATTAACAACATCAGAGCGCAATGCCATTTCAATCCCATCAGAAGGTTTATTGGTTTACGATTTAGATTATTCGCAGTTCTGGTATTTTGATGGCTCTTCATGGGTTGCTGCAATAGGACCCCAAGGTCCTATTGGTTTAACAGGCCCTACAGGTACAAATGGTGCAACAGGTCCAACAGGTGCTGTTGGCCCAACCGGTCCTATAGGTTTAACAGGATTACAGGGGGCTACAGGTACTACAGGTGCAACTGGTGCTAATGGAGCAACTGGTCTTACAGGGCCGACAGGGGCTACAGGACCTCTTGTTGCAGGTACAAATATGCAGACACTGCGCTACAACGGCACCGATTGGGTTGCAAATGATGTATTAAGAAATGATGGCTCCACTATAGGCATGGGGCAGATACCGGATCCAAACCATCAATTGTATGTATATCGACCTTTAAACAATTATGGTCCAAACAAAACAAATGTTTTTGCATACCGTTCTGGAAGCTTCACCGCAGCAAATGGGGGCTCTTCTTGGGTTTATAATGAAGTAGATGCTGCTGTTAAAGGTTATTCTTTCTTTGGAAACAATTATTCTGCAGCTATTGCAGGTTACAGTGATCTGGATTATGCCAGTTCGGCAGCAATACTGGGAGGTGTTACCTCAGGATTGGTTTATGGCGCTTTAGGTTTTAAAGATGCGAGTAATATACTATGGGCAGGATATTATGCTGGAAATGTTAATGTAAGGGGAAATATGAGTCTGGGCACAGGAGCTCCTTCTGCCCTTTTGCATACATACGGCATAGGAACTAGTGAAGGAAACATACTGTTTGAAGGTGCATATAAAACTACTCCTGGGAATCCTCCTGTTTCAGGTGCAGGGACTCGGATGATGTGGTATCCTGACAAGGCTGCTTTTAGGGTTGGAAGGGTTACAGGAGCCCATTGGGACAAAGACAGCATCGGAAATTTTTCAACAGCAATTGGTCTTAATACTAAAGCACGCGGTTATTATGCAACTGCAATTGGAAGCTCGACAAATGCATCGGGTGATTATTCCATTGCTCTTAACAACAGCACAAATGCTTCTGGATCTGCCAGTGTTGCTTTAGGATACCAGACTTCTGCCACTGGAAATTATGCCATGTCAATGGGATACAATACTTATGCACCTTCGTATATTGAAACCGTCATTGGAAGCTATAACACGGCATATACTATTACAAGTATGAATTCATGGGCATTAACCGACCGTTTGTTTGTGATTGGAAACGGCACTGGAGATGCTTCTCGAAGCAATGCTGTAACAGTTCTTAAAAACGGAAAAACAGGAATTGGAACTGATGTCCCAACAGCTCTTTTACACATTAATGGAACTGGTACTGGAGATGGAAACATATTATTTAATGGACAAATTAAAATATCCTCTCCTGGAGATCCGCCTGCAAACGGTATCGGCACCCGTGTGATGTGGTATCCCGACAAGGCAGCTTTCAGGGCTGGATATGTAAATAGTACCCAATGGGATAAAGATAGTATAGGTAATTATTCTGTTGCATTAGGAAATAGTGTTAAAGCAAAGGGATCTGGTTCGGCTGCTATTGGCTCAAATAATACTGCAGCCGGTACTGTAGCCATTGCTTTGGGATACAATACTTCTGCATCAGGAAACTACTCAACTTCCTGTGGTAACACTTCAGTTGCATCTGGAAGTACTTCAACTTCTTTTGGCCGTTTGACTACAGCTTCCGGCGATTACTCAACAGCAATGGGAGATGGCTCAATTGCATCTGGAGAGAATTCATTTGCAATGGGCTATTATACAACGGCTTCAGGAAGTACTTCTATCGCCTTAGGGTATGGAGTTAATGCTTCAGGTTTGTATTCATCAGCGATGGGAATTTATTCTTCGGCTTCGGGTTATAATTCTATGGTCATAGGATCTTATGTATCAGCTTTATCCGCTTATGAAACTGTTTTTGGTCGTTTTAATACCGATTACACCCCCCTTTCCACAACTGGTTGGAACGCTCTCGATCGCTTGTTCGTTATTGGAAATGGTACAGGAGGCTCAACAAAAAGCAATGCCATAACCGTTTTGAAAAACGGTAACATTGGCATAGGTACTGATGTTCCGGCAACTCAACTCCATACAACAGGCAACATCAGGTTTGAGGGAGCCGGCACACCTGGCACAGGCAAAATACTTACGTCTGATGCCAGCGGTAATGCAACCTGGCAAAGCCCTGGAACCTACCTGCCATCCGGTACTTCTGGTCAGACCCTGAGACATGATGGTGCTACATGGATAGCCAATAATACTATATATAATACCGGATCTAATGTGGGTATTGGTACTACCTCACCATCTGCACTACTCCATACTAACGGCATTGGTATTGGAGGAGGAAATGTATTGTTTGTGGGCTCCTTCAAATCTACTTCACCCGGAGACCCTCCGGTTTCAAATGGTGGTACACGTATGATGTGGTATCCTGATAAAGCAGCTTTTAGAGTAGGGTATGTATCAGGAACACATTGGAATAAAGACAGCATAGGTAATTATTCTATAGCCATGGGTTACAACGCAAAAGCAAAAGGCATTTATTCAATAGCTATGGGAGAAACCACAACTGCTTCAGGATATACTTCTACTTCATTGGGGGCATACACTTCTGCTTCTGGTGATTATTCAACAGCAATTGGAGCTCTCACAAAAGCTTCAGGAAATTACTCAACAGCTATGGGATACGAACCATCAGCTTCGGGGCAGTTTTCAATTGCAATGGGAAGTAACACATCAGCACTTTCAGGATATGAGACGGTAATAGGACGTTGGAATACAACTTATTCCCCTTTGAGTACAACTGAATGGGAAAACGATGACCGTCTCTTTGTAGTAGGTAATGGCACAGCAATCTTTGCTAAAAGCAATGCTATAACCGTTCTGAAGAATGGCAACACCGGTATTGGAACCGATAATCCTTCAGCTCAACTGCATACAACAGGAACTATTATGTTTACAGGTGCAGGCACACCTGGATTAGGAAAAATTCTTACCTCAGATGCCACAGGCAATGCCACATGGCAAAGCCCCGGAACCTATTTGCCAATCGGTACATCTGGTCAGACACTGAGACACAATGGTACAACATGGATAAGCAACAACACTATTTATAATAACGGATCTAATGTGGGTATTGGCACTACATCACCGTCTGCATTACTACACACCAACGGCACTGGAACTGGTGGCGGTAATGTGCTGTTTGTAGGCTCTTATAAAAGCAGCTCACCCGGTAATCCTGCTGCATCTGGAGGAGGTACACGCATGATGTGGTATCCCGATAAAGCTGCTTTAAGAGCAGGGCATGTGTATAGCACAAATTGGGACAAAGATAGCATTGGTAATTATTCCATAGCTTTGGGTTTAGACCCTAAAGCTACCGGAGAAAAAGCTGTTGCATTAGGGTATTTAACAACAGCTTCTGGGACTTCCTCAACAGCTTTAGGCGTACAAACCACTGCTTCAGGAAGTTCGTCAACAGCTTTGGGTGTGGTTACAACGGCTTCAGGAACATATGCGACAGCTATGGGAAGTAACTCAATAGCTTCAGGATTTGTGTCAACGGCTTTAGGATTAGAAACTACTGCTTCCGGTAATTATTCGACAGCGATGGGACAAGCCACAGAAGCTTCAAATACCTCTTCAACTGCAATGGGGGAATTTTCCATTGCTTCCGGTTATACTTCAACTGCAATAGGGTATAGTACAACTGCTTCCGGTGATTATTCTACTGCAATGGGCTCTATTTCCAAAGCAACGGGTAATTTTTCTTTTGCAATAAATTTAAGTACATCACAAGGACCCTATGTTGGAGCTAACACATTTCGCATTTCAGGGGCATCTGCAATAGGAGGCAATTTAGCTTGGACCAATTACAGCGACATTAGGCTAAAAAAAGACATTGAGTACATACACACTGAAGATAATATTGGTAAAATCATGCAGTTAAATGCTGTCAGATATCGTTGGAAAGAATATAATGATTTGCTCAATCTTGGCTTTATTGCCCAGGAAGTAGAAAGTATTATTCCAGAAGCAGTGCGTTACGATGAGCTGAATGATATATACGGTATGGAATATACAGCAATTATTCCTGTTCTTGTGGAAGGAATGAAGGAACAACAATCCATCATCGAACAACAAAACCAAAAAATAGATGATCTTCAAACCCAAATTAACGAATTAATAAAAATTATAAACAAATAATATTTTATATTATAAAATGCACATGCACGATATTGCACTAAACGCGATGATTAAAACATGTGCATTACATCTGTTAGCAAATAATTTACATAAATATAATTAATTATAAGTCAATAACATAAAAAATTTTAAACAGATGAAATACAAATTTTTACACTTCTTATTCCTGACCTGCTTTTTTAACTTATTGATTTTTCAGACCGTAGCTCAGGTATTAACCGGCAATCCTGTTCAGTCTGCCATTCCCAATCAAAACCCGTTTTTTGATGCATCCACCAATCATGACCCCTCGGTTACTTTTGAAAACAACAACAATAAAGGTCTTGTTTTTCCGAGAACTGATTTAACCCAGTGGGAATTCAAAACAGATTTGTTGGATGGCAGCATGTTTCCAACAGCCTTTGATGGCATGATTGTATATAATGTAGGCACAGGCAGTACACTTACAGGTCAGGGACAAGTAGTAAGTGTAACACCAGGCTTTTATTATTTTTATAATCCAAACGGTGTGGATGATATCTCTACGGGCATGTGGCTATCTCTTAAAGGGATGGATGGCTTGGCTGGTGCTACTGGACCGCAAGGTCCAACCGGAGAGCAAGGCATAACCGGCTTAGCAGGGCCGCAAGGGCAACAGGGTGCAGTAGGTCCAACCGGAGTTACAGGAGCTACCGGAGCTACCGGACCACTCGTAGCAGGAACAACCGGACAAACATTAAGACATGATGGAAGTACATGGGTAAGCAGCAGTCATTTGTACAATGATGGTGTTAATATAGGAATTGGAGCAAGCACTCCCACAGCCCTCTTACACACTAATGGTACAGGCACAGGAGAGGGCAATGTGTTATTTGCAGGTTTATACAAAACTTCGCCCGGTAATCCCCCTGCAAGTGGTTCGGGTACACGTATGATGTGGTATGCAGATAAAGGAGCCTTTAGGGTTGGGCGTGTAAATAATGCGAACTGGGACAAGGACAGTATTGGTGCATATTCTTTTGCAAGCGGCTTTAGTACAAAAGCAAAGGGCACTTCATCTGTCGCTTTGGGTTCGAGCAGTATAGCCTCAGGTCATTATTCCACTGCTATCGGAAGAAACAATACCGCAGAAGGAGATTATTCTATAGCCTTTGGGTATTGGTCTTCAGCTTTAACCCCCTATTCAATGGCGTTGGGTTATAATACAATAGCCTATTCAGCATATGAAACTGTTTTTGGCAGTTTTAACATGCCATATAATCCTGACAACGCCTTAGGATGGTACGCAACAGACCTTTTGTTTGTAGTAGCTAACGGCACAGGTTCCGCTACACCCAGCAACGCATTAACCATATTGAAAAATGGAAAAACCGGTTTTGGTACACCACAGCCCAAAGCTCTTTTACACACCTACGGCATTGGTACAGAAGGGGGCAATGTATTATTTGAAGGGGCGTTTAAATCAACGGCTGGCAACCCTCCTGCAAGCGGTGCCGGTACCCGCTTGATGTGGTATCCCGATAAGGCGGCTTTAAGAGCTGGGCAGGTAACCAGTACCCACTGGAATAAAGACAGTATAGGAAATTATTCTGTAGCTATGGGTTATAACGTCAAAGCTACTCATGATTATGCAATAGCTATAGGCAATGAAAGTACTGCTAAAAACCTAAGCGCTGTAGCTTTGGGTACCAACAATATATCAGAAGGATTCAGCAGTCTGGCAACAGGACAAAACACGACTGCAACGGGCCATTATAGTTTTACAGGTGGATTTTACACGAATGCTCAAGGAGAAAACAGCATGGCATTTAATTCATGGACAATAGCCCAAGGGAATAACAGCATGGCATTTAATTCATGGACAACAGCCCATTCGTTCAGCGAAAATGTATTCGGGCAGTATAACACCTCCTATACACCTTCAAGTAAAACAAACTGGTATGATACAGACAGGCTATTTGTGATAGGAAACGGGACATCGGGTAGCAACCGCAAAAACGCACTAACGGTTTTAAAAAATGGCAATATTGGTATTGGAAGTGATTACCCTGTTGAGAAACTTCATATCCAAAATACTTCGAGTGCAGTAAGGCTCAGGTTACAATCGCCCGGCTCCCCAACTATTGAGTTCTGGAATAACTCCTCATACATGGCAGGCATAGGCTTAAGTACCACTCAAGGTCATCTTTTCCTCTACAACGGCGGTAATGTATCTGTAAAAAATGGCAATCTCGGCATTGGAACTATTGAACCAAATGTAAAACTTGATGTTAGAGGCGATGCCCGTATAGGCTCTAATGGTGTTGTTATTAATGAAATCCTTTTACTTACAGGAAATCTAAATTCAATATCCCCTACTCTCATTTCATATCCTTCTGGATACAATAAGGACAACACTATAGTACTTCAATTTCAAGTCACAAATCATACTGGTAACTGGTATAGTGAAGGTACCTATAATGATTCTTGGAGTTTATCTATTGCTGCAGTACTCACAAATAACGAAATTAGAATAGATCACCCTACAATTTTGATAGAAAATAGAGCCTACAAAATCCTTCTTTTGAAAACAAATTAAGAAAATGTTCTAACTTTTAGTCTTTTATCTTTTGTCGAAAAACATAATTCTCTATAAAGCAATATCGTAGGCTTTATGGAAATCTTTCTTCATCGACCTACCGATAGACCCCGCTAACAAATACCTCTACCACTACAACACTGAAAGTCCTGAACCATATGAGCTCTAAAGAGGTACAGTTACAATAGACTGCAACGGGAAAGCAGTTGTGTAACTACCCGATTATTTCTGTAATATAAACAAAGATTTCTCGTAGCACCTCACGCCTTTAAACTTATGTGCATCAGGCTAACACAAACACATTAAATTTCTATAGATGCTCTTCTTTTACTAAATTCTGATTTGATTTTTAAGTCAAAATCTCAATTCTCCTATTAAACTATCTGATTTAATGCATGGGTTTTA
>JAQVVM010000103.1 GCA_028698995.1 Bacteroidales bacterium
CTGGATAACGCCCAACAGCAACTGTTCGACATCAGCCAGAATAATATCCGAAAAGGTTACGAAAACCTGCATGGTCTTATTGCTGAAGCAGTAAAACAAATCAATAAAGCCCGCCAACAACCCGATAATCTGAGTGGGGTCCCTTCAGGTTTTTCTGAGTTGGACAGGGTTACTTCAGGATGGCAGAATTCCGACCTTATCATTCTTGCTGCACGCCCGGCCATGGGTAAAACAGCATTTGTGCTTTCTATGGCAAGATATATGGCGGTTGATAGAAATATTCCGGTTGCTTTTTTCTCTCTTGAAATGTCCTCTCTGCAACTTATTACCCGTTTGATTGCCAGTGAAGCCGAAATTTCTGCTGAAAAATTAAGAAAGGGTACTCTTGAAGAATATGAATGGCAACAATTACACTCTAAAATCGCCAACATCTCTGAAGCTCCCTTATATATTGATGATACACCTGCACTTTCTATTTTCGAGTTAAAAGCCAAATGCAGGCGCCTGAAATCGCAATATGATATCAAAGCTGTTTTTGTTGATTATCTTCAATTGATGAGTACAAGCGGCGATAACAAAGGAAACAGAGAACAGGAAATAAGCAGCATTTCCAGGGCTTTAAAAGGCATGGCAAAAGAATTGAATATTCCTGTGATTGCACTTTCTCAATTAAGTCGTGCTGTTGAAACAAGAGGCGGAACTAAAAAACCCATGCTTTCCGACCTTAGAGAATCTGGCGCCATTGAACAGGATGCCGACCTTGTCCTTTTTATTTATAGAGCCGAGTATTATAAAATTATGGAAGACGAGGACCATCAATCAACGCAAGGCATGGCTGAAATTATTGTTGCTAAACACCGAAATGGTGCATTGGCAGATGTAAAACTGAGATTTCAAGCCAATATCGCCAAATTTTCAGATCTGATACCTGATTCCTTTACCTATAACAATGTTGAACCAAATGTAAATTTTAATAATACATCTCGTGCTATTAGAAAATCGTCTAAAATGAATGATGATGATTTGCCTGATAGCAGTCCCCTCAACAATAATAACCTGCCTCTGGATGATGTTCCTTTCTGACACTGTTCTTATAATATTTGTTACCTTTATACGTTTTTTTCAACAGCATTTAATTTATGCTATAGGTATGAGCACTCAAATGATTATTTGTAATAAAATTTTACCGCTGCATATTGCCTCTGTTAAGGCTTGTTACTGCAATAATGATATGATGCTTATTCCTTCCAATAAAAAATGAACAAGATGAAAATTAATGTATTCCTTTCTTTATTCCTTGTTTTTATATTAAGAACTCAAGCTGCTGTTATTCTTGTTCCCATGGATACTGATCAACGCAACCATCTGAAAGCTTATGGTATAGCCTATTGGGTACTTGAGCATGATGTTGAAGTGAGTTGGTTGTTGAATTACAGAGGGGGAAGCTTTATGTTCGAATTCAATACTGATTTTGAAAATGAATGCACGGTCAGGGGGGTTACTTATCAGATCATTGCTGATGCTCAGGCTACTTTAATTGTTCAACAAATTGCTGACCCTGAAATAAATATGGATGTGGTTAAATTGCATAAAGCACCTAAAATTGCTGTTTATACACCCCTGCATTATCAGCCATGGGATGATGCCGTTACACTGGCTTTAACCTATGCTGAAATACCCTATGATAAATTATATGACGAGGAAATTTTAACCGGTAATCTGCCTCTTTACGACTGGCTTCATCTGCACCATGAAGACTTTACCGGCCAATATGGGAAATTTTGGGCTTCATATCAGAATGTGGCTTGGTACAGGGAAGAAGTAAGATCAAGTGAAGAAATGGCCACTAGAATGGGCTTCAGCAAAGTTTCTCAACTCAAATTAGCTGTTGCTAAGAAAATCAGGGACTTTGTACTTGGAGGTGGTTACTTGTTTGCCATGTGTTCTGCTCCCGAAAGTCTTGATATTACTCTTGCTGCCGAAGGTGTTGACATTTGTCAGCCCATGTTCGACGGCGACCCCATTGACCCTGATGCACAAAATAAATTGGATTATTCTAAAACATTTGCATTCACTGGTTTTAGCCTTGTTGTCAATCCTTATGAGTATGCCAAATCTTCAATAGATGTACCAAAGGGTGGACGGAATAAAAAAGTGGACTTTTTTACGCTCTTCGAATTCTCTGCAAAATGGGATCAGGTGCCAACCATGCTTTGTCAGAATCATGAAAATGTCATCAGCGGTTTTATGGGTCAGGCTACTGCTTTTCGCTCCGAATTTATCAAGTCAAGTGTTGTAATAATGGGAGAAAGTAAAGCCCAGAATGAAGCCCGATACATCCATGGTGCTTTAGGTAATGGCACTTTTACTTTTTACGGAGGTCACGATCCCGAAGATTACCAACACATGGTTAACGACCCTCCAACAGACCTGAACCTTTTTGCAAATTCACCCGGATACAGACTTATTTTGAATAATGTTCTCTTTCCTGCCGCTCGTAAGAAAAAGCAAAAAACCTAAACCTGATATGATACTAAAACCCTATTGTTATTCATCTATTTTAAAATTATGATTCTAGTTACAGGTGCAACAGGATTATTGGGATCTCATCTCTTAAGTGAACTTCTGAAAACTCATAAAAGTGTCAGAGCACTCGTAAGAGACAAGTCTAAGCTTGAATCTGTCAAAAAAACTATCGGGCTTTATCATGCTGATGCCCAAGATGCCTTTAACAAAATTGAATGGACTGAAGGAGACATTACTGATCTTTTCTCTTTGACTGATGCTTTCAAAGGTGTTACCCAAGTTTATCATACTGCTGCTGTTGTTTCTTTTGACAGAAATGCCAGCGATTTAGTTCGTCATGTAAATATAAAAGGTACTGCAAATATTGTTGATTTATGCCTCGAATACAACATTGAAAAGTTATGCCATGTGAGCTCAATTGCTGCCCTTGGCCGTGACAAACACAATGGACTTGTTGATGAAAATTCACCTTGGGATACCCATGCCAAAAAGTCCGTTTATTCAAAAACAAAATATGAGGCCGAATTAGAAGTTTGGAGAGGTATAGCAGAGGGTTTAAATGCAGTGATTGTAAACCCTGCAATTATAATCGGACCCGGAGATTGGTCAAAAGGTAGTTCTCAACTTTTCAATTCTGTATATAAGGGTATGAAATTTTATACCACGGGTGTTAATGGCTATGTGGATGTTAGAGATGTTGCTGCAATTATGCACAAGCTTATGGAAAGTAAAATTTGCGGTGAACGATTTACTCTTTTGTCTGAGAACCTGAGTTACAAATTTATTCTTGATACAATGGCTGAGACTTTGAGAGTAGATAAACCCCGTTTTGAGGCCACTCCATTTATGGCAGGTTTGGCATGGCGCGCAGAAAAAGTCAGGTCATTGATTAATGGTAAAGCACCTCTTATAACTAAAGAAACAGCGCGTACCTCTCAGGAAAAATTTTTTTATAGCAACCAGAAAATTATTGATGCATTGAATTATACTTTTATACCAATGGCTCAATCAATAAATGATACCGCATTAATTTTTAAAAGTCAGATTGATTCCTCAAATTTTAAAAATTGATAGTCATTAATCTTGTGCTTTTCTTGAAAGTTTTTTTTGTATACTGACATTTTAGCAGGTTTTATTAATTGGAGCCAAATTTGAAAAGTCTTTTCTAAACATTTAAAATTTGAATTATGGGCTTATATTATGGATATTATGTAATTTTCGGCATTTTTATGCTGATCAGTTGGTTGGTTGGTAACACCCTTAAAAGAAGGTTTGCCGAATACTCCAAGATTTCTTTACGCAATGGTATGAGTGGCAGGGATGTAGCTGAAAAGATGTTGCATGACAATGGCATTTACGATGTAAAAATTGAGTCAGTTCAGGGGAAACTCAGTGATCATTACAACCCTCTGAATAAAACTGTGAATTTGAGTCCCGAAGTTTATAATGGAAGAAATATTGCTGCAGCAGCTGTTGCCAGCCATGAGTGTGGTCATGCTGTTCAGCATGCCAAGGCTTACAGCTTTCTGAAAATGCGCTCTGCTTTAGTCCCTGTTGTGAGCTTTACTTCAGGTATTATGCAATGGATTTTACTTGCAGGAATTATATTTGTCAATACTTTTCCGCAACTTTTGCTCATCGGAATTATCTTATTTGCCACTACAACCTTATTCAGCTTTATAACACTGCCGGTTGAATTTGATGCATCCCGTAGAGCTCTGGCATGGCTTAATAACTCCGGTCTTACTTCCGGACAAGAACATAGCAAAGCTGCCAATGCACTCAATTGGGCTGCTTCAACGTATGTGGTTGCTGCTCTTGCATCATTAGCCACTCTTTTGTATTATATCTGGATTTTTATGGGTAGAAGGAACTAAATCTGATTCATCAATATTTCCTTTTTCGCAAAAGAAGAGTTTCTTGATGAGAACTTTGTTCCTAAATTAATCTTACCCTACTTGTCCGATTTGGTGCGACAAGCAATTTGCTATTGTTTCAACTTCCATGTAAACTTGTTTTGCCCTATTGATTTGTCGTAGACAAAGAAATATCTCATTTTCAAGAATATATATTCCTTTGTTCGACCTCATATCTTTCTGGACTCCAAAGCGAGTTCTACATTACCAATGATAGATTTGCATTTGACAACTATCTTAGAGGCGCGTTACTTTTGACTATAACAACGGTTTTGTCATGGAATTTGCTTTGCTTCGCAGCAAATTCACACGCCAAAACCATTTTCTTTCTTTCTTTTTGCCACGGGTTAAAACCCGTGGCTATTAACATTGTTCCCCTCTGGGGAACTTTGAGTTCATAGCTTTAATATTCACACACCAAAACCAATCATCTCTTTTCTTTATATCACGGGTTGTGCTTCGCTTCACCCGTGGCAACACATATGGCAGTCCTAGGACTGCTTTTTAGCGCAATAAATCTTAAAAAAGGTAAAAGAAGAATTGTAGCACTATTGTTAACGAAGACCGAAAACGGCCTTTTAAAAATTTGCGTTAAAATTGAGGATTTCATTACACAACATAAAAATCAATTTTTTAGGTAATTAAAGCAA
>JAQVVM010000072.1 GCA_028698995.1 Bacteroidales bacterium
CACTAGCAAGATTTGCAGAAGACAGAGGCATCAGTCCTGAAAATATCACAGCTACCATGAGTGAAGCAGGTGTTTTTCCGCACGAAGCTGCCGATGTAGCCATGCAAGCACAAAAGGACGGTGTAGCAAGGATAACAATGACATGGCAAGAAGCCTTTGATAAAGCAGAAGCAGATATTAATCATTCAAGAAATCTTATTCATTCTCTTGTTGATCAGGATTATATTGAAAAACCACCAATAGAAATGATTGAAGAAGCTGTAAAATACACATTGGAAAAACTGAAATAAAAACCAAAAAAAATACGCCCCAAAAGGCGTATTTTTTTCTCTATACTCTACAAAATCTTAATAAGCAAATAAGGGGAAAGCGCTCATCAAATCATTTGCTTTTTTTCGAACATCGTTAATGACATTTTCATCATTAATATTGCTGATGACTTTGTCAATAAGTTCAACGACCTCCAGAATATGATTTTCTTTAAGCCCGCGGGTTGTAACAGCAGCAGTTCCAAGTCTGATACCGGATGTTTGGAAGGGTGAACGGCTGTCGAAAGGTACCATATTTTTATTTATGGTTATATCTGCACGAACAAGTGTATTTTCTACAACTTTACCGGTAATATCAGGGAAGTTTTTTCTTAGGTCGATCAGCATAAGATGGTTGTCTGTTCCACCTGAAACAACATGATAACCTTTTTTAATAAGTGCATCAGCCATAACCTTAGCATTTTTCATAACCTGCACACCATAATTTTTAAAACTGTCTGTTAAAGCTTCACCAAAAGCAACAGCTTTAGCTGCAATAACATGTTCGAGAGGACCACCCTGAGTTCCGGGGAAAACAGCAGAATCAAGCATGGCAGACATCATCTTTAATTCACCTTTTGGTGTGGTTATGCCCCAAGGATTTTCAAAATCTTTTCCGATTAGAATCATACCACCTCTGGGGCCTCTTAGTGTTTTATGTGTAGTAGTGGTTAAAATATGACAATGGGGGAATGGATTATTGAGCAAACCGGCAGCAATAAGCCCCGCAGGATGTGCTATATCAGACCAAAGAACAGCACCAATTTTATCTGCGATAGCCCTCATGCGTTCAAAGTCCCAATCACGTGCATAGGCAGAAGCTCCGGCCAATATCAATTTTGGTTTTTCTTCTAATGCAATGCGCTCCATTTCATCATAATCTACCCTGCCTGTTTCTTCTTTTACGCCATAGGCTATGGGCTGATACAAAATACCGGACAAATTGACTGGTGCACCGTGAGAAAGATGTCCGCCATGAGCCAGATTAAGTCCTAAGAATTTATCCCCTGGTTTCAGAATAGCAAGCATCACTGCTGCATTGGCTTGAGCACCTGAATGAGGCTGAACATTTGCCCACTCAGCACCAAATAATTCTTTAGCACGATCTATGGCCAATTGTTCTGTTTGGTCAACAATCTGACAACCACCATAATACCTTTTTCCGGGATAGCCTTCTGCATATTTATTGGTCAGGACACTACCCATAGCCCTTAAAACCTGCTCACTTACAAAATTTTCGGATGCAATAAGCTCAATACCATGTAATTGTCTTTTGTACTCCTGTTCAATGAGATCGAATATTTTAACATCTTTTTCCATATTGATATGATTTTAAAAATTTTTTAATGAAATGGCTTCAAAAATAGTAAAATATTTCCATAAGGTATAAATTTATGCATAGATTAACTTTGACAATCATCAAAATCAATTCAAATAAATTCAGCTCCAATGAAAAAGAAACAAGTAATTCGGTTCTTCTATTCCGATTGCCATTGGAACACAGAATATACATCAAAAGATTTTCAAAAAATTTAATGTTTGGACTTGTTTTATACACCTCATCTTTTTTTGTTACTTCGGGACGAAGTATTCCTTTCATCATCACCTCGTTTCCTCAAATCCGCGCACCTCAGATTTTCAGATGAATTTCGAAAGAGACGAGCCTTGTTAAGACATTAAAAATAAATCCAAAATTTGTATATTTGCAAAAAAAACAGATGGTTTATATATTATTCATAATCGGTTTCATTTTACTTATTACAGGAGCAGAATGGCTTGTTACAGGCTCGGCATCTGTTGCCAAAAAATTTAATATTTCCGAAATGGTTATTGGTCTAACCATAGTTTCTATAGGCACTTCTGCACCGGAACTAATTGTTAATGTGATAGCAAGTTTAAATGGAAATTCAGAAATTGCCATAGGTAATATTTTTGGCAGTAATATCGCAAATGTGCTTCTCATATTAGGTCTGACAGCATTAATTTATCCAGTTCCGATAAGAAAAAACACCATTCGTACCGACATTCCTTTTGTACTGATAGCAACCCTTTTGGTTGGTTTTTTGGCAAATTCACACCTCTCCAATTTAAATAATGATTCAGTTCAGGGAGAACTGTCTGTAAATTTCTTGGAAGGAGCCCTTTTATTGCTTTTTTTTCTGATTTTTATTTCCTATGCACTGAAAATCAACAAAAAAAATACCGATGAACCGGAACAAAATATCAAGGAAAAACCCATGAAAATCTCTGTTGCACTTATAGCTATAGGTATAACGTGTTTGTTTTTCGGGGGTAAATGGGTTGTCGATGGAGCTGTGGCGATATCGGGCATTCTTGGGCTGAGTGAAGGATTCGTAGGTCTTACAATTGTAGCTGTCGGCACATCACTTCCGGAACTTGTTACTTCTATAGTTGCTGCCCGCAGGAAAAATGTTGATATTGCTGTCGGTAATGTCATCGGTTCAAATATTTTTAATCTGCTGTGGGTTATTGGACTTAGCGCCATGATTAATCCTTTGAATTTTAAAGTGATTAACAATCTGGACATACTTGTCATGATATTCTCCACATTACTAATATTAGTTGTAGTAACTTTTAATAAAAAGTTTTATATAGCCAGATGGAGCGGTGCTCTTTTTGTTTCTTTATATATCATATATATAGCTTATCTGCTTTACAGAGGTTAAAATTTTCAGGCAGGTTTTCTTTATTTCATCTATTTATGTGATTTTAATCATATATTTGTTTTAAACTCAAACATAAATTGCAAACAGAAACGCACAAAAATATATTAATAGCTCCTCTAGATTGGGGAATAGGACATGCTGCCCGATGTGTTCCCCTAATTAATTTTCTAAATAAAAATAATTACAATATTTTTCTTGCCTCTAATGGAAAATCCCTTACTTTTTTAGAGAATGAGTTTCCAAATCTAACTTGTATAAAAATAGAAGCATACAACATCAGCTATGCATTCACAGGTAAAGCAATGGCTTTAAAAATGCTTAGTCAAATTCCTAAAATACTGAAAACTATTTACATAGAGCATAAACAATTAAATCGCATTATTGAAGCATATAAGATTGATCTTATCATCTCAGATAATCGTTATGGATTATGGCATAAAACAGTACCTTCAGTATTTATTACCCATCAACTCATGATAAAGATGCCTTGGCATCTGCGTTTTTTGGAAAAACTCACCAATAAAGTCCTAAAGTGTTTTATACAAAAATTCTCCGTCTGCTGGGTTCCAGATTTCGAGGATCATCCTAATTTATCCGGAGATCTGTCTCATAAATACAAAGTATCATCAAACACTTTTTTTATTGGACCTCTGTCACGCTTTTTAAAAACTGATATTGCAATTGAAGACAAAAATTATGACCTATTAATTATGCTTTCGGGACCCGAACCTCAACGAAGTATTCTGGAAAAAATCATCCTTAATCAGCTTAAGGAATCAAATTTTAGAGTAGCTTTTCTAAGAGGTTTACCCGACTCAAAAGCAAGTAATGTCTTTCCAAAAAATATAGAAGTATTTGAACACTTATCTACTCAAAAAATCGAAGAGCTTATAAAAAAATCCCGTTTGATTATTGCACGATCAGGTTATTCAACAATAATGGACCTTATAAGACTCAATGCTAAAGCTGTATTAATTCCAACTCCGGGGCAAACAGAACAAATCTATCTTGCTCAATTTCATCATGAAAGGGGTCATTTTCTAACAACTTCACAAGAGCAATTTAAGTTAAATAGAATTATTGATGAAGCTTCAAAATTCCCTTTTGTGCCATTTCGAACAACTAAACCGCATTTTAAAAACAGCAGTTATTTATCTGTTGATTTATTGCCGATGATTGAAACTTTCATGAACAATCAATAATCTTTGTATTTTTGTTCCATAATCAGGTATCTAACTTACGACAAGTTTCAAAAAAGTATTCTTGGAAAAGATTGTTATCATAAAATTCTTAAAATTTGTAAGTGTTGGTTTTTCAGGACTTCTCATTGATTTTGGCATAACATGGTTGCTGAAAGAGAAGCTGAACATTCAGAAGTATGTTGCCAATGCTACAGGTTTTATCTGTGCAGCATCGTCCAATTATTTTCTGAACCGCATCTGGACTTTTGAAAGTCATAATCCGGAAATTGCTGTTGAATACAGTCTTTTTCTATTAATTTCTGTTGTTGGCTTAATCATCAACACACTCGTGCTATGGGCATTGGATTCAAAATTTAAATGGAATTTTTACTTCTCTAAACTCATCGCTATTGGTGTGGTTACCCTTTGGAATTTCATCATGAACTTCTTGTTTACATTTGTCTGAAATGTTTCGCAGCTATTTTAATAAAAAAAACATGGTCATAAGTTCTAATAAGCTCATCTCTTATGATACAGTCAGAAATAAACCCGATATTGGCCGGATTTGCCATGCTCCCTTTAAATCCATGTTGTTTTCCCCATCAGGACAAGTTATGGTTTGTCATTACAACAGGGGATATAAGATCGGAAGGTACCCCGCAGACAATCTTACTGATATATGGACCGGTAAACCAATTGAAAAACTAAGGAAATCTCTTTCTGTTAATGACATGTCGCAAGGGTGCCACCAATGCTTTAATGACCTCTCAAAAGCCCGATTTTTTTCGAGTGGATGCCTTAAATATGACAATCTGCCGGACAGTCTAAACAATTATCCTGTATTGATGGAGTTTCAACTGTCTAACCTCTGCAATCTGGAATGTATGATGTGTAGTGGTGAATATTCTTCGGGGATAAGAATAAACAGAGAAAAAATGCCTAACTATCCTACACCTTACGACGATAATTTTGTTGGGCAATTAATACCTTTCATCCCCTATCTTAAAAAAGCCTATTTTACAGGAGGAGAACCATTTATCATACCCATTTACAGAAAAATATGGAAAAGTGTTTCAGAGCTGAACCCCGATTTGGAAATGAATATTTCTACCAATGGCTCTTACCTTGACGAGGAAATTAAAAGTATATTGCATTCAGGTAAGTTTAATATCACACTCTCTATTGATTCATTAAATCCTAAAAACTACGGACAAATCAGAAAAAATGCCCACTTTGAAACGACTCTGAAAAACATTGATTATCTTCACCACTACGCTAAGGAGCACAATAGAATTTTTTCTGTTAAGTTTGTTTTGTTCAAACAAAATTTTGAAGACGTACCGACTTTATTTGAGTTTTTCAATAATAAAAATATTCAACTCTTCCCGAAATTAGTGTGGATGCCTTTCAAAATGTCACTATTTAATAGTACTTCCGAAGAACTTTTAAGAATTATCTCAGTGTTAAAAAAAACTGTTTTGGATGAAAGAGTGCCCATTCAGAAAGAAAATTCAGAGCGATTCAGGGAAACTATTGAGCAGCTAAATGATTGGCATGTACAGAATACCAAAGAACCAAAACCCAATTACCAAAGTTTATCGCTTTTAGAAATGAAGTCATTACTCCAAAAAAAAATTATGACAGAAATTTCAACACATGCAATCAGCAAATCAGAAAAAGAACTTTATACCACACGCTCTGAAAAATGTCTGAAAATGCTTTCGGAAGTTAATGTTTTGGAAGAAAAACTTAAACAGGCTTACCTCTCTTTTTTGAGTATTCCTACAGAATTTATACTTTTTGAAATTCTCAGAGATCAAGATGAAAAACTTATAGCTCGTTTTATTGAAGAAACTACTTAAGTACTGCTGTTCCTAAAGCCACCAAAAAACAACACACATTAACAGATTATTAAATTATTATTTTTTTTTAAATAGGGTTAAAGGATTAAGCTGAAAAAAATCGGGGCGCCTATGTCCTTAAAATTTTAATTATATTCTTTCCTTTTGCTAATTCGTCCACCAACTTATCAAGATATCTTACCTGTTTGGTTAATGGATTATCAATTTCTTCTATTCGATAATTGCAAATAACGCCGGTTATTAATTTGACATTCGGATTTAATTTAGCAGCCTTAAAGAATGTTTCAAAAGTAGCTTTCTCGTCTATCAGTTCTTGAATTTTTTTGTCATTAAAGCCTGTTAGCCATTCAATGACCTGATGCAATTCTTCAATAGTTCTGCCTTTTCTCTCAATTTTTGTAACATAGAGGGGATAAACAGACGCAAAGGTCATTTTTGCAATGCGCTCATCGTGTTCAGGAGTTGTTTTCATTTGTCAGGTTTTAACCATTTTTGAGCTGAGGGTCTGCGGTGTGGACAGCCGGGCCAGCAGCAGGGTTGTCGTTTTCCTTCTGATAATTCTTCCAACATACGTTGGATGTGTTTTGCTCTTGTTTCCGTTTTTTTGACAATCGTAACCCAACATATCCATTCGTTGCGTTGAATGGATGTAAGGTTATTCCACAGCTCTATGATATCAACTCTGGCTTTCAATGCCTCTTTCATATCGTCAGGTATGGTGTGCAAAACACCCTCAGCTATTAATATTTTTGTCATCTGTTGTTAAATAATTTTGGTGTGATTTCGTTTTTTTGCCGGTTTTTTTGGCTATCGCTCTTTATACAAAGTTAAGATTTATACTCAAAGATTGTAATAATTTATTGTCAAAATATCAAGTTCTCTGGTTGTGTTTGTGTAAGATTAATAGTGTAGTGTTTTGAGTTGGCCTGTGTTTTCAAAACACCTCTTTTTAATTTCGATAAGGGATGCTTACTGCATTATACATCTTTGACCTTATGCAACAAAAATTCCCTTGTCATTATGTCGTTGGTTTTGTCTTTTTAATTTAAACGCTAACTTTAGCCCTAAACGTTATTAAATACTATGTGTACTTACAAAGGTATGAGGTAAAATTTGACATACAAATATAGCATATTTTCACATATGTATTTTATTGTAAAGTGTTTTTTAATGAAACATTCGGAATTCATGGACATGAAAATTTCAGATTAATTCTCATGGTCTTTGGTTTTATTAATCCCTTTCAAAGAAAGACAAATTAATCAAATCATTTTTTTTTAACCTGCCTCAAAAATAAGTACATTTGTAAAAAATAATTGAAACATATCAGATGACATTAATAAAATCTATTTCGGGCATTAGAGGCACTATTGGAGGAACAGTAGGAAAGTCATTAACACCTATTGATATTGTTAAATTCACTTCTGCTTTTGCCACCATGACCAAAACTACTTTGGCCAAAAATGACATCAAATTTGTTATTGGCAGAGATGCTAGGGTATCGGGGATTATGGTCAACCACTTAGTAATTGGTACATTGATGGGAATGGGTGTTAATGTAGTAGATATGGGACTTTCCACCACCCCTACCGTTGAATTGGCTGTTACCGACCTTAAAGCTGATGGTGGTATTATTCTCACTGCGAGTCACAACCCCAAACAATGGAATGCACTTAAACTTTTGAACAATAAAGGGGAATTTATATCTGCAGCTGAGGGAGCTCAAGTTCTCGAAATTGCAAAAAATGAAGCTTTCAATTATGCCATTGTTGATAAACTGGGACACTATGCTCAGGATAACACCTATCTTGAAAAACACATTCAGATGATTCTCAACCTGCCTTTGGTAAATGTGGAGGCTATAAAAAAAGCAGGATTCAAGGTGGTGATAGATTGTGTAAACTCAACAGGAGGATTGGTTTTACCTAAACTTCTGAAGGCACTTGGAGTTGTAAAAGTTTATGAGTTATATTGTGAACCCACAGGCATCTTTTCGCATAACCCTGAACCACTGCCCGAGAACCTCTCGGAAATTTCCGAAAAAACAGAAAAATCCGATGCCAATCTTGGTTTTGTGGTTGACCCTGATGTTGACCGTCTTGCCATTATCTGTGAAAACGGAGAAATGTTTGGAGAAGAATATACCCTTGTTGCTGTTGCCGACTATATTTTGAAGCATAAGACAGGAAACACGGTGTCAAATTTATCTTCAACAAAGGCCCTTAAAGACATAACGCTTAAAGCAGGTGGTCAATACTCTGCATCTGCCGTAGGAGAGGTAAATGTTGTGGAAATGATGAAAGAAACAAATGCTGTTATTGGAGGAGAAGGCAATGGAGGTATCATTTATCCCGATTTGCACTATGGAAGAGATGCATTGGTAGGTATTGCACTTTTTCTTTCTCATCTTGCAACCTATGGTAAATCATGCTCCATGCTCAAAAAAGAATATCCCCAATACTATATTTCCAAAAATAAAATTGAGCTTGACCCTGATGTGAAAACCGATAAGATCCTAAGTAAAATGACAGAATTATACAGCCATCAGCCACACAATACCATTGATGGTGTCAAGATTGAATTTGGCAGCGATTGGGTACATCTGCGCAGCTCCAACACAGAGCCTATTATAAGAATATATGCCGAATGTCAGACTGAATCTACTGCAGAGGCTCTTGCTAAAAAAATAATTGACGATATCAGGCAAATAATTAAAGATATTTAAAAATAATTTTACCTTTGAAGCATGATTTACCTTGATAACGCTGCTTCAAGTCCGCTACTCAACGAAGTAATAAGCGAAATGACCACTGTCATGAAAACTTGTTACGGTAATCCATCTGCCATTCATAAACAAGGAAGAGAGGCCAGGGTATTGATAGAAGAAGCACGCCAAACTGTTGCCCGTCTGGTACATGCATCCCCATCTGAGATTTTTTTTACTTCGGGAGGAACAGAAGCCAACAATTGGGCTATTAAAGCTGCTGTTGAAACCCATTCCATCAAACATATAATAAGTGCACAAACAGAACATCCGGCAATATTAAAACCTGTTGAATATGTGTCTCAAATGCATCATGTCAAAGTATCGTATCTCACCCCCAATGCACTTGGTCAGTTTAGCATGGAAGAACTTGAAAGATTGCTGGCAGGAAATGAAAAAACGATGGTTTGCCTGCTTCATGCCAATAATGAAACCGGTGCACTCTTGCCACTTAAAGATGTTTCTGAATTATGCATAAAATACAATGCTTTATTTCTGTGTGATATGGTTCAAACCATTGGAAAATTTGCCATTGATTTTCAGGCTATAAAAATTGGCTTTGCTGCTGCCTCAGCACACAAATTCCACGGACCCAAAGGGATAGGATTTCTATACCTCAATAATGAAAACCTTATAAATGCACATATTCTGGGTGGTGGGCAAGAGCGAAACCGCAGGGCAGGAACAGAATGTGTTTACGCCATAGCAGGTCTGGCCAAAGCATTACAAATAGCCTATGAACATTTACACGATAATATAACACACATCAGTGAGTTAAAAAATTATCTGGCAAACAAGCTCAGAGAATTTGATGGTGTAAATTTTAATGCAGACTCTGACAAACATGGACTTTATTCAATTCTCAATGTAGCTTTCCCCAACATCCCTGCATCAGAAATGCTGGTTCAGAAACTTGACATTGCTGGGATTGCTGTTTCCGGAGGCAGCGCCTGTGCTTCAGGAAGTGTGAAAGCATCAAAAGTGCTTACTGCCATTAAAGCAGACACCAGTAAACCCGCCATACGTTTTTCGTTTAGTAAATTTAATACTAAAAGTGACATAGACTACCTCATTGAAACACTTACCGAAATATACAAACAATGAAAGTTAGGAAAACAAAAAATAAAAAAATAAAATACAAAAAAATAGTTTTCAAGCTGTCCAATAAGCAATTTCAAATAGTAAGAAAATACTGTGAAGGCAGGGATATTTCTCCCAATAAATTTTTTAAACAAGCCATTAAAGAATTTATCATTAACAACAATTTAAAAGCTAATAATGAATGTTATATCAGCGAAAACCAACTCGACCTTTTTGACCTTGTAGAAGAAATAGAAAAATCAAAAGAATTTGAATTTGACACCTCTGATGATGACGAAGACTCTGAAGAATAAGCTTTTAAAAAATAAAGAAATACCTCTTAAGCAACCGATTTAATTCTAATAATAAAATCAAAAAAAATTAACTTTTGTTTTAATAAATATTATTATATTTGCACCGCAAAAAAAGATTGTCCGATTGTGTAATGGTAGCACAGCAGATTTTGGTTCTGTCAGTCAAGGTTCGAATCCTTGTCGGACAACAAAAAACCCTCAAAAATGAGGGTTTTTTATTTTTACACTTCTAAAAATCTATCATTTACTACATCCCAATTGATTATTTTCATAAATTCTTTGATGTAGTCCGGTCTTCTGTTTTGATAATCCAGATAATAGGCGTGTTCCCATACATCAATGGTTAAAAGGGCTTTTTGCCCTTTACGCATGGGAGTTTCAGCGTTGCCGGTCTGAGCAATTTCGAGCTTATTGTCCTTTTTAATTAACCATGCCCATCCGGCACCAAAAAGAGTGGTAGAAGCAGCAGTAAATTTCTCTAAAAAGCCTTCGAAGGAACCAAATTCAGAAATAATGGCCTTATGTACTTCGTTGTCGGGAGTTTGTTGACCGGGCGCTCTTAAAGAATCCCAGTAAAAAGTGTGGTTCCAAACTTGTGCAGCATTATTGAAAATACTGCCTTCAGATCTCATGATAATTTGTTCAAGACTCAGACCGAAAAACGCTGTGTCTTTTATCAGGTTATTCAAATTGTTGACATAAGCCTGATGGTGTTTCCCATAATGGAACTCAATGGTTTTCTGACTGATGACAGGTTCTAATGCATCAGGAAGAAAAGGTAATGCCGGAAGAATGATTGTTGCCATAATATGTGTTTTTGGTTAGTAATTCATTTTTAGCAAAAATAAAAAATCTTTGTAAAACATATTTCCTGCATTTCTTAATTTTCTTTTGAGAATGCATCAAGCTCCTTTAAAATCTTATTTACATCCTCTTCGGTGCTTGTAAGTTTTGTTTTACATATTTTAATGAGCACACTTGCTCTTTTAACTTTTTCGGATAATTCATCAACTGAAATTTCTCCTTCTTCAATTTGAACAACAATGTTTTGCAGTTCTTCGAATGCTTCTGTATAATTTATTTTATCATTCATTTTTATTTGTTTTTTTTGATTTAACCTGACTGGTAATTTCTCCTTTATAAATGATGGTTTTTATTTCATCTCCTTTTTTAATGTTTGTGATATCCTTTAAAGCTTTACCATTGAAAAGACTGATACTATAACCTCGTTTTAGTACATTATCGGGGTGTAAATGCCTGATGTTATTTGACAGCACTTCAAGCCTGAAAAATTCATTTTTATAATATCTGCCGGTTGCCGGATTGATTTTATTTTGTTCCTGCTGACAATTTTGAAGCTCATTTTTAATGACATAATCACAGTTTCGGGTTAAAGTATAGTAAAGATTTTTAAGTTCACCGCGGGAAACGTTCAAAATATTCTCACATACGAATTTAAATAATTTAATTTCGGCAAAATATTCATTTTTTGTTTGTTGTATGAAACGCCATGATTTATCTGCTATTTTAAAGTGGGCTTCTTTAACAGGCACCGCAAAATTGTGAAATTTTTGCAACAGATATTCGGCTAGTTTTGTAGGTGTAATGGCATTTTCAAAAGCTACCATTTCAACTACTGTCCAATTTGTAGCATGACCAATACCGGTAATTACAGGAATTGGGAAAAGGGAAATTTCACGTGCCAGCTCATAGTTATTATAACACGAAAGGCCCACATCACCACCCCCTCCCCTTATTATAAGCACAACATCAAAATGAGAAGAAAGGGCTCGAATTTTATTCAATTGTGAAATTATAGATGCTACTGCTTTTTCGCCCTGCAAAAGAGAAGGAAATAGAAATTGAAAAAAAGCATACTGCCACGGGTTTTCATCAATAACACTCTTAAAATCTGCATACCCACGACTTGATTCCACAGAAATAATGGCAATACGTTGAGGTAAAAGGGGCAACTTTAACTGTTTATTTCTCTCAAAAATACCTTCAGATTTTAAACGTTCTATGGTTCTGTTTTTTTCTTTTTCAAGATCTCCCAATGTGTAGGAGGGATCTATATCGATAATGCGCAGAGACAGGCCATAAACGGGGTCAAAAGATATTTTGGCAAGGAAAAGAATTTTAATCCCATCCTTTAATGGTTCCTTCAAAACCGACAGAAAATTATTATTAATTCTTACATAATCATCTCTCCATAAATTAGCCCTTATCTGTGCTTTAATATTGCCCTCATCTTTCTCTACCAGGTCGGGATAACAATGACCGGATTGAATGTAATAGTTCAGCTTGTTCATTTCAGCTTTTATCCAGTAGGAATTTTTATACCGCTTTTCGAGCGTGCTTTTAATGCTCTTGCTTACTTCAAACAAAGAAAAAACCTGTTTATCATTTATCAACTCAGGCATAAACTACTATTAAAATTCTTATTCTGTACACATTTTCCCAAGCATAAATATAGTAAAGTTTTTTTTTACCTTGAACAATTTTAATAAGTTTTACTAATTTTGGTCACTAAACCGCCTTGCAAATTGAAGATTCTACTCATAAACACACCCCGTTCACCCTTTAACGGTATTTTGGAATATGCTCCTAAGGAGGCTTCATATTTTATACATAAGAAACTCATTGGTCCTCCTTTGGGGTTACTGACACTTGCTGCTGCCGTTAAAGAACATGATGTCGTTGTGTTTGACACTAAGGGAGAGTACGATTTAAATCCAGACACCCCTCCCCTTTCTACATTGGTTGAAAATCTTATCCGGACACATAAACCTGATATTGTTTGTACCACTGTTATAAGCAGTGAATTTTACTATGGTCTTGAAATTTTAAAGACAACTAAAAGTATCAATTCGGATATCACGACTATAATTGGCGGGTTACATGTTACACTGTGTATAGAAAATTGCAACGACCCTTCTGTGGATATTGCCATCCGCGGACATGCAGCTCATCAGCTTAGAGAAATTGTCAAAGCAAAAGAATCCGGCCATTCTTTTCAAGCCATTGAAGGTATTTACATCAACACGCCTAAAGGATTGATCCCCACAAAACCAATGAGTAAATTATGGGATGCAGCAGGAAAAGATTTCCTGATGGTTGACCGCTCCCAGCTTAAACGCTGGAAAGAGACATACAAAGTACCCAATGCTCCTTCTCCTACAACCTATATTTTTACTTCACTCGGTTGCCCTTACCAATGTTCCTTTTGCTCTATATGGCGCGAATACTGCGGTTCATACTACAAACGAAATATTGAAAGTATTATAGAAGAACTTAAAAATATTGATTATGACATTGTGCGTTTTGCCGATGCCAATACTATTGTAGATGTCAGCTTTATCGACAATCTTTTTACCAGGATAGAAGAAGAAGGCATTAAAAAGGAGTACATTATGGATATTAGGGCTGATACTGCTGTTGGTAACCCCAAACTTATTGAAAAACTTGCACGTAACGGCCTGAAAGTAGTAATTTGTGGGTTCGAATCGTATAAAGAGGCTGAACTTGAAAAGTACAATAAAAAATCTTCAGCTTTCTATATTGAAAATGCCATTAAACTGTTTCACGATAATGGCATCATGCTTAGAGGCAATTATGTTATTCCGACAAGCTATACCCATGCCGACTTTCGTGCCATGGCCGACTATGCAGGCCAACACAAAGTGGCTTATGCAGGTTATACAATCCTCACACCTATGCCGGGAACCGTTTACTACAATGAGGTTAAATCTGAAATTATTGATTTTGACCTGAGAAAATATAACTTCTTTAATGCGGTACTCCCCACAAGTTTACCAATTCAGGAATTTTACAAAGAAGTTGGAAAACTATGGCTCATTAAAAAAGGAAAGGATGTTATTTAACCCAAAGAGGCTGTATCAAAAGCATTCATATTTGTCATTTTGAACGCAGTGAAAAATCTTATAAATTTGACAACCAGATACTTCGCTTCGCTCAGTATGACATGTTTTTAGCTTTTGATACAGCCTCTCGATAACTGATTTATAACCAATGCCTTTCAAAAAAGCCATTGGATAAATCATATCGGGGTTACCCTCATGGAATCATTAGTTCGTTTTTACAAAACTCCTAATGATTAGAATTAGGGTTTAATCATTTCTTAAAATACACCTAAATTAAATTATTTAAAACATTGTGGAATATCTGTAAATTTGTATCTGATTGACTGATGTAAATTTTAATTTGAAATGAAGAAGTACTGTTTTTTTATTAAAAACTATTATCTACAAAGTCTGATTTTTCTTCTGGGTATAGGTTTAATGATTGTAAGCGGGTGTCTCCCCAAGAAAATGAATCGGCCAAAACCAGATGTTGTTACTGAAGTCAATGATACGGTCAAAGATATAGAGCCAGAGAATAAAGAGGACTCTGTTATTGTACCTGATGAAAGAATAAGAATAGAACCCATGTATGGTGTACGCAGAAATGTTTATTAACAATTAATAAAAATCCAAAAATGTACAACATCTTTAAAACTTTTAAATTCAAACTCTTAAAAACCATAGCTTTTTTATTGGGCACTGGTTTTTTGATTATAAGTGGTTGCCGTTCAGGCAGTACACTTAAAGAGGGTACAGATGAAAATACCGTTGAAATTATTGACAGTTTGCCTGTTCAGGAAATCGGTGTTACTGAAAACAACACAGGAACAGATACGACCCAAACAGCTATTGATCAACCTGTTAGGCCATCCCGAAAATCAAAGCCAAAAGAGAACGAGCCAATTAATAAGCAGGATACCGTAATCCCTTCAGTTACCCGTCCATTAGAACCTGCCGCAGCTTATGGCACATTCCCTGCTGAATTCAAAACCGTAATACCAACAAATGATGGGAACAATGAATAATATAAATTCCGGAAAGAATCCTTTTTATCCCAATTTTCGCCAGAGGTTGTCATTACGGATTTTTAAAAAATACATCAATGTCGAAGCAAAATTGCATAACCTTACTTATCTGTTCTGGGAATGTACAACCCGATGTAACATAAGTTGTATTCACTGCGGCAGTGATTGCCGTACAGATAATATTTCTAAAGATATGCCTGCCGAGGATTTCCTTAAAGTAACTTCAGCCCTTCGAAAAGTTTATAACCCCAACAAGCTGATGATTGTGCTGACAGGAGGCGAACCCTTGCTGAGAAAAGACCTTGAAGCAGTCGGGAAAGAATTTTATAACCAGGGTTACCCCTGGGGTATGGTTACCAATGGCTTTGCGCTGACACAAGAGCGTTTTAACAACCTTCTTAGCTCTGGTCTACGTTCTATTACACTAAGTTTAGATGGTTTGGAAGAAAATCACAACTGGCTCAGAGGACATAAACAATCTTATAAAAAAGCTATTGAAGCTTTAAAAATAATTCAGGCCGGCAAAGACATCATTTTTGATGTGGTAACATGTGTCAATGCACAAAATTTTGAACAATTAGAAGATATTAAAAATTTACTGATAGGCATGAATGTCCGCTTATGGCGCATATTTACTATCTCCCCGATTGGCAGAGCTAAAGATAACCCCCTCCTGCACATCTCACCCAAACAATTTCATGCCTTGATGGAATTTATTAAAAACGCCAGAGAAGAGGGCAAAATCATCCCTTCTTATGGCTGTGAAGGATTTCTGGGAAGTTATGAAGGGAAAGTACGCGATGGCTATTTCTTCTGCCGAGCAGGTATCAATATTGGTTCAGTACTGAATGACGGGTCCATTTCTGCTTGCCCCAATAACAGTTCAAAAGTTATTCAGGGTAATATTTATCAAGATGATTTTATTGATGTTTGGCAAAACAAATATCAGATAATGCGTGATAGAAGTTGGACTAAGACAGGTTTATGTAAAGACTGCAAAGAACATGTTTGGTGTAGGGGCAATGGACTTCACCTTCGCGATTTTGAAAATAATACAGTGATGCGTTGCCATTATAAAGATTTGAACGAGGGGATAAAAGATACTATTTTTTAGTCTTTAACAAAAACCACCCTTACATTATCCAAAACACAATTTCCCTGCATCAGTACAAATTGATAAATACCATCCTTGAATGCAGTGTTACTTATTCTTATGGTACTTTGAATTTCGTTAATATTGAGGACAGTAATTATTTACTCAAATATCAACTTTTATATAGTCCGCAGGACTTTACTTTTAGTAAAAAATATATACAAAAAATATGTTGTCCGTATGGACATTAACAGAAGGATTTCCTGTGTTAATTCCTGTTCAACTCAGTATCTATCGGAGCTCACTGCATCACCTTTCGGACAACATATCTTTTTTTGTGTAAATAATAAATGGGTTTTTAAATATTAATTTTATTGTAAAAATATTTTCTTAATATAAACGCCATAGCCTGTTTCCACTTTAACAACATAAACGCCGGTAACTAAATTTGATAAGTTAATTTCAGAATATAGCGAATTTATGTGATCAATAAATACAATACCGCCGATTGTATTTAAAATTTTTACAGTACCACTGGGTATAAGTGTGTTTTCAAAATCAATTATCAATAATTTATTTTGAGTAAAAATGTTGATACAATTCTGTTGAACATTTTGAGTATTTAAAGATATTTGGCCTGCTAAAAGTGCTTCTCCTGGCGTGGCATTATAGGCATAATCCTTTATTATAGCCTGCTCTAAAGTGGCGTGGATGCGCACCCAGCCGTAAAGCGTGTCGGTTCCTTGTAAAATGCGTAAACCATAGTATTTTTCATTTATAGGGCAATAGTTACCTCCAAATGCTTTTACACATATAGTAGCACCATAACTAATTGTTGGCCACACTAATTGCTGATTAATCGTATCATTTAAATTTAAATATTTTGCTTTAAATATATCATTTTCATCAACAGCAACTCTATTTAATGAATTATCTATGAAAAATTGTACATATCGATTTTCAGGGAACTGAAAAGTCCACCAATATTTGATACAAACCTCAAAATTTGTAAAGCTATCGTTATTTAAATCAAGCAGATAACATTCATGTTCGTCATCTTGCCTAATTGTATCCATAATTATTATGTCAGGTTCTAAATCGGTGTAAACAATTTGCGTTTTAGCTTGCATGGCTGCTACTGTAAAGAAAATTATAATAAGTAAGGTTTTGAGGGTGGTTTTTGTTTTCATGACAGGTTGTTTTTAATTTTCTTGCAGAAAAACTTTTTTGGTAATACCACCCTGTGGCGTATTAATTTGGATAATATAAATTCCTTGGGCTATGCCCGTAATGGGAATATAATTTGTAATGGTTTGTATGGGTGTGCTTTTTACTATCTGCCCCATGCTGTTTACAATTTTAATCTCTCCCTGAGACAAAGGATATTGACTTAAAGCAACCACCAATTTGTTTTGACTCAAAAAAACAGTAGGTTCCGGAAACAAAGGGACTAAGGCAGAATCTAAAACAGTTTGTCCTACTAAAATAAACAAATTAGGAATACTATTATAAGCATAATCTTTTACTGTTACAGATGAATCTG
This sequence comes from Bacteroidales bacterium, assembly GCA_028698995.1. Classification (GTDB taxonomy): domain Bacteria; phylum Bacteroidota; class Bacteroidia; order Bacteroidales; family PXBB01; genus JAQVVM01. The sequence goes on from JAQVVM010000072.1 coordinate 17,721, forward strand.
TTGCCGAGCATCTGGCCCAGCCGTACAAGGTATCGGCATTTTTATAAATTTTTAAGCCTATATAAAAATCCCCTACAGGAGGGAAGCATGTCATGGGAGATGCCTCCGGATAATTTGCAAAATAATTAAAAGTCCCCCAATGATTATTATCGTTTAAGGTATCATTTATATTCAGAGTATTATAATATACGCCATAAGCCCCCGATGGATTGCATGCCCCAACAACTAGGTTTTGATTTGAATTATTACTGCTTATCCAAACACTATAAGTGATAAAATGATATATGTATCTTTTTTTTGCAATTATTAAAAAATCAATTATGCCATCATCATTAACATCAAAATCATAAATATTACTAGAATCCAATGCATTTGGAATATAAATAGTGGTATCAGGGTCAATATCTACATATATTATTTGAGCATTTGTTTTTACAACACTTAGCCATATAAGCAGTGTTGCGGTAAAAATTAAGAAAGTGGGTTTTGTTTTTATAGCATTTTGTTTTTAAAAGATAAGTCAAATTTAAATAAAAATGTTTTACAAATCAATACTTTGTCATTTATTATTTTTTTCTAATGTGTTTAAATATATAATATGACATATTTAATAATTTAAATATAAAAGCAAAATTTACTATTATCAAATAAGTTGGAATTCACATTATAAGCGGCTATTTCGGTTCACGATTATTTTAGCCGTTCAGGGCCAGAAGCTTTTGCAGCCAACATCTGAACCTGGAAAAAATTTTTTAATTTTTGTCAGATATTGATTCATTATTCTCAAAGTTTGAGTAGAGACCAATATTGTATACTCGATAAAAATACTAATTTTGAAAATATTTTTAACAAGAATTGAAGAATGGAAAATACAAAAAGTGAAACGGGTATGAAATCCTTTAACAAAAACTATTGGACCGTCATAGTGATGGAGTTTTTTGAAAGAGGTTCTTATTATGGCGTGATGTCGGTTCTCTCCATCTATATGATTTTAAGTGTCAATGAAGGAGGTTTGGGTTTTTCAAAAGAAAGTGTTGGGGTTATTAAAAGCACCATTACACCGCTATTGTATTTATTACCTATTCTTTCGGGAGCCATAGCAGACAGATACGGCTACCGCTTAATACTGATGTTTGCTTTCATCGTTATGAGTCTCGGTTATTTTCTTACCAGTTTGGTTACGAGCTATGAATTTGTTTTTTTGAGTCTTTTACTTATGGTAACCGGAGCAGGATTTTTTAAACCATTGATTTCAGGCACAATAGCACGCTCAACCAACGAAAAAAATTCAACATTGGGATTTGGCATTTTTTATTGGTCAATAAATCTGGGGGCTTTTATTTTTCCCCTCCTTTTGGTTCCCTATCTTAAAGCCATTTCTTGGTCTTATGTTTTTATAATGGCTGCTGTAGGAACAGGCTGGTTGCTTATAATGAATATCTTTCTATACAAAGAACCACCCCGTCCTAAAAGCTCAAAATCAATGCCTCAGGTTTTGAAAGAAATGATTCTCGTTCTTACTGACTACCGTTTTATAATAATGATAGCAATCTATTCCTGCTTCTGGATTCTTTATTTCCAGATGTTCGACACAGTATTATGGTACCTGAAGGACTATATGGATATGACACCCGTGAATAATGTTGTAAACAAATTCCTAGGTTATTTTATCTCTAAGCCTGATTGGAAATTTGACACAGAGCATGTAACAGTTATCAATGCAGGAACGATAATAGTGCTGCAATTACTTGTTTCCTATATCGTAAAAAACACAAAGGCATTGCCGACAATGATTTTTGGTATTGCTTTGGGGACAATAGGAATGGGCATACTCGCGATTTCAACCTATGCATGGGTTTTTATTGCCGGTATCATCATTTTCTCAATTGGAGAAATGATTGCACATCCCAAATTTATCTCCTATGTTGGTCTTATTGCACCGGATGATAAAAAAGCACTTTATTTGGGTTATTCATTCTTGTATGGTGTTATTGGAAGTGGCATTGGCGGGATTTTAGGCGCTGTTCTCTATGTTCATTTTGTTGACACATTAAATGCTCCCGGGACATTGTGGTTTATTTTCAGTATGATTGGTGTGCTTACAATTATTGGTCTTCTGTTATACAACAGGTTTTTAGCTCCGAAAAAGTAAGCATCTGCACTGTTTTATTTAAATTGTATCATCATCCTGAGTTCTATAATGCGTCTTTCCCATAAATCAAACTCCTGACTTCGACACTGGGTCACCCAAATTGAAACAGATTTGATAAGTATTTCTGTTCTTCGGTAATTAAAATGATATGTGATACTACGCCTGCTTCTGATGTGGCTTTTACTTTATAAATAGTTT
>JAQVVM010000073.1 GCA_028698995.1 Bacteroidales bacterium
ACCAGATATATTAAATACTGTTTTTGTTTTCTCCGGTACTATTTCCAGTGCATCACACAAATCTACAGGATAGAAAACAGTTTCAATATTATGAAAATTATCTGCCCTTTTCTCGAGGACAAATAAACCCAGATTAATTTTACAATGCGGAAATAAAACCATTGCTTAAAAAGTTTAATTTGTATTCAGTAAACTTAAAAGGCAAAAGTAATAAAATCATTATAAACAAGATTTTTATTAAGTTTGCATAAAAAAAAAGTGCAAGCTTTTCTTCATAAAGTTGTTGAATATATACGGGCACAACACAGTTCTGACCTAAGTAACAGTTGTATCGTAGTACCTAACAGGCGCACAGTTCTTTTTTTGAAAAATTATTTTGCCGCTAACATAAAAAAAGCGGAAATACTTCCTGACTTTTTTACTATTGATGAATTTGCTGAAAAACTCAGCACCTATACTTCTGTAGATAATCTGACATTACTAAACGACTTATACAAGGCCTATAAGTTACAGCTACAGAAAGAAGCAGCCGGCGTATATTATTTTGATGATTTTATAGCTTGGGGCCATATGCTACTGTCGGATTTTGGGGATATCGATGCCAGTCTTGTCAATCCCGACAGTATTTTTTCGTACCTTTCAGAGGCAAAAGCTATTGAAAACTGGAATGTGAGCAATAATACGCTTACGGATTTCCAAAAGAATTATCTTAAGTTTTACAACTCTCTTGCGGGAATTTATAAAGATTTTACAGAATCTATTAAGCGAAAGGGCTATGCTTATCAATCACATATTTTAAGAACAATAGCTGATGATGAAAAATTTCTCACTAAAGCTGGTGAAAAATGGAATTATTTTTTCTTTGTTGGATTTAATGCACTAAGTAAGGCTGAAGAAAAGATATGTAATTACTTTATTAAAAGGGACAAAGGAAAACTAATCTTTGATTATGATTTATTTTATGTCAACAATCAACATGCAGAAGCCGGCTACTTTATCCGTAAAAGTTTAAGTCAATTTGGGAATAGCCCATTTCATAAACAAAACAATTACTTTTTAGAAACGTCTAAAGTGATAAGGATTGTTGGTATTCCTAAGCAGATTGGGCAAGCAAAAATGGCTGGTTTACTGCTTAAAAGTATTAAATCTGATTCTGATATAAGCAATACAGCCCTTGTATTATGCAATGAAGATTTGCTTTTTCCAATGCTTAATTCTATTCCTGACAATATTGCAAACATCAATGTTACAATGGGTTACCCCATGCATAAGACCGTTATGGCTGACTTTTATAACCTCATCATAAACCTTTACGAAAACGCTCAAAGAATAAGTAAACTAAGAGGAACTAATCAATTTAAGCTCAATATCAAAGATTTTTTGAAGATTATTTCCAACCCCTATTTCAAATCATTTATTAAAAGTGACGACCTTAGCATTGACTTGCTGATTAAGAGTTTAAGAAAACAAAATAAAATTTATTACACCAATAATGAACTCATTGAAGTTATTTCGAGATATAAAAAAACTGACAGTTTTGTATGGGAAATTCTTCTACTTATATCTACGCACAATAACAACAACAGTAAATTACTAACCCAGCTCTTAAAGTCAATTCTTTCTTTGCTATTAGAAACAATGAAGTCATCGAGTGACAAGTATGTGCACCATTCCATCGAGTATGAATTTATGTTTCACTTTCATAAGCTTCTAAACAGGCTTACAGATTTTTTTGAAGAGGCTGAAAGCAGTTCTGTTTATTCACTAAGAAATTTAATTCAATTATTGTTAAAAAATAACTCTGTACCGTTCAGTGGTGAACCATTGAAAGGTTTACAGCTTATGGGTCTGTTGGAGTCACGTAATCTGGATTTTGATAACCTTATAATGCTTTCGGTAAATGAAGGGATTTTACCTAAATCAAAAAACAACAACTCATTTATCCCAATGGACATTCGTAGGCATTTCAACATACCTGTTTATTCAGAAAATGAATCAATTTATGCTTATCATTTCTACAGATTATTACAAAGAGCCAAGCACATAACCTTATTTTATAATACTGAAAATGACATCAATAGCAGTGGTGAAAAAAGCCGTTTTATTTCACAAATTTGTAACGAACTGCCCATTATCAATTCCAATATTATAATCACTGAAGAAGTTATCAGCACTTCTGTATTACATGACAATATGGATGGACATATCAACATACCTAAAACCGATGCGGTTTTAGTATTGTTAAAGGAAAAAGCTAAGAACGGTCTTTCTCCAACTTCTGTTTCAACATACCTACAATGCCCGATCAGGTTTTATTTCAGGTATTTATTAGACATTAAAACAGATGATGAGCCAGAAGATAATTTTGACATGGGCGTATTTGGGAGTGTGATACATGATATGCTCGAAACTATCTTCAATCCTATTGTAGGTAAAAAACTGACTGAAACTGATTTAAAAATTTCAACTAAAAATATTGAAGATGGTTTAAAAAAAATCTTTACTGATAAAGTCCAGTTCACCGAAATTGAAACGGGTAAAAACCACTTGATGTTTAAAATTGCCATAAAATATGTATCTAATTTTTTAAAATCGGAAGCTGTAAATGCATCCAGTCATGAGATAATTATTAAAGAGTTGGAACAATTTCTTAAAAAAGAAATATCAATCATTATAGATGAGAATGAAGAAGTTGAAATTAAGCTTTTAGGAAAGATTGACCGCATTGATAGTTTTGACAGGCAATTGCGCATATTAGATTACAAAACGGGCAGCATTTTAAAGAAGGATATTGAATTAAAAGACTGGGACGACTTACAGAATTATGAAGAGGTTTCACCAAAAGTTCTTCAACTTCTTTTTTATGCTTTTTTATATTTTGACATTTCTCAATCGAAAAACAGTATCACGACAGGTTTTATTTCTTTGAGAAACCATCAAAACAGTTTTTCGGGACTGGTTCTTCCTGATGGCAAGTTGGAATACGATGAAGATTCACACGTAAAAACAGGAGAATTCCTCCAAGGTGTTTTCAAAGATATGTTTAATAAAGGTACAGAGATTGAGCAAACAAAAGAGATTAACAATTGCAAGTATTGCGATTATAAAAAAATATGTAACAGATGAATTTAAAGAGAAGACAAACAGACTTTTTGGTTTTGGGTTCAGGTCTAGCAGGTTTAGTTTATGCCTTGAACGTTTCAAAATACGGCAAGGTAATCCTCGCAACCAAAACCACGCTTGATGAAACTGCAACCAGTTATGCTCAAGGTGGTATAGCTGCCGTAACTTATTTACCCGACAGTTATGAAAAACACATTCAGGACACACTCAAGGCGGGTTGTTATCTTAATGATGAACATGTTGTAAGAACAATTATAGGTGAGTCCGGAGGACAAATAAAAGAGCTTATCAGATGGGGTGTACGCTTTGATAAAAATAGTGCAGGACGTTTTGATCTTTCGAGAGAAGGTGGTCACTCAGAAAAAAGAGTTCTTCACTGGAAAGACAAAACAGGCTTTGAAATCCAAAGGGCACTTACCGAAAAAGTTAAAAACAATAAAAACATAAGCATACTTGAAAATCATTTTGCTATTGATATTATAACACAACATCACCTCGGCGAATATGTCACCCGTAAAACCAAGGATATATGCTGTTATGGAGCTTATATTTATGATAACAAAACGGGAAATATCATTACAATTCTTTCAAAAGTAACACTTGTTGCAACAGGAGGCTCGGGAAATGTCTATAGCAATACAACCAATCCACCCCTTGCTACCGGTGATGGTATTTCAATGGTTTACAGGGCAAATGGAGAAGTTAAAGACATGGAATTTGTACAGTTCCATCCAACAGCTCTTTATTACCCGTCAGAAAAACCATCCTTTCTGATAACTGAAGCTATGAGAGGTTTTGGTGCAGTTTTAAAAGATGTTCACAACAATGAATTTATGTACAAATATGATGAACGCGGCGCATTAGCACCAAGGGACATTGTTGCAAGGGCTATTGACAATGAGATGAAACAATCCGGACACAGTCACGTTTATCTTGACAGCACACATCTGAATAAAAATGAACTCATCCTTCATTTTCCTTATATCTATGCTAAATGCCTGAGTGTTGGCATTGACATTACGAAAGACAAGATACCAATAGTTCCGGCAGCCCACTATCTTTGCGGGGGTATAAAAATTGATATTGACGGACAATCCAGCATAAAAAACCTCTTTGCTGCCGGTGAATGTGCATGCTCGGGCATGCATGGAGCCAATCGGTTGGCCTCAAATTCTCTTCTTGAAGCCATTGTTATATCTCATAGAGCTGCTAAAAAATCATCTCTGATTTTTAAAGATATCGTATTAAAAAATGATGTCCCCGATTGGAATGCGGAAGGAACACTCCTAAATGAAGAAATGGTCTTGGTAACTCAAAGTGTACACGAAGTTCAGGAAATAATGTCAAATTATGTTGGTATTGTGCGTACAAATCTGAGACTAAAACGTGCTCTTGACAGGCTTGAAATTCTTTATAAAGAAACCGAAGAACTATACAATAAGTCTGTTGTTACACAAAAAATTTGTGAATTGCGCAACATTATTAACATAGCCTATCTGATCATCAAATTTGCTTCACAGAGAAAGGAAAGTATTGGGTTACACTATAATATTGATTATCATAAATAAACAAAATAACGCAATTCAATATGACTTTCTGAAATTATTGTAATTTTGCAGCTCATTTAATTCAATTTTCATGAATATTATTACAGGCTTTATAGATAAACACGTTGTAAACAACATTCAAACTACTGATGTTGAAAATATGCTGAAAGCTTATCCATATTGCCAGTCATTACATTTCATACGCCTAATATTATTAAAGAAGAATAAGGATCTGTCATTTCAAAAACAGCTTATCAGTTCATCTCCCTACGTTGTTGACAAAAGTTATTTATTCGATGTGCTGGACAAAGAAGATCAAGCTCTGGATTTTATTAAGCCTGAACAAGAAAGTAATCAGGCATCTTTTATTCAGGAAAATGTTTTAACAAGTGATCCCAATGAAATTATCTCAGATGAAGTGAAATCAATTGAAAATGATTTAAAAAATTCAGAAGTTTCAAATATTTCTTTAGATAACAATAAGATAATTGATGATTTTATTAGTGTTGAACCACGCATACAACCAAATAAAGACTATAATAATGATCATGATTTATCAGAAAAAAGTGTTGAAGACAACCTTGATTTAGTATCTGAAACACTTGCTCAGATCTACGCTAAACAAGGGCATACAGAAAAGGCCATAAAAACTTATGAAAAATTATGTATTAAATATCCAGAAAAAAGTAGTTACTTTGCAATTCAAATTGAAAATTTAAAAAAACAAAATTAAAAAAAGGTAAAATGGGAGCATATGTTTTTATTTCAGTATTTATTTTTATTATTTGTCTTTTATTAGTATTAGTTGTACTGGTTCAAGACTCAAAAGGTGGTGGACTGGCCTCAAATTTCTCATCCTCAAACCAAGTAATGGGAGTTAGAAAAACAGCTGATTTTCTTGAAAAATCAACATGGACGCTTGCTATTGCATTGGTAGTATTAAGTTTACTATCCATTTTTGCTATTCCAAGAAATGAAGTTGTTGCAACTTATGACAGCCAGCTTAAAGATTATATCCAGAATACACAATCTGTTGATTACACTGGACCTGTTAGAGAAGAAGGACAACCACAAGGACAACCACAGGGACAAGAACAACCGCAAGGTCAGGAACAACCTCAAGAATAAAAATACACAAAAGATTAAATAAAAAATGTCAGAATGTCACTATTTCTGACATTTTTTATTTATAGCCCTATCAAAACTGCCAAATTTTGAAATAAAGTATGCCAAATGTCTAATGGCATATAATTCGATAACAAGCAACGTTTTCAAGAAACTTTATGTCAAACCTTAAAAATAAATTCAAATTATGACACATTTAAACATTAAACCATTAGCAGACAGAGTATTAGTAGAAGCAGCCATGGCCGAGGAGAAAACAGCAGGTGGCATCATTATTCCTGATACAGCAAAAGAAAAACCACAAAAGGGAATTATCGTTGCAGTTGGAAATGGAAAAAAAGATGAACCAATTACAGTAAAAGTTGGCGACACTGTTCTTTATGGCAAATATGCCGGTACAGAGATTACCTATGAAGGTAAAGAGTATTTGATTATGAGGGAATCGGATATTTATGCAATCATTTAATTATTAACACAATCATTAATTATAAAAAATACATAAAATGGCAAAAGAAATTAAATTTAATATCGAAGCACGTAACGAACTAAAAAAAGGTGTTGATGCTTTAGCAAATGCGGTAAAAGTTACCTTGGGACCAAAAGGTCGTAATGTCATTATTGACAAAAAATATGGCGCTCCCCAAATTACTAAAGACGGTGTAACTGTGGCAAAAGAAGTTGAACTTTCTGACCCTATCCAGAATATGGGTGCTCAAATGGCAAAAGAAGTTGCATCTAAAACAGCTGACGCAGCCGGAGACGGAACTACAACTGCTACTGTTTTGGCACAAGCTATTATAACCACAGGATTAAAAAATGTTACTGCCGGTGCTAACCCAATGGATCTGAAAAGAGGTATTGACAAAGCTGTTATGCAGGTTGTAAGCAATCTTAAATCACAGTCACGCTCTATTGTTAAAAATGATATCATCAACAAAGCTGAAGTAATTTTTAAAGAAGTAAAAGACAAAAAAGGGGAAATCAGCCATGAAGAAAAAATGAAAATCATTAACGAAATTGTTTTAGCTGATGAAATTTCACAAGTTGGTTCAATTTCAGCTAATAATGAAAACGAAATTGGCGTGACTATTTCCTATGCCATGTCAAAAGCAGGTCATGAAGGAGTTATTACCATTGAAGAAGCAAAAGGCACTGAAACAGTTGTAAAAGTTGTTGAAGGTATGCAATTCGACCGTGGTTATATTTCACCTTATTTTGTTACAGATACCGAAAAGATGGAAACAGCCTATGAAGATGCTTTCATTTTGATTTACGACAAGAAATTATCTACGATGAAAGACTTTCTTCCTATTCTTGAGAAAGTAGTACAAACAGGACGTCCATTATTAATTATATCAGAAGATGTTGAAGGTGAAGCACTTGCAACTTTAGTTGTTAATAAATTAAGGGGTTCTTTGAAAATTGCAGCCGTAAAAGCTCCTGGATTTGGAGACAGAAGAAAAGCCATGTTGGAAGACATAGCCATTCTTACAGGAGGTACAGTTATATCAGAAGAACAAGGTTACAAACTTGAAAACGCAGACTTGTCATACTTAGGACAAGCAAGTAAGATCAGTATAGATAAAGATAATACAACCATTGTAAGTGGCAAAGGTGACAGTGCACAAATTAAAGCCAGAGTTGGACAGATCAAGTCTCAAATTGAAAATACAACCTCAGACTATGACAGAGAAAAACTTCAGGAAAGATTGGCTAAATTATCCGGTGGTGTTGCCGTTATCAGTGTAGGTGCTGCCAGTGAAATTGAAATGAAAGAAAAGAAAGACCGCTTCGATGACGCATTACATGCAACAAGAGCAGCAGTTGAAGAAGGTATAGTACCTGGAGGTGGTGTTGCTTATTTAAGAGCAATTGATACACTCGAAAGTCTTAAAGGATGCAATGAAGATGAAGATACCGGTATTGCAATTGTTAAAAGAGCATTGGAAGAACCTCTTCGTCAGATAGTTGAAAATGCCGGAATTGAAGGCTCTGTAGTTGTTCAAAAAGTTAAAGAAGGTAATGCTGATTTTGGCTTCAATGCAAGAACAGACAAATATGAAAACCTTTTCAAAGTAGGTATTATTGACCCTACTAAGGTAACCAGAATTGCATTGGAAAATGCAGCTTCAATTGCTGGAATGTTACTTACAACCGAGTGCGTTCTTGTTGACGAAAAAGAAAACAATCCTCCAATGCCAAACCCAGGTATGGGCGGCATGGGCGGCATGGGTGGCATGGGCGGCATGATGTAATATCTGTTCCTACCCACTTATTAAGAAAGGTTGACTTTATTAGTCAACCTTTTTTTATTGTAGAAATCTGATGTTATCAAAATAATTAATATTTTTGAAGAAAATATCCCCGATTTGGCAATTACATTATTAAATACTCCTGAATGAAAGCCATGATTTTTGCTGCCGGGAAAGGCACACGTCTTAAGCCATTAACAGACAATCTGCCTAAAGCACTTGTTAAAGTTGGTGAATACACGCTGCTTGAACATGTTATCAGACATTTAAAATCATTTGGAATTAGAGATATAATCATTAATATCCATTATCTTGGTTATCAGATAATTGATTTTTTGAATGTCAAAAACAATTTTGATGTAAATATCAGCATCTCTGATGAAAGTGATTGCCTTCTTGAAACCGGTGGTGGTTTAAAAAAAGCAGCATATTTCTTTGATGATAACAAGGATTTCTTAGTTTATAATGTGGATATTTTATCGGATATAGATATTGGAAAAATGTTGCATAAGCATCAGACTGAAAAAAATCTGGCTACTCTTGCAGTAAGGAATAGAAAAAGCAGTCGCTATTTTTTATTCGATGAATGCGACAAACTTATTGGATGGAAAAACAACAATACGGGAGAAAAAATTATTGTAAATAGCATACCCTTAAAGCCGGTTGAAATGGCTTTCAGTGGCATCCATATTATCAATCCAAAAATTTTTACCTTGATTGAAGAACAGGGTATTTTTTCAATTACTAATGTTTATTTGCGTCTGGCTGAAAATTATCCCATCAGCTCCTTAGACCATAGCCAATCACAATGGTTTGATATTGGCAAACATGAAACATTGGCTGAAGCCGAAAACAGTTTTTCATATAATTACTAATTATGGGTATTTTCCTGAAAAATATTATCAAAAATAAAAACCTTGCCCTTTTAATTCATATTTTACTCCTATTACCTGTTTTCATTTTATGTATTTATATTCATCCATCAGCAGATGATTTCATCTATTCCTCATGGTATAAAGCACCGGTTTCAGTAAATTTTTGGGAATACCATAAAGGCAATTACCTGACATGGAACGGCCGGTATTTCAGTACTTTATTACTGACCATAAACCCACTTGTTTTTGGATCCTTCACCGGATATAAGATACTTGCAATTGTGATGCTTTTATTTTTTTACGGTGCCTTGTACGCATTTTTCAAAACAATATTCAACACCTTAGATGTTAAAGCTGTTCATATTATTAGTTTGCTCATCATGATCAGTTATTTGAATATTGTTCCTTCTCTGTCTGAAACAGTTTACTGGATGTCTGCCACTTTGACTTATTTTCTTGCATGGGCCATGACTCTTTTGATGTGGGTATTTATATTAAAGTATTACCATTCAAATACATCAAAAAGAAATGCTATTGTTGTACTTTTGCTTGCATTCTGTGTTATTGGGTCAAATGAACTCAGTGCTTTTCTAACAGGATTTACAGGACTTGGTCTTATTATTTTGAAAGTTTTAAAAAATAAAAAACCGGATGCATTTTCATTATTATTTTTCACAGTCAGTATTATCTTAATTCTTATTGTAATACTTGCACCAGGGAATAATAACAGACTAAATTTTTTTGAAAACCACTACAATATTAATTTTGCTATAACCAATACTTTTTATAATTTTTTTAAAATAACAATATTACACATTAAAAATCCCGCCATCATCTCATTATGTTTTCTTTCTTTTCTTAATGCCCACAAACTCCTTAAAAGCTCACAACTTTTTCAAAAAATTAAAAATTTTAATCCTTTATTTTTCCTGATTTCGGTTGTATGTATCATTCTGTTTTTTTATTTTACTTCAGCCTTTAATATGGGCATACAACCACCATTAAGAGTGCATGGTTTTATTAGCTTTTTGGTCATTTTGTCGTTGGCCTTTTTTGCAATTCTTCTTAATCAGAAACATCAGTTTTTAGTTCTTGAAGCCAATCAACTATTAAAAATTAACTCTTTGCTCATAGGGGTATTTTGTTTTTTTGTTTTAACCGACTTCCATAAAAAAGATGGTGAAAACTATTATATAAAAGGGAATATAATGCTTGCAGTTTATGACCTCACACATGATGCTCCAAAATTCAACCATGCATTAAATAACAGGTACAAACTTATTCAACAAGCAAAAAGGGAGCAAAAAACGAGTCTCTCTCTCCCTGTATTACCATACAAACCCAGAAGCATTTTCTTTGCTGATATTAAGCCAGACAGCCTGCATTGGATTAATTGGGGCAATGCCAATTATTTTGATTTGAAATACATCAATACATTTGATGAAAGGGCGCCTTATCAGAATGAGGTGCAAAAATAGCTTTAATAAAAAACTAATTTAAAAATATCGAAATTTTGACATATTTTCAGATTGTAAAAGTCGCATCTTATATTTATAAGAAACTTAAATTTATTTACAAACAACCATTCTTATTACGGTTTGAGATTTTGAGTTCTTTGATTTAATAAAGTAAATGCCATTGGGAACATCTGATAAAATAACATGCTCTTTACCATTTTTAAAATCTTTCATAAAAACGATACGACCTAAGGCATCACATATTTCAACGGATGTTTCCCAATTTGTTTCAATGGTAAAAGTGCCATTATTTGGATTAGGGTACAAAAAGATAGATGCTTCATCTTCTTTATCACTTAAGCCAATAATATCTACATTGATGCAATCGCTTGTGTCAGAACAATTTCCATCATTTACAACGACAGCATAATTTCCATTATTAACAGCTACAAAAACTTGATTATCTTCACCGGAAATAGGTTCATAATTGTTGTTACAATCAATCCATTGATAATTTACACCTGTTGCATTGGCCGTTAGAATTTGCCCATTTACATTAACCGTAGTATCAATTTCTACAACAACCAAATTTAGTAATATTATGCTGTCACATCCATTTGAAGCACCATTTGAGATAATATGAGAAGCTGTATTGTTATCCGTTGTATAAGTTATACCGTCTATCCATGTATAAGCACCACAAGCAGTAACGCTATCAGTAGCAAAAGCAGGATAAATTTTTGTTAAATCTAAAATGATAATACTATCACATCCGGCAGCATTTATAAGGGAATCATGGTATTGACCACCACCGCTCAGATAGTCACCATTGAAAAATACCGAGTCGCCATTGCAAATGCTCATAGTTATAGTTGAATTTGTAGCACAAAAACCACAAACATCAATTAACTGAGGGGTGGCATAAATATACCCTGACTGAGGGAAGTTCATCTGGCTGTCTGCCACATAAGAGTCTCCAAAAGTATGCAAGTTTCCATTAGATTTTAAAGCCATGCTGTTGACAGCACCACCTTCGATTTTCATCCAATTATTATCAGGATGAACTTTTGTAGGCACATAAGTTTTTGCTAAAAAATCGTCATAAGTAGCAGTATCACCCAATTGTCCGGCAGCATTTCTACCCCAAGCCCAAAGGCTGCTGTCAGCTTGCAAGCCTAAAGAATGCTCATAACCGGCAGACACAGAAATCCAGGTGCTGTCATTGCCGATTTTTGTGGGTGTTGACCTATTTGTTTCAGTGTTATCGCCAAGTTGTGCATATAAATTACGTCCCCAAGCCCAAAGCGTGCTATCTGCCTTAATACCCAGAGAGTGCAATCCACCAGCAGTCATATAAATCCATTTATCAGTCCCCACCTGAGTTGGAATACTTGTAACACCACCCCTTCCTAACTGACCATGCTGATTACTTCCCCAAGTCCAAAGTGTGCTATCAGATTTTAACCCCATTGAATGGCTATAACCAGCCGAAACAGCAATCCAATTAGTATCGCTGCCAATTTGTGTTGGAGTTTCCAAAGTATTAGTATTGCCATTTCCTAATTGTCCCTCAGAATTATATCCCCATGCCCAAAGCGTACCATTGTCTTTCAATGCAATTACAAATTCAGCACCTGCAGATATATCAACCCAATCAGAGTCGTTATTAACCAATACGGGCGTGGTTCTGTTAGATGTGGAACCGGCCAGTCCCAATTGTCGTCTGCCATTTCTACCCCAAGCCCAAAGCGCACCGTCATTGTTAATAGCTATCGAAAAATGAAATCCATTTGTAACTTTAGCCCAATTGCTGTCATTGCCCACTTTTAATGGAAGCATCTGATGTGTGTATGTGGAACCGTTTCCTAATTGACCGTCATTATTTGAGCCCCATGCCCAAAGTGTGCCATTATCTTGAATGGCCAAAGAATGTCCGTTGTAAGATGCGACACTTGAAGAGATCTCCTTCCAAAATGTATTGTTATCAATAGGTTTAATGGTGTTCTTATTTTCTCCATTTCCAAATTGCGCATGCTGATTTCTTCCCCATGCATAAAAACTATTATCTATTTTAAGCCCGAAACTATAATGACTTCCTGCTACTATATCTCTCCAATTATTATCTGTCCCAATTTGCACAGGAACTCCGGTCTGGCTTACAGTAGAACCATTGCCTAATTGTCCGAACTGGTTGTTGCCAATAGCCCATAAACTGGCATCATTTTTCAAAAACAAAGCATGATACTCTGTGCTATAAGTATGACTATTGGCAACTAAGAGCCAATTTGACTGATTCCCGACTCTGACAGGCGTGGTATTTCTGCCGTTCGAGTTATTCCATGTCCAAAGCTCCCCATTTTGTTTCACGGCATAGTCAGTAAAGCTTCCACCACCCATATTTGCCCAATCATTGGTAGTTCCCACTTTCCACAATTGGCTAACCAAAGAAGTCGTATAGCAGGCTCCCACAAACCAAAGGCTCCCATCAGATTTCAGAATTAAAGTGTGATTTTTCCCGGCAGAAACATCAATCCAATTGGAATCTGTTCCTAATTGCTCCGGTATGTTAACATTGGTTCTGTTGGTTCCTTTACCGAGTTGTCCGTTGTTGTTTCTGCCCCAAATCCAAAGCGTTCCATCCGATTTAACGGCGACCATATGACCATCCCCGCAACTAACTTTTGTCCAATTACTATCATTCCCTAACATTACAGGACTCCAAGCATTCGTTGTGCCACCATTACCCAATTGACCGGAAGAATTGTCACCCCAGGTCCATAAAGTACCATCAGACTTTAAGGCAGCATAAAACTGATTACCGGCTGCAATGTCAATCCAATTATTATTTGTATCCAAAACAGCAGGTGTAGTAATTTTTCGTTGAGCAGTTACAGCACCTCCCCAATTCCAAAGCCTTCCATCCATACTAATTGCTATAACATGATCTTGTTTTGATGCCACTTTTTGCCAACACTGAGCAAATGAAAGCTGAATAAGGAATAAAAAAGTGAAAAGAGCGGATAGGAGTTTCATTTTGTAGAATTTATCAAAAGTTTGTGTTGTCATTACTGACATCTTTTATCCATAACTTGTATTAAAAAAATTAAGGATTATGAATACCAGAATATAAGGGCAAAAGTAAATTATTTATTACAATACAAGTTTGATTCATTATTTTTTAGAATAAATAAATTTGTTATTTATTAAACAAATTGTATTTTTGTTCAATTAATTTTCATATCTTAAATGCAATCAAATATTTAATTATTGATTTGAAAATTTACTTAAAATTTTAGCCGAATAATCGCTAAACTTTTGAAAACAAAACAATTGGAATAAACAATGAAAAAAATATTGTACATATTATCTCTTATTCTGATTGTTTTTTTTACATACACCTCATTTTTTATTATAAAAAAAGAAAACCAATATAAGCCCCGTACACTTTTATTACAAGATTTAAGCAACAACAATTTAATTTCTTCTCAAATACAAAAAAGGCTTATTGACTACAATTTTTTAAATAAAAAGTTTAAACTTTATGAGAAAGAATATGAAATCATTGTACAATACACTATAGATGATTTTCATGTATGGCTTAAATTTACAAGAGAAAATAGTACAAACTTACAATCAATATATGAGGATTATGGGACACCAAATAATTGCTCAAACTTTGAAAAAATTCAAAATTATTTTAAACCGCTTTATGTATGTGGTTTTAATTACAGTATCACACCCCCTATTATCCCTGCTAATTGTTTAAAGATAATAAATAATTGCCAATTTAATTCTGTTTACTGTAAACCAGAGACTCCCCCACCCCAAATATGTTTTTTACAAGAATTTAATGTTTAAAACAAGTTTTTTTGACTTTTCCCAATAAGCGGAAATGTAGGTGATATTAAAATGTATCATTGTCTGTTGCTGCTTAAACTGTATTTGAAAGGTCTATTCAATTCATTAATAACTATAAATTTCTATAGATGAAGAACACTCTAATGATTTGTTTTTTTTGGGGGATGTTGTTTACTGTCCGTTCACAGACAATAACAATCAGAAACAGCGATACCGGGGCACCCATAGAAATGGTAAGCCTGTCAAGCGACATTCCCAGAACCTTTGCAACAACTAACTCTGAAGGGAAGGCAGATATTTCATCTTTTTCAGGTTCGGAACTCATTGTGATTCGTCATTTGCAATTCAAAGAAGCTGTATTCAGCTATAAACAACTTGAATTAATGCATTTTACGGTTGAGTTATCGCATAAAATCTTTCTATTGGATGAAGTATCTGTTTCGGCCAATCGGTGGGTACAAAAGAAAATTGAGGCACCTACACGGATTACGACTATAAGCATAAAAGAAGCTGCATTTCAGAACCCTCAAACCACTGCTGACTTACTTGGTATGAGTGGCTATGCCTTTATTCAGAAAAGCCAATTGGGAGGGGGCTCTCCAATGCTTCGTGGTATGGCAACCAACAGGGTGTTATTTGTTGTGGATGGGGTCCGTATGAACACTGCTATTTTTCGTTCAGGAAATTTGCAAAATGTAATTTCATTAGATGCCAATGCAATGGAAAGTACAGAAATACTTTTTGGCCCTGGATCAGTTATGTATGGCAGCGATGCTATCGGTGGCGTTATGAGTTTTTCTACACTCGAACCAAAATTTTTAGATTCAGCACAAACCGTTCCTGTTGTAACCGGAAATGCGTTAACACGTTTCTCATCAGCTAATTTAGAGAAAACAGGACACGTGGACTTTAATGTTGCATTAAGAAAATTGGCATTTGTTACAAGTTTTACCTATGCTGACTATAGTGATTTGCGGTCAGGATCTGTTGGTGGTGTGTCCTATTTCTACCGCTCACATTATGTAATTACTTACGACGCCAAAGACCACATGGTCCCAAATGAAGATTCCACTTTACAGATTGGTTCAAAATACAGTCAGAATAACTTTATGCAAAAAGTCAGATGGCAAGCTGCTAAAAATTGGGATATTGACTACGGCTTTCATTTTTCCGAAACATCTAAGTTTAACCGCTATGACAGGTTGTATGTTATGAGAACAGATGGACCTTATAAGAACAGGTTGCGCTGGGCTGAATGGTATTATGGCCCTCAGAAATGGCAAATGCATCGTTTAGCGATTTCACATTCAAAAAGCAACTTGCTGTTTGACAACATGCGATTTATAGGTGCCTATCAGTTTTTTGAAGAAAGCCGTTATGATCGTGAATTCATGTTCAGGGAGTTGAGAATGCAAAAGGAAAATGTTGATGCATTTTCAGCAAATCTTGATTTTGATAAGATAATTAATGATAGAATTACTTTTTATTATGGATATGAATTCGTACATAATACCGTGCATTCTGTTGCATCACTTACGCATGTTTTAACTCAGGAAGTTGATTCTACGGTAACCCGTTATCCTGATGGCTCTACATGGCAGTCGAATGGCATGTATGTTACTGCAAAATACAAACTTCATCCAAAATGGCTTATTACCGGTGGCTTACGGTATAACAACTTTTTAATAAACGCTGATTTTGATACCACATTTTTCCCTTTCCCATTTACTGAAACAAGGATGAACAGTGGTTCAACGTGTGGTAGTTTAGGTTTTATATACACACCTATGGAATCGTGGCAAATCTATGTCAATGGAGCCAACGGTTTTAGAGCACCCAATGTGGACGATATGGGAAAAGTGTTTGAATCGGTACCTGGATATTTAGTAGTTCCAAACCCTGATTTGAAACCTGAAAAAGTGTATAATGCAGAAATAGGAACTATTAAATCTTTCGGCAATTTCTTAACCATAGATGCTACAGTTTATAAAACTTGGTTGGTTGATGCTATGGTGCGAAAAAATTTTGAACTCAACGGTGATACAACTATCCGGTATTTAGGCAATAAAAGCAGAATACAGGCCATTCAGAATGTTACTGAAATAGATGTTTTTGGTGTGCAAGCAGGTATTGAATTATTCTTTAAAGGATTTGGTCTTAAAAGTAATATCTCTTATCAAAACGGGAAAGAACAAACTCCCGACAGCTTGGTGTATTACCCGCTTAGACATGCTGCACCGACCTTTGGAAGTACGCACCTGACTTACGAGTACAAAAATAAATTTAAGGCCAATTTCTATGTGGTTTACAATGCTAAAATGGACTTTGAAGACCTTGCACTGACAGAGCGTACCAATGCGTCTTATGCCCGAGATGAAAATGGGATGGCATATGTAGCAAGCTGGTACACGCTGAACTTTAAAGTGGCTTACTATCCACACCCGTTTATTGCTTTAACTGCCGGTATCGAAAACATTGCAGACAGGATGTATCGCCCTTATTCATCCGGTATTAATGCGCCCGGCAGAAATATAATAACATCATTAAGGGTAAAATTTTAGATAATATTTTAAATCTTAAAAGAAAATGAAAAAACAAATAACAATTCTAATAGCATTGCTGGCCTTATTAGGTTGGAGCAAAATAACTGTTGCACAGAGCATTGCTGCCGGAGGATGGCATTCGGTAGTGGTATGTAGCGACAACACTGTAAAATGTTTTGGTGAAAATGCTACCGGACAACTGGGTAATGGCAACAATACCGATCAAAATTTGCCTGTATCTGTGGCAGGTCTTACCGGTGTTATTGCTGTTTCTGCAGGAGGCGACCAGCTCGAAGCACATTCAATGGCTTTAAAAAGTGATGGTACTGTCTGGACATGGGGTAGCAATTTGTATGGAGCACTTGGCAATGCCACCACAACAAGCACAAATACACCTGTTCAATCACTTCTGCTAACAAATGTTACTGCTATTTCTGCAGGAGGATGGCATTCTGTTGCACTGAAAGATGATGGTACTGTCTGGACTTGGGGATGGAATGAGGATGGACAATTAGGAGATGGCTCCATCACAAGCCGAATAATTGCAGGTCAGGTACCTGGACTTACAAACGTAATTGCTATTGCTGCAGGCACTTATCATGTGTTGGCATTAAAAGATGATGGAACAGTATGGGCATGGGGAGATAACATCAGTGGTCAGATTGGGAATGGTTCAACAACAGATGTAAGCTCTCCTGTTCAAGTGAGTGGCCTTTCGGGGGTTGTTAAAATTGCAGCCGGACGATTTTTCTCACTCGCAGTAAAAAGTGATGGCACCGTTTGGACATGGGGAGAAAACTTATATGGCCAGTTGGGTAATGGCACTACAACTGACAGCCATGTACCGGTTCAAGTAAGTGGGCTTACAGGAATTACATCGGCAACTGCTGCTACTGGAGCATTTCATTGCATGGCAGTAAAGAATGACAATACTGTTTGGGCCTGGGGCAGAAACACTTATGGAAATCTTGGTGATGGTTCTGTAACTCATAAATCGACACCTGTACAGATGAGTGGAATCTCAGATGTAGTAGGTCTTGCAGCAGGTACTAATTTTTCGCTTCTATATAAAAGTGATGGCACTTTATGGGGCTGTGGCAGAAATGCAAGTGGTCAATTGGGTGATGGCACATTTCTTCAAAGAAACACCGTTACACAAGCAACTTCTATGTGCCCTATTTTGCAACCTGCAGGAATATCAACTCTTCATAATTCCGAGATAACTCAAATTACCGCTTTCCCAAATCCTTCCTCTGATGGAATATTTAAAATTGAAATCACAGATGAAAACGGTCAATTGAAAAATGGCATAATTGAAGTATTTAATGTTATCGGGAAAAATGTTTTTCAGGCATCAATTGACTCCAAAATTTTGACCAGCAATCTGATATCAATTGATCTTTCTCAACAAGCAAATGGCATTTATTTTATGACTTTTACAAAAGAGTCGCATAAATTTTATCAAAAACTGCTTAAGCAGTAAACAATTGGCCTTACTTCAAGCTTAAAGAACTTATTATTACACCTGATGGGTTAATCCGTCAATTAATAAATTCAGTTTGCAGCAAGCGTATAAAATTATTAAAAAATTTAATCATTAAAAAAAAAACAATGAAAACATTAACACATATTCAAATTATTCAACTAAGATTAAACAGAATAAAAAAAATGACACATTTTATGTTTAAAACAATTTTAGTACTCTTATTCTTAATTTATAACTCGACATCCTTCTCCCAAAAAATTGCAGCCGGTTGGTCTCATTCTTTATACCTTTGTAATAATGACAGCACTGTAAATGCCTGGGGCGCCAATGCTTTTGGACAAATTGGCAATGGCGACACAACAGATATAACCTTACCAACGTCTGTTAACAGTATAACTGGAATAAAAGCCATTTCTGCTGGATACCAGCATTCTCTGGCACTTAAATATGACAGTACACTTTGGGTATGGGGCGACAACACTGATGGTCAACTAGGAATAGGCAACAATACCAGCACAACAGCACCTGTCATGGTGAACGGACTTTCAGAAATTATTGCCATTTCCGGCGGACAAGCCGGTTATCATT
The DNA here is from genome assembly GCA_028698995.1 of Bacteroidales bacterium. Classification (GTDB taxonomy): domain Bacteria; phylum Bacteroidota; class Bacteroidia; order Bacteroidales; family PXBB01; genus JAQVVM01. The sequence goes on from JAQVVM010000073.1 coordinate 18,855, forward strand.
CTCTAGCACTGAAAGCCGATGGTACTGTTTGGACTTGGGGAAGAAACAGTGATGGCCAACTTGGTGACGGAACAAACATCAGTAAAAATGTTCCAACTCAAGTAACTTCACTTACTGGTATAATTGCTATTGCCGGTGGAGAATACCACTCTCTGGCAATAAAAGATGATGGAACTGTCTGGGCTTGGGGCAAAAACAGTAAAGGACAACTTGGTAACGCTACAACAATTAACAGCAACATCCCAGTTCAAGTGAATGGACTAACAGGCATAACAGCCATTGCTGGTGGCAGGTTCTTTTCAATGGCTCTAAAAAATGATAGCACTGTTTGGACTTGGGGAGAAAACTTATAAGGTCAATTAGGTAATAATACAACCGTTGACAGTTCAATTCCTGTACAAGTTACAGGACTTACTGATGTAACTGCCATTACCGGTGCAGCATTTCATTGTCTTGTTATTAAAAGCAACGGAACTGTAATGTCTTGGGGAAGAAATACTTATGGAAACCTGGGAAATGGAACGACAACGAACAGTTCAATTCCAGTACAGGTAAATGGTCTAACAAATGTTGAAGCTGTTGCATGTGGGACAAATTATTCGTTGGCATTGGATGCCAATGACTCTTTATTTGCCTTTGGTAGAAATACAAATGGACAACTTGGCAATGGAACAACCGCTGATACATCAAATCCAGCAGCTGTATTGTCATTGTGTACAATTACAATCGGATCAGAAGACAGCAACCATTTTTCGAATATTAAAATTGTTTTGTATCCAAACCCGGCAAGAGATTTTCTGGTTATTGAAATTAATGAAAATGCAATAATCGAAATATTTAATTTACAAGGTCAAATTGTAAAAAACACATCACTTATAAACTCCCAAAATATCATCAATATTAATGATTTAAAAAGTGGTGAATATTTAGTAACTATAAGAACTAGCAATGAAATTATATTGAAAAAATTAATAAAATATTAATTAGAAAAATAGGGCAATATTTGTTTTGAGAAATCTTTAAATTTCTTTACTATCATTTGAGTTTACGTTATAGTACATCTCCCTACTTTGAAAAAACAGTTGAGTTTTTTAGCTAACGTTTGTATATTTGCCATTTATAGCTCCTTGACAAGGCCGGTTTCCGCAATGGTGCATTATAGCCCGAGCACCATCAAGGTTAGAA
>JAQVVM010000104.1 GCA_028698995.1 Bacteroidales bacterium
TAGTGTGTATATTCTAAATCTGACCGTACATCCCACTTACGAATTCACAGAAAACGCTGCCATAGGCAACGGCGATTCATATAACTGGCATGGACAAAACTTAAGCACTCAGGGCACTTACTACGACTCCCTGAGCACAGTGCAGGGCTGCGACAGTGTGTATATTCTAAATCTGACCGTACATCCCACTTACGAATTCACAGAAAACACCGCCATATGCAACGGCGATTCATATAACTGGCACGGACAAAACTTTAGCACACAGGGCACTTACTACGACTCCCTAAGCACTGTGCAGGGCTGCGACAGCGTGTATATGCTGAATCTGACAATACATCCCACTTACGAATTCACAGAAAACGCTGCCATATGCAACGGCGATTCATATAACTGGCACGGACAAAACTTAAACTCACAGGGCTCTTACTACGACTCCCTAAGCACTGTGCAGGGCTGCGACAGTGTGTATATTCTAAATCTGATAGTGAATGACTTACCTATGGTAAGCTTGAACGGACTTAACACCTTTTACTGTGTGTACCATGATGCTGTTGTTATGACAGGGACTCCTGCCGGAGGTATTTTCAGCGGACAAGGGGTGAGTGGTAATGAGTTTACTCCCTCGACAGCCGGACTTGGCACTTGGCCCATTGTCTATTCATATACGAACAGCAACTCTTGCACTGGCAACGATACAGTTTGGGTTGAAGTGGATGCATGTATGGGTACCTCAGAAAATGAATCACTATACTTCAAGCTTTTTCCAAACCCCAACAGTGGACAATTCACAATAGTGATTAATGAGGATATGTATATCACAGTATTCAGTCTTCTTGGAATTGAAGTCTATAAAGGTTTTTATGTAAAGGGGACTCATGTTTTGAATATGCAATACCTGCCTGCAGGAATTTATAATCTTTGTTATGAAGGGAAAAATATTTTCGAAATAGAGACAATTATCATACAGAGACAGTAATGATTTACCCTTAAATGCAAAAATACATGTAAGATAAATACAAGTTAAATCTTGTCATGTTTTGTATACTTGCCTTAAAGATCAATGTTTTGCAAGCTGCAAATATCAAGTATTGAATCAACATTGACTATAATTGATGTAGAACATTATGATTCGGGAGTGTTTTTCATTCACATTACAGGTAGCTATAAAACGTTTTCTGTTTCAAAATATCTGAAGTATAAAAAGTATTTTTTACTAATCTATAAAATCTTTTAAACATCATTTGTTTGCATCACCTATCCTATTTATATTACTTGCGCTTTTGTTCATTTTCGATGATTTAGTCTAGCAATTGCTTTATTTATTACAAATAATATTAAAAATTTGAACGTACCTAAAAGGATAAAGAATAAACCTGAGTTTTGATTAAGTGTTGACAAAACAAAGATGATAACCACATCAAAATCAAGTTTTATGACAATTATAGCTCAATAACAAAACATCAATCAATAGCTATGCTTTTTGATGAAAGTTTTTGACAACATATTTAGGGTGACACATTTTGGAAGTCAAGAAAATATTTTTCTGAAATAAGCCAAAATATGTTTTTAATTTTGCAAATAACTATTATGCTTTTCAAATGCTACAGATATTAGTAATTGCTGGTTTTTTTCTGTCCGCACTATTATTATACTTTAATTTTCGGAAACAACCGGGGATGATTTATTTGGGGCTTTTCTTTTTGATGCTCAGCACTTACAGTTTTTTCTTCCAAGTAATGCACCAATCACATACTGTCTGGAAGGTAGGCTTTGTGTTTATTAACGGAGCCATACCGGCTTACCTGATAGGACCCTTACTTTATTTGTATGTGAGGGGTAGTATAACAGATTCCAGTGCTTTAAAAAAATCAGATATAATACATTTAATTCCGGTCTTATTGTATATCATTGCCTCTTCAAGGTATATAATAACGCCATGGCCGGTTAAAGAGGAATTTGCCATACAAATAATTCAGGACAGGCGTTTTATATGGTTTATAAGTAGCAATATTGTGAACTGGCTGATACCCAATGAAGTTAATTTTATTTCTCGTCCCGGTCTCATTCTTTTTTACAGCATTCTGTCCTTAATCAAACTTATGCGGTACCGCAACAGGAAAGAATATGTTCTTGTGTTTCGTAAATACAACTTAAACTACAAATGGCTTTTCTCATTGCTGGTCTTTGTTATTCTGCTGACCTTATCCAATACTATTCTTATCATAATCAGTATTCTAAACAGGGATATAAATTTTTACACTTCGATGAATACCCTGCAGGTGGTGGGGGCCATAGGTTTTCTCGGTATAGTCTTATTACCTTTTTTATACCCCTCAGTATTGTATGGGTTGCCACATTTTAAATTACCGGAACATGTTAAAGGACAAATAATTCATGAAATATCGGCTAAATATACTGAAAAACAAAACAATATTAAACATGAAGAGAAACAATACCCCGAATTTGAACCACATTACCTTCAATATATTGATGAAACAGTTGAAAATAAAATGTTACATGAAAAGCCCTTTTTACAAAAGGATTGTAACCTGCCCTTTTTAGCACGGATTCTGGTTATCCCTGCCCATCACCTGTCTTACTATTTCAGAGAGGTAAAAAAACAATCCTTCAACGATTACAAGAATGCATGGAGGGTAAAACATGCAAAAGAACTTATTGAAAAAAATAAGCATAAAGGTCTGACAATGGAAGCTGTTGGAACGGAATCGGGTTTTTCTTCTAAAAATGCTTTTTTTACTGCATTTAAGAAGTTTGAAAACATGACGCCTGGGCAGTTTGCTGAGAATATTTCAGATGGTTAATTCATTCTTATAAACTGCCCTTTCAGGGCGCCTTGTTTTGTCTTGTGTTTGTTCCTGATGCTTCAACTCAGGTTAAAGTAACTCAGTCTTTCTGACTGAATTTAACCAATCGCCTGTATCTTCAGTAATAAAGCGTATTTTTTTCTAATTTGAAAGTATCTTCAGGTTGAAGGCTTGAAATTATTTCAACTCGAAGCGTAGCTTCGGGAAATAAAAAAGATGTAACTTCGCTCTGAAAGAGCAGCTTAAATTCAAAATATTATGGCACAATCCTTATCAAAACTATTCGTTCATATAGTGTTTCACACCAAGCATAGCAAAAAAATAATTAAAACGGATATAAAATCCGAACTTTTTGCATACATGGCATCAATCATTAAAGACAATGAATCTATCCCGATAATCATAAATGGTGTTGAAGACCATGTGCATATTTTATGTGTCATGTCGAAAAATATAGCGTTGTCAAAACTTGTAGAACTAGTTAAGAGGCACAGTAGCAGATGGATAAAAACAAAGGACTCACACTATCAAAACTTCGGCTGGCAAAATGGCTATGCAGGGTTTTCTGTCAGCTATTCATCGCATGATGTTATCAAGAGCTATATTGCAAATCAGGTAAACCATCATAAAACAAAGACCTTTAAGGATGAGTATCTTGAATTACTTAAAATTCATGGCATTGACTTCAACGAGGATTATTTGTGGACTGATTAAGCTTTGGGTAAGAAATGTGTTTTATAAGCTGCCCTTTCAGGGCGCATTGCTAGTCTTAGGTTTATACCTGAGGCTTCGCCTCAGGTTGAAGTAATTCAGTCTTTCAGACTGAATTTAATCAAACGCCTGTATCATCAGTAATAGGCGTATTATTGCTAAATTTAAAGGGTCTTCAGGCTGTAAGCCTGAAATTATTTCAACTCGAAGCGCAGCTTCGGGAAATAGAAAAGATGCAATTTCGCTCTGAAAGAGCAGCTTAAATTCAAAATATTATGGCAAAATCCTTATCATAACACATGGCATAATATTTCACTAGTTTTATGAATGATTTGAAACCATGGGTTGCTAAAAAAGCTCCTGCTTTTTTAATGATTCCGCTCTAAAATAACGTTTTTTTTCTGTTTAATTAGTCCTGTTTTTCAAAATCAGGACAACTTGAAAGCCTTGCTTTATATATTAATGTAAGTGATGTTAAAATTTTGCTGCTTATTTTTTCGCCTACACCCTTTTTTAATTTAATCCCTTTTTAATTATGAGAAACCCAATATTTTTTATATTATTTTTTCTGCTTTTAAGCACCGTTTCATTCAGCCAAAACGTAGGTATCAATGCTGATGGCAGCAACCCCGACCCTGCCGCCATGCTCGACATCAAGTCATCCGACAAGGGCCTGTTGATACCCCGTGTTGACTTTACTGCACTGCCAGTTACCCCACCCGCCGGTTTGCTGGTGTATGTAACGACTAACGGTCCCGATGGGGATAATGCGTTTTATTATTACAATGGTACGCAATGGACCAGGTTTTCCACTTTTGCAGGTTTGGAAAATTTTACAGAATCTAATTATTCGTATGATTCAAAAACCGGCGTGAAGCTACAGGCTGACAATATCGCTACGAACGTAGATTTGGTTCTGCAACCCAAAGGATCAGGTGCTTTACTGGCAAGGCAGCCTGATGGAACTTATACAGGTGGTAATGCCAGGGGATTAATGTCAGTTGATTTGCAACTCTATGCAAACCAACCAGATATGGTTGCAAGCGGCAATGGTAGTGTAATTTCGGGAGGATCTTTAAATAAGGCAAGTGGAATGTCTTCAACCATTTCAGGTGGTTACTGGAATGCTGCCACAGGATTAATGTCTTTTATTGGCGCGGGAGGAAAAAATATTTCAAGCAGTGATTACAGTTCAGTTGGTGGTGGCTACCAAAACACAGCAAGTGGAAATTACAGTACTGTAAGTGGTGGTTATAATAGCGTTGCAGGGAATACCTATGCAACGGTGTCGGGTGGTTACAATAACTCTGCAACAGGTATCAGTTCTACTATTCTT
>JAQVVM010000105.1 GCA_028698995.1 Bacteroidales bacterium
CTTATAATAAGATTCTCTGCATTTTTGTCTTTAAAATTCACAGAGTTTATAAAATCAGAATTCTTAAGCCCTCTGCACGCTAAAATTTATTATGTTTGTGTCTGAGTTATTCAGCAGACCCTAATTACAAACGAACTTGATATTATACTGGACTTTAAACTCCAAGAGTAAGGAGAAAAACCTATTATGATACAGAATAATAAAACATTTGAATTATTTAAAAACAAATCTAATATATTATTGAGCTTTGTGCTAATCGTTGATATAATTTTGGGAAATACAACAGATAATTCCCTTTCAGGAACTAATAAAATTATTGCAAATGATGATGTAGTCCAATAAAATACCCAACGACTATAATCCCAACCAAGAATAAAAAGAGGGATTATCGAGATGAATTGAAATATCAAAATATTAGAAATATTTTTTTTGTTAATATTTATATATGGTTTGTAATTCAATATTTTATAATTTAATTTTGATGTATTTGTTAAAATAAAATAAATTATCACTAGAATTAAAACCCATACCAATGGGGCATAAATGTTATCATTAAAATTCGTTAAAATATTTATCGTATAAGATAATCCTTGCTTTAATGACCAAGATAAAGCGAAAATTGCAGATGGTATTTGGCTGTCATCATTAGCCTGAAATGGAAAGGATACTGATTTCCATGAATTCCAAATTTGACAAGAAATGTACTTAGAACCTTTAAAATAAAGGACACAAAAAAAAGTTAATAAAGATGGTAATATTTGAAATATTGTAAAAAAAATTGATTTGATCGTAGTATTTTCTGTTTTATAAAAGAAATGATTTTTAGAAATAAGGACTAGAAATAATATTGGAAGACAAAAGAACCCTATTGATTCATGGATTAATAAACCTATGATTAAAAAGAAGTTTATAAAAACAGGATATAAATTTGATTTCAAAGTTGACATATAAACAATTAGAATAAAAAAACATATTATTAAAATGTCTTTTCTAACCCAAAACTCTGAAATAATTGGATTTCCGAGAAAAAAAACAAAGGGCAATATGAATAATGTATAGCCGTTTTTAATAAATAATCTTACAAAAATTATAATTAATATTACATAAAATATAATACAAGTTGACAATATTAAATAATATGGGTTTATCCCCAATGAATTATAAGTAAGATAAAGTAGCTCTCCGAACAAACCTCTCCGAACAAATCCTCCTTGGTAATTAATTAAAAATTCCGCAATATTCCAACTTTCTTTTTCGAAACCTATTATAATGCTAAAAACAAAATCAATAATTAAAATAAAGATAAATGAAAAATAAAAAATATTGATAAGATTTTTTTTATTAAAATTAGCTATCATATATTGTCTTTGTAAAGGAAAAAATCACGCTAAGCAAACTAGAATATAATTAGATTAACAATCACAAATCACATTAAAGTAGCAAGCAGTGATTATCATTAATTTTAATTCATAAAACAATTTTTACATCTTTCTTAGATAAACTTCATTTTTAAAGCTGAAAAAATCAACATCTTTAAAAGGATTACACCATGTTTCCATCTTTGAATATTTGTTGCACCATAAGTACGTTCTTTATACATAATTGGAACTTCAGTAATTCTTAAACCAATTCTTGAAGCGCCCAAAATCAAATCGAAATCACCAAAAGGATCAAAATCACCAAAGTATCTTCTGTTTGCGACAATTCTATAGTAATCCCCTTTGAAAAGCACTTTTGTCCCACATAAAGTATCTTTAAATCTTTGCCCTAATACAAAAGAAAAACCTAAAGCAAAAAATTTATTTCCAATGATATTGAAAAATCTCATAGCTTTTTTATCCATTGGATATACCAGTCTGCTTCCGTTAATAAATTCACCCTTACCTGTAATAATAGCAAAGTAAAACTTAGTCAAATCTTCCGGCTGAACAGAAATATCTGCATCAAGAATCATAAAAATATCTTTAGATGCCAAAGAGAATCCTTTACGCACAGCATCTCCTTTACCTTCTCCATCTTGTTTTGCAATAATTATATTATACTTATCCTTGTATTTCTCATAAACATGGGTAATAGTTTGCCATGTTTGATCTTTTGAATTTCCTTCAACAAAAATAATTTCATCATCAGGTCCCATTTTAGGAATACGCGATAATAGTTTTTCGATATTGCCTTCTTCGTTACGTGCAGGAATTACAATTGATACAGAAAGTTGATTTTGAATTTTATTATCAATAGGCTTTATAATACTAATGTTCAATAAATTAAACCATCTGAAGAATAATACAGGTGATAGAAATCTGTTTATAAAATAGCTTATCAGAGGAATATAAATAGGACATAAAATTTTACTTTCTTTTTTTACTAATTCCAAATCACTTAATCGAAGTAAATTATCAATATCTTCATGTGTAATCCAATTTTGTTCTGGGGTTTTTTGCCTGATATTTAAAAAAGTAACTAAATTTAAAAGTGGTTTCCATAAACTACTATAATAAATCAAAATAATTCGAGTTGACGTCTTGCTAATAGCTTTAACTTGTTTCAGAAAATTTTGAATATCTCTTTCATAATGGACATTCCCATTAAGCAGAATATAATTTGGCTTTTCATTATTATCATCCCATGTTTTATTGAAATTAGGGATTGAAGAATAATCATCTAAGAAATAAACCTTGCCGTTATAAAATTTGTTTATAATGTGATCGTGTAACGGATTTATTTCAATAATATCATCTTCATTCCTTGCATATAATGAAACATATTTAAAAATTAGTTTGTAGAAATATTTTTTCATCTTTTTGCATAATATTTTGCAGTTTCAAACTAAACAAAAATAATTATTTTTTATAATAATTTATTTTTTATTTCCTCTTCATTTGGTATAAGGGTAGTAATGAGTTATATTATCAAAACTTTGTATAAAGATTTGCCATTAAAAAATGTTAAACATTCTTTTGGCTTTTTTATTCAAACAGAATTTAATTATCTTTGCTTGACATTAGTGGAAATAATAAATTAAATTTGACTGCTAATTTTATAATAAATAAAATAATAATCAGTATTTTTAGGAGGTATTTATGAACAACGCATTAAAAAATTTAAAACCGGAACTTTTATGGCAAATTTTTGAAGAAATTTGCAGTATCCCACATCCTTCAAAATATGAAGGTAAAATCTCAGAATACGTTCTGAATTTTGCTAAGAAGCATAACATTGAATCATTTGTTGATGAAGTTGGTAATGTCATTTTACGTAAACCGGCTACCCCGGATATGGAGAATCGCAAAGGTGTGATTTTACAAGGTCATTTGGATATGGTGCCACAAAAAAATTCAGACACAAAACATGATTTTCTAACTGATCCAATTTTACCTTATGTTGATGGCGAATGGGTAAAAGCCCATGGAACCACTCTGGGTGGTGATAATGGAATAGGTGTAGCTGCATCGCTTGCAATAATGGCTTCAACCAATTTGGTACATGGTCCTATTGAAGCATTACTTACAATTGACGAAGAAACTGGAATGACCGGAGCTTTTGGTCTTAAATCAGGTGTTCTGAAAGGGAGTATTTTAATGAACCTCGATTCAGAAGATGAAGGGGAACTTTATGTTGGTTGTGCAGGTGGTATTGATACAACTGCTACCCTTAAATACGAAGAAGAAAAGGTTCCTGTAAACCATATTGCTTTTAAACTTGAACTAAAAGGTTTAAAAGGCGGGCATTCCGGTTGTGATATACAAATGGGCAGAGGAAACTCTAACAAGTTGCTATTCAGATTTCTACATCATGCTACAAGAAAACATGATTTGAGATTATCAGCAATTGATGGGGGAAGTTTACGCAATGCAATTCCAAGAGAATCCTTTGCTGTGGTTACAATACCAGCTGATAATGAACAGAAATTTATGGAATGTTTAAAACATTATGAGGGAATTTATAAAAGCGAATTATCATCAACAGAACCAAGTTTGATGTTCAATGCCATTAAAACAGATCTTCCTGCTTTTGTTTTTGATAAAGTTTCTCAGGATAAGCTTATTCAAGCAGTATATGGTTGTCCTAACGGCGTAATCCGAATGAGTGCAGATATGGAAAACCTTGTAGAAACTTCCTTAAATCTTGCTATTGTAAAATCAGAAAATAAAAAAACACAGGTGATATGTTTACTTCGCAGTTCAGTTGACACTGCTAAAGAAGATTTATCATATATGGTAGAATCGGTATTCAGACTAGCAGGAGCAGAAGTAAAACATGAGGGCGCTTATCCAGGTTGGAAACCAAACATGAATTCAGCTATTTTGAAAGTTTGTGGTGAAATTTATCACAAAATGTATGGAAAAATTCCTGAAATTAAAGCCATTCATGCAGGACTTGAGTGTGGCTTACTTGGCGGTGTATATCCTCATTGGGACATGATTTCCTTTGGACCAACCATACGCTCACCTCATTCACCAGATGAAAGGGTTGAGATATCAACAGTAGTTAAATTCTGGGATTTTCTTGTTGAAGTATTGAAAAATATTCCTGCTTAACAGTGGGTCAGAGTTTTAGTGTTTAAAAACATCAAAGAAAAGGAACATTAATTTTCTTACTTTAGGGGCTTTTTCTTTATTTGATGTGCTAAGATAAGAATTGAGATAATCTGAAGTAGAAAAAATCTAAATTTCTTGAACCTCTGTTATTTCTTAAGAAAGTTTGAATGATGTTATTGTTTCCTTCAGCA
>JAQVVM010000022.1:0-36428 GCA_028698995.1 Bacteroidales bacterium
AAACATAGAGTAAAAGTAAGAAAAAGGAGGCTGGGTCACCCAAAAGTACCTCAAAAATTTAATTAATAAATAGATTATCAAGTAGTTATAAAATAATCTAATATATTAGTGTCGAAGTCAGGAAAAAGTAAGCATCTGCACTGTTTTATTTAAATTGTATCATCATCCTGAGTTCTATAATGCGTCTTTCCCATAAATCAAACTGACACTTCCTAGTTATTTGTTTTGTCATGGAATTTGCATGCTTACATCGGCTATGCTCAGCACAAGTCGCGGCAAATTCACACGCCAAAAACCATCTTCCCTATTCTTTTCGCCACTGGTTGAAACCCGTGGCTATTTATATTGTTCCCCGCTGGGGAACCCTGTCATCGCTGCTTTATTGAGTTTTTTAAAAAGTCCCAACTCTCAGAATGACACTTAAAACTTAACATTAGTATTATTATGTCAAAATCAGGAGGAAAATATAAAAAAAACTGCTACTGTCCAACAATAAAAGTCTCTCTGAAAACAGCACTTGCCCCAAAAAACCCAACTGCATTTCCTGAAATATTGGTAAAAACCTCCCCCTGTGAAACATCAAAATAGCCGCCACGCCAATCGGTCTCAAGGAGTACTGAGCGCCAGAATTCTGCATGCTCAGGGCTTAAAGAATACTTAGTTTGTATTACCTGAGCTCCTTCGGGAACTTTTACAGATTGTCTTCCCTGAGCAAATAATTGGTTGACATCAATATTTTTAAGGCTAAAATAAAACACCTTTGCTTTGCAACTGTCGGCAGGTTTATCCTGAAAATCAGGTAAAAAAGACCAATCAGCATCTACAATCCACATGGCTTGCTCTGAGCTGTAAAAATAACTTTCGTTTGACGGAAAATAATACCATCCGGGATTTTGGCTATCGGCACTTAAATTAATCCTGAAAGATGCTGTAATGTTTATCATGACGTCAGTGGCTTTGTAGGTTTTACCATTATGAACTATCGTCAAATGTGTCTGGGTACCTACAGTAGCTCCAAATTGTTGCTGGGAAACATACATCCCATCAATAATACTATCGTGTTCAAAAATGTATGTTTGACCCCCCTTGGAGACACTCACAGAGGCATCTGTAACAGGTATGGAAGGAAGGTTGGGATCACCCCTGACCATTGAAAGTTTTATCTTTTGAAAAGTACTTTGATTTGTAATAATGCCTTCAACAGCAAGAACATCCTGAGGAGTATCATCAAAATCCCAGTCAAATCTTTTCTCACAGGAAGAAAAAATAAAAAGCATTACAAAAATCAAAAAAACATTATAAACAATATCATTTTTTCTCATGCCTTAAAATTTAAAACTGTATTTAAAGCTAGGAGTTGTACCCAATAAAATAATCTGTGATGGAGCTAATTCATTGTCCACTCCATTGTTGCCCGGAATTATAAACTTGCCATTGTCATCTTCAACCTTGTTAAAGTTTATGAAAACAGGGTTTTTCTTGTTTGTGATGTTATAAATTGAGAAAGAGAAGTAATGTTCAAACCTCCTTCCGGGTTTATTCAGCATGAGTTGGATAGCCATATCCCATCTGTAATAGTCGGGCATACGGGCATTATTTTTCTTATTGTAAACAGGCACTTTATAGCCCATATAATTATAGTAACCGGTTGGGACTGTATAAGGCATACCTGAAGCATAAATAAAGCCGGTTGTTAATGTCAAAAAATGATTCGGCTGCCACTGAATGTATGTAGAGAAATCATGAGGGCGATCACTATGGGCAAGATAGAGTTCATTACTATTCAAATCCTTGGTGTTTCTTATAGCCCTTGTAAAAGCATAACCTGTCCACCCCTGCAATTTGCCAAAATTCTTTTTCAAAATCATTTCAAATCCATAAGCCTCCACGCTTCCAAAACGCAATTCCTTTTCAATACCGGTGTTGAGGATAAAACGTGCTTGATTGTCATAGTCAAACTGATTTTTCATTTTCTTATAAAAACCTTCAAGTCCAAATTCATACCTGTTTTTGGAAAAGACGGCAAAATACCCTACAGATATCTGATCGGCTGCCTGTGGCTTGACATTGGGAGTGCTCGGATACCATAATTCAACAGACGTAAAAGGACTGATGGAATTGGATAAAATCTGGTGGTACTGATGGCTTTTTAAATAGTTAAATTTCAGAGCATTATTGTCGTTTAATTTACAACTGACACTTAATGAAGGGTCTATTCTGAACAAAGTATTATAGCGGCCACCGGCTTCATTAACAGAATCTGTAACAACATAATCATCTGACAACACATACCACTTTGCAGGTCCTTTGTTTGAAAACATGGTACCTCTCAAACCAAGCCGGAGAGTCCAAGTGTCAGAAAATTTCTTTTCAGAAGTCACATACAGGTGTGATTCACCTGTTTTCATCTCCTGAATATCAGGCAGATAGCCGGATAAAATGGTGTTATTATAATAAATACCAGGATAGAAGGTGTTTGAATTTAACTGAATCCCAAAATAATGTGTGTTTTCAGGTGTTTGGTAAAAGGTGAAATCATTTTTGAATCCCATAGTTTTAATACCTGTTTTCCAGTAAATATCATTGTTCAGGGAAGTATAAAGTTTGTAATCGTAATTGCTGTAATACAGCGTGGTATTTGAAAAAACCCTTCTGCCATAAACGTGGTTCCATCTTAAAGAACCGGCTCTGTTTCCCCATTGAATACCCGTTTTATCATTTAAACCGGAATACATGAAAAATTTATCGTTACCCGAATAAACTGAAACCAACAAACGGTTCTTTTCATTGATTCTGAAATTTAATTTGGCATTCAAATCGTCAAACCTGAAATCGGTGTATAATTTTGAAAGCTTAAAAAGATACTCAATCGGAGTGATACGATAGGACAAATAAAAAGAGCCCCTGTTTCTTACAATAGGTCCTTCTGCGGATAATCGTGTTGTAATAAGACCTGTTTCCCCTGCCATTGAAAAACGATTAAGGTTTCCTTCTTTGGTTTTTAATTCCAGTACAGAAGATAACTTTCCTCCAACATAAGGAGGGAAATCACTTTTGTATAATTTTATGTCTGTTACGGCATCGGGGTTAATGCACGAAAAAAAACCGAATAAATGTGAGGGATTATAAATTGGGGCATCGTCTAGCAAAATGAGATTCTGATCACGGAAACCACCTCTAATATAGTAATTGCTCGATCCATCAATAGTGTTTTTAACCCCCGGCATAAACTGCATGGCTTTAATAACATCAGGTGCTGACAAAAAAACCGGCATGACTGCAACTTTTCGCGGTTGCATTTCAACATAGCCCATCTTGTTTTGTGTAACAATCACATTACTATCCTCCTTTTCGGCTATAATAACCACCTCAAGGGACTGTTCATCAAGCTCAAAGTTAATATTATGTGCATAATCCCTGTTAAGGGTGATGTTTTCACTTTGCCTTTTAAAACCCACATAAGAAAACATCATGGTATATTCACCCTCGGGAAGTGTGATGGCATAAAACCCATAATTGTTGCTAATTGTACCATGACGTAAATCACTTGTGTAAATTGTTGCCCCAACAACAGACTCTCCCGTTGATTTCTCCTTAATGTAACCGTTAATGGTAAACTGCTTTGCACTGGGAGGTTCGGGCTGAACGGGTTCAATTTGCCTTTTGGGTTTGACAATGATTTGGTTTTCAACAAAAACATATTCAAGTCCTATTGGAGAAAGTATTTCTGTTAATGCTTCATTCAATGGTTTGTCGTGAATATTAACGGTAATTCTTCTGTTGGCGGGTACCTGTGAATGGCTGTAGGAAATAGGTTTGTGACATTGGGTCGAAATCTTTTTGAGCACACGACCTAATTTTTCGTTATTGGCACTTATTGTAATTCGTGTGTCATCCCTATCTGTCTGAGCATTTACGCAGAAAAACAGGAACAAAAACCCGAAAATTAATAATGTTCTATTCATTGGTGCAAATAAAATTCCGATAGTGATTAAGTAATAAATTAATCATATCAATAGTGCAAAAATACAAAACTTTAGGGAAAACTGAATGGTTAAGAATGCTTACTGGAAAATATTAAAAAGAAAATCAAATAATATGAAAAAAAGCATGAAAGACATTTTTTTTAATTAACTTAGTCCCCTAATTTTCATTCTTAGCCTCAGCCTTTACAGCTATAGTTAGTATAAAGGTAATAATTGACTGAGAGAATTAAGATAAACGATATTCCAATAGGTAAATAGGATGATGTAACATGAATTTTAAAAACTAAACATATGCAAAAAAAATATTTACTGATTATATTTTCTTTCCTAAGCATGACTGCTTTAAAAGCTCAGACACCACAAGTATTTAACTATCAGGCAGTGGTACGCAACAATTTAGGTAACATCTTACCCAATAAGCTGGTAACATTTCAAATAAGCATAATACAAAGTACTGCCTTAGGGTCAGCCGTATATGTAGAAACTCATAGTAAAGCCACCAATGAGTTTGGATTGGTAAATTTAAAAATTGGTGAAGGCACTGCACAAAACGGTATTTTTAGTAATATCGACTGGGCTGCTGATATTTACTTTCTGAAAGTAGAATTGGATATTAATGCAGGCACCAATTATGAGTTTATGGGTACCACCCAGATTCTGAGTGTACCCTATGCCCTGTATGCCGAAAAAGCCGGTAATGCTGTTGATGATTTTGATAAAGACTCTACAAATGAGCTGCAAACCATCAACAAAGTAGGCAACACTGTAAGCTTGTCTAATAATGGGGGCAGCTTTACTGATAGCGATAATCAGACACTGAGTTTAAGTGGCAACCAATTAACTATTAACAATGGCAATACGGTTACATTTACCGGCTCCGTTGATTTGGATGCTGACCCGTTAAATGAAATACAGAATCTGACATTAGATAATGATACATTAAGTATAAGCCAAGGAAATCAGGTAGTTTTTCCTCATGACGCCGACAGAGACTCAACCAATGAAATTCAAATTATATCTAAAACAGGGAATACAATAAACTTATCTAAAAATGGAGGTTCTGTTATTGAAACCGATAACCAGAACCTGAGTTCAACTGCTAATGGAAATAATAGAACAATAAATATTAGTAATGGAATTGGAACAACAATTAATATTGCTGATAATGATAGTGATAGTTTAAACGAACTTCAATTATTAAGTTTGTCAAATGACACTCTTTATCTTAGTAATAGTAACTTTGTTGTTTTTCCAAAAGATAATGATAAAGATTCTACGAATGAGATTCAGAATCTTTCAATTAATTATAAATCACTATCTATATCTAAAGGGAATTCAGTTATAATAAATTATGGACCAACATTCATAACTGGGGTAAATTTAGGTAGTGTTAGTACAACAACTTCAAATTTTAATATTTCACAATATATTCCATTAAATGCAACAACAATTATTTTAGAAGTTCAATTTACTGGAGGAGGTGTTTTATATTGCAGTAATGGCATTACATCTGTTCAAATACAAGGTGGTGGCGGTAATATTTACCAGTTTCATGTACCTATTGATAATAACAGAACTTTTAATGCTAATACAGGAAGTAATTCAGCTTCATTGAAATTAATTGCATTTTATTAAATCTTATGAAAAATTTAAAAAAAATATTTCTTAAAAAGTACTTTAAAAATAAGACTATCCATATAATTTTTTTAATCTATTTTTTAATAATTGTTTCTTGCTTATTTTGTGTGTTACAAGTAAAAAATTATTATGAAATTGATCCAAAGGGGAATTTGAATCTATTACTTGGATTAATTAGTGTGGCAACATCCATTTTTACATTAATTATTGCTTATTATCTTTTTGATAAGTTTGGTTTAAAAAGTCAATATAAACAAAAGCAGCTTGATAGCATAATTAAATTGTACGATAAAATTTTCGGATTTAAATTGATAATGTCAAGTTCAGATAAAATACTTATTTACTTTCCTTTGATCTCAAACAATCCTTCTAAAAAACAAGAGTACAACAGATTAAAGAATGAAAAACTATATTTTAGTATAGATTATTATAAGTATATTAAAGATTATCTAGATATTAGTGAATTTAATACACCTTCAAATATTAAAAAGAAACTTGAAGAAATTATGCTTCCTGATAGAAACAAAGGATATGAAAAAATTCAAGATGGCCTTATTATTAATATCAAGGGTAATCAGAGTGAGCAAAAATATTTTTATTTAGTAGACGCATGGGAAACATTAGAAAAATATGATGCTTTATGGTGTGAATTAATCAACATGGTCAAAAGTTGGTTAGCTGATAATAATATTAATTTGAATAAATAGAACCAATTAAGTATTCCTAGAAAAATCACACAATGAGCAACATTAAATAATATAATGCAAGCAAATAAGAAGTGTTTAGAATGAGCTAGCGAAAAAATGTTATGGCTCGCGTAGTTAGTCTCTGAAAGGTTTTGGGAGATTAATAATCCAGAGTAAGTAACAGAGAAGTGTTAAGAAGGTAAAGAAGTAAAATAAACTGAAGAAATAGAAAAATGAAGAAAAAATAAAATAATATGCCACCACACCCCCTCAATCCCCTTAAGGGGAAGACAACCCGCACTGAATTATAGAATTGGGCAGGGCCCCCCTTCCGATAGTTATCGGAAAGGGGGCAGGGGGTAGCGAGGGCAAAAGAACCTAAAAAATGAAAAAAACAAAACCACAAGCAACAGATAAGGTGTCGGAACCACTGGTTTCATATCAACATAGTGATGGACAATTAATAGGCAGAGATATCATAATATCTTCACCTGAGGTGCAGGAAGAGGCTAATTACTTATATTGGTTAAGCCTGACACCCCGACAAAGACTTGAGTTGCATTATAAAATGGCATCAGTTTTTTGGCAGGATGCCTTGTTGAAGAAGAAAATAAACAGAAAAATCATTATCAAATGAATATTTTATTTGAATCACATAAAGAGTTCTTAAGAGAGCTATGTAAGGGAAATGTAAATTTTATTCTTGTAGGCGGATATGCACTTATTTATCATGGATATGTCAGAGGTACGGGAGATATGGATATTTGGCTGGAACCTGATAATGAGAACAAAATCAAGGTGCTTTCAATACTAGAAAAGCTGAAGTTTTCAAAAGTATCTATTAATAAACTCAGCAAACTTGATTTTAAAGAAATGGTAGCATTTCATTTTGGTGATCCTCCTGAGAAAATTGATTTTTTAACCAAACTTTCCGGAATTCAATTTAAAGAAGCTTATAAGAATTGCAATTATTTAGATTTAGATAATCATAAAATCCCAATCCTTCGGTTGGAGGACTTAATAACTAACAAGCTTATGAGTAACAGGATAAAAGATATGGCAGACGTTGAAGAATTAAAAAAAATATACCGTATGAAAAGAAATGAAAAATAATGCCACCGCACACCCCTCTATCCCCTTAAGGGGAAGCCCACCCGCACTGAATAAGAGAAGTGTGCAGGCAGGGGGTAGCCAAGGCAAAAGAATATTGTTCAAAAGATGACAAGACTTAATAATACAATAGAAAAATCAATGTTTTACGGTGCTAAACCAGATATCTTTGAAAAAGCTCGTTTGTTAAGATTTAATATGACAAAGGAAGAAAAGGTTTTATGGAGTATTTTAAGGAATAATAAGATGTTGGGTTTGCGTTTTAAAAGGCAACATCCTATTTATCGGTTTATTGCTGATTTCTATTGCCATAAAATTAAGCTTGTTATAGAAGCTGATGGAAAAACACATTTGAAAGATGAAAACAAGGAATATGATACCAACAGAAACTGCGAGATGGAAAAATTTGGAATTACTGTTCTACGTTTTGAAAATGAGGAAATAAATGATAAGCTAGAAAATATTAAATTATGCATTGAAAATAAATGTAAAGAATTGTTAATGGCCAACGCGCACCCCTCTCTCACTGAATAAGAGAAGTGGGCAAGCACCCCTTCAGGGGGTAGGGGGTAGCAAAGGCAAAAGAAAACGAATTATGAAATAAAAGAAATGAAAAATAAAGCCACCGCACACCCCTCTCTCGCACTGAATAAGAGAAGTGGGCAAGCACCCCTTCCGATAGTTATCGGAAAGGTGGTAGCAAAGGCAAAAAAAATAAAAACCGAATGAAAAACATTTTATCCATAGTAAGCATATCTGTTATTATTTTGTCATTACTTCTAATCATATCCTGTCAAAAACCTGAACGTATAAATAAAATTTACACAGATTCTGTGCAATTAATTGGAACTTCAGTAATTGCAAAGGGTAAAATAATTGATATTTCTGAAAGCAGCATTGATGAATATGGTTTCTGCATTGCAATTCATGATGATCCTAGTGTTAATGATTCAAAAGTATCAATAAATGAATCATGCAAAATTGGCAGCTTTTCTTCTCCCATTAAAAACCTCATTCCTTATACTACTTATTTTATCCGTTCTTTTTTATTTGATGGTGCAAATTTTATTTATGGAAACACCCTGTCTTTTTCAATTAATTCTCTAGATAGTATTCACATAATTACTGCAATTCCTCAAATACTGTCAACTTCATGCGTAAATGTCAGTGGCAGTATTATGGGTATAAGTTCTGTCCCTTTACAGGATTTTGGACATTGCTGGTCAACAGAACCGGGACCGACTATTGCCAATAACAAAACATCCTATGGATTTACAGAAAAAGACACTACTTTCAGCAGCACAATGTACAATCTGAACCTTTCAACACCCTATTATGTAAGGACTTATGCCATAACCAACGGCACTAATGTGCTTTATGGTAATGAAACCACTTTTATGATACCCGATTTAATCGTGTTTACTGATACATTTTCTTTCAATGGATTGACAGATGTTATACTTACAGGCGAAATTGTGCAATTGGGTGTTAATCCGGTAACAGACTATGGTTTTTGTTGGTCATACACCAGCCCTACGCCAACGATAAATGATAACACAGTGTCTTTAGGAAGCACACAAACCACAGGACCGTACAACGACAGTATGTCAATAACCAATGGTGTTACCTATTATTTCAGGGCTTTTGCCACCGATGGCATACATGTTAAATATGGGTCAGTGAAAAACTTTACTAAACAATAAAGATGAGCAATATAAAACTTTTTAAAAATAAACAAGTACTTTCTGTTCGGGTTGAAGAAGAACAGAAATGGTATTTTGTTGTAGAAGATGTTGTTTCAAATCTAACCGATAGCAAAGACTCTAAACTGTATATCAAGCACATGCGCCAAAGAGATAGAGTGCTTGCCAAAGGGCTACCCGAAGACTGGATTGAGAAAAGAATGCTCAGCATTGCCATCAGAGAAGAACTGACAGATAAAAAAAATTAAATATGCCAAAATCAATTAAAAAATTCTTTGTTTCTCTTTTAATAGTTGCAATTGTCATACTCTCTCATGTCTTTGTCAAAGCACAATCACATGAGTTTGCCCGAATTGAGAATGTCAATTTTCATTTCAATGACTCAACAGTTGAAATTATTTACGATTTGCTAAGTCCAAATACAAATACATCCTATATCATTGATATATTTGTTTACAAAAACCCATCTGAATTGCTTATTACGTCTAGTGTTTCGGGTGATATTGGAAAAGAAGTTTACAGTGGTATAGGAAAAAGGCTTGTCTGGGATGCCCGTAACGATGGTTTGTTTTTAAATGATGAAGTTTTTGTGGAAATCAGAGCTACGCCTGTGCTTGTAATATCTCAAGGTAGTCATTTGCTCAAATCCTTGGTGGTACCAGGCTGGGGAGACTACAGACTGGATAACCGCAAAACCCATTTTATTAAAGGGCTGGCTTCTTATGGTTCTGTAGCTGCTGCCATATATTTTAACAGCAAATCCGTTGAAAGCTACAACAATTATAAAACATCTTATGAGATTACTCAAAGCGATAAATTTTTTCAGGATGCACAAACACAAAGAAATTTTTCAATAGCAACAACGGCCATTGCTATCGGATTTTGGACAGCCGATTTGTATAGGGTATATCGAAGATGTCAGAAACTGAAAACAATTGACATAACACCATCTCTCAGCAATTTTTATCATAATAAAAGTACGCAATTTGTGTCACAAAGAAGTCGCGTCATGCACATTGATACAAGAACGCCCTATCAAATAGCCATGGCTAACGGTGACATAGCCTTTGACCAAAGGAGGTATAATCAGGCACTAAATTTATACAATGAAGCGCTTATAAACAAAGAGGAAGATACAGCAGCAAAAGCAAGTATTCTGAAAACCGAAGAAATAATCGCTGAATTAAAGAGAATTGATGACAATTACAATAATCATAAATCAATTGCAGATTCACTGTTTTCTGTAAGAGATTTCACAACAGCAATTACTTATTATGAATCCATGCAAACCATAAAAACGGGAGAAACTTATCCGGCTTCCAAAATCCGACAGGCTCATGATTCAATTAACATGGTTAACAAAAGAATTCAATATAATGAACTTATTGCAATGGGAGATAGCCTGTTCAACCTGAATAAATGGAATGAGTCTATCCCCGTATATAATCAAGCCCTTAATGTTTTCCCAGAGTTGCCTTATGCACCCGAAATGATAAACAAAGCAAATAAAAACATTATAGATGAAGAATACAGATTATTAGTAAGGCAAGCAGATGATTTTTTAAGAAGAGGTGATTTAGTTAAAGCTTCAGAAACCTATAAAGAGGCCATGGCTTATAAGCCTCAAGAAGCATATCCGCAAAATAAAATTGATGAAATTAACAACCGCCTTGAACAAATTGAACTTCAAAGAATAGACAGGGAATATAATGCCCTGTTATTAAATGCTAAAACCCTATTCAATCAGGGCAAATATGAAGAAGCAAAGTTAATTTTCGAAAATGCACATCGAATTAAAGCAAATAACAATGAAATAAATCAATGGATTACAAAATGTGAAAATAAAATTTACGAGCGTCAGCAAAGAGAGAATGACCGCAGATACAGGGAATTAATTATTAATGCAGACAGGGCAATGGAAAATAGAGAATATAACCATGCAAAGTCATTGTATCAAGAAGCAATCGTTCTGAAACCAAATGAAATATATCCAAGTGAAAAAATACGACAGATTGAATTGATGATAGCCTCAAATGATTTTTCAATTTTATTTCAACTCTGTAATCCTGCTGTTTTTATAATTTATGCTGAAAACAACAGAAATATTTCGCAGGGCAGTGGGTTTTTTATCAACAGCAATGGAACAGCTGTCAGCAATTATCATATTTTTGAAGGTATGCATATTAATAAAACCAAAATTGAAACAATAGATGGTAGAAGCTATACAATTGAACATGTCTTGGATAAAAATGAAGAGCAAGATTGGATTATTTTCAAAGTCAAAAAATCTAATAATATAAGTTTCCCTTATTTGTCAATAGCAACTGCTGAGTCTGAAGTAGGTGAATCTGTATTCATTATTAGTAGTCCTGAGGGATTAAGTAATACCTTCTCTGATGGTAAAGTTTCAGCATATAGGGAAGATAAAAATTTCATTCAAACAAATACTCCAATAACGCATGGAAGCAGTGGTGGCCCTTTGTTGAATATGAAAGGTGAAGTAATCGGAATAGCCACAATGGGTCTTCAATCCGGCAATCTTTTCTTTGCCATTAACATTCGGCTGTTACGACTTGAACGTTACAGGTAAATTTGCTATTTATCAGGTTTAATTCTTATCCCTACTTCACTTTCTTAATCCCAGCCATTATTTCCTTCACCGATTTCTTTTTTTCTTCTCTTCTTCCAGACACACTTTGTTTGACGGTTTTTACATCTTCAATAGTATAAAAGGCATTGGGATTATACCTGTTAACTATTTCGATAAAGTGTTTAAGCTCTTTTCTGCTGACCACAGAAAAAAGTACTTTTACGGGGCCAAGATAACCCTCTCCGTCAACAGAAGTAACAGCAAAGTTCTCACTTCTCAGAAAGTTCAGAAGTTCTGTTGTATCCTTTTTGGGGACAATACGCACCATCACATTGCCAATAGACATCTTGCTTTCAAGAAAGATTCCGATATAATTTCCCATGGCATAACCACCTGCATAAGCTATGTAAGTCATGGGGTTGTCTAAGTGCTGAAAAATCTGACTGACAGCAAGAAGCCAGATAAGAGATTCGAGAAATCCCAAAGCTGTGGCAAGATTACGGATTCCTTTTGCTACAAACATAAGCCTTAGTGTTCCTATTGACTGGTCGGTTATTCGGGCAAGAAAAATAAGTACAGGTAATATTGCCCATCTAAAAATTTCAGAATCTGTATTTATTGAGAGTAGTGTTTCCATGTTTTTTTTCTGCAAAAGTAAATAAAAAACTAATTTTGTAGAGAAAGCCTTTTTACAAACATGTCCCTTCGGAATAAATTAAACAATATCATCAAATCAGTCCCTTATAAGAGTGAAGAGTCTTGGCTTTGCAACTGTATTAACCATTATAATAAGAGCAGAAAAGAACAAAAACATTTGTGTAATGCCCCATTTAACAGTATGCGTTTTGAGCGGTATGGAAGGGTATTGGCCTGTTGCCATAACAATACTTTTGCAGCAGGATATTACCCTGCTGAAAGCATATCTGAAATCTGGAATGGAGAGAAGCTTAAAGCATTCCGCCTTTTGATAAAAGAAAATAAGCTTGAATACGGTTGTAAAATTTGCAAAGATGCATTAGTGTCTGAAAGATACAATTCTGTTAATGCTTCAATGTTTGACAGCTATCCGGTTTTGAAAGAATACCCATCCATGATAGATTTTAAAGCTGATGATGTGTGTAATCTTGATTGTATCATGTGTTCCCCTTTTTCATCTTCTTGTAAAAATTTAGATATTCCTGTAAATGAAAAAGTGCTTTTCCCATACGATGATGCCTTCTTAATCCAGCTTGATGATTTTTTACCGCATCTTAAAGAAACCCGTTTTAGTGGAGGGGAACCGTTTTTGTCAACGTTTTACAGAAAAATCTGGCATCGGGTTATAGAAATTAATCCTGAATGTATCATCCGTATTCAAACAAACGGACACTTCCTCGATGAGGGGATAAAAACCATGCTCGATAAGGGCTTATTTTCAATAAATGTCTCTTTAGATAGCCTCAATGAAGAAACCTATAAAAAGATCCGAAAAAATGGCAATCTAGAAAAGGTATTAAATAATATTGAATACTTCAGCGATTATTGTTCCCGTAGAAAAACCGGTTTTGGAATAACTGTTTGCCCGATGCGCCTTAACTATTCCGAACTTGCAGCATTAACCGCTTATGCAGGTCAGAAGAATGCCGGTTTATGGTTCAGCACTGTGTATTATCCCATTAAACACTCATTATGGAGTTTACCTACTGATAATTTGGAAGAAATTAAAAATGTATTATCAAAGGCCCAACTTCCGGAATCAACATTCATTGAGAAAAAGAACAAACTCATTTTCAAAGAATTGATGGCTTCTGTAGTTATATGGCAAAAACTTGCAAAAGAAAGGAAGAAAGGTCCTTTAGCAGATTTAAAACTTTACAGGAAAGATATTAATGATGCTGTAAATAACTATTTCGACAGCATGACTTTTCTAAGCAAAGAAGAAAAGGAAATAAGGAAAAATGCATTGATGATTAAAACTGAAAACTTACTTAAAGCATCCCAAAATTTAAAAATCCCTCAAAATTCACTTACATTGCTTTTGGACTATTTTTCTCCAAATATGTTTGTCGAGATGCTTGAACCCGAAAATGAAGAGCGGATACTTGAAAACCTAAAAATCCTTGCTTTAGATTAATAAAATTAAAGCTTTTGTGAGTGTTTTCATGGAAAAAAAGCAGCAAAATATATTATAATGCCCCTTTTTGATAAATATCCTAACGATATAAGCGGTTGTGATAATTTAAAAGTTGATTGTTTTCAATATCATTTTCTTTAATACCGCTAGTAATATTTTCAGGGATACGAGCTTTTTCACCATAACTTCTCCCCGCTTTGTAAACAAGATCTAACAAATAACCAAAGTCTTCTTTGTGGTCGATAATGTAGGGTGCTGATGGAATAAGCAGTTCAAACACGTAGTTTATATTGAGACAAAAGCAGATTTCTTTAAAAGTTAATGATATAGGAGTAAAATGATCAGAATTTCTATAAAAACATGTCGAAAACAATGCAAAATCGGGCATGGTGGTCTTTTTATGACGGTTATCATTTTTGATAACAGGCTGGACAAAAGGCGTAAGCCTTTCCATCAAATCTTTGCATTTTGCTGTCATCGTGCAAAAATACAATGGTGTAGCCCATACGATCAACTTAGAGTTAATAATTTCATTCAGAAGTGCAGCCGTTTCATCCCCATGAACACATTTTTGCTCTTTCCAGCACCTGTGACATCCCAAACACTTATGACACTGAATATCATAAAGATAAAACTCTTTAATAATTTTACCGGAATCAAAGAGTCCTTTTTTAAAAAAATCGAGAAAAAATGCAGTATTACCTTTCTCCTTTTTAGGGCTGCCATTCAGAATAACAATCTGTTCGCTCATATATTTCTTTAAATGAGAAATAAAATTACAATTTTTTTTTGAAAGGGAAGAAATGAATATTATATCTTTACATTCCAGTTTCAGATACCTCATTTAATGCAAAAGAACACACAAACAAAAATCGAACGGAATAAGCCATACAAAGACAACTCAAAAATATTGTCTATTATTCTTTTCGTGGGTGCTTTCTTCCTTTATGCCAACACTATTAATAACAACTACAATCTTGATGATGAGCTTGTTACCAGAGGGCATGTACTCACAGGCAAAGGAGTTCAAGGTCTGATTGACATTTTTTCAAAACCCTATTATTCAGATGCTTCCGGAAATGATTATGAATACAGACCAATAGTGCTTGCATCCTATGCTATTGAACATCAGATATTTGGAGAAAATCCTCATACCGGTCACTTTATCAACACCTTGCTTTACGCTCTTTTAATTCTTGTTTTATTCCGTTCACTTAAACTTATTTTTTTCAATTATAATATCCTACTTCCCTTTATTGTTTCACTTTTATTTGCAGCCCATCCCATACACACAGAAGTTGTTGCCAGTCTTAAGAACCGCGATGAGATTCTTGCTTTGATGTTTGGACTTCTTTCGCTTCAATACAGTCTGAAGTTTATTAAAACAAACTTGCTTAAAAACATTTTCATTTCCCTTGTTTTTTTTACTCTTGCACTCCTTACAAAAAAAAGTATTATCCCTTTTGCAGCACTGATACCACTTTCTGCTATCATTTTCTACAAACCTGATGCACGTCAACTTTTGTTTATTACTTTACCTCTTGCTGTTATTGCCGCCGGTCTTACCCACTTTTATTATATCAACACTTGTCTATTTTTCGCTTTAGCGATTTTAGCTTTTTCATTTCTGTTGTGGCTTATGCAGAACCCACAAATAATTAAAAATGGTTTAATTGCTATAAAAGAACATAAATATTCACCTTTCTCGGAAAAGTCAACTGTTAATGATGTCTCAAAAGGGAAACAACTTATTGATTTAATCATATTGATTTTCACTGTTGTTTTTAGTTTTTCTTCTCTGCTTTTAAAATCACAGGAATTTCTCTCTTTGGTTTTTTTATTGAATATTGTGGTTATCATTTTGACCTATGGACGACAATCCTCAGTTCTATTAGTTTCAGCATTCATTCCGGCCTTAATGATGCTTGTATTCTTTGGTTTATTCTCTGAAATGTTTTTCCTTATGGCATTCCTGCTCCTGATTTTTGACATTAAAAACAAATACCATATTGGCCTTATTATTATTGTTACTATTGTTCATCTTATTATAATTAAAACACTGATTCTGAACCTATTTTATATCTTTCTTATAGCCATCCCTGTTATTTTGTTCAAACTCAGAAAAAATTATCATTCACATAAGATAATTTCTTTAATCCTTTTGTCGATATTGGTTATTGCAAATTTTATATCCGGAAATTTTGAGAATGATGTGGTTTATCTTTTTGCTGCAGTACTCGTATTGCTTTTCGTTTTTATACTGAATGACCATTTTGATTTTAAAAGGAAGGCATTTGTTTTTGTATTATTTGCTGCTGTTATAGCCATCCCCACCGAAAATTTCTTTTTCAGGAAAAAATATTATCCGGTTATTAACATTACAGCTGTTAATGTAAACGAAGCAGCTGCTATTCTTCCCGCCTCAGGCCGTCAGCTTGATTTTGCCGAAATGCCCATCAACAAACAAACGCCATTAAATATTAGATTGGGAACCTCTTTTATTGCCATGGCTTTTTATTTTAAATTACTTGTTTTCCCTCACCCCTTAGGATTTTACTACGGGTATAATATGTTACCTATTGTGGGAATAGGCAATCACTGGGCTCTAATTGCCATGCTTATGCACTTATTTTTACTTGCATGCGGTCTCTTTTATATCAATAAACAGAAAATACTTGCCTTTGGCATCCTTTTTTATCTTATTTCCCTCAGTGCATTTTCGAATATAATAGCCCCTGTGGCAGGATTGATAGGCGAAAGACTCATTTTTACGGCATCCCTGGGTTTTTGTATCATTCTGGCTTTTTTTATTTTTAAAATTTTTAAAATAAAATATACTGAAAAAAAACTGAAACTAAATTTACCTACCCCATTTATAATAACAATGTCTGCAATTCTTTTGCTTTATGGCTTTAAAACCATAACCCGCAACAAGGATTGGAATAACCACCTCTCTCTTTTTGAAAACGACATTCATTATTTATCAAGGTCAGCACAGGCACATAATTTATATGCCAATGCTCTGATTGAATACATGCAAACAGAAAAAAGCCCACAGAAACAAAAAGAAATGCTCAACGCCGCTAAAAACAATTTTGAAAGGGCTTTGAACATATATCCTGATTTCTACAATGCATCTTTCAGTTTAGGCAAAACTTATTTTTATCTGGAACAATATGAATTCGCACTTAATTCCTTCAGGAAAAACCTTGAACTAGATTCTACTGACTATATGGTGCATTTTTATACAGCCCTGAACAACGAAAATCTTGGAAGAAACCTAGAAGCCATCGAATATTATGAAAATTGTATTGCACTATCACCCGGTTTTGCTGATGCTTATACAAGTCTTAGCAACCTTTATCTGAAACTCAACAAACCTGATGAAGCCATAGAAATCAATGATCGTTTTTTAAAAATAAAACCCGATTCTTATGATCACAGACTCAATATGGGGAAAATTTATTTTAATACAGGTCGTTTAAATGAAGCTCTCTTTCATTTTGAAAAAGCATTTGAATTGAACAGTTCTGATAAATTGCTTATCAATGCCCTCTTTGAAATTAACAATAACCTTGGTTTTACCGAAAAAGCAACTTATTATCGCAATTTATTAAATCAGTGATTTTTGAGTTTGATTGAACTTTAATCTTTCCCCCAACTTTTCCGCTTGACCCGAAATTTACCCTGACCCCATAATTTTAGCGTAAATTTCAGAAAAAAAAATGAGTGTAAGAATTTTGCTTTTGCTCATTACTTACACTCGTTCTTAGAAAGTACCCGGAGCGGGAATCGAACCCGCACGGCCGCAATGGCCACAGGATTTTAAGTCCTGCGTGTCTACCAGTTCCACCATCTGGGCAAAGATGATAAAAAAAAAGAGCGAAAAACGGGACTCGAACCCGCGACCCCGACCTTGGCAAGGTCGTGCTCTACCAACTGAGCTATTTTCGCTTTTTTGAGTGTGCAAATATACAAAAAAAATAAATACACATAAAAAAAATTATTTTTTTAGCATTTTTTTTATTTCGTTCAGTTTCATGAGTGCTTCAACCGGTGTCAAGCTGTTGATGTCAATATTTACAATGTCATCTCTTATTTCTTCTAACAAGGGGTCGTTCAATTGTATAAAACTTAACTGGAATTTATCTTCTTTATTTTTTGATTTTGATTTACCGCTTTCAATGTGTTGAGCATTGTGTGATTTTTCCATCTTTTTTAAAATCTCCTGTGAGCGTTCAACAACAGATGAAGGCATACCTGCCATACGTGCCACATGAATACCAAAGCTGTGTTCGGTGCCCCCTGGGACAAATTTCCTGATAAAAATAATTTTATTGCCAATTTCTTTTACACTGATATTAAAATTCTTAATGCGGGGCAACAGACTAGCCAATTCATTCAATTCGTGGTAATGCGTTGCAAACAATGTTTTTGCTTTAAACAAGGGATGTTCATGAAGAAACTCAGCAATTGACCATGCGATGGAAATGCCATCATAAGTACTTGTCCCTCTGCCTATTTCATCTAAAAGTATAAGGCTGCGATTGGAAATATTATTCAAAATACTGGCGGTTTCATTCATCTCAACCATAAAGGTAGACTCCCCGGAGCTGATATTATCTGAAGCACCAACGCGTGTAAATAATTTATCTATGATTCCGATTGAAGCACTTTGAGCAGGAACAAAACTTCCTATTTGAGCTAAAAGAACAATCAGAGCTGTTTGCCTTAACAAAGCAGATTTCCCTGACATATTTGGTCCTGTGATTATGATAATCTGCTGGTTGTCATTGTCTAAATATACATCATTGGCCACATATTTTTCTTCGGGTGGCAGTTGTTGTTCGATAACCGGATGACGCCCCTGTTTGATGTCAATAATATAAGAGTCATTAATATCAGGTCTTATGTAATTAAATTTTCGTGCATTTTCGGCAAAAGAAAGCAAACAGTCTAACAGAGCTATTAATGAGGCATTGAGTTGTATCGGTTCAATATAATCAGCAATATTGGACAAAAGTTCATTGAAAATTTCAAGTTCTAATGTCAGGATTTTTTCTTCTGCTCCAAGAATTTTTTCTTCATAAACTTTAAGTTCTTCAGTGATATAACGCTCTGAGCTTACGAGTGTTTGTTTACGTTGCCAGTCATCAGGAACTTTTTCTTTATGAGCATTGGTTACTTCTAAGTAGTACCCAAAAACACTGTTAAAAGAAACTTTCAGAGAAGGTATGCCGGTACGTTCAATTTCGCGTGTCTGAATTTTTGCAAGATAATCTTTCCCTGAATAAAGTATTTCCCTAAGTTCGTCAAGTTTTTCGGAAATACCTTCTCTTATAACATTTCCTTTATTAGCAAGCGCCGGAGGGTCAGAATTAATCTGCTTTTCGATTTTATCTCTTATCTGCTGGCAGGGATTCAGTTTCTCTCCTATAGTTCTGAGTGCTTCATTCTTTGACGACAAACAAATTGTCTTAATCGGAGATATAGCTTCAAGTGCTCTTTTAATCTGTATAACTTCACGGGGACCTGCTTTGCCAACAGAAACACGGGAAATTAGACGCTCAATATCACCAATAATTTTAATATTTTGTGATAACGATTCCCTGAAAACATCCTCTCCTATGAGACATTCAACAATCTCATGTCTGTTTTTTATTTTAATTTTGTCTTTAAGGGGCATGACAATCCATCGCTTCATAAGGCGGGAACCCATTGGCGACAATGTAGTATCCACCACATCTATGAGTGTTTTCGCATGCTCGTTATAAGAGCCAATCAGTTCTAAATTTCTGATGGTGAATTTATCAAGCCAAACATAATTGTCTTCATCAATACGTGATATTTTACTGATATGAGCCAGTTTGTTCTGATGTGTTTCTGCCAAATAATGTAGTGCAGCTCCGGCAGCTATGATTCCGTTTTCAAGATTCTCAATACCAAAACCTTTAAGGGAAGTTGTCTCAAAATGCTTTAACAGCAAATCCTGAGTAAAATCTATGGTAAAAGACCAGTCCTCAAGAGAATTGGTGTAAAATTTTGAGCCAAACAAGTCTGCAAACTCAGCTTTTTTCGATTTCTGAACAATAACTTCGCTGGGCTTAAAACTCTGGATGAGTTTGTCAATGTATTCTATACTTCCCTGAGCTATTAGAAATTCTCCGGTTGAGACATCAAGAAAAGAAATACCTGTATCTTTTTTCAGCAGATGGATACAAGCCAGAAAGTTATTGCTTTTATTATCTAATATTTTGTCGTTGTATGATATACCGGGGGTTATCAATTCTGTTACTCCACGCTTGACAATGGTTTTTGTCATTTTTGGATCTTCGAGTTGTTCGCAGATAGCTACCCTATGACCGGCTTTAACCAGCTTATAAAGATAAGTATCAAGCGAATGGTACGGAAATCCGGCAAGTTCAACATATGTAGCTGCACCGTTGGCTCTTCTTGTTAACACAATGCCTAATATCTGTGAAACAGTAACAGCATCTTCCGAAAATGTTTCGTAAAAATCACCCACTCTGAACAATAATATGGCATCAGGATACTTAGCCTTTATGCTCAGGTATTGTTTCATCAATGGTGTTTCTGCAATATTTCCCTTTGTTGACAATTTTCTTGGGTTTATTTAATTTACAAAAATAATTTTTTTAGTGTTATGGGTCTTATTTTTTAACCCATTTTGTCCAACATTTTTTTCAGCTACATAATCAGGCCTTTCTTGAGGTTTCATTTATAATATTTTAAAAATATAGAGATACTTGCTTAGATAAAAAAAACATGCTACTTTTGATAACAGATATTCATTTGAAATAAAACCAGATGCGAATAATAAAAATGGGAAACAAACTTACAGTACTCTTTATGTTTTTTTCATTTATGTTAAGTTTTAATATTTTATTTGCCCAGAAGGACACGGTGCTGTTAGATTTCGGAAGCATAGGTTCTTCATTACCATGGAATAACTTAACCAATGCAACCAACGGACAGATTACAGGTCTGATAAACTCCCAAGGTTATACGACAGGGATTAGTGTTTTGGTTGATGATTCTTTTAACAGCATCAACACTGCCGGAACACAAACCCCAGATCAATCTGTTGGTTTTCCTTCCTCTGCCACAAGTGACAGTTTTTTCGGCAACACTCTTTCTTTTGATAATAAAACAGAACCTACCGGTGGTTTGATTTTTACTGGACTGAATGTTCAAAAAAAATACACTATTATAATTTTTGCTTCACGCCTGGCCTCAGATAACAGAGAAACAAAATACAACATCATTGGTTTAACGACGACACCCCTTTTTTTAAACCCCTCCTCCAACACATCGGTTATCGTTACAGACTCCATGTTTCCTGCAGCAGACAGCACCATAACAATTGTTGTAGAGAAAGGTCCGAATAACAATAATTCTTATGGTTTTTATTATCTGGGTGCTATGAAATTAATATATGACCATGAACCCATGTTCGGATCTCCTGCCCTTAGTCTTGAATCACCAAATGGTGGGGAATTATGGCAAATAGGAAAAACCCCTTCCATTATTTGGAGTAGTACAAATATCAACAAAGTTATAATTGAATATTCAGTAAATCAGGGTGCTAACTGGATAACACTGGATACTTTACCTGCCTATCTCAAAGAGTATCCATGGACAATACCCATAAATCCTTCGGTTAATTGTCTTGTTAAAATTAGCTCAGACACTCTTTTGGATATGAGTGATGCTGTTTTTCAAATAGTGGATGATACTGTTACATGCCCGATAGTTGTCTTGGGCTCTTCAACAGGATATGGTGCAGGGGCATCCATTCCAGATAGCTCATGGGTGAACCGTTACAGAAAAACTATTTTTCAGAAAAACACACGCTATTCAGTTATTAATCTGTCGAAGGGAGGTTATACAACATATCATATCTTACCCACCGGAACGACTATTCCACCAGGTGTCAATATCACTATTGACACATTAAGAAATATTTCTATGGCTCTCATTTACAACCCTTTTGCAATCATAGTTAATATGCCCTCAAATGACGCAGCCAATAATATAAGTGTAATGCAGCAATTGGATAATTTTTCTTTGCTTAACGCGACAGCCTCACTTGCAGGTGTTAAGACATGGATTTGCACCACCCAACCAAGAAATTTTTCAGATCCATCACAGATACAAATCCAAATGGATGTAAGAGACTCTATAATTGCACATTACGGATCTTTTGCTATAGATTTCTGGACGGGTATTGCAGACACCAATGGTTTTATATTAAGCATTTACGACAACGGTGATGGAATTCATCTTAATGATGCAGGTCATAAACTTCTATTTGAAAAAGTTATTAATAAATCAATTGATACTATTGATTGTAATCCTATATTAGTGCCCAATTCAGAAGTGGAATTGATGTCTGACTTACCTTTTCTTTTTCCCAATCCTGCATCAGATAAATTATTAATCAACTTGGCTTTTTCATCTTTTGATGGCATATCCATTACTTTTTACAACAACACTGGACAAATTGTGCAGAACTTTAACTTGGATAATTCAAATAGAAAAATAGACGTGTCCTCGTTTAAACAAGGTTTCTATTTTTATACCATCAGCAGAAATGATGTTTTGATTTACACAGGCAAACAAATAATTTTAAGATAAAAAATATGCAAAAGTTAAACTTATCACTACTGTTTTCTTTTCTAATGAGTATAAGTTGTTTTTTGGTAAGTGCTCAGGAAGAAAATACTTCAGGATTTAATATTGGTGTTGATTTATACAGTCGCTATGTATGGCGTGGGCAGGATTTTGGATCAGCACCAAGCATACAGCCATCATTTGAATTTGCCCACAAAAGTGGTTTCAAATTAGGTTACTGGGGGGCTTTTAGCACCAACGGAACCTATAATGAAATTGATTTTAAGATAGCTTATGATGTTGCCGGTTTTTCGGTAGAGTTGACAGATTATTTTCTTCCGGTTTCAGGTGTTCCCATTTTAAAACCAGAAAAGTATTTTAACTTTGACAATGCAACAACCGGACATCTTCTAGAGGGCTCAATAATATGGAATGGAACAGAAAAAATTCCTGTTTCATTTCTTGCGGGAGCTTATGTATATGGTTGTGATAAAAATGCCACTGGAGCTCAGAATTACTCTGCATATGCTGAAGTAACCTACACATTTAGCACTAAAGCAGGAGAAATTCAAACATTTTTAGGGTTTACACCAAAAGATGGGCTTTATGGAAATACAGCAGGAGTTGTAAATGCAGGTGTGACTGCGGGGAAAACCATTCAGATAACCGACAGTTTCAGTTTACCTGTAACTGCTTCTGTTATTACCAATCCTCAAGCAAATAATATCTATTTTGTACTGGGTATTTCCTTTTAACTTTTTCAACATACTTTATTTGAAATTATTTTTACAAAGTATATTTATACAGCTTAAATTTTAGTTCATTGCTAGATACCGGCTTAGGGACATAGTCATTACATCCGGCCTCATAAATCTTTTCCATATAGTCAGAATAAGCATGCGCGGTATGTGCAATAATAGGAATGCCCTTATTGAATTCTCTTATTTTTTTAGTGGCTTCAAGTCCATCCATCCCCGGCATTTTAATATCCATTAAAATTAAAGATATGTCAGGGTTTTCTTTTACAGCCCTAACGGTATCTTCACCGTTTTCTGTGCGTAATATCTTTATAGGCTCCTTGGCCAGAGCAATTTGTATCAATTTAAAACTGCCTTCATCATCCTCCGCTACAAGTAGGATAAAATCCTTTGGTAAAGTAAATTTCGTTGAATCATAATCCAATGGTGTTACTTTTTCGGGATTTCTATAAATTATTCTATTAGGAATTGAGAATAAAAAAGTACTACCTTTTCCAAGTTCTGATTTTACTTTTATTTTTCCACCGAGAGCTTCTGTATATGATTTTGCTATTGCTAGTCCAAGTCCGGAACCTTCGTGGGCTCGCGTGATGTTTATATCCGCCTGAATGAAGCGATCAAATACAGCATCAATTCTATCGGCAGGAATACCTTTTCCACTGTCTTTTACAAAGAAAAACAATGCATCATCTTCTACAAAATTGCCTATTCCGATACTACCATTATCCGTAAATTTAATGGCATTTCTTATCAGTTTTTCAAAAATACTGTTAAGTTTCTGACGGTCGGTCTCAACGAACAATGAAGTATCCGAAATTTGCCTTATAATGGTTAGTTCAAGTCCTTTCTGACCAGCTAAATCTTTGAATGAATCAATATTAGATTGCATGAAATCAGCAATATTAACATCCTCATTTACTACTTTTAATGTGCCGGCATCAATACCTGATATCTCAATGATGTCATTTATTGTTTCCAGAAGACGTTGTCCGCCAGAATTTACCAAGCTGATATATTCTTCCTTCTCCGTTTCAACCAAGTTTGGTTCTTTGAGTAAATTCAAAAAACCAAGAATACTATTCATAGGTGTTCGGATTTCGTGAGACATGTTTATCAAAAATGCCGATTTAAGTCGGTCGCTTTCCTCAGCCTTTTCTTTTGCAGCACATAATTCCTTATTTTTTAATAGCAATTCTCTTGTTTTTGCTTTTACAATATACCGCAGGATAATAGCAAATACCGATACAAATAACAAAATTGCAGCTATAATTACCAATAGCCAAATCATATAGCTTGGAATTATCTGAAGTTTGTCTTTATCTAACCAACGATGCAAAGACTTATAGTAATCAGATTTCGCATCATTTTTCATTGATGATATATTTCTGTCGAAAAGTTCAACCAAATCACATCTTGCGTTTTTATTAAAAGCATAAAATAGCTCACTAGGCCTGAGGACAATACCAGTAGTAAAAATATCATCACTGAATAAAGGAGAAAAATAAAAAAAACTGCTGGCAACTATCGCATCTACTTTCTTCTCTTTTAAAGCTGCTACTAAATCCGTATAATTATTGTATATTAACATCTCATAGCTCAAATCAAAATCATTTCTAAAATCGTTTCTGATATATTCTTCCTGAACAGAACCCTTTAAAACACCAATTCTTTTATTCTGAAGGTCAGAAACGGAATTAATTGAAGATGGTCTTGTTGTATAAACTTCCAACCATGAACCAACAACAGGCAGCTTATTAAAACTAAATAATGAATCTCTTTCTGTTGTATAAGCAACATCGGGCATAACATCTATTTCGTTATGCTGTAACATAGAAATAAGTTCGGACCATTCACCAAAAACATATTCGATTTCTAAGTCTTCATTTTCTGCAATTGACTTTACAATATCAATAAATATCCCGTCAGGATTTCCATCCTCATTCATAAATACTTTTGGAGGATTATCATAAACCCCTACCCTTAAAGGCTTGGGCATATTATTATGTTGAGCAATAAGTATGTTTGGTATTTCAAAACATAAAAACAGACACAAAAGAAAACAAACTGATAGTTTCATTCTAATAAGGGTTATAACTTATTGGTCACTTTTGAAATACATTTAGATGTATTCGCACTTGCATTTCAAAATTTTCGCACAAGCATTATAATATTATTGACAAATTTAATCAAATTATATTTTAATAAAAAAAATAATTAAAAAATTTCAATCAAGGAGTCAATTTAATTACTATTAAATGATAGTGAGTATTGCATCTATGTTTTTATCTGTGTTTATCAAAAATAATTATTAAATTATTAAATTGAGGCACAACAAAATCCCTTTTTTATCCCTAATCATTCATGATAAAATGTAATAAAGCAGGATTTTTTAGTAATTTTGCAAATTCAAAAAAAGTCTAAACAAGAAAAGGAAATGAAATACAAAGAGTATAAGCAATTACAACTATCTGAGATTGGAAAAGAAATAAGAAACTACTGGGAAAAACATGATATTTTTCAAAAAAGTATAGACATCCGCAAAAATGCGCTACCATTTGTTTTTTATGAAGGACCTCCCTCTGCAAATGGGAAACCAGGCATTCACCATGTGATGGCACGAGCTATTAAAGATATTTTCTGTCGCTATAAGACACAAAAAGGATTTCTTGTTGAACGCAAAGCCGGTTGGGACACACATGGTCTGCCTGTTGAAATGGGTGTTGAAAAAAGCCTTGGCATAACTAAAGAAGACATTGGTAAAAAGATTTCTATAGCTGATTATAACAACGAATGCCGTAAGGATGTTATGAAGTTTAAATCAGAATGGGACGAGCTTACCATGATGATGGGTTATTGGGTAAACCTGGACAATCCTTACATCACCTTTGAAAACAATTACATAGAAACACTATGGCAGCTTCTGAAAAGACTCTATGAGAAAGGTCTTTTGTATAAAGGTTATTCTATACAACCCTATTCCCCTGCTGCAGGTACCGGATTAAGCACCCATGAACTTAACCAGCCCGGTTGTTATCGCAATGTTAAGGACACATCTGCAGTTGCACAGTTTAAAGTCATTAGAAATAAATTATCCGAAAAACTCTTTTCCTTAACTGATACTGATGTGTATTTTCTTGCATGGACTACTACTCCTTGGACTCTTCCATCAAATACAGGACTGGCAGTAGGTGCAAAAATTAATTACCTACTGATAAAAACTTTTAATCCTTACACTTTCATTCCTGTAAGCCTTGTTGTTGCCAAAGATTTAGTTTCTAAATATTTTCCTGAAAAGAATGCAGATCTGCCTTTTGAAGATTATAAAGAAGGAGACAAAAATATCCCCTTTAAAGTTTTAGGTGAGTTTTCAGGACGTGAATTTGAAAATATCAACTACGAACAATTGATGCCTTATGCAAAGCCTGAAGAAGGAAATCCTTTCAGGGTAGTTCTTGGCGATTTTGTAACCACAGAAGATGGTACCGGTATCGTACATATTGCACCCAGTTTTGGTGCTGATGACTTCAGGGTTGGCAAACAATATGGTTTAGGCGCATTGACGATGGTTGATAAACGAGGACAGTTTATTGAAACAATGGCTGAATTTGCTGGGCGCTATGTAAAACCTGAATATGATACAAATTTCGACCCCTCTAAAGACAACTCTGTCGATGTGGATATAGTCATCAAGTTGAAGGCAGAAAACAAAGCATTTAAAGTTGAAAAGTACGAACACTCATACCCACATTGCTGGCGCACCGACAAACCCATATTGTATTACCCTCTGGACTCTTGGTTTATCCGCACAACAGCACTCAAAGAACGCATGATTGAGCTTAACAAAACCATCAACTGGAAACCCGAAAGCACCGGTTCCGGTCGTTTTGGTAACTGGCTTGAAAACCTCGTTGACTGGAATCTTTCGCGTAGCAGGTATTGGGGCACTCCCCTTCCAATATGGGTGGATAAAGACAGAACAGAATTCAAATGTATTGGAAGTGTGGAAGAGTTAAAAACAGAAGCCTTTAAGGCTGTTGAAGCCAACCTTTACAGCTTCGATTACCTCAGAGATATTGTTGAGAAATACAAAACAATTTTCACAACTGAAGAAAGAGATGATTTTAATGCACGAATTAATTGTGTAATTGATAGGAATGAAGAAACAGGATTGCGTAAGCTGGCCTATAAAGTTGTTGAATTTTTATTAAAGGACGTTCACAGACCTTATGCAGATGATTTTATTCTGGCTACTCAAGACGGTAAAGCCATGTACAGAGAAGCTGATCTGATAGATGTATGGTTCGATAGCGGTGCCATGCCCTATGCCCAGTTACATTACCCCTTCGAAAACAAGAACCTCATTGATGAGAAAAAATATTTCCCTGCCGATTTCATTGCTGAAGGAGTAGATCAGACAAGAGGCTGGTTCTTTACTTTACATGCTATAGGAACTATGCTTTTTGATTCAGTAGCTTTTAAAACAGTAGTTTCCAACGGGCTTGTACTGGATAAAAACGGTAATAAAATGTCAAAAAGATTAGGAAATGCTGTCGATCCATTTGAAACCATCGAAAAATTTGGCCCTGACGCTACTCGATGGTACATGATAACCAATGCACAGCCCTGGGATAATTTAAAATTTGATGCAGAAGGTATCAGCGAAGTACAGCGTAAATTTTTTGGCACTTTGTATAACACCTATGCTTTTTTTGTACTTTATGCCAATATTGATGGATTTACTTATAAAGAAAAGGATATTCCCCTTCAAGAAAGGGCTGAAATTGACAGATGGATAATTTCTGAATTGAATACCCTTATAAAAGATGTAGATGCTGCTTACGATAATTTTGAACCAACACAAGCAGGGCGCTTGATTCAGAATTTTGTTGACGAATATCTGAGCAACTGGTATGTGCGCTTGTGCAGACGCCGTTTCTGGAAAGGAGAATATTCTCACGATAAAATTGCTGCCTACCAAACTTTATACACTTGCCTTGATACCATTGCACGCCTTTCTGCTCCTATTGCTCCTTTCTTTATGGATAAACTTTTTCTGGATTTGAATAATGTGACCTCAAAACACAATGCCATTTCTGTTCACCTGACAGACTTCCCTGTTTTTCAACAAAACAGTATTGACAAGGATTTGGAAGAAAGAATGCAGTTGGCTCAGAAGTTTTCATCCATGATACTTTCTTTGCGTAAGAAAAACAACATCAGGGTTAGACAACCCCTTAACAAAATATTAATTCCTGTTTTAAACCCTGCCTTTGAAAAGCAGGTGCGAAAAGTTGAAAATCTTATTTTGTCAGAGGTGAATGTAAAAACAGCAGAATATCTTTACGACACAGCAGGGATTTTTGTAAAAAGTATCAAACCCAATTTTAAAACTTTAGGCCCTAAATATGGCAAAATCATGAAGCAAATAGCTGCCGTTGTACAGGACTTTAACAGTGATGATATCAACAAAATTGAAAAGGATGGTGTTTATATTTTTTCTTGCGAAAACCAATCTGTAACACTAACAACAGAAGATGTCATCATTACAACACAAGATGTTCCCGGTTGGCTGGTTGCTACCAATGACGGTTTTACAATTGCACTTGATATTACACTTACCCCCGAACTGATAGAAGAGGGCATTGCAAGAGAGATTATAAACAGGGTACAGAATATAAGAAAAGAACAAGGTTTGGAAGTTACCGATAAAATTACATTGTATATCGAATCACATAATGAAATAAATTCAGCCGTTAACAATAATATTTCTTATATTTGTACCGAAATTCTGGCACAAAATCTTATTGTAACGGAAAATTTGATCAATGACCATAATAAAATTGAAGTTGAAATTTTGGAGGACATAAAAGTCTTTCTGAAAATTGAAAAAAATAATAATTAATAACTAGAATCATGGATAAACAGACAGAAAAAATCAAGAATAAATATTCCGATGATGAACTTCAAGAGTTTAAAGAAATTATCTTAAATAAACTTGACAAAGCTCGTAAGGACCTTGAACTTCTTACAGAAGCTTATACCACAATAAATGAAAACGACACCAACGATACCTCCAGAACATTTAAAGTAATGGAAGAAGGCTCTCAGGTCTTGTCTAAGGAAGAAAACAGTCGCCTTGCTGCCCGACAGATGAAGTTTATCCGCGATCTCGAAAATGCACTCATTCGTATCGAAAACAAAACTTATGGCATTTGTCGTGTTACAGGACTTCTCATTTCAAAAGAACGTCTGCGCAGCGTTCCTCATGCTACTTTAAGTATGGAAGCCAAATTAAAACAAAAGCAGGGTAAATAGTCTGACTTTAAATACAAGTGTCTTTTGAAAAAGTCTCTTATTACCATCTTTATTGTCCTTTTTATTGACCAGTTAAGTAAATTTTTGGTCAAACTCAACATGCAACTTGGTGACGAAATTAATGTAGCAGGCAACTGGTTTATCATTCATTTTACCGAAAATTACGGAATGGCCTTCGGAATGGAATTTGGCGGAGAAATGGGCAAAGTGATTCTGACTCTTTTTCGCATTCTGGCTGTTGCTTTTATTGGCTGGTACATTTATGGCCTACATAAGAAAAATGCACATCAGGGCCTCATTATCTGCATCTCACTTATTTTTGCAGGCGCATTAGGTAACATCATCGATAGTGCTTTTTACGGAGTTATTTTCAACGAAAGTTTCTTCCAAACTGCAAGTCTTTTTCCTCCCGAAGGTGGCTATGCAGGCTTTTTGCACGGTAGGGTGGTTGACATGCTTTATTTCCCGATTTTCAAGGGATATCTGCCCGATTGGATTCCTTTCTGGGGAGGAGACCACGCCATTTTCTTCAGACCCGTTTTTAATATTGCCGACGCCTCTATAACTGTGGGTGTTTTCATAATACTTATTTTTCAAAAACGATTCTTTAAGAATTTCTGATTTTTTTCTTTTTTCCCTGTTCTCTTTAAGGTTTTTGAGTTGTAAATTTGCTGCAAATCTGATTTTTACTAAAACCCAGCAACCCTGTAATTTGTCTTTGTGAGCCTGCCAAAAACAATTTATGGCCAAGGTTAGATGTCTCCTATTACGAACATTGTCATAAATTATAAATGAATCAGTAAGGAGTGAAAAACTTTTGCTATTTTTGGAGGTAAATAGTTTTAAAAATAATATTCATGAAAAAAATAATTTTTTTATTTCCAAGCATTTTATTGCTTTTTCTCACCAATCAGTTTTCGGTTTTTGCACAGACTTACCGTCTGGATACGGTTCCGGGGGACCCCTTAAAAGTGCAGATTTACACCCTACAAAACGGTCTCAAAGTTTACATGTCGGTTTATAGGGACGAACCCCGTATTCAAACCTCTATTGCAGTAAGAACAGGTTCAAAACATGACCCCTCCGATAATACCGGATTATCTCATTATCTCGAGCATTTGATGTTCAAAGGCACTCAAAACTTTGGTACAATGGATTATGAACAGGAAGTTGTTTTTCTTAACAAGATAGACAGTCTTTTTGAAATTTACAGAACACTTACGGATAATAATGAGCGAAGAAACTTGTATAAAGCAATTGACAGCATTTCCAATTTGGCTTCAAAACTTGCAATTCCCAATGAATATGATAAAATGCTTTCTGCAATTGGTGCTAAAGGCACTAATGCTTATACTTCCGTTGAGCAGACAGTTTACATTAATAATATTCCTTCCAATCAATTTGAGAAGTGGCTCGATATTGAATTCGAAAGATTTTCTAAACCTGTATTCCGTTTATTCCACACAGAACTTGAAACAGTGTATGAAGAAAAAAACATGAGCATGGATAACGATGGTCGCAATTTGTTTGAAGCTTTTATGAATGGCCTTTATCCAACTCATCCCTACGGAACCCAAACAACCCTGGGTAACCCCGAACATCTGAAAAACCCTTCTTTGTTAAGTCTTAAAAATTATTACAACACAAGGTATGTCCCCAATAACATGGCTATTATTCTATCTGGGGACTTTGATCCGGCTGTTGCTATTGAAAGAATTAACGCAACTTTCGGAACATTAAGACCTGTACCTTTAACCCGTTACAATTTCCAAACTCAGACTCCTATTACGGCTCCAATCATTAAAGAAGTTTTTGGCCCCGATCAGGAGAGCCTTCGCATTGGTTTCCGCTTCAATGGTTTTAAATCCGAGCACACCAATTACCTTCTCATCATCAACAGCATTCTTTCTAACAGTATGGCTGGGCTTATAGACCTTAATCTTTTACAGTCTCAGAAAATTCTTAATGGTGGTTCTTCTCTTTATTCTAAGGAAGATTACACTGCCCATATGTTTTATGGCACCCCAAAGCAAGGTCAAACACTTGAAGAAGTAAAAGACCTTCTTCTATCTCAGCTTGATCTTATTAAAACCGGAAACTTTCCCGATTGGTATCTTAACGCCATTATTGCTGATTTTAGGCTATCTGAAATTCGCGAATTTGAAAGCAACAATGCACGTAACTCAGCTATGGTTACTGCTTTTGTTCAGGATATTAATTGGGAAGACAGGATTAATCGCATCAATGAAATGGCAAGGATTACAAAACAGGACATCATTGAATTTGTTAAATTGCATTACAACGATAATTATGTGGTTGTGTATAAAAGAACAGGACCACGCCCTGAAACACACAAAATTGAAAAACCCCTTATCACACCGGTCCAAATTAACAGGAATGTACAGTCTGCTTTTTTTAATGACATTATTGCAAGAGAAGTAGCACCTGCTACACCGGTATTTTTAGATTATGAGAGAGATATAGAACATCTTGAAATGAGAAACGGCATTGAAATTTTATACACTAAAAATCTTGAAAGCCCCACTTTTTCTATTTTCTATGTCTATGATATGGGAAGCAACCACAATAAAAAAATTGCCATTGCTTTTGAATACCTCAATTTTCTTGGGACATCGAATTTAACACCTGCACTTCTGGCTCAGGAGTTCTACAAAATTGGATGCACTTTTTATGCCCGTAGCTCTGAGGATAAAATAACACTTTCTCTTAGCGGTTTGAGCGAGAATATGGAAAAAGGTATCATCCTGCTCGAAAAACTGCTCAAAGATGTTCAAGGAAACCAGGAAGCTTTGGCAAATCTTGTCGAAGATATTCTTAAAAAACGTACCAACAGCAAGCTCAATAAAAACACCATTTTGATGGGAGCCATGCTTAATTATGGAACCTATGGAAATCTATCTCCATTTACAAATATCTTAAGTGAACAGGAACTCCGAAGTCTTACTCCAGCAGAACTTGTATCCATTATTAAAGAAATCAATTCATACACACATCACATCTTGTATTATGGCTCACAATCAACAAGAGAAGTGACAGATTTAATGAACAGATATCACAAAACACCAAAAACACTAAAACCAATCCCGGAGGAAACTCTTTTTGTTGAGCAGCCCACAGACAGGAATATCGTTTATGTTGTTGATTATGATATGACACAGGTTGAGATAGTTATGTTGTCGAAATCTGAAGCCTACAACTCCGATTTGCTACCCCAAATAGGCATGTTTAACGAATACTTTGGGAGCGGGATGTCATCGGTGGTTTTTCAGGAACTACGAGAAGCAAAGGGTTTGGCTTATACAGCTTACGCCAACTTCAGAACACCTTCGCGCCCAGACCGCAGTCATTATATAATGACTTTTATAGGAACACAAAATGATAAATTGCCTGAAGCTACTTCGGGTATGAATAACTTGTTAAACGTCATGCCCGAATCAGAAAACAGCTTTAATACAGCACGAGAAGCTACTCTGGAGAAAATCCGCACCGAACGTATTACAAAGTCTTCAATTTTGTTCAATTATGAAAGAGCCCGAAGAATGGGACATGATTTTGACATCAGACGAGATATGTATAATTATGCCCAACAAATGAGCTTTAATGATCTGAAGAGATTTCAGGAAAGATATGTCAAAAATAAAAAATTTATTCTTCTTGTTTTAGGTAAAAAGGAATCCCTTAACCTTGAAGAATTGTCAAGATATGGAGAAATAAAATTTTTGAGCCTCGAAGATATTTTCGGCTACTAATTTTTTCCTTTTTCTATACCAAGTATTTATTTTATTACTTGTGTATCTTGTATTGGCAATTAGAATTTTTTATCTAAAGACATAAGATTGATTTTTTCGCACTTTGATTCTGTGTGAATTTCATTTTGTTTACAACCTCCTTACTTTATCAACAATACTCAAATAGGTTCTTCTCATTTATGAAATTCATTTAAGTGTTGAGTTTTGTTTTTTTTTATACCTTTGCTTCATAATATTAACTTAACAACATTTCAGGTATGTCAACATTTGATGAATTCAGGAAATATGCCATAAAACACAGAGGCATCAGCAGTACAACTTTCGACAAGGTAACATCTGTTTATAACAATTACATTTCACCTACCATT
The DNA here is from genome assembly GCA_028698995.1 of Bacteroidales bacterium. GTDB lineage: Bacteria > Bacteroidota > Bacteroidia > Bacteroidales > PXBB01 > JAQVVM01. Next base: position 33,672 of record JAQVVM010000022.1, read on the forward strand.
ATTGAGGAACGCCAGCTTAATGTAGCTCAAATGGATGTATTCTCTCGGCTGATGATGGACAGAATTATATTTTTGGGTGTTCCAATCAACGACTATGTAGCCAATATCATTCAAGCACAGTTGCTCTTTCTTGAATCTGCTGACGCAAAAAAAGACATCCAAATATACTTGAATACACCGGGTGGCTCTGTTTATGCAGGATTAGGCATTTACGACACCATGCAGTATATAGCTCCTGATGTAGCCACAATCTGTACAGGTATTGCAGCCTCTATGGGAGCTGTTTTGTTGTGTGCCGGTGCCGAAGGAAAAAGAACAGCACTCAAACATTCCAGAATACTCATTCATCAACCTATGGGTGGTGTTGAGGGGCAGGCTTCAGATATTGAAATCACAGCAAGAGAAATACAAAAGTTGAAAAAAGAACTTTATGAAATTATTGCCCATCACTCTAAACAAACCTATGATAAAATATGGGCAGATGGCGACAGGGATTACTGGATGAAAGCTGATGAGGCTAAAGAATATGGCATGATTGACGAAGTCTTAATAAGAGCAAAAAGTAAATAAAAAATGAACAAGGGTAAAGACAGTTTTAAAGATATTAATAAAAAATGCTCCTTTTGTGGAAGAGAAAAGCAAGATGTTACTCTTTTGATAACGGGTATCAATGCTAATATTTGTGATTTTTGCGTTGATCAGGCACAATCAATTATTAAAGAAGAAGGAAAATCTTCAAAATCAAAATTCAGTAAATTCAAACTGAGAAAACCCAAAGACATTAAAGCATATCTCGACGAATATGTAATTGGACAAGAAGCTGCCAAGAAAATTTTATCCGTAGCTGTTTACAATCATTATAAGCGCATCATGCATTTTGATAAAGGCGCAAAAAACGATATTGAAATTGAAAAATCAAATGTGATATTTGTAGGAGAAACAGGAACAGGCAAAACTTTAATGGCTAAAACCATTGCAAAAATGCTCGATGTCCCTTTTTGCATAGCCGATGCAACAGTTCTTACAGAAGCGGGTTATGTGGGCGAAGATGTTGAAAGTGTTCTTGTGCGCCTGCTTCAGGTAGCCGATTACGATATTGCAGCAGTTGAAAGAGGAATCGTTTTTATTGATGAAATTGATAAAATCGCTAGGAAAAAAGATAACCCATCTATCACCAGAGACGTTTCGGGTGAAGGCGTGCAACAAGCCCTACTTAAACTACTCGAAGGTTCTGTGATCAATGTTCCTCCAAAAGGTGGACGTAAACACCCCGAACAAAAAATGCTACAAATCAACACCGAAAATATTCTTTTTATATGCGGAGGCGCTTTCGATGGCATTGATAAAATAATCGCAACAAGGATGAAAGCTAATGTGATTGGTTATCAGAACCAAAATAACGACAAAAATATGCTCCTTGATAATATTATCAATTATGTCGGTCCTCAGGATTTAAAAAAATTCGGACTTATTCCTGAATTAGTAGGTCGTTTGCCCATTGTTGCCTACCTGAATGCCCTCGATAAAGATGCTCTTTTACGCATTCTTACTGAACCTAAAAATGCACTAGTAAAACAGTATGCTAAACTCTTTGAAATGGACGGTATTACTCTAAACATTGAAGAAAATGTGCTAGAGTATATTGTAGATAAAGCTATTGAATTTAAACTTGGGGCCAGGGGATTACGCTCTATATGCGAAGCCATTATGACTGATGCCATGTATGATTTGCCTTCAAAAGATGTGAAAGAAGTAACAATTACCAGAGAGTTTGCTGTTGAAAAACTAAGCAATGTTATTAAAGCAAACCTGAAGGTCGCCTGATATAATATAGATGCTTATTCCTTAACTTTTAATTGGTCAGGGAGTAATACCAATACTTTTTATTGTCTTGATAAAACCTGTTTATGAAGGATGCTGAATACTATATTAATCACTTAAACCTGGAACCCCATATCGAAGGTGGTTATTTCAAAGAAATATACAGAAGCCCTTTTCATTTACAAAAAAACTGCCTGCCCTCGGAATTCGATGGTGGAAGAGCTTTAGCTACAACAATTTTTTTTCTGCTCAAATCAGGTCAGGTTTCAAAATTTCATCAGCTTTTATCCGACGAAATATGGTTTTATCATGATGGCGTACCCATGTTAATTCACATGATAAATGAGCAAGGAGCTTACATATTACAGAAATTAGGACCTGATGTTAAAAATGGAGAAAACTTACAGGTCCTTATTCCCGCTGGTACAGTTTTCGGAGCAGAACCGACTGCTGCACATTCTTTTTCTTTAGTAAGTTGCATGGTTACTCCCGGATTTGATTTCCGAGATTTTAAACTGTTCAGCAGTAAGGAACTTTGTGACAAATTTGATATGCATAAAGAAATTATTCAGAGATTAAACACCTGAAAATGAGGCATAACGAACAAAAAATACGTGATGCTTTTCAGATGAGAAAATTTTAGCCATTTATTCTGTTTTTAACTTTTGTCCACGTGTTTGTCGTTAAAAAACTTTCTTCCATATAATGTATCATTTTCTCAAATTTAACCATTGGAACGGCAAAGGATAAAGTGTTACCGGAAACACAAGGACGGGCAGAAGGATCAAACATTCCGATAACTGCTCTGGGTCTTGCTGCATCTTTTTCAAGATACGGATAATGAACAATAGAACCACAACCGGCACCAAAAGGGGTGAATGTGCTGTTTGGTTCAGTTTGATCAAAATTTGCCAAAGTAAATAGACCTGAGAGTAC
>JAQVVM010000022.1:36438-66188 GCA_028698995.1 Bacteroidales bacterium
ACTGCGGGCTCATCAAATTCCTGAAGCATATCCCAACGTTTAAAGATTATATAGTGATCTTTGGCATCCTTAATTGTTTGCTGATGTTTTTGTAATTCCAACACCATTTCCGGTGTTCTGATGTAACGTTCGCCTTCCATTTCTCCGGGTATGCCACAAGATAAAAAATATTCAAAATTCGGACGGACTGTATCAGAATAGCCCAAATAACGTTTAGCTCCTCCGCATGCAATAGCCTCTTCATTATAAGCAAGAGATGCACCATTTCTTACTTTTGTCAGCTCACAAATGAGACAACTTCTCCCTTTTGGCTGTTTAACCAATGTGGCATTTTGAATTTCTTTGTCATAATAAAAGGTTATTGGTAATTCAACCTTTCCAAAATGCTTTTCCCATAAGTCGAGAAACTTTTCTTTAAGCTTTATATCCATTTTATTTTTTTTAAACCTTATGATTTCCGTCAAGATAACAAATCACATTTTCATAAAATACTTGGAGATTCAATACCTTATTTTGAATTACAATATTATTTTCCTTCTAATTATTTGATTGTCTTTAGTTATTATTTCAATAATATACAAACCCAAAGTTAAGGAACTTGTTTTTATTAATTGATTGCTTGCTTTTTCAAAAAGCATACTGATACCTTGTAAGTTATAAATGCTATATGATTGTATATGGTTAATATTTTTAAAATAAAAAGCATGATCTTGAGGGTTATATAATATTTCAGTCATTTCTTCAAGTTCCATCTCTCTAATGCTTATGGGTAGGTCGTTATTAATCTGAATATTTGATGGAGCAGACTCACCACTGGGATTTGAATATACTGCAGTAATCCACATCACACCTATAAAACCACCCTCAGTAACATAAAAGGTATCTGTTGGAGAAGCAATTAAACTGGTATCAGTATAATTATTAAAATATATATTGTAATGATCCAAGCTTGCTGCTGTTGATGTTGTATCAGGGGGAGACCAGCTAAAATGTGAGCAGTAAGTCGGACCATAAATCCATTGTCCGCCACAGGGACCATCCTCATTTATATGATAGTATTGGTACGAAAAATAAAAATTGTCAGGTTGAGGAAATTGAGCCATCACATATACTGACAGCATTAGAAATACTCCAAGCAGGTACTTTTTCATGATTATTTATTGATTTTAATTTACAAATTTAAGTTATATGATTGAATAAGAAGATTAATTTAGAATTTTAATTTATTGAATAAATATTTATTTAATTCTTCTTGTACTTCTCATTTCAAAAGTCAACTTTAGTTCCTGGCCATTTTGCACACCCAAAACTTCTGCTTTTAATTCATCTGCAGAAATTCTTGTGTAAGCAATGCGTTGTGGAAAATCATGGGAAGGGTTCTCAAAAACAAAGCTTGAGTCTGTCATTTCCAACAGAGAAAAAGTAACCGGAAGACCATCGTTTTGGTCTGGAACAGTAGGTATATAAAATATACCCGCTTCATTTTTTATTACTTGTAAGGTTTCAAAAAGTATGGTATCGTTACCATTAACCATATAATTTTTCCCTGAAAATTCAGAGTCACTAATCCTGACCCACGTTTCATAAATATTCCCTTGCGGTTTCTCTATCACCCATGTACCCATAAGCCAGACCATTTTGTTAATATCGGGATTTTCAACACAAACACTTCCTCCAACAACAGCATGATATATTATAAAAAAACAAACACATAAATATCTCATATTATGGCAATTAAAATTATTCTAAAATTCAAATTAAAAGTTTTAAAACTACATAATATTTTGATTTTTGAATCTAAACGACATAATTAATGTATAGGCAATAATTTCAAAAAAGAGGGATAAAAAACAAATGTGATATTTTATTATGTTTTTTGTAACTTTGCAAATTATTTTTTCAGCTCTGTTCTACAGAAGATTTCATAAATTTGATTTTTACTAAATTCATGATAAAGATGGTATTAGGAGATAAAAAACTCAGACTAAGTGATTTTAATGAGATATTGTTTAACAATATAAAAATTGATATCTCACAAAATGCTTTAAATAGAGTTGAAAGCAGCCATAATTTTTTAATAAATTACTGTAAAGATAAGACCATATATGGGATAAATACTGGTTTAGGTCCAATGGCACAATATCATATTTCAGAAACAGATCGTCAGCAATTTCAATATAATGCCATCAGAAGCCACTGTTCTGGCCTGGGTGAAAGGATTCCCGATTTGTATATAAGGGCAGCAATGATTTGCAGTCTGAATGCATACCTAAAAGGTCACTCGGGCATACATACCGAAGTTGTGGAATTATTAAAAGACCTTATTAATAATGGTGTTATTCCCGTTGTTCCAGAGCATGGAGGCGTTGGGGCAAGCGGCGACCTTGTACAGTTGGCCCATATTGCTCTTGTGTTAATAGGCGAAGGCGAAGTTTCGTTTAAGGGGAAAATATTACCAACAAAGAAAGTATTTGATTTACTAAAACTTAAACCAATCTCAATTCACCTCAGAGAAGGTTTATCATTAATAAACGGCACATATGTTATGACAGGTATTAGCATCGTTAATCTTCTGTCTGCATATAAACTGCTTAACTGGGCTATTGCTGCATCTTCAATGATTAATGAGATTGTGGGTTCTTTTGATGATTATTTTTCTGCTCAGCTTAATGGTATAAAAGCACATGATGGCCAAAATATTATTGCTGCAGCCATCAGAGATTTTGTCTCTGAAAGTAAGATGATACGTAAACGTGAAGATTATTTTTTTAATTTTCATACGGATGAAGCTTATTTTGAAGACAAGGTGCAGGAATATTATTCAGTACGCTGTGTTCCCCAAATCTTAGGACCTGTATATGAAACACTGATAAATGCTGAAATGGTTTTTTTAAATGAGTCAAACTCATCAAGTGATAATCCTGTCATTGATCTAAAAAGTATGGGTATTTATCATGGAGGAAATTTTCATGGTGATTATGTAGGAATGGAAACAGATAAAATGAAAAGCGCTCTAGTAAAATTATCTATGCTTGCAGAAAGGCAACTCAATTTTTTACTTAACAGCAAACTTAATGGAAAGTTACCTCCTTTTGTAAATTTGGGCAAACTTGGTGTAAATTTTGGCATGCAAGGGGCACAGTTTACAGCAACTTCAACTGTTGCCGAAAACCAAACGCTGTCTTTTCCAATGAGTATTCATAGTATTTCCTGCAACAATGATAATCAAGATATTGTAAGTATGGGCAGCAATGCGGCTCTTATCACCAAAAGGGTTATTGAAAACTCGTTTCAGGTTATGGCTATTGAACTTATGACCATTATTCAGGCTATTGATTATCTTGATATTTATAATGCTATTTCACCCGTTTCCAAAAAAATTTATAAAGAATTGCGCACAATTTCTCCTGCTTTTTCAGAAGATACTGTTAGGTATAAAGAAATTGAGGCCATTAAAACTTTTTTACAATCACATTCATTTGAAATCATTAAATCATAAAATATGAAATATGCACTTGTTACCGGAGGTTCAAGAGGAATTGGGAAAGCGATTTGTAAAAAGATGGCTCTAATGGGCTATCACGTATTAATTAACTATAAGTCGAATCAGAAAGAAGCACTCATTACACAACAAGATATTATTTCTGAAGGTGGAAGTGCCGAATTAATACCCTTTGATGTTTCAGTACAAGAACAAGTGGAAAATGCACTCAATACTTGGATGAACAATAATAAAGATGCTTATATAGAAGTATTGATCAACAATGCAGGAATAAGAAAAGACACCTTGTTCATTTGGATGGAAAATAATCATTGGTTTGATGTGTTAGACACCAATCTGAACAGTTTCCTATATGTAACAAGGATATTATTAAAACCCATGCTTCTAAAAAAATATGGGCGCATTGTCAATGTTGTTTCCTTATCAGGAATAAAGGGATTACCGGGACAAGTGAATTATTCGGCTGCCAAAGCAGGACTAATTGCAGCAACTAAAGCACTGGCTCAGGAAGTAGGAAAGAAAAAAATAACAGTGAATGCGGTTGCTCCGGGATTTATAAGAACTGATATGACTTCGGATATGAAAGAAGACGAACTAATGCAGATGATACCCCTAAACCGCTTTGGTAATCCTGAAGAAGTGGCTGAAGTTGTAGGGTTCCTGGCATCAGAAAAAGCTTCATACATCACAGGAGAAGTGATTTCTGTGAATGGCGGCTTATATACCTAATCCTTTAAATTTTCAGGGTGTTTTTCTTGTTGATTTAAACTTTATTTCTCAACAGAAAAGACATCAGGATTGGATTCAATAATCAGATACCCTATTTTGTTATTATGGTTGGTAATTGGTGCAACTACCCAAACACCATTTTTACTTTCATTCTCAAAAAGTGTTATTTCGCCGACAGGGCTAAATCTGTAATTTGGATAATCATTAATTGAAGAATTCTCCTTGCTTTTATCTGTAGAACTTCTGACTACTCCGGTGGCATCAACAAGCAAAATGCCGGTAATTTTTTTGTAGTTTGTTACTATGGCTGTTGAATACTGATTAATTGTCATAAAATTGTTCAGTGCCATCTCATTTAAGATTGCCAGTGAGTAGGTGTATGAAAAAAGTTTCAGATAATAATTGTCTTTTTCTTTTGAGAATGTAATGGCTTTGGTCAGCAAAGAATCATATCTCTGGTTAAAATCACTACGCATATTATTCATAGAAACCCTAGCCCATAATAAAATTATTCCTGCTATAATAAGCAATATAAAAATCAATATGTTTTTGTAATTTTTCTTAATGTATCCATACATACTGAATTGATTATTGTTCATTTCAGTTGTTTCATTTTGAGAGGTGTTATTTTCATTCATAATTAATAATTTTACTAATAATTGATAAATTATGTTATCTGATGGGATTAAATCGTGTGATTTCAAATAATTTTGCGCGTAATTCACTAATATTTATTCTTTCTTGCAACATCGTGTCTCTGTAACGAATAGTAACAGTATTGTCTGATAAAGTTTGGTGGTCAACAGTAATACAATAAGGTGTCCCAATAGCATCGTTTCGTCTGTAACGTCTTCCGATGGCATCTTTTTCTTCATACATACACATGAAATCAGATTTTAATTCACAAAGTATTTCCTGTGCTTTTTCGGGTAAGCCATCTTTTTTCATCAGTGGTAATACGGCAACTTTATAAGGTGCCAAAGGAGGAGGAATGTTAAGGACTACTCTTGTTGATCCGTCTTCAAGTGTTTCTTCTTTGTATGAGTTACATAACAAGGCTAAAAACATTCTGTCAAGACCTATCGAAGTTTCAACAACATAAGGCACATAACTTTCATTTGTTTCAGGATCGAAATACTGAAGTTTTTTTCCCGAATGTTTAATATGTGCATTCAAATCAAAATCGGTACGAGAATGGATGCCTTCAAGTTCTTTAAAACCAAAAGGAAACTGGTATTCGATATCGGCGGCAGCATTAGCGTAGTGGGCTAATTTTTCATGATCATGCCAACGGTATTTATGGGCATCAATTCCCATTGATAAATGCCATTTCATACGTGTCTCTTTCCAGTATTTATACCATTCCATTTCATCTCCTGGTTTTACAAAATACTGCATTTCCATCTGTTCAAATTCCCTCATTCGGAAAATAAACTGACGCGCTACTATTTCATTTCTAAAGGCTTTACCGGTTTGGGCTATGCCAAAGGGTATTTTCATACGTCCTGTTTTTTGAACATTCAGATAGTTTACAAAAATACCTTGAGCTGTTTCCGGTCGCAGGTAAATGGTATTTGATTCATTACTGACCGAACCCATTTGTGTGGAAAACATCAGATTAAACTGACGAACTTCAGTCCAATTACAGGTTCCTGAAATAGGACATACAATTTTTAGTTCTTCAATGAGTAGTTTAATATCATCCAAATCATTCTTTTCAAATGAATTGTTGAATCTTTTATTAATTTCATCAATTTTAACCTGATTTTCCAAAACCCTTGGGTTTGTTTCTCTGAATTGCTTTTCGTTGAATGCTTCCCCAAAACGTGCCTGAGCTTTTTCAACTTCCTTAGCAATCTTATTCTCAATTTTCTGAATATAATCCTCAATGAGTACATCGGCACGGTACCTTTTTTTTGAATCTTTATTGTCAATGAGTGGATCGTTAAAAGCATCCACATGCCCCGACGCTTTCCATATAGTTGGATGCATAAAAATAGCGGAATCAATTCCAACAATGTTATCATTAAACTGCACCATACTTTTCCACCAATAATTTCTGATATTGTTTTTTAATTCCACTCCATTCTGACCATAATCATAAACAGCACTCATGCCATCATAAATTTCACTCGACTGAAAAACAAATCCATATTCTTTAGCATGAGCAATGATTTTTTTTAATAATTCTTCTCCTGTAATATTCATTTTAAATATTTTATCTAGATTCTTGTTAAGTTTTGTTCTCTGTTTTTCTCTGATTTACTCATTGTTATTTTTTTCAAATAACACATAAGAAGCCATTTAACGAAAAAACAGAACTGCAAAGTTAGTATATTTTGTTTTGTTCTACTCTCATTTAAAATAAATTCATCTTTAAAAAAACAGAAAAAATCCAGGTAAAATTGTCAGATTAACACCATCTTAGATGGGAAAGCAACTCTTTGCTTTTGTTTAAAAACTTAACATTAATTTAATCCATTAAAAAACAGTTAATTATTAATTTTGTTGAGTATTTCAAAAAAAAAATCTGATTATGAAAAACCTTTATATCATTAGACATGCAAAATCATCATGGGAATTACCTGCTCTTAATGATCATCAAAGACCAATTATCAACATAGGTAAAAAAAGAACAGAAAAAGTTATAGAGCTTCTGAAACGAGAAGGTATTAAAATTGATTTATTAATGACGAGTGATGCAACAAGAGCTTATGAAACTGCTTGTTTACTTGCTGAAGGACTTGATTATCAGGTCACAAAAATCATCAAGAATAAAAAAATTTACCATGCCGATGAAGATGCTTTATTTGAAATCATATTTTCATTCCCGGATGATTTAAACAATATTATAATTGTCGGACATAATCCTACTCTAACCGAATTTGTCAATTATTTTATTAAACCACGAATAGATACTTTACCAACTTCCGGCGTTGTAAGCCTAAGTTTTGATACGATTTCATGGTCAAAAATTACTGATTGTCCCTTTCATTTGAATTTTGTGTTGTCTCCCAAAAAAATATAGATTTTTATGAAAAAAACATTCCCAATCATCAATCGAGAGATAAGTTGGTTGAAATTTAATGAAAGGGTTTTACAGGAGGCCAATGATACATCCCTACCCATTCTTGAAAGATTGAAATTTTTAGGTATATATTCTAACAACCTCGATGAGTTTTACAGGGTCAGAGTTGCTACACTGACAAGGATGGCTGATATAAAAAAAAACAGTAAACAGGAATTGGGTTTCTCTCCGAAAAAAATATTGAATGATATCTATTTCCATGAAAATAAAATGCAGAAGAAATTTTCGGATATCTATGTTCAGATTCTCAGTGAACTTGAAAAAGAAAATATCTTTATTATTAACGAAACACAGCTTTGTAAACAACACAGCCTATTTGTAAAAAATTATTTCAGAAATACAGTCAGAACAAATTTATTTCCTCTTATGCTTAAAAACATCACTGATCTTGACCTGCTTAAGGACAAATCTGTGTATCTTGCTGTATGTATGCAAAAAAATAAAAATCCGAAAAATAAGAACTATGCTATAGTTAAAGTACCTGTTTCATCAATTTCTCGTTTTCTGGTTTTACCAACCCTTAACGAAAAGCAGTATGTTATTTTACTGGATGACGTTCTGAGACATTGTATGGGCGAAATTTTCAATATTTTTGATTTTGATACTTATAGTGCTTTTACCATTAAATTTTCGAGAGATGCAGAATTGGATATAGATAACGATGTGGACAAAAGCTTTTTAGACAAAATTACAGACAGCCTGAAACAAAGAAAAAGAGGCAAACCTGTTCGTTTTGTTTACGACAGACAGATGCCTGAGGAAATGTTGGATATTATTCTGAAGAAACTTAAAGTAAAAAAAAGAGATACCATTGTGGCAGGAGACAGATATCATAATTTTAAAGACTTTATAGACTTTCCTGATTTAGGAAAACCGAATCTTTATTTCAAAAAATTACCCCCCTTGCTTCACCCCATATTAAAAGAAAGCAGAAGTATTTTTAAAATTATTAAGAAGAAGGATGTCATGCTCAATTTTCCATATCATTCTTTTTCTCATATTATTGATTTACTAAGAGAAGCTTCTATTGATCCTCATGTGAAATCAATTAAAATGACAATTTACAGAGTTGCTAAAAATTCCAATGTCATCAATGCCCTTATCAATGCAGCACGTAACGGGAAGAAAGTAACTGTTTTTTTAGAATTGCTTGCACGTTTTGATGAAGAAGCCAATATTTTCTGGTCAAAAGTTATGGGTGAAGAAGGTGTTACCGTACTTCACGGAGAGAAAGAATTGAAAGTTCATTCTAAATTGATTCTCATTAAAAGAATTGAAAAAACCAAAACCGTTCTTTATGCCAATATCGGAACAGGAAATTTTAATGAAAATACTTCAATGATATATTCTGACAATAGTTTACTTACATCTAATCCTCTCATTACTCATGAGGTTGATAAAGTTTTTAGACTATTTGAAAATGCAAAAAAATATAAAATAAATATTATAACCACCATTAACAATAGGAGTTCAAATTTTAAAAATCTAATAGTTTCCCCTTTTAATTCAAGAGGAATATTTTCCCAATTGATAAATAATGAGATTATCAATGCAAAAAAGGGTAAAAAGGCACAGATTATTCTCAAGTTGAACAGCCTTGTAGATGAACAACTTGTTCATCTTTTATATCAGGCAAGTGCGCAAGGTGTTGATGTTAAGATCATTTCAAGAGGAATTTGTGTCCTTGTTCCGGGAACTGAAAAATACAACAAGAATATTGAAGCGATCAGCATTGTTGACAGATTTTTAGAGCATTCCCGTATTTATTATTTCTACAATGGTGGCGATGAGCAATTTTTTATTTCATCAGCGGATTTTATGACCCGTAATATTGATCACCGAATTGAAGTAACCTGCCCTATTTATGACGAAAATATTAAAAATGAGCTTCGTGATATAATAAAAATTCAGCTTAAAGATAATGTTAAAGCACGTATATTAGGTGATGTTTATTGTAATCAATATAAGGTTATTCCGCAAGCAAAACCCTTTCAGTCACAACTGGAAACCTATAAGTACTATAAAAGAAAATCAGATGCTTTTTCTTAACATGATGCTTTTATAGAAAACTGACAAATGTTATCAAATATTTTTAAAGCAAACACACTTTATATCCAAATCTAAAAACAAAATAAATTCTAATTTTACAAAAATTTTGTTTTATGTCAAATTCTCTTCTCGTTAAAAGTGGAACCATTATTAACCATGATGGAATTGAAAAAGCAGATATTTTGATTGACCATGGTAAAATAATTGATATTGCTTCGGTAATTAATCCGTCAAGTAAAACAACTGAAATTATTGATGCACATTCAAAATATATCATACCAGGAGGTATAGATCCGCATGTTCATTTTGCTTTAAAAACGGCTTCAGGAAAGACTGCCGATAACTTTTACAGCGGCAGTCTGTCTGCTTTAGCTGGAGGTACAACTACAATTATTGATTTCGTTACTCCAGAGAAGAATGAAACATTAGGGGATGCATTCTTTAAGAGAAAACAAGAAGCTGAAAGCTGTCTTGTAGATTATGCCCTACACGGTTCTGTAACTACTTGGCATGACAATTCTTTTGCTGATTTAAAAAACTGTGTTGAAAAAACTGGAATCACATCATTGAAAGTCTATATGGCTTATACAGACAGTATCGGCTTACATAAAAGAGACATTGAAAAAGTAATGTTTGCTGCTGCACGCTTAAACCTGACAGTTTTGGTGCATTGTGAAGACGATATGATTGTAAAAAATAATCAACAGAAGTTGATTAAAGAAGGAAAGACAGGAGCTTTTTACCATCACTTAAGTCGCCCTGCTGAAGCTGAAATTAATGCCATAAAGGAGGTCATCTCTTTGGCTCAAAAAACTTCCTGCATCGTTTATATCGTTCATGTCTCTACTCCTGAAGGTGCTCAACTGATAAGAGAAGCAAACGCAGAGGGTGTAAAAGTTTTTTCTGAAACTTGTATTCAATATCTGATATTAGATAACAGCCTGTATAACAATACAGAATTATGTAATAATTATATTCTCAGCCCACCACTACGCTCTCCTGCCCAAAAAGATATACTTTTTAAACAACTCTCCGAAAACACCTTTGACGTTATTTCATCAGATCATTGTCCATTTAACAGCTCTCAAAAATCAAATTCCGAGATAATGAATTTCTTACAAATACCAAACGGTATTGCAGGTGTAGAAAATAGGTTATCTTTACTTTTTCATCATGGGGTAATAAGAAATAAAATAGGTTTAACCGATTTTGTAAACCTGACATCCACAAATGCTGCAAAAATATTTGGCTTATACCCTCAAAAGGGATATATAGGAAAGGGTTCCGATGCTGATATTATCATTTTTAATCCTCAGGACAAACACATTCTCCAAAAAGAAAAAATGAAACTGGCTGCCGATTATTGTGTGTATGATGGAATGGAAGCTGCCGTAATTCCGGAGATTCTGATTATTAAAGGACAAATTGTTATCAAAAGGGGCGTGTTTAACATTAAGAATCTCAAAGGAAAATATTTAAGAAAATAGAAAAGTGATCATTCAGCAATCTTACTTAGAATTATCTCAGGTAATTCTAAACAAACCGATTAAAAAATAGTTTTATTTTTTTTAATAACCTTTTAATTTCCATTTTAAAATTCATAAATACAAATAAACTCGGATTGGCTCCCCACTTGTAATACCTTATTATAAAAGGTTCTTCATAATATGGAAACTTTGAAATATCAAGATAAGGCATAAGTTTTTTCACATTTTGATTAAACGCTTTTCTATTGTGCCAGTAATACTCAGTCCTATGGCCCATAATATCCAAGCCAATATGTGTAGTAATATGCAAATCATCAAACAATTTGAAATTTCTGGCAAAACAAAAAAGGTTGTGAGCAAGAGTTACACCAATGAAAGGAACACCGATACAAATATTATCAAGATGCATTTTGGGGAAAATTTCCCTTTTAAAGACAAAGCAATCAAAACCCGGATGCTTTTTGCCACATTCAGCATAAATTAAGGGTAAGTCTTCTATTTTATTAAATCTTGAACTGATACGCCTCCGGTTAATAATAAAAGCATCATGTCCTTGTTCAATAATCTGTTTAACTGTTTTATAGAAGAATGGTAGTAAAATAATGTCATTATTAGTGTAAATAAAATATTCAGCATCACTTGCTTCATAAAGTTTTTGAAGAATTTCAGAAATTAATGGAAGTTTTCTGTTTGTTTTAAATTTTCCTCTATTCGTTACTGACAATTCAAGAAATGTGGTTTTTAAAAAAAATGAAGGAACCATATCATTGTCCTCAGGATAATGAGCCGAAAATAAATCTATGGATATTTCTGAATCTGAGAAATTTTTGGCAACCCGCATACTTTCAAGAGTAATTGGTTGGGCTGTATATAAATCCGAATTGTAATCAGGTTTAAAAATATTTACAATATGTGCAATTTTTAGAGACATTAAAATTGAATTTTGGTAGAAAATACAAATCTAACTTAAAATAATTTATAGACTTAAAAACAGAATATAAAAATTGTATTCAAAAATACCTAAATTTGAAAAAAATTAATAAAAAATGGCTATTGAAATTGAAAGGAAATTTTTAATTAAAGACAAAGAATTTCTTGCTACTTTATCAGGAGGACATAACATAAAACAGGGATATATTGCTTTGGAAAACAGTAAAATTGTCCGTGTTAGAACCAAAGGAAATAAAGCTTTTCTTACTATAAAAAGCAAAATAGATATGGTTTCCAAATATGAATTTGAATATGAAATCCCATTTGATGATGCATTGGTAATGATTGATACCATTTGTATCAAACCGATTATTGAGAAAATAAGATATGACTACTTTTTCAAAGGTTACAAATGGGAAATTGATATTTTCTCCGGCGTGTTTAAAGGTATTGTTATAGCTGAAATTGAGATTGAAAACCCAAATGTGGATTTTCCAAGACCTGAATGGTTAGGCAATGAAGTAACCTATGATGCCAATTATCATAATGCTCAGATGGTAAAAAGATATAACTTCATTAAAAAGGAATAGAAAGGCAACCCTTAAAATGGTATATCGTCTTGAGAAGGCTAAAGAGAAAAATTATAAACATATTAAATTCTTTATTAACTTTGTGTACATAAAAACATTATAAAATAAATAAATATGAAAGCAAAATCCATCATTCTAAGTTTAATTTTTAGTATAATAATTTTGACTGTAAGTTACTCACAAAATGCTGATACATGGACCTTACATAAAGAAGTAAACGGAATTCAGATTTTTTCAAAAACTGTGGATTGCCATATTGAAAGTGAAGGTTTTCACCAACAATTTGTAATGCTCAAATTTGTAAACACCACCCAACTCAACCAAAAAGTAAAATGGCAGCTTGAAGCATGGTATTCTGGACAGGGTTACGATAGTAAATGTGCAACTTGTGATAAAGATGAATATAAATTTGACCTGATTGTTCCTGCCGGAGGTATTTTAGAAGGATCTTGTGATATTTACAGCGAATCAAAACTTAAAATATTCTCAAAATTTCTTAACTTTAGAACTGATGTTGGTCTTGAAAGATTCAATGTAGCAATCATAGATGTATCTCCTAACTAACAATAAAAAAGTATAATTTATAAAAGAAAAATTCATGATTAAACAATTATTATTAATTCCGATATTCGTAGCTATTACAGCATTACATATTTATGCTCAATGCAATGTAACAGCTTATGCCAATGGTGGAACAAATACTGTAGAAATTTGTCTCGGAGATAATGTTACACTTACTGCCACAGGTGGATGTCCAAATTATGTCTTAAATAATGATTTTAATGATGGCACGCCGGGAACAGGTTGGGCTGCAACAAATCAAGCCATGTTCAACAACCCATGTTCGCCACATTCTCCTGACGGTACAATATATTTATGGATGGGCTCCACCTCTACTGCACCCAGAAATCTAACAACAGTGGATTTTGATGTTTCAATGGGTGGTGATATTGAATTTGAAATGCGTTATGCCGTACAAAGTGCTGCATCTCCTTGCGAAGGCCCTGACCTATATAATGAAGGTATAGCTGTTCAGTATTCATTAAATGGAGGGAGTTCATGGACAACAATTGCTTACTATGCTCCCAATGGAAATATCCTTACCACTATTCCTACTGCGACTTCTCCAGGTGTAACAGGTGTAACTCCTTTTACTGTTTGGACAACACAAACATTACAGATTCCGGTCGCTGCTCAAACAACCTCAACACGTTTCAGATGGGCACAAACAGTTTCAACATCTGAAGTCTATGACCATTGGGGCTTGGATAATGTGTCTATTCTTGTGCCTCCCCCAACTATAGAAATATGGTGGGCTCATGGCCCTACAGGATATAATCCTCCCGTTATTAGTCCTACTACAACCACTACTTATACAGTCTATCTCACTGACCAATCAGATACAGTTCAAAGCTCTGTTGAGGTTTTTGTACACCCTATACCCACTTCAGACTTTACCGTGCAAAGTCCTGTTTGTGTTGGTTCTCCTTCAACTATTACTTATACGGGATCTGCATCTGCATCAGCCAATTATTCATGGAATTTCGACGGTGGAACTGTTTTATCCGGTACTGGAGCAGGACCATATCAAGTATTCTGGAATGATCCTGGAACTCATAACATTACACTCAGCTTAATGGAATATGGTTGTCAAAGTACTACTACTACAGTCCCAATTCTGATAAATCCAAAACCGGCTCCACCAGTTATTACATATAATCCTCCCTGTGAAAATGATGATCTTGAATTGACAACAACTACGGTTCCCGGAGGTTCTTACGCATGGACAGGGCCCAGTGGCTTAACATCAAGTCAACAAAATCCAATCATTAATAATGTAACACAAGCAAACCACGCAGGCAATTACAGTCTGATGGTCACAGATTCTAATGGCTGCCAGTCTGATATTGTTACTCAAAATGTTACAATTCTAAGTTTGCCCATTGTGACTTTTTCAGGAACCCCAACAAGTGGATGCGTACCACTTACAGTTAATTTTACTAACAGTACTGCAGGCAGTACTTCTTATTTCTGGGAATTTGGTGATAACGGTGTTGAAACAGCTGAAAATCCGACACATATATACAATCAAAGTGGAACTTTTGATGTTACTCTTACTGCTACCGATAATAATGGCTGTACGAATTCTTTCACCAATAATGACATGATTGTAGTTCACCCCATTCCTCAAGCAGAATTTACAACAAATCCAGAGGTAGGTGCTCCTGGATTCCCTATTGTTTTCAACTCAACCTATAATGCAGCTGTGGGAACCTGGTACTGGAATTTTGGAGATGGAACTACCGAAAGTTTTAATGTTCCAACTACCCAGCATGCCTATACCACAATGGGGTCATATACCGTCCAACATATTGTTGAAAGTCAGTATGGATGTAAAGATACTATTGAAAAACAAATACTTGTTATCTCAATTACAATCCCTAATGTATTTACTCCTAACGGGGATGGAATTAATGACTTTTTTATAATTGATGGCATAGGTGTAATCAGTGAAACTAATATTATTGTTTACAACAGATGGGGTAGGAAAGTTTATGAAAGCAGTGATTACAAAAATGATTGGGATGGTGCTGATGTGGCTGATGGGGTTTATTACTTCATTATTACATTTAAAGATAATTTGTTCCCTACTGCCAATGGAACAGTTACAATATTGCGATAATATTTAAACTCCTGCACAAGTGCAGGAGTTTAATTTTTTTATAATAATTAAGGATAAAGGTAGCATGAGAAGATTTTTAACATTATTAGTATTATTTGTTATTTTCCAAACAAATTTGTTTTCACAAAATAATCTTTGCGAAAACTCATTACCATTCTGTACTGACACTGTCTATAATTTCCCTGCCGGTGTTAATGCAGGAACAGCACAATCAGGAGCTGCTTATACTTGTCTTGGAACACAACCGAATCCGGCTTGGTATTATATGGAAGTACTTAATTCTGGTCCTATAAGCATTTACATGTACAGTACGCCAGCAGTTGATATTGATTTTTCTTTATGGGGACCCTTTACCAACCAGACATCACCTTGTGTTGCCCAACTTACAGCTGGTAATACTGTAGATTGTAGTTATTCAACAAACTGGAATGAAACTGCTGATATTCCAAATGCAGTTACTGGACAAATATACATATTGCTGATTTGTAATTATTCCAACAACCCTTGTAATATTAATTTTCAGCAATCAAACACAGGTACTATCGGTCATGGTACAACAAATTGTGGAATTTTGGCACCACCCGTTGATAATAACGGACCGCTTTGCGTTGGGCAAACACTCAATTTAACAGCACAAACCGGACCTACAGGATGCACTTATTACTGGACTGGACCAAACAGCTTTGTTTCAACACAACAAAATCCTGTTATTACCAATGTCACATTGGCCGAAGCAGGAGATTATTTTTTACAAGTTATTGTAGGACCAGATACAAGTAATATTGTTTCAACAACTGTTGTTGTTTATCCAGTACCTACATCTGATTTTACACTTAGTCTTGACAGTGTTTGTATCGGAGAAGAAACAACGCTTACTTATACAGGAACTGGCTCACCTACAGCCACTTACACATGGGATGTTGATGGGGGAACTCCCAATGTCAATACGGGCCCTGGCCCACATAATGTTTCATGGGCCTCATCTGGGAATGTATCCGTAAGTCTTGTTGTCAGTGAGAATGGATGTACATCGCCACCTACCTATTTACCTGTTTATGTAAAAACCATTCCTACTTCTACTTTTACAGTTGTTTCTCCTGTTTGCCAGGGAAGTAATTCAACAATAACATATACAGGTACAGGCACAGCAAATGCTACATACAACTGGAATTTTCCATCAGGAAATGTTCAATCAGGCAGTGACCAAGGCCCTTATCAGGTAAGCTGGAATACAGCGGGTTCCTATAGCCTCGAATTAATCGTTACTGAAAATGGTTGCACCTCTGATATTACATTTGCCAGTGTTGAAGTTTGGCCTTTACCTATTGTTGACATCACTACAGACCTCAACAGTGGGTGTATGCCTCTTACAGTAGAATTCAGCGATAATAACAATACCCCTCCTGCTGTTTTTGTATGGAGTTTTGGAGATGGAACTGCCAACAGCAACCAACAAAACCCAACACATACTTATACAAATCATGGCACCTTTACTGTAGGACTCACTGTAACAGATACAAATGGTTGTGTAAACAGCGGGTCTGAAACAATTTCTGTTTATCCTTTACCCCAGGCTGATTTTACTTTTTCTCCAGAAGTAGGAACTATAGGACTTACAATAAATCTAAATGATTCTTCTACAGGTAATATCAATCATTGGACTTGGAACTTTGGTAATGAAGCTACTCCTCCTACTTCAGTATTACAAAATCCATCTACAGCTTTTGGAAGCACCGGTTATCAGACAATTACCCTTCTTGTTCAAACGGTTAATGGTTGTGTGGATTCTATTTCTAAACAAATTCTTATTGTGGATATTACTATTCCAAATGTTTTTACTCCAAACGGTGATGGTATTAACGACTTTTTTGTTGTTGATGGTATTGATTTGGTTGAAAACTGTTCACTGACTGTCTTTAACAGATGGGGAAGGAAGGTGTATGAGACAAATAGTTATCAGAACGACTGGGATGGTGGTGATTTGGCTGATGGGGTGTATTATTTTATTTTTACCTTACCTGAAAATATCATTACACCTGTTAATGGGACAATAACCATAATCCGGTAAATTACTTGATTATATCATTTTTAATAATGTATTCATGCAGTTTGTTGGCGTGGGCATTATAACCTTTTCCTTTATAATGCCCGTCAATTTTCCAGTAGTAATCATAGATATTGTTATGATTTAGCTTGAGTTCTTTTATGAAAAAGGTGTATAAGTCAACAATCTGAATATCTTCAAAAGAATTTTTCAACCTGCGGAAAAGCCCTCTGAAATTTGCATATTTATTATTTAAAACCTCACTGATTGTTGGTTGAAAAACTATAAGAAGTTCTTGATTATGTTCATTGGTAAAGTTTTTAAAATTACAAAGGGCTTTAAACAAAATGTTAACGGATTCATCTTTTTTCTGTAAGAATTCATCCTGTTTCATTAAAAAATGATTGTAATCAAGGCCGTTAATAATAACCAAACGAAAAATATAACTCAGACTGTAAAGAAATTCCCATCGAGGATAAGGTCTGTACCTGACCTTTCCATCGCTTTTAAAACGTTCATAGCCCCCTCTTAGTATTATATCATAAATATCTGACTCATTGATATTAACAATGACTAAATCGAAATTATAGGCACTAAAGATTTCTTTAAGCAGAATATGTTGAAAAATAGGGTCACTGCTCGATGCACCAGCATTGAACGTATAAATATCTTTATCAGGAAAAGACGCCTGTAATTTATTCTCCAGCAGGGAAACCCAACAAGAATCCAACGCCACCCCTACTCCTTCAGTAAATGAGTCACCAAGTGCAAGAATACGGTATTCATTTTCTTTTTTAACAGAATCCGGATAAGGCTGAACAAATCCCGACTCATATATTTTTCTGAAATAAGTAAACTCTGATGTCTTATAAGAAACGTCCATCAATGGGGACCTTTTATAGTAACGGGTATCTCTGACACGATTATAAATACGCTCGTAACAAAGATTGTTTCTTTCAAGATAGGAGGCATTGATATCAAAATATCTAAGAAAAAACTCAAAAATAAATAGAACCAAAAACAAACTGAATAAACTTAAACGAATATTCTCAACCATGTTCTTTCTTAAGAAAAGAGAAAGAATGAAAGTAATCTGAAAAAGTAAGCAAAAGATTAACAACAAAAATAAATATCCAACAAAGCCGCAATATATCCCCCAGTAAACTGCAACAACAAAGAAACATAAAAGAATGAGCGTTATAATTAAAGTGATTACAAAAAAAAGTTTTTTCGACAAAAGTGTAATCGTTTTAGATCTCATGAAAGAAACAATGAATTGAGTTTTATTGCGTACTCTTTCAAAATGCTTGCTGGTTAGAAAAATATAAATCAAAATGGATAATGCAATAAATATGGAGAAAAGAGAAATTAACCTTTTTAATTCTTTTGGCCAGTGACTAATTGCTTTGAGCTTTGGAATTAGATTAAATCCTTCTTTTCTGAAGCTTAGTAAATAAGCCTGACTCTTTTCTTCATATTTAAAATATTGCAAAAAAACCTGCTTGTTGACAACAGATATGTGTTCATCTCCTATCTGAAGTTCAAAGGGGGAAAAATCATAAAAAAAACTATTCGGAATTTTAAAATAGATGTGCCTTATATAACTGTGATTACCAAGAGTACTAAAAATTTGAGCACCGGCATTTTTATCAATATAAAGAGGTCTGTTAATTGGAGAAGTGCCATAAAGTGATAGGGAGTCAAATACTATTTCATCAATCTCAGAAAATGATAAGCTTACAGGCTCGTAATAATTTACCCGCTTAAGATAGACGAATGCAAAAGCTATTAAAAGGACAATAATTAGAAATTTGAGTTTTGGATGCATTCAATATTGGATTATCATTTGAATCAATTATCTCTTTTTTCAAAAGTTTCATTTTTTCGAATCCTTATCCTTCTGATTATTAGAAAGATAAGAATAGCAATAAGAGCCAAGGGAATTAAACCCACAACTAACATCTCAAAGGCAGAGATTGTTTCCATTCTATTTTAATTTTACAGCTGTTCCATAGGCTAATATTTCAGAAGCTCCCTGCATAATCATTGAAGTTGTGAGTCTGACATTGATAATGGCATCTGCTTTATAACTTTCTCCATCAGTAATCATTCTTTGAAGGGCTTGTTCTCTAGATTGGGCTTGAAGTTTTGTATATTCTTCAATTTCGCCCCCAACAATGTTTTTAAGACCGGCCATAATATCGTTTCCTATGTGACGTGCTCTGACAGTACTACCTCTGGCAATACCTAGGATTTCAATAATTTCTTTTCCGGGAATGTTTTCAGTAGTTGAAATAATCATAACTTATTTTTTTTATTAATCTGTTTTACTGCTTTTTGAGTTCGTATTTACTTCTATCCAACTATTTCGTTAAAAATAAATAATGCTGCAAATTTAATTGCTTTTTAAATACTAAAGAAAACAAAATAGACTTTTAATTCAAAATTCACTTTTCTGCCCTTAAATCAGCATTAATCGGAATAATAAAGAAGTAAATGACAACAACCAATGTTGCAGATGCAGTGATGATAAAAGCTATGGTTGCTCCGAACTGAAACCATATAAGACCGGTTAAGGAACTTGCCAACATGGTGCACACACTTTGAAAAGCTGAAAATGTACCGATAGCTGTTGCAGTATCTTTCTTATCGGAGATATTTGAAATCCATGCCTTTGAAATGCCCTCAGTTGCTGATGCATAAATTCCGTATAGAAAAAACAGACCGAAGAGAATATATAGGTTTGCATTTAGCGACATACAAAAATATACTACAGCAAAAATTGAAATACCTAAAAGAAAAACCCTTTTTAATCCAAGCTTGTCTGCCAAAATGCCCATGGGAAAAGCGAACAAAGCATAAATAAGGTTGTAAAAAATATACAATCCAATAACCATGGTATCATCAAGTCCTGATTGTTTTGCTTTAAGCAGTAAAAAAACATCAGAACTGTTGAACAATGTAAATATCAAAAGTCCGATAACTACTTTTCTATAATCCCTAGGACTTATTTTCCAATATTTTAAAAATGCAAAAAATGAAGCATCAGTTTTCGTTTTAGTTACATCCATCTTTTTTTCCTTTAATAGAAAGGAAGCAAAAATTGCCAAAAGCCCGGGGATAACAGCTATAAAAAAAAGAACTTTATAGTGTTGAGGAAAAAAATACAAATAAACCAGTGCAATAAGTGGACCTATTACAGCTCCCAATGTGTCCATAGAACGATGAAATCCAAAAACTTTGCCTTTTGTTTCCGGAGTGGCTTCATCAGAGAGTAAAGCATCTCTTGCCCCTGTTCGTATGCCCTTACCAAAACGGTCTGTGGTTCGAGCTAAAAAAATCCATACCGGCCATGTAAAGATAGCCATCATAGGTTTGGAAAGTGCACTTAGTGCATAACCCAATTGTACAAAAGGAACCCTTTTGCCTTTTAGGTCGGAAAGTTTTCCAAAATATCCTTTACTAAGCCCTGCTGTTGCTTCAGCAAAGCCTTCCAGAACACCGATAAGAACTATTGAAAATCCAATTGATTTTAGATAAATGGGCATAATAGGATAGAGCATCTCGCTTGCCGTATCTGTAAACAAACTAACTAAAGACAAGACCCAGACTGTCTTCGTAATATATTTCATTTGTTTGCTTATTTTTTATTAATTACAAAAATACATTTTGTCAGGAGTAAAAAATATTTTTATTTTAAAAACGGTTTGATTTTTATGTATAATTTTATTTTTTTTAAGCCTTATGGGATATGATATCATTATAAATAAAGCTTTAGAGAATGAGCCTCTGCATTTTGCAGAAGCCCAAAAGTTGTATTTTAAACTACCAACATCAGAATTAATGCTGATTGCTCAAACAATCAGAAATCGCATCAAACACGGTAAAATTGTGAGTTGGATTATTGACAGAAATGTTAACATTAGTAATATATGCAGCTCTGGGTGTGAGTTTTGCAGCTTTTATTGCTCAGGTGGATCCGAAAACAAAGCATTTATTACCAGTATTGATGAGTATAAAGTAAAAATTGATGAACTTTTTCGCCTTGGGGGACAGCAATTATTATTACAAGGAGGTATGCATCCGGATTTTCGTCTTAAATACTACGAAAATTTATTTAAAGAACTCAAAACTTTATACCCTGCACTAAAACTACATGCATTAGGACCACCAGAAATTTTTTATTTATCAATAATTGAAAAAACCAGCATTCGAAAAGTGCTTAAATGTCTTATAGAAGCCGGACTTGACAGCCTTCCCGGAGCCGGTGCTGAAATTCTCGTTGACAGAGTGCGAAAAATTGTTTCTCCCAAAAAATGCAATTCACAACAATGGTTGAATGTGATGAAAGAAGCACATAAGCTTGGTCTTCCAACAACTGCCACCATGATGTTTGGCCACTTAGAAACACCTGCTGAAAGAATTTCCCATTTATTTAAAATAAAGCAAGTCCAGAATCAAAAACCTAATCCCGCCATAGGTTTCACAGCTTTTATCCCTTGGACATTTCAAAGTGCAAATACAGCACTTATTAAAAAATATCCAGATATAAAAAAAATCAAAACTGATGAATATTTACGTACCATAGCTATCAGTCGTATTGTTTTACAAAATATTGATAACATACAGGCTTCGTGGCTGACTATGGGTTCGGATACTGCTCAATTGGCACTCTGGGCTGGCGCTAATGACCTTGGATCCATAATGATTGAAGAAAATGTGGTGGCCTCTTCTGGTGTTACCAACAAAATGAACTCCCAAGAAATTCAAAAACTAATTATCGATGCAGGATTTGAACCTATGCAAAGAAATCAGAAGTATGAATATCAAAATATGTAAATGTATTCGACACTTCTTTAATCCAAAGTAAAAAAATAAATTGTCTATAACTCCGTTAAAAGTCTTATTAATCAAAAATATTAGAAATGAATATCAAATCGTTTTTCAACATTCCAAAGCATTTCATAACTTCTTTCAGGCGCTATCCTCTTGCAATTCTATGCTGCTTCGGCATCACCATTTTATCAATGTATCTGGTTGAAAAAGAACATCTTAACGATGTTGACACAAAGCATATTTCTCATCTCATTATGGATTTGTTTCTGGGTATGATATTGTCTCTGGCGCTGATTAATCGTGCTGAAAAAGAAGGTTTCTCTCTTACTAAGAAATATTTATTTCAGATCATTCCGGTTGCCTTTATGATTGTGTATTATTTTATTGACCCTATTCAATTTTCGGAATTCGAATGGGTTATAAGATTTTTCTCCATATTTCTGGCTTTTACATTCTTTGTGGCATGGTTCCCTTTTCTCAGAAGCTCAAATTACAGTGCTTTCTGGTTATATACAACAACTTTAATAAAACGATTAGTTATTGCTCAGTTTTTTGCTTACATATTGGTTAGTGGTCTTTCATTAGCACTTCTTGCTCTTGATAAACTTTTCAATGTCTCCATTGATTCTGATTTGTATATGCACCTTTGGATTATAATTCAGGGTCTTTTTACACCGGTTTTCTTTTTGGGACACATAAGTGAAAATTATACCGTGTATGAAGAAGAGGTGAGCTATCCGAAATTTTTGAAGATTTTGGTTCTCTATATTCTTTTACCGATAGTAAGTCTGTATATGTTCATTTTATACATGTATGGTCTAAAAATTATTTTCACGTGGCAACTTCCTTCAGGTTGGGTTTCAAATCTGGTATTGAGCTTTTCTATTGTCGGACTGATTTCATTTTTCTTGATTTATCCTTTGAAAAATACTGAAAACAAATTTGTTTCTTTATTTTTTAAATTATTTTTCTGGCTTAAGCTCCCATTATTACTATTGCTTTTTATTGCCATTTTCACAAGAATTGATCAGTATGGCATTACTGAACTGCGTTATTATGTTTTACTTCTGGCATTTTGGCTGAGTTTTGTTGCCTTTTATTTGATTATCAATAAATATAAAAACATCAAAATCATCTTTTTGTCCTTTCTTATACTGGCTTTTTTCTCTTCCTTCGGTCCTTTAAGCTCATTTTCAATTTCAAAAAGAAGCCAACTGAAGCGTTTTAATAAAATTACAACAGAGCTGCAATTACAGAAAAACGGGAAATTAGTAAAGACGGACACTGAAATTCCTTTAGTTAAGCAACACCAAATATCTTCTATAGTTGACTATATTATCTCTTATCACGATATAAAAACTTTTGAACCTTACTTCAGTGAAGTAGATTTTGATTCAATCAGTGGGTATAATTATAGGGGTGAACAAGCCGAGTTGATAATGAAGTTTATGGGGTTAAAATTTATACGCAATCACTGGGATGTTGAAAATGAAAATACACAAAGCGACCCATTTTATTTTAATTTCAATACTGAAAGGAATATGGTTTATAAAATCACAGATTACAACTACCTTATTGAAATGAATAACTATTTTTATCCGGGTAACGACAGTCTTTTCGCTGAAGAATTTAGCGGAAATGGTATTGTTGTAAAGCAAAAATTTGACTTTAAAACAAATTTTCTTCATATTGATGTAATAGAAGATGTATCAAAAAGCTTGCATACATTTCAGTTTAATCTCAAACATTATCTGAATATACTAACAGCTAAATATCCCGAAAATGAAGATTACTATGTGCCTATTTCACACATGTCTTTTAAGCAAGAACAGGATGATGTTTCAGTTGAGATTCAGGCTAACAACTTCTATGGTAATTATTCAAATACCACTGAAAAGTTTACCAATGTTAGTCTAAAAGGGAGATTGCTGATTAAATTATCGAATGGGTAAAGTCATTTTATAACTTTAAGGTTCTAACTAATCATACTTGAAGGATAATATCACGTGCTTTGGATTCCAATTTTTCTTTTAATAAAATGTCATTTATAATCCCAAGTTTCAAGGCTTCATCGGCTGAAATGGTTTGAGCAGTCAGTACCAGTTCTGCAGTTTTGGCTGCTCCCACCATTTGATGTAATGCATAAATACCTCCAAGACCGGGCATCAGCCCAAAAGCTGTTTCAGGTAAAGCAAAGTAACTATTAGGAGCAGCCAACCTGTAATTGGCGCATAATGCCAGTTCAAAACCGCTACCATAGCAAATACCTTTAATAAGTGCTACAATGGGTTTTCTTAAATGATTGAGAATGCTGAAAGCATTTAAGTTTTTAGAAATGGATGTAGGAACAGCAGAATCCGGTTCTTTTCGAATAATTTCCAGAAGTTCTCCCACATCGGCGCCACTTGAAAAATGACGTCCATTACTTCTGATGATGAGACCTTTGTAATTTTCCTTGATAATATCAGAATGGCAAATTTCCAGTAGTTCACTAAAAAACACGGAGTTCATCTGATTTGCCGGAGGATTGCTTAAAGTGAGATAAGCAATACCATCATGAATTTCAAATATTAATGCTTTTCTTATCATCAATATTTCAGGTTAAACCTTTTTGATTTTTTCATTATTCAGATCGGCTGCGAGTTCGCAAAAGAGCCTAGTTTCCTCTTCCAATGCCTTATCCCTACTTAGTGTATAGGTGTTTTTCAGAGCAATCATTACATTATTAATGACTTTTTCGGGTTTATCATCAGTCATTTTATGAGCCAGTTTAAGGGCAAAATCAAGACATGACTTGGCCGGCACAACATAATCAACCATGCCTTTATTCAATGCTTCTTCTGCATTCATTGTCCTGCCCGAAAGGATGAATTCAATACTCTGCCCTAAAGAAAAATATTTTTTCAATGCATGTGTGCCACTAAGTCCGGGCATAAGCCTATGAATGGTTTCGGGAAAAGCCAGCAATGACTTTTCTGAAGCAATTCTGAAATGGGCAGAAAGTGCTATTTCGAGACCTCCTCCAAAACAGAAACCTTCAATGGCTGCAAAAACCGGAATATTAAGTTCATACAGATAATTTAGCAATTTATGACCATCTTCAATATGCTCCTTAAGGGTGTCTTCTTGCACTAAGTTGAGCAATAAGTTAATGTCGGCACCAATACAGAAATGACGGCTAGTCCCTGTGATGATAATAGCTTTGGCTTTATTCACCTTAAGAAAATCGTTCAGAATTTCTATTTCAATAAAATCGGGTTTGAGCAGCGCATTCCCCGGAGGGTTTGATAATTGCAACACAACAACCTCTTTATCTGCTTCAAGCTTAACCATGGTTCGAATATTTAAGAAGTTCATCCGGAATATCTACAGCTTCCCGTTTTCTATTTACAAATAAACATTTAATAATTCCTGTATTAACTTTTTCTTTGGCCTCATTAAAAACTTCTTGTTTGAACACTACAAAAAAACCTTCTGTCTTAAAACTACTTACGACATAAGCTTTTTCGAGCAAATTAAGTTCTTTGATAAACTTAAGCTGTGCTTTTACAACAAATAAAAATAAATCAGCATTTCTTAAAAAATCCAACAATCCCATTTCCTGCATTATTTTCCAGCGCGACTGCTCATAATAATTAAGATATACGGCATTATTTACATGACCGAAAGAATCGAGTTCGTAACCACTCACTTCAAATTCATGTATAAAATCTATACTTTTCAATACCAATCTGTTTTTCTCAAACAAAAATACTTTTTTATTTAATAATAATTACCATAATAAACCTATTTAACCTAATACAGAAAATTATTAAAAGGATATTTTTGGGCGTGCATATCTCTGGTTTTTTTATAAATGAGACTTCTGAACTTGTCAATATTGATTTTTTCTTTGGCCGAAATAAAAATGGCTGGTGCATTTAGCTGTGCTATCCACATTTTTTCAAGCTCTTCAATCGTAATATTTTCTTTTGTTCTGGGTGTCAGGTCATCAGCTTCTTTTTCAACAAACCTATAGGCATCAATCTTGTTAAAAACCATAATAACAGGTTTGTGATCAGCCTTAATTTCACTAAGGGTTTCTTTAACAACATTAATCTGTTCTTCGTAATTGCTATGCGATATATCAACAACATGTATCAGCATGTCAGCTTCCATGACTTCAAAAAGTGTTGATTTGAACGATTCAACCAAGTCGTGAGGTAGTTTTCTGATAAAGCCAACCGTGTCCGACAAAAGGAAAGGCAAGTTCTCAACCACAACTTTTCTTACAGTAGTATCAAGTGTCGCAAAGAGTTTGTTTTCAGCAAAAACATCCGATTTGCTGAGTAGATTCATAATGGTAGATTTGCCGACATTTGTGTAACCAATCAGAGCAACCCTGACTAAGCTTTCACGACCTTTACGTTGGGTAAGCAATTGTTTGTCAATTTTCTTAAGTTTGGCTTTAAGCAATGCTATTTTATCTCTGATAATACGCCTGTCTGTTTCAATTTCCTTTTCTCCGGGTCCCTTCATTCCAATACCTCCTTTTTGTTTTGAGAGGTGGGTCCACATATGTGTAAGGCGTGGCAGCAGGTATTGGTATTGAGCAAGTTCAACCTGTGTTTTTGCATAAGAAGTCTGTGCCCTACGAGCAAAAATATCGAGAATCAAAAGTGTCCGGTCTAACACTTTACATTTGAATTCATTCTCAAGATTACGTAACTGTGAGGGGGTTAGCTCATCATCAAAAACCACAAAATCAGCTGCTTCCTCTTCAATATAGGCTTTAATCTCATCTTTTTTTCCTGAGCCTACAAAAAAACTTTTATCGGGTTTCACAAGCTTCTGTAGGAAAGAACGTAAGGGCACACCCCCTGCTGTCTTAACTAAAAAAGCAAGTTCTTCAATATATTCGTGGGCTTGTTCTTCTGTTGTTGTCCCAGTAATGATACCAACTAATACGGCTTTTTCAAATCTTAAATCACTTTTTGTATCTTGAGACATAACACTTTTTGTGGGCTTTAACAATACCTTTACTGTATTTTTCTAAATCCAATAATTTCTCTAACTTCTTGAATTGTTTTCCGTGCACTTTCTCTGGCTTTTTCTGCACCAAGGTCAGCCATTTTATCTAAATATTCCTTATGGTTGAGAAGCTCTGTAATTCTTTGACTAATAGGGTTTATGAAAATTAAAACATCCTCTGCCAATTGTTTTTTTAAATCGCCATATCTTATACGACATTTGTTATACTCTTCTTCAAAATAAACCAGCGTTTCAGGTTTTGAAACAACCTTCATGATATCAAATAAGTTTTGAACTGACTGTGGTTTTCCCTGATTTTCTTGAATTGGTCCACTGTCGGTAACAGCTTTCATTATTTTTTTCCTTGTTATTTCAGGACTTTCGTGCAAATACAAAGCATTATCCGAGCCTTCGGATTTTCCCATTTTTGTACTGCCATCCAAACCTGGTATTTTTACAAGTTTATCTCCAAAATTGAAAGCCTGTGGTTCAGGAAAACAAGAACACTTATACATGCGGTTAAACCGGCCGGCAAAGGTTCTTGCCATTTCAAGATGTTGTTCCTGATCTTTACCTACAGGTACTTTGGTAGATTTGTGCAAAAGGATGTCGGCAGCCATGAGTACCGGATATGTTAACAAACCGCCATTTATATTATCAGGGTGCTTACGTATTTTTTCCTTAAAAGAAGTGCATCGTTCAAGCTCTCCAACATAAGCATTCATATTAAGCAATAAATAGAGTTCACAAACTTCAGGCACATCACTTTGAATGTAAAGAGTTGACTTTTCTGGGTCAATGCCGCAAGCAATATACTCAGCCAAAACCTGACGTACATTTTGTTCAAAATTTTCGGGTGTAGGATGTGTGGTAAGAGAATGATAATCTGCAATAAAAAAATAGCAAGGGTACATATCCTGCAATTTTACAAAATTGGTTAATGCACCAAAATAATTTCCCAAGTGTAATTTTCCTGTAGAGCGAATCCCGCTTAATACTATTTCCATTTTATTAATTTTTGAAAGCCCGAAATTAATAAAAATTCAGCATTGGTAATAATTCAAAATCAACAAAATTATAGAAGTGAGAAAATTTCTATACAGTAAACATTAAAAAATGATAAAGAAAAAATATAAAAACTAAATATTTTTGTGTGATTTTTTGAACACTTGTAATTCTTGCAAGTTTAAATTATAGCATATTACTGATTCACTGGTTTTAATATTTAATAAAAATATTATTGACATTCCATCTTGTCGTAAGAATGCTTTTTTTCAATTACTCCATTTGTTGCATATATTTAAAAGGTATTTCTAACTGTGATTTTCAATAATCTGAGCTTTAATGAAAGTATTTAGTATTTTTGCTTTTTGTAATCAGAGTCAAATTTAGACAGCTTCATGAAATTGTCAATTATTATTCCTGCTTATAATGAAGAAAAAACCATTTATGAGATTTTTGAAAAAATCCATTCTGTTTCACTGATCGGGCAGGTTGAAAAAGAAATTCTTGTGGTAAACGACTGTTCCGATGATGAAACTGAAAAATTCGTAATGAGTTTCATGAATGAAAAAAGAGATGGTATTCAAATCGTTTATCTGAAACATGAAACCAACAGGGGTAAGGGAGCTGCCATAAGAACAGGGATAGAAAATGCCAGCGGTGATTTTATCATCATACAAGACGCCGACCTTGAATACAACCCTGAAGAATTTAACTTACTTTTAAAACCGGTACTGGATGGAGTGGCAGATGTTGTTTACGGCTCTAGATTTATGGGAGGAAACCCTCATCGTGTGCTTTTTTTCTGGCACTCAATCGGAAATAAGTTTTTAACCTTTGTGTCGAACGCATTTACCAACCTGAATCTCACCGACATGGAGACTTGTTACAAACTTTTTCGTTCAGATGTAATTAAAAGCATCAATCTCATCGAAAACCGCTTTGGTTTTGAGCCTGAAGTAACTGCAAAAATTGCAAAAAAAAATATAAGAATTTACGAAGTTGGTATTTCCTATTATGGCCGCACTTATTCTGAAGGTAAAAAAATCACATGGAAAGACGGTCTGTGGGCTTTGTGGTGTGTGTTTAAATACAACATTTTCTGATAAACCTGAAGAAACTTATGAAAGTAAAAGCACTTCTATCAATTCTTTGATCAATAAAAATCAACCGGATTTTAAAAATAATTTGTTAAATTTGTTTTATTGAATGTGTATTAATTTTATTTGTTAAATTTATTCCATATTTTCGAATTCTAAAACGGCTTAATTCCTCAAAACAATGAATAAACCTTTAGACAAAAAAAATGAAGTTCAGGTATACATCAATGAGCTGTTTGTTATTATATCCCCAATAATTAATAATGCACGCAAACGTGCTGCTCTATACTTATCAGCTGAGACAACACTTCTGTATTGGACAATCGGAAAACACATCAATACAAACCTTAAAGAAAATAACAGAACAGTCTATGGCCAAAGAATTATTGCGACATTGTCACAACAATTAACTGAAAACTTTGGCAAAGGTTTTACATACACGACATTAACAAGAATGTGCAAGGTTGCTGACGCATACCATGAAGAAAATATTGCGACACTGTCGCAACAAATAAGCTGGAGCAATCTTATTGAGCTGGCATCGGTTGAAGAAGAAGCCACTTTTTTTAAAAAAGTAATTAGGGTCTGCTGAAAAACATTAAAATTAGGATTAGAAGCGAGAAAAATGATGATATTTGCATAGAAAAGTGCAAATAAAAATGAAAAAACTTGTAAAAAGGCTTGCACCAAAGCCTCAATA
>JAQVVM010000023.1 GCA_028698995.1 Bacteroidales bacterium
TTGAAATTAATTCTGCTGCTTTTAGATTGATTGACATACGTTCAACCCATGATAAACCTGACCAGATTTTATGTGCGTTGATGGCTGAATTTATAGCTTTTTGAACCTCTTCCTTGCCTGCTTTGTGATATGTAGCCAATACTTCTCCTGAACCGGGATTAATTACTTTACCTGTATTTCCGCTTCTTATTTCTTTGCCGTTAATAATTATTGGAATATCAATCTGCTCTGATGATAATCTGTTAAGCTCTTCTATGAGTTTTTTACGCTCCAAAGAACCGGGTTTATAATGAAATATTGGTTCATTTGCCGGTTTATTGTATTGAAAATTTGCATTATTCATATTATATATATTAATTAGACTAATTTAAAATAATGCAAAAATAAAATAAAATTTCCTGATAAATATCTAAATTAAATATATTTAACAAAAATGCTTCTGATTAAAAAAATCTATTCTTCAACAATAGAAATATCGGCCGGAATGTTGAATGTTTGCGGTTCTATGATGATATCAGTTTCTATTTCGTTGGTTGTCATTTTTATGGGCATGCCTGAGATTGACATTTCAGTTTTAAGAGATATGCCTTTCCATACCAGATATTTTCCGGTCATTCTCATATCAGGATGGTTCATTTCCCAAACATCGCATGTTTTGCCCATGAAATCCTCAGTTCCAGTCTTTTCAAGTTTTAGGTCATTTATAATACGTTCGCTTAAATTTGAGAAATTAATATTCTGTGGAGTTCCTTCTTCCTGAATTCTGCTCTTTTTTCCTGTGCGGTTGTTCAAATCTATAGTATAATAATAACCATCTTTTCTTAATTGTAAACTGTGGGTTGTAATGCCCATAATTTCTCCGGTTATATCTGTAAGTTCTGTAGCCCCGTAGTCGTCAAATGTGATGACCATTTTTTGCTCCATAGCAAATACCTGGGAAGTCATGACAATTCTTCCTGACTTAATTTCGTAACGTGCTTGGGCTTGAACAAATATTGTTGTAAAAACCAGAAGTGTAAGTAATGTTTTCTTTATCATGATTTTATATTAATAATTAATTTCTTCAGCAAGTTCACCATCTTCAGTCCAAAATTTCCAATTGCCAATTTTTTCTCCTTCCGCATATTGCCCTTCGTATCTCATTTTCCCGTTCTCATACCATGTTGTTGTTTTCCCATTGTTTATGCCATCTGTGTACACAGCTTCACTCCATTTATTCCCATTATCATAATAATAAGTCCATATACCATCTCTCTGACTATTCTTATAATGACCTTCAAGTTTAATTTTATGATCGGGGTAGTAAGATACCTCTTTAATAACTTCATTGGTCTTTTTATCGTAAAATCTAACAAGCTTTGGACTGTTATCTTCATAAACTTCTTCAACAACTTCAACAGTATTTTGACAAGAGTTAATGAATAAAGAAAATATTAACAGTAAGCTTAGCTGTGCTATATTTCTAAAACTACTTTTAAGCATTTCAGGCTATTTGTTGGCGTTGTAATTATTGTTTAAGATTCCAATTATTTGGGGTGTAATATCAAATTTTTCATTTGCTAAAAGAATACCACTACCTTTTGAGTAGCCTAAAACATAATCAAAATCATATTCTTTATTATATACTGTAATGGCATTTATTATACTGTCAAAAAGCGCATTTTGATGTTCCATTTCCAAGGTTGCCAATTCTTCAGTTAAGCTCTCTCGTAAGTCCAATAATTGCTGCTGCTTTCTCATTAAATCTGCTTCTATTCTTTGAGCTTGATCAGAAGAAATTTGATAAGATTGTACTTTTTGCTGAAACTCGTTTACTTCTCTTTCAAAATTGCTCGCTTTCGTTTGCATCTCACTTTCCATGGCTGTTTTTCTTTCTTCAAGAACCGTTTTATAATCATCAAAAAGAAGATAGTTTTTCATAAGTGAGTCTGAATTTACAAATGCTATGTTTGTTGCAGAACTGTCTGAGGATACATTTCCTCTCAATCCAACTTTTGAGGTGCCAGAAAAATGAATTATGTATAACACAAGAAGGCCTACAAAGAGAAGAATATTTAAAAAAAGGCTTATTTTTATTTTCTTACTATCATCCATGCAGCATTTTGCAGGTTTGATGTTTTCATTTTGAATTTGTGTATTCTGAGAAGTAATCTCCGAATCAATTATTTGATCCTGCTTCTGATTTTCTGTGTTTTCCATTATTTAACCAGTTTAATTTTAAGTCATTTTTATTGATTGCAAATATAACCAAAAATCAAATACATTATTATAAGTTTGATTCCTCTTTTTTATTGTACAGCATTTTGGGTTTTTCAATTAACACTTTTTAAGATGTTATTTATAATGAGTTTAAATAATATTTATAATTTTGCAATAAATTAAATTTAGTAACTTATAAATCAATCATATAAATAAATAATAGCGTATGAAAACACTAGTAATAATTGCAAGCCATAATTCTACAAGTTTTAATAATGCGATTAAGAAAAGAGCTGTAGAAAAATTAAAAAATGATGGACACGACATTGTTGTAAGAGATCTTTATGAAATGAATTTTAATCCGGTTCTTACAAAAAATGATTTTGAAAAACTGCATGGTAATAATTTGCCTGAAGAAATTGTAAGAGAACAAGAGTATATAAAATGGGCTGAAAAAATAATTGTCATTTACCCTATTTGGTGGACTGGAATGCCTGCAATCTTAAAAGGATATTTTGACAGGGTGATGTTATATGGATTTGCTTACAAATTTGACAATACAGGATTGGTCAAATTACTTAAAGGAAAAGAAGCATTGATTTTTTCTACAAGTGGGCAACCCAAAGAGCATTATGAAGCAATAGGAATGTACGATGCCATGAATAAAACAACTGATTTAGGAATCTTTGATTTTGTAGGTATTAATGTTAAAAAGCACATTTATTTCCCTTCAATCATAAGTGCTAATGATAGTACAAGAAATGAATATTTGAATACAGTAGAACAAGAACTAAATTAATTTTAATGATGATGGAAAACAAGGTTTGTTTAATTACCGGAGCAACCTCCGGCATTGGAAAAACGACTGCATTTGCTTTAGCAGCACAAGGAATGAAGCTTATCTTACCCGTAAGAAATTTGGAAAAAGGAAAAAATATAGCACGGGAAATTACAGCTCAGACTTCAAATAGTAATATTGAACTTTTTTATTGCGACCTTGAGTCTTTAGATTCTGTGAGGGCATTTGTTGCTGATTTCAAAAGTAAATATAATCGTTTAAATTTGCTCATTAACAATGCAGGTGTTTGGTTTTCGAAAAGAGAATTATCCAAAGATGGCTATGAGAAAAATTTTGCTGTCAATTATTTGGCTCTTTTTCTCATGACAAATCTTTTACTTGACACAATCAGAAATACGGGTCATGCACGCATCATAAACCTATCATCAGAAGCCCATAAATTTTCAACAATGAATTTTGATGATCTTATGGGAGAGAAAAGCTATAATAATTTTAAAGCTTATGGCCAATCAAAACTGGCTATTATACTTTTTACCAACAAACTATCAAAAATACTAAGAATTGAGGAAGCTACAGTGAACTGTCTGCACCCTGGAGTTGTTGCAACTCACCTTTTTGATAAAATGGGTGGATTTATGAAAAGTATTTTCGGCTTGTTTATGATAAGTCCGGAAAAAGGTGCTGAAACTACCATTTATCTGGCTACATCTGATGATGTAAAAACAATATCCGGAGCCTATTTTAAGAACAAAAAGGTTTCAAAACCAAGAGCTTATGCTTTAAATGAAAAAGATGAAAACAAATTATGGGAATACAGCTTGAAATTAACAGGTATCTCCTAATATAATAATTTGTATTAAATAAAATACGGTGCTCAATCTTGAGTGCCGTTTTTTTTTAACAGGATATAACTTATTTGTTAATAATTTGTGTCAGAAAAATAGGTTTTAAAAATAAATGTTTGTATATTTGCCCAACTGATGTGAGCTTATAGAAGCCTATTTTTAGGGTTGTATTCAAAAAAACGCATTGTGTTAGAATTTTTTTTATATTAATGTCTAAAACCGATAAAATGCCAAACAATTCACGAAAGGGATATCTTGTATTAATTGGAGGAGCAGAAGACCGAAAAGGAGAAAAAATTGTTCTTCAAAAATTAGTGAACATAAACAAAGCAAAAAATATTACAGTGATACCTACTGCAACTAATTATCCTAAAGCTTGCGGCGAGGACTATCAATATGCTTTTAGGCAAATTGGAGTTGAAACAGTAAATGTCTTAGATATTCGTTCAGCAGAAGAAGCAGATACTCCTGAAAACTTTAACCATGTTGAACATGCCGACATCATTTTTTTTACGGGAGGAGATCAAGTAAAATTGGTTGAAGTTTTAGGTGATACCAAATTGATTGAATTGATTAAAAAATGTTTTAATAATGGTACAACAATAGCCGGCACCAGTGCCGGAGCAGCAGCTGCAAGCAACCCCATGATTTATGATGGTGATACACAGGGTTTAATTAAGGGCAGTGTAAACGTTGGAAAAGGATTTGGCTTTATTGAAAACATAACAATTGATACACATTTTGTTGCCAGAGGACGTATTGGCAGATTAACTCAATTTCTTTTTTCTCAGAGTGTTGATAAGGGAATTGGTATTGGCGAAAATACAGCTTGTATCATTGCCCCTAATAATATCTTTGAAATTGTGGGAACAGGTATCGTTTCTGTAGTAGATGCATCAAAAATTTCCTATTCAAATTATAATATAGTCAGTGTCAATGAGAGACTTTCCATAAATGGTTTAAGGGTTGGTTTTTTACAAGCCGGATGTGTTTTTAATATTAACACATGGGATGTAGAATGTTGTGACCCCATAAATGCCCTATGTTCAAAAGTTGATAAGACTGATGGAATATATAAACCGTAAATAAGATAAATATTCAAAATATTAAAGTTGTAATTATTAGGAAATATGTTGAAAATTGGTGTTTTAGGAGCAGGGCATTTAGGAAAAATTCATATCAAATGTATTAAGCAAATTAATGATTATGAACTAATTGGGTTCTACGACCCTGATTTTGAAAATGCTAAAAAAGTTGAAACTGAATTTGAAATTAAACGTTTTTCATCTATTGAGGAGCTCATAGAAGTTTCTGATGTAGTTGATATCGTGACACCAACTGTTAGCCACTATGAATGTGCAACAATTGCCTTAAAAAAAGCGAAACATGTTTTTATTGAAAAACCACTGACTACTACTATAACCGAAGCAAAAGAACTTATAAAAATTGCTGATGAAGCACATGTTAAAGTGCAGGTTGGACATGTTGAAAGGTTTAACCCCGCTTTTATTGCGGCTTACCCTTTTTTCAATAATCCCATGTTTATTGAAAACCACAGGTTAGCAGAATTTAACCCACGTGGTACTGATGTGCCTGTTATTCTCGACTTAATGATTCACGATATTGATATTATTCTCAGCGTTGTGAAATCAGAAATTAAAAAAATCAGCGCAAGTGGTGTCGCCGTTATAAGCAACACACCTGACATTGCAAACGCACGTATCGAATTTGAAAACGGTTGTGTTGCTAATCTTACTGCAAGCCGAATTTCTTTGAAAAATATGAGAAAATCAAGATTTTTTCAGAAGGACGCCTATATAGCAATTGATTTTTTAAAGAAAGATGTTGAAATTATCAAAATGCAGGATTCTCCTGATTTCGATAATCCATTTGCTATCATTATTGATCCAGGCAAAGATAAACCTAAAAAGCAAATAACATTTAAAAAACCTCTGGTTGAAAATACAAATGCTATTCTTATGGAATTAAAAACCTTTTCTAATGTTATACAAAATAATGAAGAACCACCGGTAAGTATTTACGACGGTTATAAGTCGTTAGAAGTAGCACACAGAATTATTGATAAAATTAACTTAAATAATATTTAGTTTTATTATCCCCCGATAATAATAATTCATTAATCTTACCGTTAACTTAAACATCGAAGACCAAGTATAGGGAATGAAATTTAATTTACAAAAGATTTTTTATTGTTTAATTATTCTGATTATCATTAACCTATATGCATGCAATGATAAGAAAGATTTAACACCTGCCTATATTAAAGTTGATGAGGTAACTTTAAATACAACCTTTGTTCAAGGGACTAACTCTCATCGAATCAATGATATATGGGTTTATATAAACGATGATATTCAAGGTGTTTACGAGCTACCTGCACATTTTCCGGTTCTATCTGAAGGAACTTACAAGATGAATATTAAACCCGGCATTCTTATGAATGGGATTGGTGCTACCCGTATTTATTATCCCTTTTTTGAAGCCGTTGAAATGGAAGTAACTTTCGAAAGGGGCACTACACAATCATTTAATTTGAGTACTGCCTATCAAACTGAAACTGTTTTCAAATGGATGGAAAATTTTGAAGATGGAGGAATTAGTCTGGAGAAGACAACCAAAAGTGAAGTTGATATCACTAAAACTGACAATATAGAAGATGTTTTTGAAGGCAATTTTTCAGCAAAGGCTGTTTTGGACTCTAACAAAAGTATTTTTGAATGTCATACAATTAATGCTTATGAACTCCCAAAATATGGTGCTCCTGTATTTCTTGAAATGAATTATAAAATCAACAGTCAGGTTCATGTTGGTATTTACGCTTATTCTCCCTCACAGGTAGTTCAAAGGGCTGTTCTTATACTAAATGCAACTGATACATGGAAAAAAATCTATATCAATCTAACCAATGCTGTCAGTGAAAATATTAATGCCACTGAGTTCAGAATATTTTTCGGTATGTTGAAAAATGAAGATGAAAGTATTGTCCCTACAGCATATTTTGACAATATTAAGCTGATACATTTTTAGATGAGTTTATGAATAAAAAACTACAAGTATTAAGATACATTTCCTTTGATCTGATAGCATCAATTCTTGCTTGGGGGATTTTCTTTACTTATAGAAAAATAAATGTTCCATTTTATACTCAAATCGAAACAGAACAAATCCTATTAGACAATAATCTCTATCTCGGATTGGTAATTATTCCTCTGTTCTGGCTAACCATTTATTTCTTCACTGGCACCTACAATCAAATTTACAGGAAGTCGAGGTTAAAAGAACTTGGTCAGACCTTGATACTTACTTTGCTAGGAGTGCTTTTTATATTCTTTGCACTTTTACTTGATGATGAAGTCACTACCTATGTGTATTACTATAAATCATTTTTAATCTTATTTGCGCTTCATTTTACTTTTACATTTATTTTTCGCTTCATTCTTTCATCCATTACGGCACATAAAATTCATAAAAAGATTATAGGGTTTAACACTATTATTATTGGCAGTGATGCAAATGCAGTAAACATATACAATGAAATTGAAAACCTTGAAAAATCTTATGGAAATAAGTTTGTTGGATTTGTATATGTGAAAAATAATAAGACCCATCCTTTAGAAGAGTTTCTCCCCAATTTTGGTCACTACAAAAACTTACCTGAGATTATTAAAAAACATGGTATTGAAGAAGTGATTATTGCTTTAGAAAATTGTGAGTATAAAAGTATTACCAGAATTATTTCAGAGTTAAATCAAACGGAAGTCTTAGTTAAAATAACCCCTGACATGCATGACATCATGCTGGGTCAGGTAAAAATGTCAGCTATTTTCGATGCACCACTTATCAACATTTCCAAACAACTGATGCCACCCTGGCAGAAATCTCTTAAAAGGCTGATTGATGTTATTGTCTCTTTAATTTGTCTGATTATTTTACTTCCTGTTTATATTTTTACGGCCATTATTATTAAATCTACTTCTCGGGGTCCGGTTTTCTATTCCCATGAAAGAATTGGTTTGTATGGAAAGCCTTTTACCATGTATAAATTCAGGTCGATGTATGTAGATGCTGAAGCAAATGGGCCTGCTTTGTCAAGTAAAAATGATGCAAGAATAACACGTTTTGGGCGATTTATGAGGAAAATTAGACTTGATGAAATACCTCAATTCTATAATGTTATCAGGGGTGATATGTCTCTTGTTGGACCTCGACCAGAACGGCAATTTTTTATTGATAAAATTGTTGAAGAAGCACCGCATTATAAACTTTTACTGA
The DNA here is from genome assembly GCA_028698995.1 of Bacteroidales bacterium. Taxonomy (GTDB): domain Bacteria; phylum Bacteroidota; class Bacteroidia; order Bacteroidales; family PXBB01; genus JAQVVM01. The sequence continues at coordinate 8,137 of JAQVVM010000023.1, forward strand.
AAGTAAAACCGGGAATCACATCATGGGGACAAGTCAAATACGGTTATGCTGAAAATGTAAGCCAAATGATACAACGTCTTAAGTATGATATTCTATATATTGAAAATATGTCTCTGATGGTTGATTTTAAAATCCTTATTTATACAATTCTTATAATTGTGCAGGGTAGAGGTAAATAAAGACTACAAATCTCCGTTTTCAATCATAACCACAATTTCTTCAATCATTCTATCTTCACCAATAGGATCATATTCATCTTTTAAATTGGCTGTGAAGATGCGGGCAATAGATTGCCAAAACAAAGCTGAAATAGTGCCTCTGAAGTCTTTTATAATAGAGTAAGAAGTTTGTCCTGTCTCTCTGTCAATAAGTTTTATGAGAATCTTTCCCTGAGAAAAGGTAAGATTTCTAATGTCTTTTTCGAACTGAGCTTTGAGGTCATCTTCAGCAATCTTCATGAGTTTTTTTCTTTCTCTTTCAGATGCTATCCCTATAAGCTGTGCCTCATATTCATTCATTTTATTTCCGGCAATCAATGCATAGGGGTATGCTTTTTTTACATTTCTGACCAAACGATTCCATTGCCTCTCTTCTCTGTTGTTTCTGAAAATTTTTGGAGCATATACCCTGACAACTGGTAATGATAAGTAGGCTATTGTATCACCGTCAACAATGGTGCCTCTGACTACAGGTCCCTGAATATCCTGAGCATACAGATTGCCTGTTAGAATTGATATTGAAATTAGTAGGAGGATTATTCGTGTCATTTTTTTTAAAATAGGTTAATTAAGTCTCAAATTCCATACCATTAGAAAAATTTAATAGTCATTACTCTGAAAGCTGAACATTCAAAGCCCCTTCATTAAACAAAACATCTATGACACTTAAATTCGGAATAAAACCAAATTTTTCTGAAAAAACTTGATGGTATGGTTTCATGCCCATAATCCATACATTTTCCTCCGGTATCAAATATGTTTTACAATTGCAAAGATAACGGAAATCATTGAGAATTGAAAAGGGTTTAGTAAAATCCTTACTCATAGTGATGTATGGGCGAACTTTAATGATGTTTAGTAAAATGCTGTCAAGTAAATCAGTATTAAAATCAATTAGATAGGTATATTCTTTTTCATAGAAAGGTTTAAGAAAATCACTAAAAAATTGAAGGTAAGGGGAAGAATTATAAGAAGAAACAATAGAACGCCAATGTAGTTTTTGCCAATCCTTGCTGTTATCAATTTTTATGTCTTTCGTTAATTCAAAATTATTATTCTTTTTTTTTACCGGAATGCTTAAACAATGAATCCCATGAGCAGAGTAAATATAACAACGGTTTCGAAGGCTTTGTTTCGGAAAGTTTTCCATCACTTCAATAACAGTTGAGTTAAATTTAATGAGTTTATGAATATAGGCTATTGAAGGTAAATATGAAGTTGCAAATAGGTTCAGTTCATTATTAAGAGTCATCATGAATTCTTGCAAACTTTAATTAAGAAAATAAACTTTAATTAATATACGAATGCTAATTTATGGTATTTATTATAAACAAGGAAGAAAATATTTAAAAAAAATTTGGGATGAACATATTTTGATTAAATTCGCATTAAACTTATAATTCATATTTTATTCTATGTTAAAGTTTTTCAATGAATTAGGTGTGTATTTTATACTTTTAGGCAAAGTATTTAAGAAGCCTGATAAGACAAAAGTGTTTTGGCAGCAACTGGTTTTTGAAATTGATAAAATTGGTTTAGACTCACTGGGAATTGTTTTTATTATTTCAATTTTTATGGGAGGTGTGGTTGCAATTCAAACAGCTTTTAATATTGATAGTCCCTGGTTTCCTGTTTATAGTGTTGGCTTTACGGTACGTCAGTCAGTAATTTTGGAATTTTCACCAACCATTGTCAGTTTAATTTTAGCCGGTAAAGTAGGTTCTCATATAGCCTCTGAGATTGGTACCATGAGGGTAACTGAACAAATTGATGCCCTCGATATCATGGGTGTCAATTCGGCTAATTATCTCATATTACCCAAAATTGTTGCTGCAATGATTATAAATCCGATACTTGTTGTAATCAGTATGTTTCTTGGTATTTTTGGTGGTTGGTTGGCATGTTATTTTACAGGACTTGTTATGTCAGCACATTATGTGTATGGAGTTCAACTTGATTTCAGGGGATATGATGTTTTTTATGCTCTTGTAAAAACTATTGTTTTTGCATTTCTCATCACATCAGCTTCCAGTTATAAGGGATATTATGTTGAGGGAGGTTCTCTTGAAGTAGGTAAAGCCAGTACCAAAGCAGTGGTTTACAGCAGTATTCTTATCATTCTTTTCAACTTAATTTTAACTCAAATGTTACTGTCATGATCGAAGTTAAGAATGTAAACAAAAGCTTTAATGGGAAACATGTTCTAAAAGATGTATCAACAATTTTTGAACAGGGTAAAGTGAATATGGTTATTGGTCAAAGTGGTTCTGGAAAAACCGTTCTCATAAAATGTATTGTTGGTTTGTTTGAACCTGATGAAGGAAGTATCTTTTTTAACGAGAGAAACTTCATCGGGTTGGGTTTTAAAGAAAAAAAAGAAATCCGTAAGGAAATTGGGATGCTTTTTCAGGGAGCTGCCCTTTTTGATTCATTTAATGTCGAAGAAAACGTCATGTTTCCTCTCAATATGTTCACAGAAATGTCTTTAAGTGAAAAATTAGACAGGGTAAATTTCTGCCTGAAGCGGGTCAACCTTGAAAATGTAAATAAACTTTCTCCGTCTGAACTAAGTGGTGGAATGAAGAAGCGTGTGGCCATTGCCCGTGCCATTGCCATGAATCCAAGATATTTGTTCTGTGATGAGCCAAATTCCGGTCTTGATCCGAAGACTTCCATTTTGATTGATAATCTAATCAGTGAAATCACAAAAGAGTTTAATATTACCACTATTGTAAATACTCATGATATGAATTCTGTATTTGAAGTGGGGGATAATATTGCCTTTATTTATAAAGGTTTGCTTTGGTGGCAAGGTACCTATCTTGAAATTATGGATTCTGATAATACAGAACTCAATGACTTTGTTTATGCAACAGAATTGATGAAGAAAATTAAGAAAAAATGAAACTTCTTGATATTATTCTACTTGTTCCTTTGGTTTGGTTTACAATTAAAGGTTTCCGCAAGGGTTTTATTATTGAGCTTGCAACTCTAGCAGCCCTTATTGGGGGCGTTTATATAGCTTATTTTTTCAGTGACATTACGGCAGATTTTCTATGCAGAATATTCGATTTTTACTCAAAATATTTATTGCCGATTTCATTTGTTGTTACTTTTATCATAGTTGTAATATTGGTTTTTATGTTGGCTAAAGCACTGGAGGCTGTTGTTAAGACAGTAAATCTTGGCTTGATAAATAAACTTGCAGGTGCTCTATTCGGACTTATTAAGATATCAATTATTCTCGGTTTTATCCTTTATCAGATTTCATACCTTGATATTAAAGAAAAGATAATTTCAAGTGAGGCTAAAGATACATCCTACACATACAAATATTTGATTAGAATCTCACTTACCGTTATACCCATGGTAAAAAATATCAAAGATAGGGTAGATAGTTGTGTTGATAATGAAGCTGACAATACCAACGTGAATGAATGATATAAGAAGCATCTCAAAAGAAGCGCTTAATAATTTTCTTACAAATATTGGAGTTGAGAGATTCAGAACCAAACAGGTTTGGAATTGGTTATGGAAGAATTTCGTCAGTTCTTTTGATGAAATGGTTAATATTCCTGTCTTAGTGAGAGATAAACTGAAAGAGAATTTCAGATTTCCAACGTATGAAGTTATCAAAGTAAGTGAAAGTAAGGATGGAACTACCAAAATGCTCATTCAGTTTTTTGATGGTTCACAAATCGAGTCTGTTCTTATCCCAACCGAAAAGCGACTTACTGCATGTATCTCGACTCAGGATGGATGCCCTGTAGGTTGCACCTTTTGTGCTACTGCTTTAATGGGTTTTAAACGGAATTTGAATGCAGGTGAAATTTATGCACAAGTCGTAATCCTTAATAAACTGGCTCTTGAAAAATTTGGCAAACAACTGACTAATATTGTTATTATGGGAATGGGAGAGCCATTGCTCAATTATGAACAGGTCATGATGTTTTGCAATATTTTATCCTCTGAAGATGGCATGTTGTTTTCATCCGGAAGGATTACTTTGTCAAGTATAGGTTTGCCAAAAATGATAAAGAAGCTGACTGAAGATAATTCGAAATTTAATTTGGCAATTTCTTTACATGCAACCAGTGATGAAAAAAGGAGTAAGATTATTCCGGCAAGTAAAGCCTATTCGATTGAGGAATTGATTAAATCACTTGACAATTATTGCAAAACAACCGGAAAGCAGATCACTTTTGAATACATTTTGCTGAAAGACTTCAATGACAGTCCAGAAGATGCGCGTAATTTTGTAAAGATAAGCAGAAAAATACCTTCCAAAGTAAATATTATTAATTATAACACTTTTGATAATACGTTTTTTGAGAAATCTGATGATAAAACTACTGCTGACTTTATAAACATTTTAGAACAAAACAGAATTAATGTCAGACTCAGAATAAGCAGGGGTAGTGCAATAAATGCCGCTTGTGGTCAGTTAGCCGGCAGGAAAAAGGATGTAAAGTAAATGGTTATTGTTTATAAATACATCTTACAGAGAAAGCATTGTTTTTTGGGAAATTGTCCCTTCGTACTTTTAAGTTGTTCCAAAACATACTTCTGCCATAAGCATTATACTGATTAAATTCGCTTGCTGTCCACCAATATCCATAATCACCAACATAATGGAAAGAGCCGAGTAAGCTTCGGGTACCACCGGGAAGAGCCTTAAATCCAAAATTATCTGTTCCATTGCCATTCTGATTCCAACCGCTTGTTGCTTTAAGTTTCTGCCCAAGATTAACGCCCCTATCATCAATAATATTTGGATCATTTACAGAGGGATCCACAAAATGTTCCATCTGGTACCATTCGGCATCTGAAGGCACTTTCCAACCTGTAGGGCACAAAATACTTGTATCTACTGCGAAATGATTGTATAACAATCCATAAATAGCGACATTACTTACATTGTTATCATGTATGCAATATGCCGCAGTGGTTAAGCTATTCCATTGAGTGTTGTCTGATACATGAGGAATTGCAGTGCCATTACTGTATTTAGTTGTTTTAAGATTTTGTGCCATCCAAACCTGCGTTCCGATTGTTACTGCAGCATACACATTCCCGTCAGCATCAGTAACTGAAGTGGGAAGCTCAGGTGTATCATCAACGAGGTCATCGTCTTTTTTACAACTCAGTGAGGCTACCAAAAGCAAAAGAAAAATGATGGATAAACTCAATAATTTTGAGGTTGTGATTTTCATGTATTTGTTTTAAATAGTATTAATGATTCAGATTTTAACTAAGAAAGCTGAGCAGAATACCTGCCGCTACGGCGCTTCCAATAACACCAGCTACATTGGGACCCATGGCATGCATCAGCAAATGGTTGGTTTTATCATATTCCAATCCGACCATTTGGGATACACGGGCACTGTCTGGGACAGCAGAAACACCTGAATTCCCAATCAATGGGTTTATCTTACTGCCTTCTTTTAAAAACAAATTCAGGAACTTAACAAACAGCACTCCACCGGTAGTGGCAATAATAAAAGAGAAAGCCCCTAAAGCAAAAATACCTACTGATTTGACTGTTAAGAATGTAGTAGCTTGTGTAGATGCACCCACTGTTAACCCAATTAAAATGGTAACAATATCAATCAAAGAACCCTTAGCAGTATCTGCGAGGCGTTTGGTTACACCACTTTCTTTCAGTAAATTTCCAAAGAAAAGCATCCCCAATAAAGGCATACCACTGGGAACAATAAATGTAGTGAGAAGTAAGCCCACAATCGGGAAAAGAATTTTTTCTAATTTGGCAACCTGACGTGGAGGTTTCATCCGTATGAGTCGCTCTTTATGAGTTGTCAATAACCTCATAATTGGGGGTTGAATAACAGGAACTAGAGCCATATACGAATAGGCGGAAACAGCAATAGCCCCCATAAGTTCGGGAGCAAGCTTTGAAGATAGAAAGATTGCAGTGGGGCCATCAGCACCACCTATAATGCCAATAGCACCAGCCTCTGAGGCATTGAAGCCAAGCAGGAGTGCAATGGCATAAGCACCAAAAATGCCAAACTGTGCTGCAGCACCAATTAAGATAAGTTTAGGGTTAGAGATAAGAGCTGAGAAATCAGTCATGGCTCCAATACCAAGGAATATCAAAGGAGGGTAAATACCGTTTAACACACCAAAGTAAAGGTAATTCATAACGCTTCCGCTCTCATAAACGCCAATTTTTAAACCCGGATAAAAGGGTACATTCCCAACCAACATCCCAAATCCGATAGGAACAAGAAGCATGGGTTCATAATCTTTTGCTATTGCCAAATAAATAAAAACCAAACCAATGATAATCATTACAATATGTCCTATTGTAAAATTTGCAAAAGCAGTATAAGTGAAGAACTGACCTAAATGGTCGGTTAAAAAAGAAAAAAATCCAGAATTTTCCATTTTATTAGTCTCCTATGATTATTAACACATCGCCTTCCATCACAGAATCCCCTTTAGAAAACTTAAGGGAAACAACAGTTCCTTCCTTATGACTGTCAATATTATTTTCCATTTTCATGGCTTCAAGAGTCATCAGTTTCTGCCCAACTTTTACTTTCTCACCCTCTCTCACATGCACATCAAGAATTACGCCCGGCAGTGGTGATTTGATAGGTGATTCGCCCTTTTGTTCAATTGGTTTGCTTGTTCGTGAAACAGCAGGTGTGCTTTCAGCAGTAGCAACATGAGAAGAACGTACCAAACGTGGTGTCTTTTGTTTAATTTCTTTGTCAATTTCAACTTCGTAAGGAGTTCCGTTAACTTCAACTTTTGCTTTGTTTCCTTCAACACTAAGAATCTCAACTTCGTATTGAATGCCGTTTATTTTGTATTTAAAAGTATTCATTATTAAATATTATTATGTTTCTTTAAATATTACTTACGATCGGGGTTTTGTCTTAATCCATAAATTTTTGAGCTCCATGGGGAATAAGACCTCGAAACCTTATTAATTGTTAAAACAGCTTCTTCAAAATCGTGCAGTTCAGATGTGTACATATGAAGAGCTAAACCTATGGCTGCATAGACATTTCCGTCAGCTTCATCCTGAATTTTGGATGCTTCTTCCAATTTTCCTTCTTTAATAAGTGCATTTTTTGCACGGTCACTTTTAAATTTAAGACCAATCTGTCTGAAAATCAGATATAGGAACATTAAGGCTGTAAAAACAACAGACATTGCTATTATAGCCATGCCAATTCCCCAAGGGTCCAACTTTAGAAACATTTGTGAAGATGTTATCTTTTCCTCAGGTGAGTTTGTTCCATTTGGGGTTGCTTGTTTTAAAATCCCTTTTTCTCCGATACCATCAGTAACATAACCGAAAGAAACATTGCTTTGTTGATTTTGCAAGGTTATACTGTCAATCAAATTTTCATCAGCATCATAGAAAGCTAAAAAATCCCCGTCTTGTAGCGTGAAATTCAGATGGTTTACTCCCTTTGAAGTATCACCATCAGCCCAAAAAAGCAGATATCCTTGGCTTTCAATATAGCAATTGGCAGCTCCTTTGATAATTTTAAACTTTTTGGGATTGTTTCGATCGTTACTGATATAACACTCCCCTATGTTTACTTTGTTGTAGGCTGTATTAAACAGTTCAATCCATGGACCTCTTTTATTGTGTTCATCAACAATGCTGGAATCATTAAACACTAAAACTTCGTTAATTCTAATATCGCTTTGATTTTGGCAAAACACATTTTTACCGGAAAAATAAAACACATTTATGAGGAAAACTATAAATATTAATTTTTTCATTTTAGAAATCTGTTATTATAAAGGTAAGTTATCGTGCTTTTTTGGTGGGTTTAAATCTTTTTTAGTGGAAAGAGATTGTAGTGCCCTAATAATTCTAAAACGGGTATTACGTGGTTCAATAACTTCATCAATATATCCGTATTGAGCTGCATTATAAGGTGTGGCAAATTTATCCTTGTATTCCTTTTCCCTTTCAATAATAAACTTTTCTCTTTCTTTGTCATCAGTAAACTCAGCAAGTTCTTTTTGATAAAGCACTTCAATAGCTCCTTTAGGGCCCATTACAGCAATTTCGGCCATAGGCCAAGCATAATTAAAATCGCCTCTTAAATGTTTTGAGCTCATCACACAATAAGCTCCGCCATAAGCTTTTCTGAGTACAACCGTAATTTTGGGAACTGTTGCCTCTCCGTAAGCGTAAAGTAATTTGGCACCGTGAATAATAATACCACCGTATTCCTGAGCAGTACCGGGTAAAAATCCCGGAACATCAACCAATGTAACTAAAGGAATGTTGAACGCATCACAAAAACGGACGAAACGTGCAGCTTTACGTGATGCATTGATGTCTAAAACACCTGCGAGATGTTTTGGTTGGTTTGCAACAATGCCCACAGATTTGCCGTTAAATCTTGCAAAACCCACAACGATATTAGGAGCATAAGTTTTTTGAACTTCAAGGAATTCATTATTATCAACAATTGACCAGATTACGTCTTTAACATCGTAAGGTTTATTGGGATTGTCAGGGATTATTTCATTCAGGGCGTCCTCCAGTCTATCAATAGGATCATCACATTGTATGCTCTGCGGGTCTTCAAGGTTATTTTGAGGTAAATAACTGAGAAGTTTTCGAATCAACAACATACCTTCTTCTTCGTTTTCAGCAATAAAATGGTTTACGCCTGATTTGGCACCATGAACATCTGCGCCACCTAATTCTTCTGTTGTTACAATTTCACCGGTCACAGTTTTTACGACTTTAGGACCTGTAACAAACATATAGGAATTATCTTTAGTCATCAGCGTAAAATCCGTTAAAGCAGGTGAGTAAACTGCTCCCCCAGCACAAGGGCCAAAAATGGCAGAAATCTGAGGGATAACGCCTGAAGCCATGATATTGCGCTGAAATATTTCAGCATATCCGGCCAGACTGGAAACACCCTCCTGAATTCGAGCCCCACCGCTATCGTTAATTCCAATGACAGGAGCACCTGTTTTCATGGCTTTATCCATAACTTTACATATCTTTTCAGCATAAGCCAAAGATAAGGAGCCACCGAAAACGGTAAAATCCTGAGAAAAGACATAGACCAGACGTCCGTCAATAGTGCCATAACCTGTCACAACGCCATCGGAATAGTACTTCTGTTTATCAAGTTCAAAATCTGTACATCTATGTGTAACAAACATGTCAAACTCTTCAAAACTTTTTTCATCCAATAGTAATTCTATTCTTTCTCTTGCTGTAAGTTTCCCTTTTTTATGCTGAGAATCGATGCGTTTCTGCCCTCCGCCTAATTTTGCTTGAACTCTTTTGTCAAGAAGTTCTTTGATAGTATCTTGAATTGCCATAATAAAATTATTTTATTTTGTGTTCTTTTTGTCTTCACATAATTCTGTTAATACTCCCATGGTAAATTTGGGATGCAAAAAACCGATATCAAGTCCTTCGGCACCTTTGCGCGATGTTTTGTCAATTAATTGTATGCCTTTTTCCTCGGCAATCTTCAATGACCCATCAATATCCTTTACTGCAAATGCTAAATGATGGATACCTTCACCTTTTTTTTCAATAAACTTACCTATTGGACCTTCTGCTTCTGTTGATTCTAAAAGCTCGATTTTTGTCTGTCCTACTTTAAAAAATGCTGTTTTTACTTTTTGATCTTTAACTTCTTCAATAGCATAACATTTCAAACCCAAAACTTGCTCATAAAATCTGATACCCTCTTCAAGGTTTTTAACAGCTATGCCAATGTGTTCAATATGAGTAACTTCCATAATATTTTATGTTAATTAGTTTCAATGCAAATATATTTTTTTTAAATGGATTGGTGCCATAATTTTTATTTTTTTTACAAAAAGTAGATAAAGTCTTTTATATCATTACTAAACCTTTATCTTCATCTGTTTAAAATACGATTTCTATGGATAATGTTTGAGCCCTAATGTTTTCTTATGAAAATGCTTAGATACTTTTAAAACAATTTGATATATTTGCAGCATGATTATTGTTGAACCATGCATTGCTTAAAAACTAAAACGATGAAAAAGAAAATAATATTCAGATTATCCGTATTAATGTTTACATTAATTTCTCTTACAATGGCAACCTGTAATCCAGATGATGGTGAAGATGTTGATACAAGAGATAAATATGTTGGTCAGTGGAACTGCACAGAAACTGCCACTCAACATCCTGTTCCTATTACCTTTTCTGTCGATATTACCAAAGATGCATTAACCACAGATGAGATTTATATTTCAAACTTTTATCATCTTGGTTTTGATGAGAAAGCGAAGGGACTTGTTAATTTTAATAGTCTGAATCTTCCTACCCAAACTGTATGCAACATTACATTTTTTGGAGATGGTACCTATTCTCAAAATAAAGTCAACATGACTTACTATGCAAATGATGGTGCAGATATTGATACTGTTACGGCCGTTTTTAGTAAGAATTAATTTGATGCTGAAAGGGAAATTTGTCTTTTATTTAATTCAGTTATTACCTCTTCATAAATTTTATCCAGCAATTTAAGATTTACTGAATAATAGTTCATGCTATTAATGTAATCTTGCTTGTTTATTTTATGTTTCATAAAAATCTTTTCATAAAATACATTTTTATAAATTTCAACGTCCATCCCGTTTTGCTGAATGATAGTCAAAGCTGATTCTGCAATTTGAAAATCAGTAAGTACTGCTACCATTTTTTCAGGTTGCAAAATGTTTTCGGGAACCTCATTGCTTTCGGAGCAAGAAAATAGAAGAGTTATAACAAAAATACAAAGGGAAGTAGTAGAAAAGGGAATGGGTGATAATTTAAGCACGGCGGAAAATTAGGAATAACTGTCCATTTTTTAATTCGAGAAAATCGCCTACCTCATTATAAAGCTTGCAGTTAAAAGTAGCTTTAACAAGTCTTCTGCTAAGCCCTGCGTCGTCAGAAGATACTATCACTTCAGTAATAGTAAAAGCGCTACCTGTCTGCGAACCTGTTCTTGAATTCCATTCCTTAGAATAAGTATCTTTCCAGAATATTTCAACACAGGGTGTCACTTCATCTGTGCTGTTGCAGAAAATTCGAGAGCCTGATGTAAAAACTGAGTTGAAAAAAAATTCGGGGTCAGCAGCATAGTCTGTTTTGTTAAACCAGTTGTTATCAAAATAAACATAAGCCTCTTCACTGCTTTTGATGTAATAATTATCATTGAGTTGAGACAATCCACCGGCATATACAACATTCTGAACCTCAGGATCTGTGGGGCTGTCAATTTCAACAGTTTCTACCTGCAGGCGATAGCCATTTCTACCTGATACAAGGTGTTTAGACTTTTCGTTAATAGTGGCAATAAAATGAAACTCTCCGGTTGATGGGGGTTCAGGAATTATTTCTTTTTCTTTACAGGAATTTAAGCCGGCAAGTACGTAAAAAAACATTAAAATGAATACTAACTTTTTCATGATTATGTGTGTTTCTTAAATTATGACAAATATAGCAAAAAATTAATTATTTGTTTCCAATTCAAACGAAAAAAAAATAAATATGTTTCATGAAATAAAATGTAGGTTTTTCAAACTTACAAAATGCTATTAAAGGTTAGATGGAATCTCATAAATAAATAATATTTACTGCTGTTATTGTATGCCACAATCAAAATGAGCTTCATTATTTAAAAATACACTCAAAACCTTATGAGCAGCTTTATACGGATTAATCTTATTATGCATTAAATCGCTTTCGCATGCACTTATTAATGATTTAATTTTATCATCCAGATAAATTCTGTTTGAAAGTTCTTGCATGATAGCATCATGCATACAGTTTTTCTTTTGTTCAAGTCGGTTTTTAATCAAAAAGTTGTTTGATTCTGTAAATTCCTTATACTTTTTAATTGAATCCCAAATTTCTTTAATACCCATTTTGGAGATTGAAGAACATACTTCCACCGGGGGATACCATCCGGAAGGGGCAGGTGGGAAAAGATGCAGTGCGTTGCTATATTGTGCTTTAGCAAGAATAGCTTTGTTATAGTTATCACCATCAGCTTTATTAATGGCAATCATATCAGCCATCTCCATAATACCTCTTTTAATACCTTGTAACTCGTCTCCGGCCCCTGCCAACATAAGCAGAAGGAAAAAATCAACCATGTCTTTCACAGTAGTTTCAGATTGCCCGACGCCGACAGTTTCAATGATAATTACATTAAAACCGGCAGCTTCACAAAGGATAATGCTTTCCCTTGTTTTGCGGGCAACACCTCCAAGAGAACCCGCAGAGGGAGATGGTCTAATGTAAGCTCTTGAGTCTGTAGCAAGTTCTTCCATCCTTGTTTTATCTCCTAAAATGCTGCCTTTAGAAATACGACTGCTTGGGTCAACAGCAAGAACGGCGACTTTATAACCCAATTCTGTAAGATGTTTTCCAAATGCCTCAATAAAAGTGCTTTTACCAACACCCGGAACTCCTGTAATACCAATTCTTATTGATTTCCCTGAGTGGGGCAAGCATTGTTCTATTATTTCTTCAGCCCAATCCTGATGTTTTTTTAAGGTGGATTCAATCAGTGTAATGGATTGGCTAAGCATTTTAATGTCACCTGAGAGAATGCCATTAACAAAGTCTTTAACTTTATAGTTGGATTTTGCTTGTTTTTTTATGGTTTCTATAAGCTTGACATTAAGGATATCAGGCTGTTCTATGCCTTTATTTACAGTTAAATTGCTTTTGGTTATTTTTTTTGCAGACATAATTAAAAATAAATGTACCGAATCTCGGGATTCTGATTAGAAAATTTACATTTTCTCACCAAAAGCAAGATCACCTGCATCACCAAGACCGGGCACAATATAGGCTTCAGCAGTCAATTCATCGTCAATAGCACCGACCCATAGGGTAACCTTAGAGGATGGGAGGTGTTTTTCAACATATTCGACCCCTTGCACGCTGGCAAGAACTGCTACAATATGTGTATGTTCAGGAATTCCTTTGGAAATGAGTTCTTTGTAAGTTAGAACCATGGAGGCGCCAGTAGCCAGCATGGCATCACAAAGGATTAAAGTTTTACCTGTTAAATCAGGGCTTGATGTGTATTCAATCTGAATGTTGAAAGCACCAACTTTATTTGGTTTTCTGTAAGCAGAAATAAAAGCATTATCGGACTGGTCGAAATAATTAAGCATGCCCTGATGCAAAGGTAAGCCTGCTCTCAGGATACTGGCAATCACAGGATAATTATCAAGAAGGGGGATGTCAAGTGTGCCAAGAGGGGTAGTTACTTCTTTTTCAGACCATTTCAGGGTTTTACTAATTTCATAAGCAAAAATTTCTCCTATGCGTTCAATATTTTTTCTAAAACGAAACCTGTCCTGCTGAATGTCAATATCTCTTATCTGATAAACAAATTGATTGAAAATTGAATTCTTGTTGCCGATAATATTAACCATGTGCTGAATTTTTGTAATTATTTTATTAATTTATACACATTAAAAAATGCTTTGACAAAATAAGGCAATTTATTTAAATAAATATGTAAATAAGTATTTTTTTTTGCGCCAAAACTTTTGTAAAATCTAGCCAGATTTTCATCATTAGAACCTTCAAAATCAAGAACAGCATCTGTGCCTGCCTTTGATTTGATGAAAGTGTCAATAATATACGGCATGGCAGCATTTTTTCTGCCATTATCATTAAGTGCGGAGAACAGAAAAATGTGCTTTTTATTGGCTTCTGCAAAAAAGACAGCCCCGCAAAGCTGGTTGTGTGTGTCGTAGGCTCCAATAATCTGTCCTATGTTTTTATATACAGATTGGAACATCAAGGCTTTAAGGATTCTGTAGGAATCGGAGTTGAATACTTTTAATTGACGGCCTTTATTTTTTTTAAACAATTCAATAATTTCATCAGGGTTCACCGAAAAGCCGATATTTAAACCTGATTTTTCAGCTTTTCTGATATTTCTAGTCGTATTATCACTGTAATTTTTACAAATTTCAATGTAAGGGGAGTTCAAATTTAATTCATAATTTGAATTTTCTTTTGCAGTGAAATTATTAGGAGTAGTGTTGTTTGAAGCATTTAAATTGATTTCTATGAGTTTGAATTTGACGGGGATATGGGAGAGAAATTCAGCAAGCATGTCGGGAGGTATCTGATTTTTCGAAAACAGACCTAATTGCTGTGAAAAGGGAGGTTGACATAAATAGTTTATGTTTATTTTTTTTTTTGCTGTTAAGGGAAAAACTGCAGAATAATCTTCATTTACCAGAGCTTCCCATCCAGTAGCAACAATATCAAGATACCATGAATAGGCATAAATATTTCCATTAGGGGCATGGCGGATGGTTTCGTCCCATTTTATTTTGTTAATCTCATGATTTTCGAGGTGCTTAATCATTTCTCGCAAATTGTTTTAATCATGTTTTCATAAACATTTCGCCATCCAATCCATTGATTTGTTTCACTTAAAGACTCATTGTGAAACAAGCTGACAAAAAGCCCGTTGACATTTTTTACATGTTCAATCTGTTTGTTAATAATCTCTGAAGCTTCTTCTGGGGTTTTCTTCAGGTAGTCGTTTAAAGTTCCTTCCATAACAGAAAGGGGATTAATTTTTAAACAAGAAGATTCATTTTTGTCCAGATCGAAGAAGTAAAATGGTTTGCAAGTACCTGCTCTGAAACCTGTATTTGAAGCATATCCCATGGTGAAATCTTCCTTAATATCATTCATGCACAAATGCCTGTAAGTTTGGGGTAAATTTAACCTTAAAAAATGCTGGCGGCTTTTACTGATGTCTTTTCGTATGATATCGGAGAGTCTTTCAATTTCGATACTTAGTTTCTCGGGCTTATCGGCCGATACATAAGAAGGATGAATCCCAATTTCAGCATAATCAGCCAAATGCCTTACCAGTTCTCTGAATTTGGTGTCCTTGAAGGTTGCATTTTTGTCAAAATAGCTATAATCACCTACATGAATAAAGAAGATGGTGGGAAGATTGTATCGGGCATGAGTCTCCAGGATGTAATCAAAAGAGTCGTAGGGGTCATGTTTGATTCCAGAAGTAATAGCAGCTCTTGAAATGAAATCGTTGAAATTTAACTGAGATAAAGACCGTAAATAACCAAAAATACTTCTGTAAATTCCTTTTGATTTATAGGCAAAGGCGATGTCCACATCGATGGTAGGAAGGTATGTGAATTCACTATCATTTATGACTTTAAAGCCAAACTTTTCAGTGAGTTTTTCGGAAAAATGCAAAATCCAAATATCAACGATTGGCAAGTGTAGTATTTTCTTTTGAAAAGCTAAACTGCTTTCGGGTTTAAAGCGTCCGTGCATGTCTTTAACAAAAGGCAAATATTCTTCATACCTGCTGAGGATGAAAAAGACAGAGGCAAAAATATCGAAGGAAAAATCAGATGATAATGATGTAGGAAATAATATGGTTGTGTTCTTATATAATCCACATTTTACTTCCTGCTCTTTTATGCTGTTTTCAAATAGGAGGTTGCATGCAGGTTGAATAAAAAATTCCTGAGGGTCAATTTTTGAATGGGAATAATTTATTTTTTTCTTATCAGAGTTCAGATAATAGTCCTTATTATTAGTAATTTCAGCCATATCTGAAAAGATATGTTTTACAACATACTCAATCCGTGGATTTTTATGAGGGACATAAATCAAAATCATGAGAATAAATTTATATCAGATTGTAAAAGTACTTAAAAATAGAAAATAAAATAAAAAAATCAGATGCAGTTACAAGGCTTAGAAAATAAAATAATTGTTGACGGCAGTAATTGTTTAATCTCGTCTTGCTGTGATCTGTTCATATAAATAACACGTAAGTCCACAAGTTCGAGAAGATGTTTCAGTCGGGAAATTTCGTAAGGAAAGCTTACAATTGCCGTGCCCCATAAATCGAGGGTTCTCAGGCTGTACAAATTGCCAATTTCCGGAGGAAGAAGTTCAATATCATTGCGGTTGAGAGATAGGATTTTAAGGTGTTCCAAAGTTGTAAGTTCAACAGGAAGGGCTGTGATATTATTTTTGCCGAGATATAGATTTTGCAGGTACTTTAGGGTATTTATTTCGGGAGGAATAAAGTTGATATGATTGTTTGTCAGGTTAAGTTCATTGAGGTTTTTAAAAAGGAAAATTTCTGACGGGAAGTTTCTCAGCTTTTTCCTTTTCAGAGTGAGCTTATAAACTTCGTCGGGGTTTCTCATAGCTTCTTTCAGGCTCTTGAATTCTCTTGCATTTGCAAGACCAAGCGAGTCTAAGAGTTGAGACTTCACATCCATGGAAATAGCTGTAAAAACAAGAAATAGCAGAACTGAAAATATACTTTTGGGAATGCTCATCAAAAACAGCTTAGATTTATTATTGCAAAAATAAGGAATTTTAAAAATGAAAACGGAATTCAAATCATTTTGGCTTAATCTTTTTTAGGGTGGTTTTTGTTTTTATAGCTTTTGTTCTTAAATGATTGAACAAATTTATTAATGATTTATAATCCAATGGTTTGTTGTTTTATTTTTTTGTAAAAAAATGATTAAATATTTGTTATGTCTTACAAATATGTAAAGATAATTAATGCAAAGCATACTGTTAATTAAGAGGCTGTATCAAAAGCTAAAAACATGTCATACTGAGCGAATCGAAGTATCTGATTATCAAATTTATAAGATTTTTCACTGCGTTCAAAATGACAAATATGAATGCTTTTGATACAGCCTCTTAAAGTTCACGAATGTTTTTAGCCGTTCACGAAATTCCATCCTATGGCAATGCTTTTATGTCCTACTCAGCACAAGTCACTGCAAATTCATGCGACATGAATTCATAAGCGTTAAAAGAAACCCTGTTTCGTGACAGATCTGAAACAAGATAAATTATCTTAATAGACAAAAACATTAACAGTTTTTATTTTGTCCTGACCGGCTATTTTAACAATATAAATACCTGCAGGCACATCGAGTTTGTGCATAGAAATGCCTAAATCAAGTAGTTTGCTGTAAAGTTCCTGACCCGTTAAATTAAAAATTCTTAGGCTTGAAGACGCATCGGGATTGCTCACATAAAGGGTGTTGTTATACATGTAAACATTAGGTTCAATTGATGTGAGTAGGTTTTGATTGTTTGTTAAGGCAGTAAGCCCGATGTGAAGAATGAAACGATTATCCTCAGTAACATCTGTCATTTGAAACTGATAGGTGTTTTCTTGTTTTAAATTAATTAAAGAGTTTGAATTTTTATCTTCAAGATGGAGGCTTAAATTTTGGTCAAGTCCTGTTGACTCAAATATGAGGTTATGAGTACCGTTGTTACCGCTGTAAACACCAAGAGGAATAGAAACAGGCCCCTTAATATCATCCGGAATGCTGTTGATGGATAATTTACTTGCATCGTCCAGTATTGAATAAATCTGCGGCAGGTTTTCATTTTCTGCCATAAATTTGAGGGCATCAAAATTGGGGTCAAAGTCATCAGATGCATCAGTATGAAGTCTTATCAAAGCATCGTCTGAAAATTCATCATTCTGAATATATAATCTGAGGATATTGTTTGCTGTAGAACTTTTAGCTCCTTGATTTGCATGTACTCTGACATCGTTATTCAATAATATACTAGCGCCTGCAATAGGATTTGTGGCATTTATATAGGCACTGTTTACCTGTACCCAGAAAGCTGTTGCAGGAGGTATTATGCCGTCAAATCCACCGGTGCCAACACTGTTGACATAGCTGTTGTAGCTATTATTATTATTGCTGACATAAACTGCCGCATTAACCTTTGTATTGGTTACAAAGTCGGTGGTTCCATTATTTAAAGCAATAACCAAGTCCCAATCAATAGCAGAAGGGTAGGGGTTGCCAATAAAATTCCAACCGCAATTTCCAGTTTGAAAACCGGTTCGGTACAAATTGTTAAAGGTGAAGTCACTGGAATTCAGATTGTCAGAGAAAGAAAGTGTATTATCTGTTGGAAATTTTGTCCAATATCCCCTTCCTAATTCCAAATTTCCGGAATTAAAAGGTGTCCATTGTGTTGTTAAAGGATGCCAGAAATAGGTGGCCACATGCCCGCTAAAAATACTCAGGGGGGCTGTTTCAACAGGAGAACTTACTGTTCTCCCATAGGTAGTAGCTGGAATGAATTTTTCAACAAAAGTATTGCCTTGAACCAGTAATGTGCCTTTATCAATAAAAGAGCCGGAGCCGGAAGCATCGGATTCAATGAGCAGGTTGCCGGTAACAGTCAGAATTTTATTTTCATCAATAGTTAAGTTACCATCAGGCTCTACGGTTACATTTTGGTAAGCCATATTGGCATCAACCGTATGGGTTTCGTTAGAAACTATAAGACTGTTGGCAGCAGTTGCTGTTACCTTAATACTGTCTATACTCCAGTACCATCCATAAGTACCGGTATATTGCCATCTGAATTTTACCTGGGCTTGGTTGTCTAAAGCAGCAAATGTCTGATTAAAAGGCGTTGGGTTTGAAGTGAAAGTGGCTGTCCATTGTTGTACCTGTGTCCATGAAGTACCATTATTGGTGCTGTAATAAAGCGTTGCAGTTGAAGCATAATGTCTGTAATAATGTTTAAAAGACAGGTTTACATTCGTATAGCCAGAAAAATCGAAAGTGGTAGAAATTAAATCGCTGTTCTGGCTATTTCCGGTGCCATATCCATCACTGTTTAAATAGGCCACATTTCCGGCTGAACCTGAAACTTTTCCTGTGAAAGTTCCAAACTGCCAAACCTGTCCGTTCCCTTGATTATCAAATACACTCCAGCAAGTAGGGCAAGACGTGGAAGCGTCAAAGGCTTGAATATATGGAAAAAGAGTAATGGTTTCACAAAGTGTTGTAAAGTTCAATTCTTCTCCATAAGAAGTGCCTGTTGAATTGGTTGCATAAGCTCTGACATAATAGGTCTGATTGCCAGTTAAACCTGTCAGCTGGGCTGAGAATGCTCCTGTGCCATTTCCTGCAATCTTTTTGGAATCACTTAAAGTTGGATTCCCTGTAGTGTTGTAAACAAAACCACGTTCAGTTACAGTATTTCCTGCATCAGTATGTACAGTACCGTCAATTTGAGCTGATGTTTTTAAAATATTACTGACAGCATCTGTAGTTACGACAGGATAGCCGTTTGTAATACCGGTTACAATTAATGAAAATGCCTGAGGTCCGCTGCTCAGAGATCCTTTATGGGTAACAGTGATGGTGTAAGTAGCTATTTCAGGGCTGGCAATGAAAACTTTTTCAACGTTGTCAATGCTGTTGTCTTCTTTGGTGGCAGCATTTGCAGGGTTTGCCCCGTCGAGCTTGTACGGATAATAGGTAGTTGGTGATTTTGAAATTCTTAAATCAAGATCATTGACAAGCATTTTGGTTACAGGGTCGAGAGATGGGGCAGGGGATGTACCGGCCGGATCTGCCCATACTATTGTAGCTATCAATGGCTCAGTGCCGGTTGCAGTAACATTAAGTGTATAAGTAGTACCGTTTGATAATGATTCTTCTTTAATAAAAGTACTGATGTTTTTATTTGAAATAGCACTTGCAGCCTTTGCAGTATTCAGTAATCCCCATCCAAAAACATAATCAGGGCCCTCGTTAGCACCACTCTCATCGGCAGTATGAATGACCAATGCTTTAAGGGTTGCAGCTCTCATATAACTGCCGTGGGTCTCATTGTTGTGTTCTTGTAATAATAACAAAGAACCTGTTGTATTAGGAGTTGACATTGAAGTGCCATTCATGGTTGTATAACTGGTTGTAGAGGTATTATTTGTGGAATATAAACCCATGCCATTGGCAACAATATCTGGCTTTATCCTACCGTCATCAGTTGGTCCACGGCTGCTGAATGTTGCAATTGTAACATCAGATGGTTGTGTATAACCATTTGGGATGTCATCAACAGCACCCACTGTGAGCAGGTTTTTCGCATTTCCCCAACTAGAAATACAATCCCAGCCATTTGTTCCACCATCTAATGGTCTAACAGTTGTTGAATTCACCCACCCTCCATTATAAACATAGTGAGTAACAGGTTGTGAAGTAGGTCCATCTTGGTTGTCATTACCTGATGATTTGACCATTAGATAATAAGGTGCATTGTATGCAACATTATCAGCATTCACGCTTTTATCGTCATAAAACCCAAAGTCATAATCTTCACTTTCGCTTACAGAGGGTGTTCCATACCAATACCATTTACTTTCAGTTGAACTGTAATACCAACCTGTAACAAAGCCATAAGAATGGTTTGAGACAAGTAATCCGTTGGCTGCAGCTGTTGCCATTTCAGTCATATCATCAGTCCAGTCGTAGGCATCAACATTAGCTTTAAATGCCATACCTTTGGCAGAGGCTGTAACACCTCCAGCAGCAATGGTTCCTGTTACGTGTGTTGCATGTGAAGCTGTTGCAACGCTGTTTTTATTTACAATACGTGCGGAACCGGTATTGTTAAATTCTTGATGGGTGGCAAGCACATTCCCTCCATCCCAAACACCTGCCTTCATATTAGCTCCGTCAAGGCTTAAGCCTAATCCTCCTCCACTATAAACTTTGTTTGTAGAAACTGTTTTGGCTGCATTGGCATTGTTTGTAATGTTATAAATAGGCATGCCGTTATCATCAAGACCCTGTAATTCAATAACAACATCACCATAGTCTTCCCTGATTAGCCATCCATTTTCCAAAGCTTTGCGCAAAGCTTCTTCTTTTCTGAAAGCATTAAATTCTGAAAAGCGGTTTTTTAGCTGATTTAAAACCGGAATGTTTGTACTTGGGAGAATTAACCTTTGTATTTCTTCATTTGTTTGAGTATATGCATGGAAGGATATAACAAACAAGAACAGAATTAGAAATTTTGTAAAATTTTTCATGCCCAGAAGGATTAAATTTTTGAAATGATAGTTGTTAAAAAAAATAGTATTGTAATGCAAATATATGATTTTTTTGCATATAGGATTCTTTATTTGATTTTAAAATCTTGGAGCCATTCTATAGCTTTTTGTTTTTTCCAAAATACATTAATGGTGACAGGGGGTTTATAAAACATCATAATATATTTGTATATAATGTATTGAACTTTAGTTTCAATGAGTACTGCAACTGCACTGACACCCTTTAAACTTTCATTTCCCATGAGTCTATCGCGGGCTTCCCTGTTGATAAATGAAGTTCTTGTAAAATCTGCAAATACGGGATACGAATTATTTTCAACCAAGTCGAGTTTTTTATTTATACAACTGTTTAAATATGTACAATCAACTTGTTCTTCAGTACACTTATAATGAATAATCCCATCATTTAGCTCGATTGATGTGTTATTTTTAACCAATATCATGTAATTATATTTATATTAAAAACTCCAAAATTAAAATGTTCTCTCTTTAAATAATATAGTTTAATTAATAAATCTTTGTCATATAAAGACTGAAATATTTGTAAGTATTTGCCTGACATGACTTTAAAAACTTTTTCAGGGCTCAGAGGTGTTTGTTGTGAGATGTAGTGGATTACCTTCGGTGATCCAGAGGGGTGGGGCTAAACAAATACCTCTTTTAAAACCCTTTTTTATTTCAGTTTAGCCTTCCAAAAGCAAGCTATGGAGGCTTCCCTGAAATAAAAAAAGCCCTTTCAGGGCTCAGAGGTGTTTGTTGTGAGATGTAGTGGATTACCTTCGGTGATCCAGAGAGGGGGGCTAAACAAACACCTCTGTTAAAACCCTTTTTTATTTCAGTTTAGCCTTCCAAAAGCAAGCTATGGAGGCTTCCCTGAAATAAAAAAAAGCCCTTTCAGGGCTCATAGGTGTTTGTTGTGAGATGTAGTGGATTACCTTCGGTGATCCAGAGAGGGGGGCTAAACAAACACCTCTGTTGAAACCCTTTTTTATTTCAGTTTAGCCTTCCAAAAGCAAGCTATGGAGGCTTCCCTGAAATAAAAAAAGCCCTTTCAGGGCTCAGAGTTGTTTGTTGTGAGATGTAGTGGATTCGAACCACTGACCCCCGCCCTGTCAAGGCGATGCTCTAAACCAACTGAGCTAACATCCCGTTTTGAGTTTGCAAAAATAAATAAATTTATAATCTCTTTAGTAAAATTATTAATATTCATAAAAACTTATTAATGTTTTTATGCTGTAATAAATTAGAAAGAGATATTTGTGCCTCTTTATATTAATTCAATTAGCGTGTAATAATCATTTTTTCAACCTTGAAAATTTCATTGTTTGAAATTTTCAAAAAGTAAATCCCATCATGAAACTGAGAGGTATTAATAACATTTAAATTACCCTCTAAAGTTATCTCCGAAATAAGTTTACCATTTAAATTGTAAATTTCGAGCAAATAAGGCTGTCCGATATTTTCTATATAGATATTCAGGACATCTTTCACCGGATTTGGGTATAAAGAAATATTATTTTCATTAATGTGTTTATCAATACTTGCAGTGTTTACACAAAAATGCAAAGTATCGGAAAACCCGAAGTCGCCACTGCCACTGTCGAGAACCAAGCCTAAAGCAGAAATACTATAGGTTCCGGGAGGAGATGGATTCCACCAACCTCCACCGGCCATCCCGTCTCCATAGGAATCGAGTATTACAAAATCGTAACATCCATTATGTAAACAAAAGATATCGGTATGGGTTGTTTGTGCAGCCAGTGAATTGCTTGTATAAATGGTGGCACCTGTTGAGTCAAGAAGTTTCCACGATGTTTCTTCGGGGTAGTTATCGGTTTTTAATGTAAGAGTAACCTGATTGCCAAGCAGTGTTTCAAAAGTGGTATTCAAAGTATCGTTGCTGTTGTTTTCATCCGGTAATCCGTTAGGAGAAGAAATGAAAATTTTTAAATCCTGCTGACCTTGAGATAAGTAAAGTGTTGGCAGAGAAACGGTTGTAAATTCGAGATAAGCTAAACTGCCATTCCATTGTTGTGTTTGGAAAGAAGCGGAATTAACAGCATAGTTAATAACAGCAGAAGTTAAATTCTGTGCGCCGTTATTACGTAATGTGATCTGAGGTGTTACCTCAAGTTCACACAGGACACTTGCAGCGGGTTGATCTATAGTAGCTAATGCAGCATCTAAAGCAAACTGTGGTGTGTTAAAATCCTGACCATCTAAAAAGGTAATACCTGTATCATCTGGGTCAAGCCAGTCTTTAAGTCGGGTAGCGGGGGTAGTACCGGTATTCCAAGAGTATGCAAATTTTCCGTAAACATCATATCCTGTTGGGTTACTGCAAGATGCAGAACCACCGTGAAGCTGGCCAACAATTCTGTGGTTTTTGTCAAAAAGGGGTGATCCGGAAGAACCACCTTCAGTAGTTCCGAGATTCCACGAACCTATGCGCCAATGGTCGTTTCCGGCACCTGAATAAGCTGAAGAAGTAACCGTATCGTAGTCGAAAGTTATTTTTTTAATATCTCCGGAAGGATGATGAATGCCCACACAACTGTCTGATGCTATATCTATGGCAGACCAACCTGCATAAAAAACGTTGTAGTTTGGTGGTGGTGTTGAACTCAGTTCCAATAACGCAAAATCGGAATCAGCTCCCTTTGCTCTTATCGTGCTCCCCTGAACCGTTTGGTTTGTTGGACCATTCTGATTTGTACACGTTGGACTTTCATAATTGAACATAAAAATCCAACTGTTTGATGTTGTGCCCGACAAACAATGATTGGCTGTTAAAAAGTAGGGTGTACCATCTTGTCTTGCATTATTAACCATTGCACCTGAACAAATACGGGTATTATTTGAATTCAGAATCATGGCTGCTGCTCTTTTCTGGTTTTGCCAAGAGGTGCCTTGAGGACAATTCACATTTATATTGCATGAACCGGAACCGCCATAATCTTTTTCTAATCCAAAAATGTTTTTGTAAGCATGTATGACATAAGTTATATTAATATTTGATTGTCCCAGTTTGTCTTTTGGCTCAAATAACTCAAATGTAATTTTATCGCCTGCAATGGGACTGGTAGCAAAAATATGATCTGAATTGTTATTTCTGTTAGTGAATGCGCCTATATATTGTTTAGTGTTTTCATTGTATAAAAACAAACGGGCACCAGGGGGTAAATAAAAGTAATCCATAATAAAATTCAAGGAGAAAGCTCCTTCTGACATTATGCTCATAAGCCAGATTCTGTCCCCATTTTCTAATGTCTTCCAATAGCCACTGTTTTCAAGGGTGTAATTAACAGCGATGTCTTTCCCAAAACGGAAAGGGATATCACCTGCGAGTTCATCCACTGCGTCTTCAGAAATTAAAGCATCCATGTCAAACGGAGGGGTTACATAAACAGGAATTGCTTTTTCCGAAAATTCGTTTTTAAAACTAAGAGGTTGCCCAGACTCAGAAATTTGTGATTTCCCATGAATAATAATAAAGAAAAAGAATAAGGAAAAAAATAAATATCGTTTCATGCTTTTTAAATTTTGATGTTTTTACAAAATTAGAAATAAAATTGCATTGTCCATTCTGTTTTTATTTTCAATTATACCAATGTCATAATCCTGTTGGTAGAAATAAATTATAGCAGTATCAGATTGAGATAAAATAGGTTGGTATTTAATTTATTCTGTTATTTGTTAAGATATTTAAACTGATTCTATCAATATTGATAGAGCCATTGTCGTCAATAAAAAGTGGGCTTTCTGGGAAGTCAATAAGACTTAATCGCTGCATTTCAAATATTGCTGATCTTTCAATGTCAAGAGCGGGCATTCCTTTTCCAATAAGTTTTAGGGGTATAATGTGTCCATTCAAAAAATCACCTTTGTTATTTACATTTACCATTACTAAAGGTGCAATTCCACCATGGGATTTAATGTTGAATTGACCGTAGGTGCAGAAATTTCCAAGGCTGTACATTATCAGTTTATTGTTGTACAATTCAATACCTCTTGTAACATGAGGGCCATGCCCAAAAACGACATCAGCACCTGCGTCAATCACTCTATGAGCAAAAGCATAAGGATTTCCCCTGTTCTCACCTCTGTAAAATTCTGTTTCTCTGTTCACATTCCTAAAATCTATGCCTTCACCACCACCGTGGAAAGATACAATGACAACGTCTGTCATTTCTGTGAGTGCACTTACCATTTGTGTTGCTATATCAATGTTCCGAAACTGTAAGGTGCCTGAATTTGGGGCAAAAGCTATAAATCCAACTGTAACACCATTAATTTCTTTGATGGCAAAAGGTGCTTCAATTAAACCGGCGTAAAGAATACCGAGAGAGTCAAGTATTTTTTTTGTGAAATTTTTTCCATGGTGTCCAAAATCATACATGTGATTATTGGCAAGACTTAAGAAAGTGAAACCGGCATTGAAAAGATTTGGCGCTAATACAGGGGGTATTCTGAATATATAGCAAGAATCCATGTTTTTGCACCCTTTTGGCATTTCGTCGCCCTCATAAAAAACACCTTCGAGGTTTCCACAAACAATATCTCCTTCCTTTAAAAAATCAGTTACATTTTCGAATAAGTATTTCCCGCTATCAGGTGGCAATATGGTACTGTCCGGATAATTTGAGCCAAGCATGATATCACCGGTAAATATCAATTTTAAAATGTTTTCATCCTTCGGATTGATAAACTTTTTGTAAGAGTCGAAAGAAGTTATATTATTTGATGAAAAACAACTTGAAAAATTGTTTAGCCCCTTATTGGAAAGGAAAATGATTAGGATTACTAAAGTAATGCAGAAAATATGTTTGTAGCGCATTAGAAAAATAATATTCTACATAATTACTATTTTTTTTAAATAAAAATAAAATAATTTTGATGTGTCTGAATAAATAAATACGTAATTTTACATTCAAATCATTATCCACTTAAAAAAAATTGTATGAAAAAAATGTTTGTTTTTGCCATGGCTTTATCCATGCTTATGTTTTCCTGTAAAAAAGATAATGACATCGTCGATGATGATGATAACCAGCAGGAACAACAATTAAATCCTGTTCAGCAACAATGGGGTTTTACTTTAAATTATACGGCTACATGGTGTACCTATTGCGGTTCATGGGGAGCAGATAAATTACACGAATTATCTGTTATGAATTCAGGGAAAGTATTATCTATTGCTGCACATGCATCAGGAGATCCAATGTACGTGTCATCAATGTACACAAGCCTTACAAATGACAGAAAAACAGGGGGTGGGATTCCTGCTTTTTGGGTTGGTGATGAAAAAGTTACGTCTTCGTCGGCTGTTTCAAAAATGAACACACTTGTTGCCAAAACACCTATAGCAGCTATTGATATGAAAACAACCAAGAACAGTGGTTCGTTTGCCGTAAAATCTAAGGTTAAGTTTTTTGCTGCAGGAACCGGTGACTATTATTTAAGTTTTTTCATCCTTGAAGATGGCATTCTTGGTAATGCAGGAACGGGTAATTATGAACAAGATGGTACCAGTAATGCAAATTATAAACATGATTTTGTATTAAGAAAAACTTATGCTACTAATGCCTATGGTGAATTATTGGCTACAAATCCCGCAGCCAATGCAACTTATGATAAAGAAATAACTTTTGAATTCAATACTGCTTGGACAAATACTTTGTATGTGGGTGCAGCTATATGGAAATACAATCCCAATGGTAATCCTGACAACAATATTCCCCGTTATGAATTTGTCAACGGATTTGTAGTTAAATAATTTTTTAAATTATAATTTTGAAGCCGGTTTCAATTTGAAATCGGCTTTTTTTTACAGTATTTTTCCAAAATTATTAGTATTTTATATTTTAGTAAACTTTTTTAAAGGAAATTGCATTTTTACAACCTATGAGAGTAATTATTCAAAGGGTATCAAGGGCATCCGTAACCATTGATGACAAGTTATTTGGAAATATTGGTAAAGGCTTACTTGTACTTGTAGGATTTGAAGAAGATGACAACAATGAAGATGTTTTGTGGATGAGTGGTAAAATATCTCGTTTGCGCATATTTAATGATGCGCATGGTGTGATGAATTGTTCAGTGTGCGATGTTAGTGGGAAAGTACTTGTAGTCAGTCAGTTCACTTTGCATGCCAGCACAAAAAAAGGCAACAGACCTTCGTATATCAAAGCAGCAAAACCTGAAACAGCCATACCTTTATATGATTTTTTTATTGACCGACTAAAGGCGGACACACAACTGGATGTTCAAACAGGCAAATTCGGTGCAATGATGCAGGTTGAACTTGTAAATGATGGTCCGGTTACTATTTTTATTGACAGCAGGGACAAGGAATAATTTCAAAAAATTCTTCTGAAAGCATGACAATATGGTAATGAACCTTTAACATTATAATAATCCTGATGGTAATTTTCAGCTTTCCAGAAAGTAGTTGCCTGTTCAAGAGTTGTAGATGGATTGTAATGTTTCTCTTTTAATAACTCAATGATTTCCATTGCTTTAGTCTTCTGTAATTCGTCTTTATAAAAAATAGCAGAACGGTATTGTGGCCCAATATCAGGTCCTTGACCATTCTGTTGTTCAAAATCGTGAATTTCGAAAAAGTACTTAGCTAAATTTTCAAATGAAGTTTTTCTTTTATCAAAGACCACCATTACAGCTTCTGCATGGCCGGTAGTTTTGGTGCAGACTTCTTGATAAGAGGGATTTTCAACATGACCACCTATGTAACCTGAGGTAGCGGAAATGACGCCCTCAGATTTATTGAGGTAATATTCAACTCCCCAAAAACAACCGGCAGCAAATATGGCTGTGTCAGTTTCGGAAGCAGGAAGAAATGACATTGAAACAGAATTGACACAATGACGGGTGTTTTTCTCTGTTAAGTTTTCGCCAAAAAATACATGACCAAGATGGCCGTTACATTTGGCGCAAATTATTTCGGTACGTCTTCCGTCACGATCAGGAACTCGCTTTACTGCACCGGCAATTTCATCATCGAAAGCCGGCCATCCACATCCAGAGTCAAATTTGTCAGAAGATGCGTATAATGGAGCATTACACTGTTTACACAAGTAATACCCTTCAGCATAATGTTTGTCATAAATACCACTGTAAGGAGCTTCTGTTCCTTTATGAAGTATTATCCTTTGTTCTTCGGCTGTTAATGTGTTATATGTCATAGTATCTGCTGTTTGTTGTGAACATGATGAAAAATGAATACCCAAAAATAAAACAAAAATTGTAATCTTAAAACTAATTGTCATATTAATATATTTAGATTTGTATATATGAATAGATAATTAACGTGCAGCAGAATGATTTATTTTTAAATACTTAAATAAAATTTTATTTTAAGCTGATTTCAATAATGAATTTGATTTTTTTCATTTCTTCAGGAAGGTTTCTTAAATCAGTAATTTTGAATTCAAGAGCTTCAGCCGGAATATTTTTCTCAGTAAAATAATTTCTTAATAGTTGTTCTCTTTTTGAAAGCAGGTTTTGAAGGAGTTGCTCAGTTTTTTCAATTCCTGCTTTTTGAATACATGCAATAAACAAACTATCCTGCATATTTGATTCTGTGATTCCTAAGAAATTAAGGAAAGCAGGATCATTATCTCTTATTGTACTACTTTCGGTGATAACAACTGAATTCTGTTGTTGGTTCACAAAACGCTCATAAAATAGTTTTTTAGATTCATTTAAGGACAGAAGTTGTTTTTCTTTATCCGGATCTGTGGTTTGTATGAAAGTGAAAGTAAGATCAGGCTTACTTTGGATGATGTCAGAAATTTTTTCTAATATATTTGTTTGTTCTTGCAGGAGCGTATCTTGAAGAATACCAAAAGGTATTTGTTTGATGCTTTCAGGATTGGTTTCGAATACATTCCCAATAGCGTTAAAGGGTTCAGAAACAGCTTTAAGAAGAAATTCTTCAAGGGTTTTCCATATGATTTTGCGCAGTTTAAAAGAAGGATTGGAGGGGTTCCCACTTACGGGGAGGTCAATAACAATATTATTTCTACGATCTTTTAAAATATATAAAGCCAATCCTATAGGAACTTTGTAAGCTGTTGTATCTTTTGTTTTCTTTCCAAGTTCAAGATTTGAAATTTTAATATTATTTTTATTATCAAGTGTGTGGGGTGTCATTCGGAGTTTAATATTGTAATTAAATACTCCTTTTATTATTGGTCTTGCCAAATAATACTCGGAATAAGGAGAAAAACTCAATAAATCAAGGTTTGCAAGAATGCCTTCAAAGAAAATATTATCGGTGTTCACAATATCCAAAATGGCTTTCCCTGAAAAAGTTCCGGTTCTGTTAAGATTCATACTGAAAGTCATTGGGATTTTTGCAGCAGAGTCGCTGAAAGAAGTAAGAACATAATCAAAGTTCTGAATATCAAAATGGAAAGGGCGATTTAATGTAAGGTCAGAAAAGGCGATGTTCCCCCCTTTAATAATCAGACTATCAATAGCATAGTGAATTATTGTGGTATCAGTATCAATGGTGTCAACATTTAATGTGTCAGCAAAATAAGGGGCAAGAATTTTGTCGAAATTGGTTCCTCCGTTTTCAAGTACAGCAATCAGTTGTGGGTTCTCAAGTTTGATAGAACTGATATTATAAACAGAATTACCGATGTCTAAAGAATCAAAGATAACATGAATATTATTCATATTGAAAAAGGACACATCCTGATTGTCATTAAGTGAAAGTCTATTCAGTCCGGCATTACCAAAGATTTTTATATTCATGGGGTCATTCATATTCCCTGACAGCAAGAGGTCGGTATATAGTCTTCCCATCATAGAATTAATGTCCATATAGGGAAGGGCATAGGATAGGTAAGGAGCAATGTCGATATTTTCCGTTTTCAGAGTTACTTCATACAGCCCTTCTGCCTGATTGATAACGCCCCCAAGAGACACTTTCCCATCACTTCCCAGAATAAAATCAATACCCATTTCCGATCTGTTACTGTTCCATGAAATTTCAGGCACTTTAATGCTTAACTCATTCAACTCAGTAATATTAGAAACAGATTTATCCTCATATTTTATATATCCCTCTAAAATGCTGATGTTTTTCACAAGATATTTAGTTGTATCTGTTGATTCTAAGCTAGTTGTATCAATATCAAGCGTGTCAGAAGAATTGATAAGGTCATCAAAATTAAAAAGACTGTCGTTGTAAATGATAGATACAACCGGTTTTACGAGCCTGATTTCGGCAAAGGCATATGTGCTTTTTAACATTTGCCATGGCTCGAAGTCAATGTATAATTCTTCAAAGCTGACAAACGTATCTTTTTTGTTTTGTTCGTACATAACAAAGTAGCCAGCTTTAACGCTACATTTCAGGTAATTAATTTGAAGCTCGGCAAGGTCAATCTTACGGCCTATTAGCTCTTCACTGTTTTTAACTATCCACCAGCGAATAATTCCGGAAAGGAAAAAGAGTAAGAGAAAAATCAGTGTGAGAAATCCAAGAAGTGCTATATATCTTTTCTTTATTTTTAATTTAAGTTTCATGTGTTTTCAATTATGATTCTTACAAAATTATTAAAAAATGATTTAGCGAATTAAATAATAGTGTATATTTATCACATCAAAAATAGCCTATGAAAAGAGTTGTTGTATTAAGCGGAGCCGGCATCAGTGCTGAAAGTGGAATAAAAACATTCAGGGATGCAGGTGGGCTCTGGGAAGAGCATGATATTATGGAGGTTGCCTCGTATGAAGGTTGGAAGAAGAACCCTGAATTGGTTATCCGTTTCTACAATGCCCGACGTAAGCAGCTGTTTGAGGTTGAACCTAATAAGGCACACCTTGATCTGGTGAAGCTTGAAAAGAAATATCATGTTGATATCGTCACCCAAAATGTAGATGATTTGCACGAAAGGGCAGGTTCAACACATATTTTGCACTTACATGGTGAGCTTAAAAAGGTTCGTAGTACATTGGATGAAAAACTCATATATGAACTTTCAAAAGAAAATTGTGAAATACAAATTGGAGATACCTGTGAAAAAGGTTCACAATTACGTCCTCATATTGTATGGTTTGGAGAATCTGTTCCAATGATTGCTGAAGCTGTGAAACTGACCGAATTATGCGACATTTTTATTGTTATTGGCACTTCACTTAATGTTTATCCGGCAGCAAGTCTTCTAAATTATACCCCATATAACGCACAAAAGTATATTATAGATCCACATGATACCCCAGTTTTTGGTGTAAAAAACCTTAAAAAAATTATGACAAAAGCCACTGAAGGCGTGGCTATTGTTGTTGAAGAATTATTAAAATCAGCTTAAATTTAAAAATTGAAACACTCAAAATGTAAGATATTGAACTATTTTCAACTTTCTTTTATGCTGTTTAGTGATAAAATAAATAAATTTGAATTAAAAAACAAAAAGTTTGTTGAAGTTTGATATAAATATTATATATTTGCCAAAATTTTTAATATAGTCTAGATTATAAATAATTTTAAATCAATTACTAATAAATTTAATGTAAAATGAAAAGAATCAATGTTTTAACAGTAGCAGTAATTTTGTTTTCAGTTGCTCTGATTGCAGGTTGCGGTTTAAAGAAAATGGTAAAAAAATATGAGACCGTCAGATATGAGGCTACACCAAATCCGCTTGAAACACATGGTGGAAAAATCAGGGTAAGCATCACTGGCACTATTCCGGAAAAATATTTCCATAAGAAAGCAAAAGTTGAATTTACACCTGTTCTCAGATATGCAGGTGGCGAAGTTCGCTTGAAAACCATTACTTTAAAAGGTGAAAAAGCTGAAGGTGACGGCATTGTAATCAGTAAGAAAACAAGAAGTACATTTACATATGAGGATATTATTGATTATAATCCTTTAATGAATACTTCTGAACTTTTTGTTACAGCAACAGCTATTTTAAAGGATAAACGCGCTGTTCTAGGTGAAGTAAAAGTTGCTGATGGTGTTATTTACACTTCTGAAAGAGTTGGTAGAGGTGAAAACATTATTCTTGCTCAACATCCTTATGAAGAAGAAATTCTTGTGACAAGAAAAGCCAGTATCTATTTTGAACAAAATTTACATGCGCTTAATATGAATTTGCCTTATAATAAAAGGCCGGAAAGCATTGCTGCATTGAATGAGTTAAAAGAATTTACCAAAAATGGATGGGTCATAAAAGACGTTCAAATTAAAGCATGGGCTTCTCCAGAAGGTGAAGAAACCTATAACAGAGATCTTTCAGACAACCGTTCAAAAACAGCTCAAAAATATATGAACGATCATTTTGCAGCAGTTAGAACTGCATGGACAAGAGCAAGAAAAGAATATCAGGCCAATATTCCAATTAATGTAACAGCTATGGGTGAAGACTGGGAAGGTTTTAAAGCCGCCGTTGCTTCCTCAACAATTGCCGATAGAAATGCAATTCTTAATGTTGTTAATGCTCATACAGATGTTGCAAGACGCGAACAGGAAATCAGAAATATGGCTGTTATATATAGAGAAATTGAAGTTGGTATTTTACCCGCACTTAGAAGAGCAGAAATTGTTGTTACCAGCTACGAGCCAAGAAAAACTAAAGAACAAATTGCCATGTTGTCAACCACACAACCCGATTCTTTGAAATTTGACGAGATTATGTATGCAGCTACTTTAACAGAAGACCTGAATACAAAACTTACTGTTTATAAAAATGCTACTTTGGTTTTCCCACAAGAATGGAAAGCTTATAATAATGCAGGTTATATCGCATTAAAACTTAACAAGCTTGATGAAGCAGCCACTTATCTTGAAAAAGCAAACAGTTTATCTCCAAACAATGGTACTGTATTAAACAACTTAGGCGTATTGGCCGCATGGAATAAAGATTATGCAAGAGCAGAATCATTATATAATCAAGCTCAGGCCAATGGTACAAATGTAACCTATAATTTTGCTCCAATCAATATCAAAAAAGGTTTATACAGTGCAGCATTAGGAAATATGAGCGGAAAAACCTGCGATTACAACCTTGGTTTAGCCCAGTTGCTCAATGGTGATAAAAATGCAGCATTAGCCACATTGGAATGTGCCCCAAGAAATGCGCAGACTTATTACCTCCTTGCTGTTGTTGGTGCCCGCATGAATAATTCAACAGTATTGTATGATAACCTCAGAAAAGCTGTTCAAGAAGATAGCAGTTTAAAAAGTGTAGCTAAAGGAGACCGTGAGTTTATTAGATTTACAACAAATACTGAATTTGAAAATATCGTTAGATAGTTTTTCTAAAGTAAAAAAAAGGCAGCTTTTAAGCTGCCTTTTTTTTTGTTTAAAAGTTGTAATCCTTTTACTTTAATATATATACATATAGAAGTACATTAAAAAAAATTATCAGCAAAACATTCGTGCTGCATCAAAAAATATTACTTTTGAGGCTTGAAGAAGGTTTATTTATTCAATTAAATATAAGGAGGGTTTATATTGTGACAAATAATAAAATAACGTTGACGAAATTATTATTTTGGTATTTAGTAATTGCTGTTATATTGGTAGTTATTTCATTAATTTCAATTTTTTGTGTTTATTATTTTGCAGAAGAGCAAACTTATGTTTCATATATTTTCATATTTGATTTTTTAACAAAAAAGGAATTTCTGATTTATCTTTTTGTAGGCTTTATTGCTCAGCTTATTGATGGTTCACTTGGAATGGCTTATGGCGTAAGTTCAACTTCTTTTCTTATGAGCACCGGTGTTTCGCCGGTTACAGCCAGTACAAGTGTTCACATAGCTGAAATATTTACCACCGGTATTTCAGGTTTTTCACATTGGAAATTTGGCAATGTTGACATGACTTTGTTAAGAAGACTTGCTATTCCTGGAGCTATAGGGGCAGCCATAGGAGCTTATGCCCTATCATCTTTCGATGGTGATATCATTAAGCCATACGTATCTGCTTACCTTTTGATAATGGGAATCATCATCATCATCAAAGCTTTCAAAAAGGTAATAGCCTTTAAAGATTATAAAAATGTTCAGTGGTTGGCTTTATTTGGTGGATTTGTCGATGCCTCAGGTGGTGGCGGATGGGGCCCTGTTGTTACAACTACTCTGATTAGTTCAGGAAATAACCCCAAGCTTACAATCGGAACTGTAAATGCCATTGAATTCCTGGTTGCACTGACAGCAGCAGGTGTTTTTACTTTATTTATAGGTATTAACAGTTGGCTTGTTATAGCCGGGCTTATTGCAGGTGGTGCTATCGCTGCTCCTCTTGGTGCTTTTATCTGCAATAAAATAAATGCACGTGCAGCCATGATTTTAGTAGGTATGCTCATCATTTTTCTGAGTATTAGAACATTATTGAAATCTTTTAATCTTATTTAATCTGATTATTATTTCTCTTATTTTTTTCTTATTAATAATTTCTACAATCAAATATTTTTAAACTTAAAATTTGATAATGAAATCAATTTACAGCTACAATTATTTTTATGAATTGCTTTTCATAATGGGTCTTTTCCCTTTTTTAATATCCTGCAATGCTCCTGTTGTTGATTCAGAGAATGAAAAAGCCCAAATTGACTCCTTATTAAACAAGTGGCATTCCGCTGCTGCTCAAGCCAATTTTGAAGAATACTTCAATTATTTTGATGAGCATGCTGTTTTTATAGGAACTGATGCCACTGAAAATTGGAATAAAAGTGAGTTTATGATATGGGCCAAACCTTTTTTTGATAGAGGGAAAGCGTGGCATTTTACTTCTTTAGAAAGACATGTATTTATTGACAGTTCCGGAAGTATTGCATGGTTTGATGAATTGCTAAGTACACAAATGAAACTGTGCAGAGGTTCAGGAGTATTACAAAAAAGAAATGAGGTCTGGAAAATTCAACATTATGTTTTGTCAATGACCATCCCAAATGCTATATCTGATACAGTGATTGAACTAAAAACCGGTATAGAAGAAAGCATCACTGATAGCTTGTTGAAAAATGATGCAATATATTTTCAATAATTACTTTGCAAAATAAAAAAACAACCTAAGCTTGTTTATCTTTTATAGAACCTTTTCTTTTGAGGTTTCTTCTTTTCATATGATTTGCCTTCACCATCCTCCCATTTTGGCAGATTTCCAATGTGTTTAGGGAGAAGTAATTCAGGAATGGAGGATTCAATTAATTTTTCAATTTGTTTCAACTTGTAGATTTCCCTTGTTGTTACAAATGTTATGGCTTCACCTTTAGCATTTACACGTGCAGTCCTTCCAATCCTGTGGACATAATCTTCTGCATCATGAGGAATGTCATAATTAATAACCATATTAATATCTTTGACATCAATACCTCTGCTCACTACATCTGTGGCTACTAAAATTTTAATTTGTTTTGTGCTGAACCTTATTAAAACATCCTCTCTTTTATCTTGTTCCAAATTAGATGATATTCCTTCAGAGGGAAACCCATTTTTTTTCAGTTCTCTGACAATATCATTCACCTTACTTTTTGTGGAAGTGAAAATGAGAATACTGTTATAGTCTTTCCTTTCATTCAACAGTAGTTTAATAACATCATTTTTCTGGCTTTCATACAACAAACAGACTTTTTGTTCAACACCCTCTGCCGGCTTTGAAAGTGACAAACTTATTTCAATTGGGTTTAGAAGAATATTTTTTGCTAATTTGCGGATACTTGGAGCCATAGTAGCACTGAACATCAAGGTTTGTCGTTTTTTGGGCAGACAGGAGATTATTTTCTGTATATCATCTATGAATCCCATGTCTAACATCCTGTCAGCTTCATCCAGAACTAAATGTTTTATATGATCGAAATTTACATAACCCATATTTAAATGGGATAATAATTTTCCCGGTGTTGCTACAATGATATCAGCTCCTTTTATCAGAGCACTTTTTTGTATCTCCCAATCTTTCCCGTCTCCACCACCATAAATGGCTATTGAGCTTACAGAAACAAAATAAGACAAGCCCTGTATCTGCTGATCAATTTGTAAAGCCAACTCTCTTGTTGGAACAATTATTAAAGTATCTGTGTAGTTGTTTTTCTTCCCAATCAATTTATTGAGGATTGGTAAAACAAATGCAGCTGTTTTGCCCGTTCCGGTTTGTGCACAAGCAATTAAATCCTTGTTGGCAAAAATGAGTGGTATTACTTGTTCCTGAATTGGTGTGGCCGTTTCAAAGTTTAAATAAGAAATGGCCTCTAGTAATTGCTTATTTAAATTAAGTTCTGTAAATTTCATTTGAGTGCAAAATTAAGCAATTTATTTCAGTTTAAGCATTCGATTTTTTTACCTTTAACTTAACCCTATTCTAAATCAAAAAAAACAGTATCTTTGTGAAAAATTCACAAACGGACATTTCCCTCCCTACAACAGCAAGGTTTTGGTTCTCAAAAAAAATATACTTTTAAAATTTTATGTTATTTCACTCATTAAACATTATTGAGCCTATTCTTAAGTCAATAGAACAAGAAGGCTACAAAATTCCTACGCCCATACAAGAAGAAGCTATTCCATTGGTGCTGAAAGGCAGCGATTTCCTCGGCTGCGCACAAACCGGCACTGGTAAAACGGCTGCTTTTGCAATTCCAATATTACAGTTATTACATGCTTCAAAAACAAATGAAAAAAGAAGAAGGATTAGAAGCCTTATTGTTACGCCTACACGTGAACTGGCCATTCAGATAGATGAAAGTTTTAAAGCTTATGGCCGCTTTACAGGATTAATCAGCACTGTTGTTTTTGGCGGGGTCAATCAGAACTCTCAAACGGCAGCTTTACAGCGTGGCGTGGATATTCTTGTAGCGACCCCCGGAAGACTTCTTGACCTGATGAATCAAGGATATATTTCTTTGCGTAACATCGAAATATTTGTACTTGATGAGGCTGATCGCATGCTCGACATGGGATTTATTCATGATGTTGATAAAATTATTGCAGCATTACCCCGCAAACGACAATCACTTTTTTTCTCAGCAACCATGCCACCTGAAATTGTAAAATTGGCAAATTCAATTTTATACAAACCTGCAAAAGTTGAGATTACACCATCGGCGACAACTGTTGATATTGTTAAACAATTGGTTTATTTTGTTGACAAAGGCAATAAAAATGCACTACTTATTGACGTACTTAAAGATGAAAAGATCAAAACTGCCCTCGTCTTTACAAGAACCAAACATGGAGCTGATAAAGTCGTAAAAGTACTTAAGAAAAATGATATTATTGCTGAGGCCATACATGGCAACAAGAGTCAGGTAGCCCGTCAGCGGGCACTTGCTAATTTTAAATCTCAGACTACAAGGGTATTGGTTGCTACCGATATTGCAGCAAGAGGGATTGATGTGGAAGACATGGAATTTGTAATCAATTTTGAATTGCCCAATATCCCTGAGACATATGTTCACCGGATAGGCAGAACAGGAAGAGCCGGTGCAAAAGGAACTGCCTATTCTTTCTGCGACGCAGAAGAAAAAGCATATCTGAAAGATATAGAAAAACTTATTTGTAAAAAAATCCCTGAAATAAAAGACCACGATTATCCTTTGCTGGATAATAATCCTGTAAAAGCTCCAAAACAAGAACGCAATCATGCATACCGTAGTAATATTGCTGCTGCAAAACCATCTTTTCCCGGACACAATCACAAAAAAACGGACCAAAAAAAACACAAAAGTTGGTCTTCATAACTATCAACCGACTAAATTGTATTTTGATTGCTTATGAATTAAAAGGCTTTGGACAGCTTAGTGTAACCCAATAAATCTAATTGAATAATTGGTTTTGGCATGTGAATTTGCTGCGAAGCAATGCAAATTCCATGACAAAACCATATTTGTTTTAGCTTTTGACAAATTCTAATTTTCTGATAATAGTCTCGGGCCAATGCCTGTGTACTTAAAATACCAATTCCAAATATATTATTGTTTTGTATCAGGGTGCTGTATCTTTTATGTGTATCATAATTAAGAAGATTAGCAGAATTTGTATGCTTTGGATTTATTTAATACATAAATAAATTGTTATGGGTTTGGCAAGGTTAAAATCAGGAAAAATTCAATATGTGTCAATGCTTTTATGTGTTCTTATAGGTATTAGTTCAAAAGCACAACAATCAAGATATTACAAAGCTCAATTGCATTGTCACAGTACCAATAGTGATGGAAAATTTACCCCGACGGAGTTGGCTGCAGAATATAGAAACAGGGGATATGAGTTATTATTTATCAGTGATCACAATATAATGACACCCGCAGAAAATATTACTGTACCGGGCATTCTTTGTTTTAATGCAGAAGAATACACTTTTTCAAAACATATCAATGGTTTTTTTCTAAACCATACTGTTAATGCAGATGGATTTACATCCCAACAAGCTGTTGATTCTATCAGATCACAAGGAGGGTTGTCTATGTTCAACCATCCGGTAGATATGACTTATGGCCCTGATTGGTCGTATCCTGAAAACTATTTTGATTCCAATAGCAGCCCTGACTTCATAGAAATTTACAATGCTTCTTTGGCAAGCTTTGCCCCAATAAATACTGAAATATGGGACAATCTGTTGAGTAACAATCACAGGATATTCGGCATTGCAAGCGATGATTTGCACAGCCCCTTACGTGCCGGTTTAGAACAATTGTTTGATAGGGGATGGATTATGTTGAAATTAAGTTCATTAACAAAAGATTCTGTTTATAATGCTTTAAAACGGGGCGATTTTTATGCTTCAACAGGAATTGAAATTTCAGATTTTCTTGTTCACGAGAACCTGATATCAATATCATGCAGTAACTGCACTGAAATTCGTTTTATAGGTGAAAACGGGGCGATTTTAAAAGAAGTCCGAGGCTCACAGGCTGATTTTCTACGATTAGATGAAAAGTACGTCAGAGTTGAATTGGAAGACAATGGTATTGCCGGTATTGGAAGAAAAAAAGCATGGACGAATCCCGTATTTTATGATGATGAACTTCCTGAAAATACATTGGTTGCAAGCATAACGGAATATTCAACCTTCCCTAACCCGTTTTTTTCGACTATGAATATTGCGTATAAATTGCCAAAGGCTGATCATATAAGGATTCAATTATTTGATTATACAGGTACAGAGATTTCGGAGCTTTTAAACGAATATCAGCAAGAGGGAGCATACAATCTTCAATTTGATGGCATCAACCTTGAAGCAGGTATCTATTATTGCAAACTGACTTCTACGTATCAGTCGCTTACAAATAAGGTTATTCTGATGAAATAAAAGTGAAAATCAATTATTGATTACATTTTATGAAAAAAAAGTTGGTAGATATGTATCAGGGTGCAAAACCAAAATTTTTAAGGATGGCTTTATCTTCACGCCAGTCTTTCTGAACTTTAACATGAATTTCAAGGAATACTTTTTTATCAAGAAATTTCTCAAGACCTTTTCGTGCTTCAGTACCTACTCTTTTCAGGGCGGTTCCGTTTTTTCCTATAAGGATCCCTTTTTGTGAATCACGTATCACGCAAAGTAATG
The DNA here is from genome assembly GCA_028698995.1 of Bacteroidales bacterium. Taxonomy (GTDB): domain Bacteria; phylum Bacteroidota; class Bacteroidia; order Bacteroidales; family PXBB01; genus JAQVVM01. Next base: position 47,832 of record JAQVVM010000023.1, read on the forward strand.
CCCCTATCTTTACAAGTTTATCTGTTTCAACAAAGCTTTCAATCATTATTTCAACAGAGTAGGGTATTTCATCTTTATAGTTGAGAAAGATTTGTTCCCTGATGATTTCAGAAGTAAAAAATCTTACAGGCATATTGCTTATTTCTTCCTTTGAAAAGAAAGGAGGGTGAACCGGAATATGTTCGAGTAGGATTTGCAGTAGCAAATCAAGGTTAAATTTTGCCAGCACTGAAATAGGGATTATTTGAGCTTCAGGGATTTTTTCCTGCCAAAACGTTATAAGAGTTTTTACTTTATCCTGTTCTGATAGATCACATTTATTAATGGCTACTATAACAGGAATCCCCATCTTTCTTATTTTAATAATCACATCATCAAAATCGAATTTATCTATGACATCTGTCATGATAAGGAAAACATCGGCATCTGTGATGCTTTCATTCACAAATTTCATCATGGCTTCGTGCATAAGATAGGCAGGTTTTATAAGCCCTGGGGTGTCTGAAATTACCAATTGATAATTTTCATCATTCAATATACCGAAAATACGATGGCGTGTGGTTTGAGCTTTTTGTGTGACGGCTGATAGTTTTTCTCCTATCAACGCATTCATTAAAGATGATTTACCAACATTAGGCTTACCGATAATACTTACAAATCCGGCTTTATGCATTTTTATTTTAAATTTTATTGTTTATATTAAAAAAAATATTATTTTTGCAAAGTTAATAAAATGCTACAACAGCCAAAGGCAAATAAGATATATTGCGGGGTGGAGCAGTGGCAGCTCGTCGGGCTCATAACCCGAAGGTCGCAGGTTCGAGTCCTGTCCCCGCTACTAAAACAGTTTGAGTGTGAGTCTAGAGCAAGAGCGAGGATTTACGCTTTTTTTTTAACCTGTTTTTTAACTTACCCGAAAATTCCGTGTCATCAATACTTTAATTGTTGCAATTAAAGAGCTTTTATTTCAGCCTTACATTGTACTAAGTTCCACTTTCTTTTATCTACTAAAAATGAAATCTGAATTTTTTTAAGTGTTTGCAATGGTTTTTTATTTGTAATTTTACACTCAATATGTTTTTTATTGATTTTATGGGTGCTGTTTATCTAAAAAGAACTGTACAATTTGGACTTTTGTTTTTTTTCTTTTTCATGTTTCAATTAACTGGAAAAGCGCAATTTTACAGTGGTTCACAGTTAACTTTTGGAAAAAACAGGGTTCAGTATATTGACAGAATTTGGTCACAGCTCCGTTTTGAAGAATTCGATACTTATTTTTACCAACAGGGAAAACCCCTCGCTATATATACAGCTCGTTATTTTTCAAGTGTTAAACCTGTAATTGAAGCCCGTTTACAAACACAGTTCAGTGGTAAAATTCAGTTTGTTATTTTTAATAAAATGACTGATTTGAGACAAAGTAATGTGGGCTTTATAAGTGATCAGCAGTATAACATTGGTGGTCAAACTCATATTGTGGGGTCAAAAGTGTTTTTGTATTTTAACGGTGATTATCTTGACTTTCAAAAACAAATAAAGGCCGGTTTTACAAATATTCTTATCAATCAGATGCTTTATGGCCAATTTTTTACTTCGATGATTAAAAATTCCACTCTTTTATCATTGCCTGATTGGTATGTTCAAGGATTAATCTCTTATTATTCTGACGAATGGAATGTTGAAATTGATAATTATGTTCGTGACGGAATTCTCAGTAACAGATATAAAGATTTTCACAGGTTGAGACCTGAAGATGCTGTGTATGCAGGGCACTCTTTCTGGTATTTTATTGCTCAAAGGTATGGGCCGGAAATTATACCAAATATAGTTTTTATGACACGTGCCAGCCGAAGTATTGAAAATGGCTTTTTGTTTATTCTAGGAATCACCCATAAAAACTTAATGACTGATTGGCTGGAATTTTATAAGAACATTTATGAAACCGAGGATGCTCAGTCAATTTTTCCTGAAAATCTTATTCTTAGTAACAGGTATAAAAAAAATATAGATTATCATTCCGTTAAATCATCTCCCGGGGGCAGATATGTGGCTTATGTAACAAATAATATGGGGAGATCTGTCCTTTGGCTTTATGATACACAAACTCTTAAAAGAAAACGCCTTCTGAAGCAGGGTTACAGACTTGATGAAAAAGTTGATCTTTCTTACCCTCTGATTGACTGGCATCCCTCAGGTGAAATTCTTACCATTATACGCGAAGAAAAAGGACTCACTGCTCTTTATTTCTATACTGTTGAAGATAAGAAGATGGAAAAACGTTTTTTATATCACTTCGACAAAGTGCTAGATTTTTCATATGCCCCCAATGGAAGACTTCTTGCTGTTTCTGCAGTCATCAATGGGAAAACAAATATTTATGTCTATAATGTGGCTGCAAATACTTTTGAAGTTATTACCAATGATTCCTATAATGATTTTGAACCAGTATTTTCAGCTGATAATAAACTTATTTATTTCAGCTCCTATAGATTAAATGATACCTTAGTAACTGAGCGACCCGACGAAATATTTGTAAATGACATCCAATCGCGTAATTTATTTGCCTACAATTATGCCGAAAGAGACCCTGTTTTAAGACGGGTAACAAATTCCCATAGTAATTTGTTCAGACCACAAACCATTGATAAGAGACACATCTCTTACCTTTCTGACGAAAGTGGAATTATAAATAGGTATATAGCACGTTTTGATAGCGCAATCAGCCATATTGATACAACCATTCATTATCGCTATTTTGCTATTAGTGAGCCTGTGACGAATTATAACAGAAGTCTTATGGAACATAGTATTGACCACAATCAGAGTTTTTCAACGGATCTGATATACAAAGGAGGGTCATACTTTATTTTAAGGCAACCAATAGATGAAATATTTTATCAAACAACGACACCGGAACAGACAAATTTTATAAAATTACAAAGGGAGATTGAATTTAACAGACTCCAGGAGATTGAAAATCAAAATGATACTTTAGAACCGGTTAGAGAAGACTCACTTATAGATGTTCCTGAAAGAACACAGCGAAAGAGGTTGATAGTTATTGGTGCAGAAGAGCAAAGCTCAGAAGGGAAAATTGATACTGATAATTTTCTGTTTAATGATGAAATAAGTAGAGATACCGGTAGGACTGCCTCTGATTCTAATGAAGGTATGAGTAATGACAGTATTTCTGACGACATACAAGAGTTTTATATCCCACGTGCAAGAAATTATTACGTTGAATATACCATAGATCAAATGGTTAATCAGCTTGACTTTAGCTATCTTAATGCCTCCTATCAGACATTTACCGGTGGCAGCAATCCAATTTATATAAACCCCGGTTTTAATGCTCTTTTTAAGTTGGGACTTACAGATTTATTAGAAGATAACAGAATTGTTGGAGGGCTTCGGTTTTCACTTGATTTTAATCAAACCGAATATTTGCTAAGTTACGAAATGCTTCAGAAAAGACTCGACAGACAGATTACTTTTTACAGGCAAAAATTTGATGAAATGGCTGGTTCTACCTCATTGAAACGCAATACAACCCACTTGTTTTACTATTCCCTCAAATGGCCATTCAGTAATGTTTTTGCTGTTAAAGCCACTACAACGTACCGTTACGACAGAGGTGTTTATCTTTCAACGGATCTTGATAATCTTAAAAAACCCAATGTGAATACGCACTGGGGAGGATTTAAAACAGAATTGATTTTTGATAATACAAGATATCAGGGATATAATACTTTTTTAGGTTCGCGGTATAAATTATTTGGCGAATATTTCAGAAAAATACCTGAGAAGGAATCTGACCTTTTTGTTGTGGGCGCAGATTTCAGAAACTACCAGAAACTCTATAAAAATATTATCTGGGCCAATCGTTTTGCTGCCAGTACATCTTTTGGAAACTCCAGACTGATTTATTATATGGGTGGTGTAGATACTTGGCTATTCCCGAAATTTAACGATTCAATTTCTATTGCAACGGATCAGAATTATGTTTATCAGACATTAGCTACCAATATGAGGGGATTTACGCAAAATATCCGTAATGGGAACAACTTTGCCTTAGTAAATAGTGAAATTCGGTTTCCTGTAATTAGATTTTTCTCTGATAAACCGCTAAAGTCCGAATTACTAAACAGCTTTCAGCTCATTGGTTTTTTTGATATTGGAACTGCTTGGAATGGCTTAAGTCCTTATTATAAAGACAATCCATTTTTCACACAAGTATATGAAAGTCCTTATTCTCCGGTAAAAATAACAGTTTATACTCAGAAAGAGCCTATTGTAGCCGGTTATGGTGCAGGACTCAGAGCAAAGGTATTTGGGTATTTTCTTAGAGCTGATATGGCTTGGGGAATTGATGATGGAGTTGTCAGAAAGCCTGTATTTTACCTTTCTATGTCACTTGATTTTTAAAATATGGAATTAAAAGAAAAGATAAAAAAACTTTCCTCTGAAATAAGCAATGAAATTATTGCATTTAGACAACATTTGCATTCTTTACCTGAATTGTCGTTGGAAGAAAAGGAAACTTCTTTGTTTGTTTGTGAAAAACTCGATGAATACGGGATAGAATATAAAACTTTTGAGAAGCATTATGGCGTTTTAGGAATTATCAGAGGGCTTGAACCCAATAGTAAAGTTGTCGCTTTGCGTGCTGACATGGATGCTTTGGCTATAATTGAAGAAAACAATGTGCCCTATAAATCGAAAAATCACGGTGTTATGCATGCCTGTGGTCATGACGCGCATACAGCTTCCTTGCTGGGAACTGCTAAGATTCTAAACCAGCTAAGAAATGATTTTAAAGGTACAATCAAACTTGTTTTTCAACCATCTGAAGAAACTTATCCAGGAGGTGCACTTATGATGATAAATGATGGTGTCCTCCAAAAACCTGATGTGGATATTGTCATTGGACAGCATGTTATTCCCACTATAGATGCAGGAAAAGTTGGATTTAAGACCGGTATGTCAATGGCTTCAACGGATGAAATTTATATAACTGTAAAGGGTAAAGGTGGACATGGTGCTACTCCAGAGCTGAATATCGACCCTGTAACTATTGGAGCACAGATTATAGTTGCACTTCAACAGATTGTCAGCAGAAACGCAGCTCCTCAAATACCTACAGTGCTTTCTTTTGGGCGGTTTATTGCAGAAGGAAAGGTAAACATAATTCCGGATGAAGCTAAAATTGAGGGAACTTTTCGCTCATTCAGTGAACCATGGCGCGAAAAAGCCCATCTTCTTATTAAAAAAAGTGCTGAAGCTATTGCTTCGGGGATGGGAGCTTCAGCGGAAGTTAAAATAGTAAGAGGTTATCCCTTCCTTGTTAATAATGAAGCGCTTACAATACGTCTCAAAAAATCTGCTGTCAAATACCTAGGCGCTGATTTTGTAGAAGACATGGACCTCAGAATGACTGCTGAAGATTTCGCTTATTTCTCTCAGAATAAACCCTCATGCTTTTACAGAATAGGAATTAGAAATTTGTCTAAAGGCATTGTGCATAACCTTCATACATCCAGATTCGATATTGATGAAGAGGTATTTCCTTTGTCAGTTGGTCTTATGGCTTATATGGCTGTATCAGAACTGGGAAATGAATAGTTATTATTTTGATTTTTAAAATGATGATCAAAAACTTATCTTATAAAAAGAGAGTTCATCTTTTGAATTTGACATTGATGATATTTTTTTTGTATTTATCATCTTTTTCTTTTGCTGCTCAATATAATTTTAATTCAAACTGTAAGAATGCCTATTACAGCATTATTAATTTGGATTTTAATACAGCTAAGAATCAGATTGATTATGAGAAAAGACTCAATCCGGATAATTTAATATGTGTTTATCTGGAAAATTACATTGACTTTTTAAGCATTGTTATAACCGAAGACAGGGCACTTTTTAATAATTTTAAAAATAATAAAAATGGTCGAATTTCTTTATTGGAAAAAGGGAATAAAAATTCGCCCTACTATAATTATTGTTTGGCAGAGGTGTACTTACAATGGGCTGCAGCACGAATAATTTTTAAAGAATATGTCACAGCAGCTTATGAAATTAATAAGGCTTACAGATTACTAAATAAAAACCAGAGCGCATTTCCTTCCTTTGTTCCAAATCTCAAAAGCCTTGGTCTTTTTAATGCACTGACGGGGTCGATACCTGATGATTATCAATGGGTATTAAGCATTATAGGTTATGATGGCACTATTGAGAGAGGTATAAACCAATTGGGTATAGTGCTTCGAAGTGCACAAAATTCTGAGGAATTTGACTTCTTGCTATTAGAAACCACTTTTTTTATGGCTTATGTGAATCTGAATCTGTATAATGATGAAGACAAACTGGATTTATTGGTGCGTTTTATCGAAAATGAACATACAATTCAATCGTTTTCCCAAACCAGCGCAATAATCAATTATGCCCTTGCCAATATTTATATAAGGAGTAAACTGAATAATGATAAAGCCATTCAAATCCTTAATGCGTTTCAACCTTGTGAATCATGCTTTCAGTTCCCATTACGAAATTTGCTATTGGCAAATGCCAAATTAAACAAGCTCGATGATGATGCAGATAAATATTTTAAAGTTTTTTTAGGAACTCATAGGGGGCAGAATTACATTAAAGAGGCCTATCTGAAGCTGGCATGGCATAGTTTTCTTCATAATGATACCCTTGCCTATTTCTCTTATCTTGATAAAATTAAGCTCAGAGGAGCTACTGATACAGATGATGATAAAATGGCTCTGACTGAAGCTGAATCAGGTATTCTTCCAAATTATTTTCTTCTCAAATCTCGTTTGTTATTTGATGGTGGCTATTATAACAGATCACTTGAGACACTGATGACTGAAGAAGCGCAGAACTCATTTGAAACTACTAAGGAAGCGTTGGAATTCGTTTATCGAAGTGCCCGTATATATCATGAAATGAATACCATGGATAAAGCCATCTCTTTTTATGAATTAACCATTGAAAAAGGGGCAGACTATACTTATTATTTTGCTGCAAATGCCAGTCTTCAGTTGGGCCTTATTTATGAGCAAAAACAAAATTTTCAGGAGGCCGAAAAGTATTTTGTGTTAGCCCAGCATATGAATAATACGGAATATAAAAATAGCATAAACCAAAAAGCTAAAGCAGGTATCAACAGACTTAAAAAATAGTTTTTCGGTTCAAAGATTTATATTTTTTTGTTTAGAATTTATTTTGTCGATAAAAAAATAAATCATTTAAATAATAACAAAATCTATTTGAAAAAAAAAGATTAGGTTTGTATTTAGTTTTTAAAAATTATAAAAATGCAGGCTGAAGTAGAAAAAACAGTTGAAATTCTTCAGAAAGGTGGTTTGATTGTTTATCCCACTGATACCTTATGGGGTATTGGCTGCGATGCCACAAATAAGAAAAGTATAGAGCGTATATATCAGATTAAACGCCGTTTACATGAGAAGAGTTTTATCGTTTTAGTAAACAGTAAAGAAACTGTCCTAAACCATGTAAAAGAAGTGCCTGAATATGTTTGGGATTTTATTGATTCTTATCAGATGCCTTTGTCAGTAATATATCCGGGCGCTCATAACTTACCGGATAATATCATTGCACCTGATAAAACCATTGCCATCCGAATTACCAAAGACCCTTTTTGCAGGGCACTGATTGATGCACTAGGAAAACCATTAGTATCAACTTCAGCCAATATCTCCGGAGAAAAATCCCCATTTGCCTTTTCAATGATTCAGGAAGAGATACTTAACCAGGTTGACTATGTGGTTAATTATAAAAGAGTTAAAATTACTGAAACCAAAGCATCAACCATAATAAAAATTTCCGAAGAGGGTCAGATTGAAATAATTAGAAACTGATACAGAATTCTTTTGAGAAAAATATTAACACACAATATATTTTCAGTATTAAGTAAGGTTGTTGACGAATTGCAAGTTGAGGCCTTTTTAGTAGGTGGTTTTGTGCGTGATCTTATACTTGAAAGACCATCAAAAGATATTGATATTATGGTTCTTGGCAGTGGGATTGATTTTGCTAAAAGAGTAGCCGACCACATTGGAAAACCTGAAGGTTTAAAAGTTTTTGCCAATTTTGGTACAGCCATGCTTCATTATGATGGTCTTGAAATTGAATTTGTTGGAGCCAGAAAAGAATCGTACCGCAGGGATTCACGCAAACCCATTGTTGAAGATGGTACTTTTGAAGATGATATTTTCCGCAGGGATTTTACTATCAATGCTTTAACAATCTCACTCAGTTCTAAAAACTTTGGTGAGCTTTCCGACCTGACAGGTGGCACTGAGGATATAAAAAACAAAATTATCAAAACTCCTTTGTCACCTGCTCAGACTTTTTCTGATGACCCATTGAGAATGATGAGGGCTGTAAGATTTGCTACACAATTGGGCTTTTTACTGCACGATGATGTCTATAATGGTATCATGCAGAATAAAGAACGAATTGAAATAATATCTATTGAAAGAATTACCGATGAACTCAATAAAATAATAATGTCTCCTAAACCTTCAATAGGTTTTGAATATCTCTTTAATACAGGGCTTCTGGCTATTATTTTTCCCGAAATGCAAAAACTTCAGGGTGTTGATGTCGTCAAAGGAAAAGGGCATAAGGATAATTTTTATCATACTTTAAAAGTACTTGATAATATCGCTTTGCATTCCGATAATCTGTGGCTCCGTTGGGCTGCATTGTTGCATGATATTGCAAAACCTGCCACAAAAAGATTTGTCGAGCATGAGGGATGGACATTTCATTCACATGAGTTTATAGGAGAAAAAATGATACCCGGCATTTTTAAAAAACTTAAATTGCCTTTACAGGAACATATGAAATATGTTCAAAAACTGGTTCGTTTACATCTGCGTCCTATCGCACTTGTAGAAAGCAATATTACTGATTCGGCTGTAAGAAGATTGCTTTTCGAAGCCGGTGAAACTATAGATGACCTGATGTTACTTTGTGAGGCTGATATTACTTCCAAAAACGAATTAAAAGTAAAAAAATATATTAACAACCTCAATATAGTTAAGAGAAAACTTGTTGAAATTGAAGAAAAAGATAAAGTCAGAGAATTTCAACCCCCTGTAAGTGGTGAAGAGATAATGTCTATTTTCGCATTAAATCCAAGCAGGGAAGTCGGCCTTATAAAAAATGCCATAAAAAATGCCATTCTTGACGGTGAAATACCCAACAACTATGAGCAAGCTTTGGGATTCATGATAAATTTTGCAAAATCATTAAATATTTACCCTCAAAAAAAATAATTTATTTTTTTAATATTTTATTATTTTTACACTCATAAATAAACCATATTAATATGCATGCTTACAGATTCTATTTAACACCGGATAATATTGAAGATTTTTATTTTGAAATAGACATTTTACCTAGTCAGACTTTTAGGGTCTTTCATGATAAAATTTTAGAAGTGCTTCAACTGTCGGGGACAGAGCTGGCATCCTTTTATGTCAGTAATAATCAGTGGAAGAAAAAAACTGAAATTACACTCATTGATATGAACATTGAGGATGATTCTGATTTATATGATGATGAGGATGATGAAATGAATAAACCTAAGAAAAAGAAAATTCTCTTGATGGATAAAGTTAAATTGAGCGACATCATTGATGATCCACATCAGAGATTTATTTATATATATGATTTTCTTTCTCCTTGGACTGTTTTTGTTGAACTCATGAAAATTGTTGAAGTAGACAAGCCCAAATTGTATCCTATGTGTGTCAAAATTGACGGGGAATTGCCTGTCAAGAAAGCCATCCCAAAAATCGAAACTCTTGATGATGAAGATGAAAATATCGTTTTAGGAGATGATACGGAAATACACGATGAAGAAGAAGAGGACGGATTCGGTAATGAATTTGGTGCTGATGAGGATGCATTAGGAGAAGGATTTGATGACCTTAAATTCTAAAAAAACGGCCATTGTCATAGCAGGTCCTACTGCTGTAGGCAAAACAACTTTAAGCATTACACTTGCCAAACGACTGAATGCTGAAATAATTTCAGCAGACTCAAGACAGTTTTTTTGTGAACTGAAAATTGGAACAGCAGCCCCGGATGAAAAAGAGCTAAAATCTGCCAAACACCATTTTATTGGGAATTTATCCATTAATGATTATTATAATGTTTCAAAGTTTGAAATAGAAGCTTTATCTGTTATTGATAACCTGTTTAAGAAGTCAGATTTTGTTATTGTAACTGGAGGTTCGGGTTTATATATAGATGCATTTTGTCATGGAATTGATGATCTGCCCGAACCTGAAAAAGAAGTACGTCAGGCACTGAAAGAAGAACTACTTAATTCCGGAATCGAAAGCCTCAGATTAAGTTTAAAAAGTATTGATCCAGAATATTATAACATCGTTGACCTCGCAAATCCCAAAAGAATCATGAGAGGTATAGAAGTATATCTCACAACAGGGCAGAAATATTCTGAATTAAGAAAAAAACAGAAGAAATCAAGACCCTTTAATATTGTTAAGATCGGATTAAATCGAGAACGGAATGAATTGTTTCAACGGATAAACGATAGGGTTGATCAAATGATGTCCCAAGGTTTTCTTGAAGAAGCAAAACAGCTTTTTGAATTTCGTCATTTGAATGCACTCAATACGGTTGGGTATAAAGAACTTTTTCAGTACATCTCAGGTGAAATTACAATTGAAAAAGCGGTGGAAAATATAAAAACCAATACGCGCCGATTTGCCAAAAGACAGTTGACCTGGTTTAAAAAAGACATCGAATTTGTTTGGTTTCATCCTGAGGATTTTGATGGGATTATAAAGTTCATTAAAGAATCTTGTTCAGTAAATAGTATTTTTGTGGGTTTAGTTTCTGTTTCTCTTCTTTTTTGAAAATCTTAAAAAAATGTTGGCAAAAACTACCGGGTTTAATTTGTTTTTACTTTTTCTGAGTGGCTTATTGCTTCTTTTTATTATAGCACCACTGGCAGGTATGTTTTTATCTGTAAACAGTGAACAAGTAGCAGCAACTCTTCATGACAAAGAGGTTGCATCAAGTATAAGTCTTACTTTATGGACATCCATGTTGGCCAGTATTATATTCGGTTTTGGAGCAGTTCCTCTGGCTTATTTCCTTGCAAGAAAAAAGTTTTTTATGCGCAGTTTTATTCTGGGGATTATAAATGTGCCTGTTGTTATACCTCATTCTGCAGCAGGTATTGCAATTTTGGGTTTTATATCACGTGACAGTTTTATCGGTTCCTTAGCATCTTCTGTCGGTTTAAACCTAGTTGGGAACCCTATTGCAATTATTCTGGCCATGGCATTTGTAAGTTTGCCATTTATTATTAATGCTTCTATAGATGCCTTTAGTGCCGTGCCTATACAACTTGAAAAAGCAGCATTAAATCTTGGAGCTTCCTCTTTTAGAGTTTTTTTTCAGATTTCATTGCCATTAGCCTGGCGTGGTATTTTAACCGGCTTTATCATGATGTGGGCTAGGGGCATGAGCGAATTTGGTGCAGTTGTTATTGTTGCCTATCATCCTATGGTTACACCTGTACTTATTTATGAAAGATTTGCGTCGTTCGGTTTAAAATATGCCACACCTGTTGCAGTTGTTTTTATTGTTATTACACTCCTTTTCTTTGTGCTGATGCGACTTCTTTCAAAATCTGTTAAAACAAGATAATTTATGTTGAAACTTAATGGCATAGAAAAGAAATTTCCGGGTTTTTCATTGAAAAATATTTGCCTTGAGGTGAATAAAGGTGATTATTTCGTCATTTTAGGTAAATCAGGGGCAGGTAAATCACTTTTACTTGAAATAATTGCTGGCGTAACAAAACAAGATGCCGGTAAAATATTTTTTGGGGATGAAGATATTTCTTGTAAAAAAATTCAGGATCGTAAGTTTGTGTTGGTATATCAGAATCTTGCATTATTTCCACACTTAAATGTATATAACAATATTGCTTTTTCTTTGAAATGCAACAATGTTCAATCAAACACCTTTAATAATAGAATATTGGAAGTTGCTCAAACACTGAGTATTACAGATTTGCTGGGAAGATCAATTGAAGCTTTATCAGGTGGTGAAGCACAGAGGGTGGCTCTAGCAAGAGCTCTTGTAATTAAACCGGATATCCTTCTTCTTGACGAACCACTTGCTTCTATTGATGTGGAAATGAAAACAGAGCTTCAAAAATTGCTCAAAAAAATCAACAACAGTGGGCAAACCATCATTCATGTTACCCATAACTTCGATGAAGCACTGGCTCTCTCAAACAGAATTGCTGTTATTGATAAAGGAACTATCTTACAAATGGGTGAAACAGATGATGTTTTTCAAAACCCACAAAATTCTTTCATAGCAAACTTGTCAGGGGTGAAAAATTTTATTAAAGCCAAACTAATTGATATACCTGAAGACTCATCCCTTAAAATTGCTGTACCTGAAAAATCAAATATTGAAATCAAAATTCTTACTGATATTTGTTCAGGAAATGGATTCCTTGCTTTTAATGCAAAAGATGTTTTTTTATCTGAAAACCCAACTGAAACAACTGCTGTTAACAACTTTTTGGGAGTTATTACAGACATAAACAAAACCCAGCTTGGCTATGAAATTTCTGTTGATATTGGTATCCCTGTTATTATTTCTGTAAGCCGTTTGTCCTTCCAGAAACTTGGTCTTTGCTTAGATAAAAAGGTATGGGCGAGCTTTAAGGCCTCTGCTCCCTACTTTATACCTTTGACCAATGAATCAACTTTAACTTATTGACAGCAACACATTACACTTGCCCTGAACACATTGTTTTATTCTAAAAAGGATTGCAAACTTTCAGGTATATTATTTTTAAACTTGCTCTTTGCAGGTAACAAAATATTCTGACCATTTTCTTCTAAAATTCTTGCTCCTTTTTCACTGTCTAAAAAGAACTGAATAAAGTGTATGGCGCCTTCTTTATTTTTTGCAATACTTGGGATTGTGATGCCATAAACAATGGGTGTTCCTGTTTCAGTATAGGTTGATTCAGGTGTATTTCCTATGGTTTCAAATGAAACCAAAGCATAGTATTCGGATAGTTCAGGTTTGGATAAGTTAATACTATCAGGTAGGCTGAGGTATTCAAAATGATGTTGAACGGCAATAGATTTATAAATGTAAAGGTAATCAACAGTGTTTTTTTCGAGTAATGCAATAAGGTCTGCTTCCTTAGGTCGGATAAAATTTTGATCTTTTTCAAGTAAAATTTCAGATATCATAGGATCCTGATAGTAAAGGTCTGATAACAAAAGCATCATAACTGCTCTCACCCCGCAAGGGTCGGCATCAGGGGAGGAGCGGGCAGTTAAAACATCTTCACGAGTTAAAATTGAATACCAGTTACTATCGTTAATACTATCAGCAAAGTGCGATGAACTATTATATGCAAGCACCATTTCATTTCCAGCAAAAGGTATGCTCCAGCTTGCATATTCGGGCATAAGAAAAGTTTCTATAATAATATTATCAGCTGAGATAAAAACATCACAATCCTTTTTAAGTTCGGAAATTTGTCTGGCACCGGCCTTGCTTCCCCATGATTCCGTAAGTATTTCTATGTCAGGAAATTCATTGTTGTAGGTCTCAACAATTAGCTTTACTGGTAATGATAAGCTCCCTGCGTGAATAATACGTATGGTTTTTTTGTCATTTGGATTCTGACATGAGAAAATGAAAAGGCAGATGAATAGTAAAATGATTAATTTCTTCATCAGTTTCTTAGATTTTGAGTTAATAATGTCAATAAAATAAAATGTCAAAATTACTTTTTATTAATTAATAACTCTGTTTATATATCCATAAATGTATTAATTTTGTTTTGGTAAAAATGAACTTTAATAAGATTTTTCCTCCAAATTCAAACCTTATCATTAAAATGAAAAAAATATATTGTTTTTTTGTGTTTGTAATTTTATCTGTTGCTGTTAATGCCGAAACTGTTTCATCTGAAATGGCACAAAGGGCAGCCTATAACTTCGTTATTAATCGGATTGATGAATCTTTTAAGAGTAATTTTGAATTAATACTTTATAAAGAAGTATATAATAGAAATAGGGATAAGTCATTATATTATATTTTTAACATGAGCCCCGAAGGTTTTATTATTATGTCAGCTGATGATAATTTAGTCCCTGTTATTGCTTTTTCGTTTGAGGGTACCTATAAAGAAGGAGTTAATCCTTCTCAGGAAGCCATGTTGAATTTTCAGGTAGAAAGTGCAATGCAAAACGTAGTTTCAGACTTGAACAATAATTATAAATGGCAGAACTTAAGTAAGAACCCTGCAATGAAACCTGCAAAGGATGTTCCACAGCTTATTACAACACGTTGGAATCAGGATATTCATTACAACTATATGTGCCCTGTTGATTCAAACGGCCCCGGTTACAGGGCTTATGCCGGTTGTGTTGCTACAGCAATGGGTCAGGTAATGAAATATTGGAACCATCCTATTAATGGTGAAGGTGGTTATGCCTATCAACATATATGGCCTATGTATTTTAGTAATTACGGTATTGTACAAGCCAATTTTGGTGGCACTACCTACAATTGGTCAAATATGCCTAATCAAATAAATGCTTCAAACAGAATAGATGTAGCAACCTTGCTTTTTCATTGCGGTGTATCAGTCAAAATGGATTATGGCCCAAATGGTTCAGGAGCTAAAACAGAAAAAGTTCCCTTTGCACTATATCATTACTTTAAGTATGATGATAGCGCTGATTATATTGAAAGAAGTTTTATGTCCAGTCAGAAATGGGACAGTATTATTATTTCCCAGTTAGAGAAAGGATTTCCAATGGTTTATTCAGGGAGAACAACTACTGAAGGACATGCCTGGGTTATTGATGGGTATCAGGATTCTGCTTATTTCCATGTGAATTGGGGATGGGGAGGATGGAATAATGGATTTTTTTATCTGAGCGATCTTAATTCCGGAAATGGAGATTTTACAAACTATCAAACTGCTGTAATTAATATTTTTCCCAGGGATTATGTTGGAATCAGTGAACCCCATAATAATTCCGAAATTATGGTTTATCCTAATCCGTCAAGTTCATATTTGAATGTAGAAGGTATCAGTGGGGATTTCCAAATTAATATCTATAACATGCAAGGCCAATTGATTAATCATGCTGTAAATGAATACGCCATCAATCTGAATAGTTTTTCTAATGGGACATATTTCATAAATATTCAGAATGATAAAATTAACATTACTAAAAGTTTTGTTGTGTTAAAGTAATTTCCTGTTACAGTAAATATTATATGGCCTTATTTGAAAATTCTTTAAGCAAATTTTTATTAAATTAATTCTATTTATAATAATTTATTTATATTTTTGCGACATGAATTAAATTACAAGTCGTGTTCAAATCTATTTATTAACTTAAACTTTTTAATTATGAAAAAAATGTTTTACGTATTCAGTTTCTCTTTTCTGGTCTTGTTTTCATTGAATTCTTTTTCACAGGACACTATTGCAGCTTGGACTTTTCCATCAACATCAGCAGATTCTTTGATAGATATTTCAATCACTGCCAATGCCAACCGTTATATCAGTTGTGAGTATGGAACTTATGGTGCTCCCACCTATTTTGCAATACCTATTGATTATACATCCAATGGATCTTTGGGCTCACCTGATAAATGTGCCAAAGTTGTTGGTTTGGATAATGGTGCTGACTCTGTTTGTTTTATTGTAAAGTTTAAAACCACTGGTTATAACAATTTGAAGTTATATTCTAAACAAAGTGGAGGTGGAAATAACCCTGGCCCCAGAGATTTTAAAGTACAATATAAATTATCGGGAACTTCAACTTGGATAGATATTCCCAATGGAACTGTAGTTTGTGCCAATGATTGGACAACAGGAGTTTTAAATGGTATTGATTTACCAGCTGCTTGTTTTGATCAAAGTTCAAATGTTTCTGTCAGGTGGTTGCAAACATCAAACACTGATATTAACGGTGGCACTGTTACCGCAGCAGGTATTTCAAAAATTGATGATATTATAGTAATTGGAGATTTGATGACCGGAGTTAACAATTTAAATAACAATGATTTATTAAATGTTTTCCCAAATCCTTCTTCCGGAGATTTTCATATTGAAAACAGTGGAGCTATTAATGATATTAAAATTTTCAATGTGCTCGGAAAATGCGTTTACAATAACGAACAAGTAAATGAAGAACTTATTAATATCACTGGCTTTGAAAAAGGTATCTATTTTGTTCAATTCACAAAATTTGACAACTCAAGCTCAACTGTTAAATTGATTGTAAAGTAATTTTCTTTTATTTAACAAAATTTATAACCTGAAAAGAGTATTATCTTTTCAGGTTATTTTTTAATTTTATAAACATATTATTATTTAGTTATGTCAACCAGAAATGTAATTATACTTTTTTTTATTTGTATCATTTTCATGTATAGTTGTAAAGAAAAAGAATTACAACCACCTGTTATTAATTTTAAAACAGGGAGTCAATACACGCAAAATGGAGATGTGGTAGAAGTTGGGCATCAACTTTTATTTGGCATTCAGGCTCGGAGTGATAATAGTGAAATCACGAATTTTACTATTAAAAAAAGATTGGAAGATGGTACTGTGATTCCTGTTATGGATACAGCTTTATATTCAAATTATATGGATATCGACAAAAAGTACTTTCAAAATGTTGAATCAAAAGTTACGTGGATTTTTACTGTTATGGATCGAGATAGACTTACTGCTCAATTAAGTATGGATGTCTTTAAGGATCCAAACTCTCAATTTGGGGGTATATTTTATTTCCCTTCAATTAAGTTAGGTTTTCAGAACAATACATCCTATGGCCAATTTTTAAATCCTTTTGATGGAACTGTATATAAAGCAGATTCATCTCATTTGTATCAGGAAGAAATTGAAATATTGTGTTATTTTAAAAATGATGACACGCCCCCAGGCCCTGCACTTTCTTCACCCGGAGAAATGGATAATTTCAGCACAGATGCACAAACAATTTATCCCACAATTGTAAACTGGCAAACACGAAATTATACCCTGTGGGATATCAGTGTTGAAGATAACCCTATACCTGTACAGGCATTTGATGCTGCACAAAACGACAGTTTGCTTATAGTTTCTTTTGATCCTATTTGGGGAAAAAAGAAATTCAAATGGGCAACAGCTGGAAAAATTATTCCATTTCAAACTTCCGGAGGGAAATTAGGACTTATTAAAGTTATCAGCAGTGACAATACTGATAGTGGTTACATGGAGATTGCTTTAAAAATTCAACAATAAACTTGTTTCTTTAATGCATGTTAAAAGACAAAACCTTTCACTTGTTTTAATCTTTTGTTTATTTCCGTTATTTTTTTTAGCTCAAACAAATAATACAGGTAAATTAACGGGAAAAGTTGTTGATGCGGTAACATTTCATCCCATTGTTGGAGCCAATGTAATTCTGAAAGATAAGAATATTGGAACCGTTACAAATAGTGAGGGCACTTTTATTATTCAAAATTTGAGTGATGGGTTTTATACAATTGCAATCAGTCATATTGGCTTTCAAAATATTGAAAAAATTGTAGAAGTTAAAGGTGGACTTAAAACGGAAGTCAATATTTTCCTGAACGATACTATTTTTATTTCAGAAGCAGTAGAAATTGTTTCCAATCGAGAAAATTCTTTTGTAGGACAGACGCAGAGGGTGCATACCCTAAAAGTTAAGGAAATAGTTATGGCTCCTGTGCAAAATATCAACCAGCT
>JAQVVM010000024.1 GCA_028698995.1 Bacteroidales bacterium
AACATAGAGTAAAAGTAAGAAAAAGGAGGCTGGGTCACCCAAAAGTACCTCAAAAATTTAATTAATAAATAGATTATCAAGTAGTTATAAAATAATCTAATATATTAGTGTCGAAGTCAGGAAAAAAGCTATTTTTTTAAACAAATGGTCTTAAAAATACCTGATAGCCCTTACATTAATGGAAAAATCCTTTAAATCATTGACTTGTGCGCCATTGTTCCACCCATCAAAAATGACACCCCAGGCATTGTTGGCATCTCCTTCGGACGAGCTCCAGTAGGCGTACCCGCTCAGACCACCAATGGCCACTTTACTCTCGTACAGTTTGCTTAGCTCATCCCGTGAAGGTAGGTGCCAGTCGCTGTAACCACCCAGCACAAGGTCGCTGCAGATTCTTGCGGCGCATCCAAGGTCGCTGCAGCCGCTTACTATGGCTGCTGTATTTGAAGAGCCGCTGCCCAAAACGAATGCAGTGTTGCCTACGGCAGTACCTGAACAACCCCATGAAGCAGTTGTACTATGGTCGGCAGGCGCTGCAATGATACCATGGGTTTGACCTGCAATATAACCAGGGTCTCCGGGCTGGTAAATATAGGCAATGATACCACCCTGAAAGTTGCTTCCAATAAGTTCAGTCGTAAAACTCACTTCCTGCCCGTAGAGTGTGTCCTGACTGTTGATGGCGTAGGCACGTACATAGTAAAGAGTACCCGGTTGGAGATTAGTTAACTGGCTCACGAAAGCCCCTGTACCACTGCCATCAACAGTAGTGTTGTTCAAAACTGTCGGGTTGGGGGAGGTGTGCCAGCATATCCCTCGTTCAATAATGGGGTAACCACCATCGCTACCTACTTCACCACTGCAAACGGCTGCATTATGAGTTATGCCTGAAACACTGGCTGTAGTTATAAATAAAGTGCTGAAAGTCATGTCGTTGCTAATGAAAATACCTGCTGCATTAAGCGCCTTTAAGCGGTAGTGCCAAGTGGTGCCTGCACTCAGACTGAGTGTGTGACTTACATTGTGTGGAATGGAACCATTAAGCATAGGAGGCGTAAGCCATAAGGAGTCCCCATAGGTGCTGTCAGTACCCCATTCAAGTAGGACAGCTGTGCTCAGACCGAAACCACTGACAAGGGCATTGACGGTGCCTTCATATAGGCCAATCCCTGAGGGCGTCTGTATCTGAACATCAGGCCTCAGGTCCGTATTGCTGACAGGAATAACTACATAGCCACCGTCTGATAAAAATATTGTATCGTTACTTATACTGAGCATCTGTATTTCATTCTGAGAAGAGAGGTCACCGCTGTTACTGACTGTAAAACCGCTTATGCTGATACCTGTGCCCTGATAGTAAACAGGATAAGGGTTGGCCGCAGTTTTAAAACGTTGTTCAGTACTATTGTACACCAGTATGCGTCCATTCTGAGCACCTGTAGAATCAATATAGCTGACACTTCCGGCTTGAAAAGCATAAGGCACAGAGGCAAATGGCACTATGCCCAGCGACAGGCTGAAACTGAAGGAATTTGTGGGGTCATAGTCAATTTTTAGGTGTTTTTTCCCTGTTCCCCAATTGATACCCTGATAGGTGCCCACTGTAACATAATTGGGAGTGATGCCAATGTCAAAAGCAAAACTGCCATAGGCATTCGTTTGTAAAGCCCTCAATTCCTGATACACCACAGCACCGTTCTGTGCGCTGTCTATGACGCTGAGTCTCAGTTGAATTGTTGTGTTCAGTAACGGTTGCCCGCTGCTGTTGCGTGCGATGGCCTGAAAATGAATGCCTGCAGTGCTTTGCCCAAAAACGGGAACAGTCAACAGATGTGTTGTCAAGATAAGTAAGAAAATATATTTTGTTTTCATAATTCAGAAATATTATTCAGGTTTAGAAATACCTAACAGCCCTAACAGCAACAATGTTGTCTTTTATATAAGATACAGCCCACATGCCTGACATATAATAACCATATACAAAATGTGCATCAGACTCTGTAGAGCTCAGGTAATAATACCCAATAGCACCCATAGTCCAAAGAGAATAAAGTTTTGACACTTCGTTAAGGCTTGGCAGGTGCCAATCGGTGTATTCGTTTAAGATAAGATGGGCACAGGTATAAGCAGCAGTGGTTGTGTCGGGGCAGGCGGCTACGATTTCGGCAGTGTTTTGTGCACCTGTTCCCAGTAGGGAGCCCTCACAGCCGGGCAAATTGGTGCCGTAACAGCCCCAGGGAAGGTTTCCAAGGTCAAAGGGAGTGCAGATTAAACCGTGAAATTCACCTGTTATATAGCCCGGGTCGCCAGGTTCATAAAGGTATGCGACTATGCCACCTTGGTAAAAATCACCTACGGTAACAGTGTCGGTATTAAAACTGATTTCATTGCCATAAGTTGTTCCTGCAGCGTTGGTAGCATAGGCACGTGCGTAATAAGTACGCCCAGTAAGCATTCCGTCAGCGGTACTCTGATAAATGCCTGTGCCGGTACTGTCGCTTGAAATGAAGTCGTTTATATCCGGTGTAGTATGCAGCGCCCAGCAGATGCCTCTTTTGAGGATTGGAGCACCGCCATTGGAGGTCACATGGCCGCCTCCCAATGCTGTTGAAGTAGTGACTGAAGTTATGGGCAGTGTCAGTACAAGAGGTTTGATAGGCAGTGTCGTAAAGACAACTTCATTGCCGTAAGATGTTCCTGCAATATTAATGGCGTATGCCCTCAGGTAGTATGTTGTAGCGGGTGCCAATCCCTGAATAAGCGCATTAAAAGGACTACTGCCTGCACCGCAAGACACATGAGCACCTGTTGCAAGTGGGTTAGGACTAGTACTCCAGCACAAACCCTTGTCGGTAACGGGTGCACCACCTTCATGCGTGATTTGTCCCCCTGCAGTGGCCATAGATGTGTCAATGCCTGTTATGGATTGAGTAGTCACATGTGGGGGAGAAAGTGTTGTGGTGAAGCTCAGGGCATCTCCTGAGGCAATTCCTGCAGCATTGTTTCCCTTAAGGCGATAATAATAAGTGGTGCCGGATTCAATAACTATGGAGGCACTTACAAATACATCATTGAAACCATCAGTGGAAAGGGGTAAAGCATTAATAGTTTCTCCAAATGCAGGTGTGGTACCCCATTCAAATTGGGTGTAAGTTGTAAGTCCGCGCGGGTTGACCTTACCCATGAGTTTTGCACTGTATTGTTGAATATCCGTAGCGGGTAAAGTTGTAACAGAAGGTGCTGCAAACGTTGCCGGAAAAGCATAGGGTAAACGCACAAAGTTACCGTTACTTATAAAAAGTGTGTCACCTGAAATGTGAATGGTTTGAATTTCGTTTAATGGACTGGCATCACCTGTGTTTGAAATTGTACTTCCGTTAATAGAAATGCCCTGTCCTGCGTTCATACTCTGATGGCCCGGTTCAAATGCGCCTGTGGCAGCATTATATTTCAGCACATCACCGTTCTCTGCACCATCAGGATTAATAAAAGTTATGTTTTCTGTCACAAAGGCAAAAGGCAGTGCTGAAAAGCTGATAAATTGTGGTGGCAATGAAAAACCTGAATTGTTTGCGGGGTCAAAGTCAATTCTTAGATACAGGTGCCCATATTGCCAGTTAATATTATCAAAAGCTCCTGCCAGAACAGTATATGGTGGCTGTCCTACTACAAAAGAAAAAGTACCGTTGTTGCTGGTGATCACTGTACGCTGTTCCTGATAAACTGTCTGACCAGCTGAGCTGTCAACAATGCTGAGCCGTATCTGTGCCGTTGTGTTGGGAATAACATTGCCGGTGTTGTCGCGTGCAGTAGCCTGAAAGTTGATGCCCTGCGGTATCTGTGCATGTGACATGAATGCAGACAAAACTAGCAGAACAATGGCGGATAATAGTATGTGGAGGTATTTCATGACAAATAATTTGAGCTATAATTAAATTTTTGAAAATTTAAGATTTCCTACGTATGTGCCATTACGGGTCATTGCTGAAAATATGTAGAAACTCGGAGGTAAATCCCTGACATTCAGTGTGTAAGTCCCAGAATTAACTACAGCATTATAGGTCATCACAACTTTACCACTCATATCAAATATTTGAATGTAGAGAAACCCGTCATCAAAACCTTCGATATTGAAATTCAAAAAGTCGCTCACCGGGTTAGGGAACAGTAACACAGTACCCCAGAGGGCGTCTTCAACTGTTTCAGCACCTGTTATAATACCTGTATTGTCATTGCTGCCTTGGGTGCCGCCTTCGAGTGTCAGATTGCCACCACTGAGGGTGAATACAAAAACCTCTCCCAAAGTGACATTTAATGAATCCCCTGCTTGGCCCCCGGGCGACAGGGTTATCCTGTCGAGTGTCTGGGCACTGGTTACAAAGGGGGATGTAAAGAGTGCTGTGAATATCAGAATAGATAAGTATTTTATTGATTTCATTTTAAACATTTTTCTGTTTTTTACATTGTATTTAAAATTTGTTTATGGCCCTCACATGAACAGGCGTAGTAAGTTTGCTGAGCACACCATAGGCATTGCCGTTTGTAATTTCATAGCCGGAGAAGGCATTGCCGTTAAATTCGGAAGAACTGCCATACCAGCCGTTTGTAAATGTTGAAAGGCCGGTGAGGTGGAGGTTTGCATACATGTAGTACAGTTCTTCTTTAGAAGGCATATACCAGTCGCTGTAGCCATTGAGGACAAGTGTGTCGCAGACGCGGGCAGGGATACCCGGGGTTGGGCAGCCATTGACAATGGCTGTCGTATTTGCCTGACCGGCAAAAATGCCCTGACCAGTTGCACCGAAAAACTGTCCGAAGCAACCCCATACCAGACTCAGCGCCTGATCTGTTTCGGCAGCCACCAAACCGTGTTCGCCCGTTTGGTCAACATAGTACACAATGCCACCCTGGTAGTGGTCGCCAATAATCATCTGCCCAGTGGTTTTGAAGGATATTTCATTGCCGTAAATAGTATCGCCGGCGCTGATGCCGAAAGCCTTGACATAATAGGTGGTGTGTGGGTGCAAGTCACGCATTTGGATGACAAAGCTGCCTGTGTCGGAACCTGAAAAGATGAGCAAATTGGACAAGTTGGGGTCATGAGTAGTTTTGTAGCAAATACCTCTGGCAGTGATGGAGTCTCCCATGTCGTCGGCTATAAATCCTCCTGTGGTGCAGCGGGCACCTGTGATGTCAGAAGTGGCCAATGTCAGGATACGGTTTGCAGCGGTAAATGTTGTAAATGAAAGTGAGTTTCCGTAGGCAGTGCCTGAGCTGTTGGTGGCATAGGCGCGTACGTAATAGGTGGTGCCGGGCTGCAAGCCTGTGATGTGATGGGTAAATGCATCGTTGGAAGTGCCATTGCTGCTGAAGCTGTTGCTGAGTGTAGGGTTGGGGGTAGTGCTCCAGCACAGGCCTTTTGCAGTAACATAAGCTCCGCCATTGTTTAATACCTTTCCGGTGCACTTTGCAGCAAATGAAGATACCTGATAAACCTGAACAGTGCTCACTTCAGGAAGATAAACAGGAACACATGCGGTTGAAAAAGAACGTATGGGAAGAATACTGTAATATGTCCAGTCTTTGAAATAAGGTAAAAGGGGCCCATATGAAAAATTCTGGTACCAAAAATTATTACTGTCGGATTCGCTGGAGCTGGCATAATTGGTCTCCGGATAGTTGACAAGATTTGGAGCTTGCAGGACTCCATAAACCAAACTTATTTCATCTTTGGATGGCAGATACCAGTCGTCGAAACCTCCGTAGCTGAAATTTGATGCTATACGTGCACAGGTATTGGTACTGCAGTTGGCCACAATCAAAGCGGTATTGTTTTCACCTGAATACATTGCCGTAGAAGTTCCAATCAATTGTCCCTGACAACCAAAAGAAGAAGTGCCGGGAGCAGGGATGGGAGATGCAACAAGGCCATGGCCAGTCCCATCGTTATAAAATACATGACCACCTGCAAATAAAAATCCGATGGTATAGCCAGAGTTGAATGATATTTGCGCCCCGTAGGCTGTTCCCAATGCATTTGTGGCATATGCTCTAGCATAATAAAGGGTGCATGTATCAAGCCCCGTGAGGATGCTGTTGAAAGTTCCTGTATCACCGGCTTCAGTTGTATGGTTACCTGTTGCAACCGGCAGGGGAGAAGTGCTCCAGCATACGCCACGTGCAGTGATAGGCAGACCGCCGTTTTGGGATACCCATACCTGTACTGTTGCGCTGTTTCCTGAATAATTGAATGCCTGCATGGTATGTACTACAGGCAGGTTTGTACCCGACATAAAAGTGCTGCTGCCCGATGTAGTATCACCTGCTGCATTGATGGCTTTCATCCGGTAATAGTAGGTCGTGACGTTTTGCAAGCCGTTAAGTGTTAGAGTCACTGTTGTATCAGCAGTGCCATAAACCGGACTTTGCAAAGCAGGGGCTGCATTGGAAAATGTTGTATCGGTGCCCCATTCAAAAACCACTGAGGCTCCAAGCCCATGAGGGTTTACATGGCCTCTCAGAACAGCAGAATCACCGGAGATGCCGTAGGGGATGAGCAATTCTATCTCAGGAGGCAGAATACTTACCGTCCCTTGTGGTGGAATCACAGCAAAGCTGCCGTTCTGGCTCAGGTAAATGGTGTCGTTGCCCTTGTTAAGCTGTTGTATTTCATTAGTTGTACTTAGGTCTCCGGTATTGCTGATAGTGTTGCTGCTAATGCTGATACCGCTACCTGCACTCAATACGCCTGTTGCAACGGTACCAGGTTCAAATTTATTTGTTGATGCATTGTAAATAAGTGTTTCTCCATTTTGCACACCAGTAGTATCAATATATACCACTTGGTCTGCGGCCAGTGTGTAAGGCATGCTTACTATCTTTATTAAATCAAGGCCCAAATTGAAACTCATGGTATTTGTAGGGTCGTAATCAACTTTTAGATACATTTGTCCACTGAGCCAGTTGATGTTTTTAAAAACACCTGCGGTGGTAAATGCAGGGTCTTTGCCTATCTGAAAAGAAAACGACCCTTGTGGGTTGGTTTGCACGGCCCTGAGTTCTTGGTAAACTACTTGTCCAGCGAGGGCACTGTCGCTTACAGTAAGCCGTATCTGAATGTTGGTATTGGCCAGAGTTTGACCGTTGGCATCTGTTGCAATGCCTTGAAAATTAATAAATTGTGGAACCTGAGCGGCAGCGCTTAAGACTATAAACAGCCCAGATAATACAAGATAAATATACCTAAAGGGGGATTTCATTTTTTTTGGATTAAGATGAATGGCTGTCAAGCCTGAATAATTCAAGCAAATTTACAAAAAAAAGTGCTGATTAGAGCATCTCTAAAGAAAATAATTATTTAGCTATGACCAAAAAATCTTTTAAAAACTCAAAAGCTTCAAACAAATTTTTTTCAGCCTTAGGAGTCAGTTCTTCTTTAAAGTCAAATTCATATGCTTTTACATGCAAAACATAAGCTTCAGGGGTTTTATCATAAATCTTTCTGCACAAATCAACAACATAAGAAGTTGAAACGGCATGCATTGTAAATTCTATTGTGGCATTGTTAGGTTCAACCTTTTCAATTTTATAGTTTTCGACATCTTCAACCACAGAGGCATCTACAAAAATGACCCTGTCAAAGTCTGCAATAACCCCCGAATCTTCAATATTTAATTGGTAATTGCAGTCTGTAGATAAATCTGCAATATTTTCTTTTTCAATCCAATCTTCAACAAGTTCAATAAAACGGGCACCGATGCCATCATCTTGCCTTCCGGGATTGCCGTAACCGTAAATAAGTGTATGCATTTCGATAATTTTACAGCAAATATAAAATTAATTGGTCAGTTTAAAGGATATTCATTTAATAGAATTCCTATTAATATTACTGTTATTAATATTTTGAAAAATGGAATTCAATCTTATCAAAATTTGTATTCTATTTATTAGTTTTGCATCATGCAAATATTAACAGTATATAAATTAAGATGACACATATAAACAGCAAATTAATTCTTATCGCACTTTTGGGTTTTCTTTCTCTTGGTGCTTTTTACGGAGGCATCTTATTAATTCTTTATCCGGATGGTTCTTTTTTAAGAATACCACTTGAGTTATTAAGCAATTCTCCATTTGAAAATTTTTTAATACCCGGTATTATTTTGTTTACAACATTTGGAATTTTCCCTGTTTTTGTCATTTACGCATTAATAAAAAAACCTCAATGTAGGGTTTTAGATAAGTTGAATTTGTTTTACGATTATCATTTTGCATGGACTTTTTCTGTTTATATCGGCTTTGGACAAATCATCTGGATTAATGTTCAAACACTCATGTTTAATGCTGTGGATATCATACAAACCATTTACTCAAGCTTGGGGATTTTGATAGTTTGTGTTGCATTATTACCACAGACTCGAAAAAGTTATAAACTTTAATATTTTTTTATGAAAACAATCGTTTATTATTACTCCCATAAAGGCAGTAATAAGTATTTAGCTCAGAAAATCGCTCATGATTTAAGTTGCGATATTGAAGAAATTAAACCGCTTTTAAATTCCCATATCCTAATGTTGATGGGAATTAATTTTGGAAATAAAGAATTACATACAAATATTAAAGCATACGAAAGAGTTGTTTTATGTGGACCAATATGGATGGGCAAATTGATTGTTCCACTTAAAAACTTTTTGAAAAAGTATTGTAATAAAATCAATAAGTTAGTATTTGTTACTAGTTGTGGGAGTCCTTTCAATAAGAAAGATGAGAAGTTTGGTCATAATCTTGTTTTTAAGCAGGTTAAAGATATGCTGAATGAAAAATGTATTCATTGTGAAGCATTTCCCATTGGTTTGGTTTTACCGCCAGAACTTAAAGATGCCCCGGATGCTTTCATGAAAGCGCATTTGAATGATTTCAATTTTAATGGGGAAATTGTGGAAATTTACGAAGCTTTTATTAAGAAAATACAACCATAAATATTTACATAACATGGACGGCTTTAAAATTATCGATCTTACGCCCGAAAATATTGCAAATTATGGTGTCTGTGGCTATAAAGATGTGAATAAGCATATCGAATTGAGAAATAAAATTGAATGGCATAAAGAATATTTTCCAAAAGGTTTGAGAATTAAAGCACTTATTTCAGAAAAGGGTGGATATCAGGGAATGTTGGAGTATATT
This sequence comes from Bacteroidales bacterium, assembly GCA_028698995.1. GTDB lineage: Bacteria > Bacteroidota > Bacteroidia > Bacteroidales > PXBB01 > JAQVVM01. The sequence goes on from JAQVVM010000024.1 coordinate 9,187, forward strand.
CCGGGTACATATGCGCATCGTCCCGTCGATGCTGATGGGTATATGTTTATTCATTGCCTATTCGTGGGTTTCAAAAAAGAGTATAAGAATAAAGGCTTTGCTTCTGCTCTAATTGATGTGTGTATTGAAGATGCTAAGAAAAGTAAAATGCTCGGTGTTGCTGTAGTTACACGAAAAGGGTCATTTATGGCTGATAATGCTATCTTTTTAAAGAAAGGCTTTCACGTGGTTGATCATGCCAAACCCGATTTTAATTTATTAGTACTAAAATTTGAAGAAAATCGAAAAATCCTAATTTTATTCAAATCACAAACCCGCATTTGGAAAAATATAGCCATGGACTCACAATTCTGCGTTCTGCTCAATGTCCCTATACTGAGAAAAATGTGAATGCCATTATCGAAAGTGCAAAGAAAATGAAATTAGAAGTGCATTTGGTTGATTTAAAGAGTGTTTATGATGTTCAAAATTCACCATGTCCTTTTGGTACTTTTGGTATTATTTACAACGGAAAAGTGATTAGCCATCATCCAATCAGCAATACCCGATTTGAGAACATGATGAAAAAATAGATTATTATGACAAAGCTCTGTTTTAACTGCGGAAATGCAACTGATAAAGAAATTTTTAATTACCCAGTATGTGATTTATGCAAATCTCAATTGAAATTGCTTAACGAAGCAACTATTAAAAAACACTATTGTAAAAATCCTGATGGTTTTTCTTTGGAGATTCAGAGGAGATTAGACTTCATTGAAAAAGATTATATTAGTAAAAAAATCAAGCTGCTCCATGTACAAAAGCAATTAAGTAATTTATAATTTTTCTAAAGAAACGCTATTTAATTTTTTTATAATATTAATCACGACTTACTGTTCTAATTTAAATAGGGCTTGCTGTTTTGATAACCATTGGAACACACAACACATACAATATTAGATACTTATGAATATTTTATGTAAAACAAATGCAAGGTATTTTATTAAAAACTTATGAAACCCATGTCTTTCCAAAAATTGAATCATCTTTTATAAATAGTTGATCTTTCTGTATAGCTCTCCAAATTCTATGTTTCATTAAATGTGAATTTTAAAGTACTTTTGTATATTATTCATTTTTTCTCTATTTAAAAATGATGAATCATGTCAGAACAATTAAAATCAAAAGCTTTAGAAGCCAATCTGGCACAAACACGCATTGATACAATTAAATTACCTCAGGCTCAGGAAGAATTTTTATCGTTGTCACAAAACCACTTTGGTATTCACAAACGTGCATCTGATTTTTTTTATGAGTTTAACCATCCCTACGCAAATCATCCATTTCTGGCTGAGGAGTATCGCAAGATATTTCTGAGCGACTTCTGGTTTTATGCTCAAAAAGGGACGCTCCCCATTGTGGTATTGACAGAGATAGCCCGCAATTATATCAACGGTGACTACAGCGATGAGGTTAAAACTATCATTTTACAAAGTGTGCTGGAGTTTTTGGGGCAAAACATACCCGACAAACTTTTTATTGATACCTATGCTGCTCTTATTGAGATAATTATTGAAGGCTTTGAGAACAATCAACTACTTTATGCAGCAAATTCAAATTATCTAAAGAAAAATATGGCTATTGTTTCCAAAGAACAAATTGCTTCCGATGCACTTTTAAAATTCTTAAAAAAATACAGTCATTACAGTATTGAACTTTGGAAAAGCACAAGCGATTTTGAATCCTGGTACGATGAAAAAAAACATATATTCAACAACGATTACAGCACTTATATATACAGCATCAGTAAAGAATATTTTGACCATATCACAGAACTGGTGAACAGGTCTGAAAATGCACAAGACATACTTAAAGAAAATGTATTTTACAGTGATATTGCAAAACATTTCAGACAATCGTCAATGGGTTTTGAAAGAAGTATTGAGAAACTTTATTACACGATTTACCTTATTCATTTACCCTGCATGACACATCTTAAAGATCATTTGCTATGGGAAATTAACAGCACTTTAAGAGAAATTTGTAATGAATTAGAAATCAACGATTTAAAGTTTTTTATTGAAAATATTTTTCAATTATTTAAAGAGTTCAGCCAAAAGCATATGAATATAGTGCTTGATTGTATTCAGACATTGGGGAGAGAAATAATAAAGACAAAAAATGAAATATTGATTTCGATTTTTGAAAACCAGCTCATTTCTTTTGGTTTTGTAACCCCCGGAAATGTATATATGAAAGGCAACTGGCAATGGCATACGGACACCAATCATTTAAAAAACTTAAGAATTTGGCTTGAATTTATTGGCAGTTGCCCTTTATCTTTTCGTAAACTACTATCAGCCCTTATCATTTATCTTAAAACCGGTGGTATTTTCATATTCGATACTGACCTGTTTCAACGCGACATAAGCAAATTGCTTAATTCCAATATAGTAACAATATACAAACAAATCAAGCAATTAGCACGCATATTTCCTGTATATTTTAATGAAATAGGCGCCGAAGGTGAATTGCGTGATGTTACTACCCATTTAGACGAAATTTCTCACAGGCAGGACAAACTCATACATTTTTTACGCAAACAAATTCATATCGAAAGCAATAATGCCCATATAGGCCTGATAGGTGCCATTTTTCAATTTTGGCTTACCCTTAAAAAGGACATTTTAATCAAATTTATTCCGGAGGATGTGCTTTTATCAATAGACATTAACAACAATTGGTATAAGGAGCCACACCTCATTGTAAAGGAGCTATGTAAAAGGCATAAAATATCTGATGCGGAAGAATTGTTGCATATAGAAAAATCGAACTTTGAAAATATATCTGATGCTTTAAAAGGGTACGACTCAAAACAAATAGCACGCGTAAAGATGTTACATCACCTTAATATTCTCATTAAAGAGAAATACTCATTTGAAGCAATAGACATTGGAAAAATATTACACAAACACAATTTCATAAAAAGCACAACAGTAAATAAACTTGAAAAATACATTAAATCCGGTTCTCATATAAATGCTATCAAGCAAGTATATGAATTAATGTTACAGTTGAACAACATTATTTTTGATCCTGAGCCCAGTGAAGGGTGGGAAAACATTTATCATAAAAGGCATATTGCTTTTGGTATTCCTTCAATGTACGGTGATTATCACGAAAAGAAGTTCGAAGCATTAGGTCTTACATTCCGTCTTGAATTTCTGGCTTCGCGACTTATGGAAAAGCACATAAACGCTCTTAAAACAGATTATATAACAGGAAAACAGCTTAGTAAAATTTACTACATTTTTGAGCTCTTATATGAGGGCCTTAAGCTTGATGGCATCACCAATCAAGGATTTGAGTCCAATCTCATGATGTTTAAATACAGTCTTGTATCAAAAAGTTTTACGTTAGAACAATACATTAATCTTTTACAGTTTTTGGAAGAAAACATTAAAGAAATTATCAACAAGTACTTTATACGACCCTACGACCCACTGCTCAAGACCTGTCTGAACAATCTGAATAAAGACAGCATAAATGATGAGAAGAAAAATCTCGTATACCGGCATAAAGAAGCTGAGACGTTTTACAGAAATATGTTATCCTCAGCTTTTCTTATACAGTTGTTAGACAATTTTATTGCCAGGGTTATATATTCCATGCAAAACATGGTTGACAGACTCAGCAAAGAAGATATTACGAATATAATGACCTATAATCCAGATTTGATTATCAGCCCATTATACAAAAAGACCAAAAGGATGGACAATTCAGTTTTTCTCGGGTCAAAAGCATATTTTCTAAAAAAGATGTATTTGTCAGGTTTGCCGGTTCCTCCAGGATTTGTCATCACGACAGAAGTATTCAGAAGGAAACAATCCATATTAAACCATCCCAACCTCAACGAAGAAATAGATAATTTAATTAAGAAAAACGTACAACATTTGGAAAAAATGACAGGGGACCTATTTGGCAATCCGGAGCGGCCATTATTACTGTCGGTTCGTTCCGGTACTGCCTTTTCGATGCCGGGTGCCATGAATACATTTCTTAATGTAGGCATGAACGACCAAATAGTTGAAGTATTCAGTAAAAAGAAGGATTTTGGATGGACTTCGTGGGATTGTTACAGAAGGCTTCTGCAAAGCTGGGCCATGGCTTACGGAATAGAAAGGGACGTTTTCGATAATGTTATGCTTTCTTTTAAGCAAAAATATAAAGTAGAACAAAAAATAAATTTCAACAACGCCCAAATGAAAGAAATGGCACTTGCCTACAAACAAGTACTTCAGAAGAATAATATTGTATTTCCCGAAGACCCCTTTGAGCAACTGAAGCAAGCCATCCTGCACGTTTTCGAATCATGGGATTCGCCAAGGGCTAAAGTGTATCGCGAACATTTACATATTGCTCAGGAGTGGGGTACAGCAGTAATTATTCAAAAAATGGTGCTTGGTAATATCTCTGATGAATCGGGAACTGGAGTGGTATTTACCCACAACACAAACAATCCGAAACCCGGTATTCACCTCAATGGTGATTTTGTTTTTTGCAGCCAGGGCGAAGACGTAGTAGCTGGCCTTGTTAAGGTGTTTCCTATTTCTTCAACACAAATCAAAGAAAATGAAAGCAAATTCAGTTTGGAAAACAATTTTCCTCAACTTTTTAATAAGATATTTTCAATTTCTGTAGATCTTTTAGAAAAATTAAAGTTAAACCATCAGGAAATTGAGTTTACTTTCGAGTCACCTCACCCGAAAGATTTCCATATCTTGCAAACACGTGACCAATACATAAAGAAAAAAGAAAAAGTGAGTGTTTTCAGCACCTCTCAAAAAAGGATGAAACTCCTAACTAGAGGCACAGGCATAGGCAATGGTGTTCTCAATGGCAGAATTGCTTTTGATTTGGACGACCTTATGCAGCTAAAAAAACAGGATCCCGATGGGAACAGAATTCTCGTAAGGCCCGATACGGTACCTGATGATATAGCTCTTATCTTTGAATGTGAAGGTCTTATCACGGGTCGGGGAGGTATCACCTCTCATGCTGCGGTTACAGCGTCTCGCCTCGAAAAAATTTGTGTTGTAAACTGCTCAGAAATTGTTGTAGATGAGATAAATAAAAAACTTTTTATCAATAATCAGGTGCTCAATTCTTTCGATTTAATTGCCATAGACGGGAATGTTGGCAATATATATTTGGGCAACTATAAAACGGTATTTAAAGATTTTGAGAGTGCTAATGAATTAAACCCCTAAGAGGCAAAAGATTTTTTTTTAATTGTCCCATTTATTTGCCCCATTAAAAAATATTATTTATGTTTGCCAAAACCTATAAAAACATATTATCATGTCAATGCAATTAGAAAATAAAAATCTTATCGGCATTAATAGTATCGGCCGCATAGGCAAGCTTTTGTTATGGAATCAGTTAATCGAAAAACATTTTGACGGGGCAGTTATTAATGTAGGCAGAACAGTAGGGCAAAAGCTGGAGGATGTAATTCAGTCTATTGAAACAGACACAACTTATGGTTCATTATATCATTTTCTTTTTGGACACCAGGGGAAAAAGAAATGTTTTGAAGTGCTCGACTATGAAAATGCCCTCATATCCTTTGACGGGTTTTTGATAAAATTTCTTATGAATGAACGTAATCCTCTTCATATTAATTGGAAAAAAGAAAATGTACATATCGTTGTAGATTGCACGGGACAATTCACAGACCCCACACTTAAGGCTGATAATAGTAAAGGCAGTTTAAGAGGGCATCTGGAAGGAGGTGCTGAAAAAGTTATTTTAAGCGCTCCTTTTAAAATTAAAGACAAGACATTAAAAACTCCTGATGACTGTATTATGATGGTTTACGGCATAAATCACCTCAGTTACAATCCTGCTATACATCAGATTATTTCTGCTGCAAGTTGCACTACTACATGTTTATCGCACATGATGAAACCCTTGCTTGAGCACGAAGAAACATCAAAGATACTTACAGCATCAATGTCCACTATTCATGCCGCTACAAACACTCAAAGTGTCCTTGACACAACTCCAAAAGCAGGAACAAACGACCTGAGAAAAAACCGCTCTGTTTTTAATAACGTCATTATATCTACTACAGGGGCTGCAAAAGCGCTGGAGGTAGTTATACCAGAGATTCAAAGCATCGGTTTTATGGCAGATTCTGTAAGAATACCCACCAATTCAGTATCACTCATAATTCTTAATCTTACATTTAGTTCAGGATTAAATTCCAATGGAGAACCAGTCATCAACAAAAAACTGATTAATACTATTTATAAGCAAGCGTCAGAAGGTTCACAAAAAGACTTACTGCATTTTAGCGATAATCAAAACACTTCGGTTGATTTTTTAGGTTTTAAAGCCGCAGCAGTTATTGAGGGTTACGAAACACATACACGTACAGGTTTCCTGCCCCTTAAGGCCGAGGTCCTTAAACAATTTGATATCCACCATACAAAAGATATAAACCTGCCTGTAACACATGCAAAAATTTTCGGTTGGTACGACAATGAATTCGGAAGTTATGTAAATTGTTTATCCAGATTAGCTGTTTACATTGATAAAAAATGCTGAAAAATCTGACCTAAAAAAAAACCGCCTTTTGAGCGGTTTTTTTTAAAAAGAAATATTCTATGATTTAAAATGATCGAGAATTTCTCCTGTAGCGTTGTACAGTTTGATATCCAGAGGCATTTTACCCAAAGCATGTGTTGCACAGCTTAAGCAAGGGTCATAAGCCCTGATAGCTATTTCTACCGCATTTTTCATGGGTTCGGTAATTTGTGCCTGACCATTCATCATTTTCTTAGCAACAAAATTAACAGATTGATTCATTGGCTCATTATTATTTGTTGTTGATACAATAAGGTTTGCCATTTCAATCTGATCATTATCATTGATTCTGTAGTGGTGGAATAAAGTGCCACGTGGTGCTTCAATTAAGCCAACACCTTCTTTTTGTTTTGTTCCTTTTACCACGAGGTCATCTTTTTGTAAATCAGGATCATTAAGTAAGTCTTTAATAACCTCAGCAGAGTGTAATAATTCAATTAATCGAGCCCAGTGTGTATGCAAACAATAGTTGTTGGGTTTGCCGTTGGTATGAGCTTTGAAAATTTCGAATTCTTTCTGAGCCATTGGGGTAGGAATAAAATCAGCTGTATTTAAACGAGCCAAAGGTCCAACACGGTACCAGCCTTTTTCTTTACCTAAATGTTTGAGGTAAGGGAATTTCATGTAACTCCAAGATTTTACATCTTCTTCGATATAGTTGAAATAATCTTGATAATCAACATCATTGAGGATTTTATTGCCATTGGTATCAACAGCACGTAAAACGCCATGATATAAATCCAAAGCACCGTCTTTTCTTACAAGGCTTAGGTGGTTTGATGGGAAGTATGCAAAATTATCAACAAATTCACGGTTTTTCATGTAATAACCTTTGAAAAATTGTAATGCACCATCAGCCCATGCTACCATTTGGTCAATATTTAAAGGACCGGCTCCATGTAAAAGGCTATCGCGTTCAGCAATGGTAAGATTTTTATTAATACCGCCCGGTATTGCACCGGTTCCATGAATTTTCTTTCCTGCAGTTAATGCAATTATTTCTTGTCCGTATTTACGCATTAAAACACCTTGTGTAGCTAATTCTGGGAAATTAATTGCCACACCGATAACGTTACGGATTGCGGGATCAGCATCATATCCTAACAAGAAATCAGGAGATGAAAGGTGGAAGAAATGCAAAGCATGCGACTGGAACATTTGTCCATAATGCATCAATCTTCTCATTTTTTCACCGGTTGGAGTTAAGCCATGGCCGGTACCAGCACCAACTATTACATCAAGTGCTTTCGCAGCGGCGAGATGATGGCTTACAGGACAAATTCCGCATAAACGTTGAACAAGTACAGGGGCTTCCCAATAAGGGCGTCCTTGCACAAAGCGTTCAAATCCGCGAAATTCGACTATATGAAGACGTGTTTGAGCTACGTTCATATTATCATCGAGATGAATGGTCACTTTGCCGTGGCCTTCAACTCTGGTTACAGGTTCTATTGTTACTTTTTGTGCCATTATATTATTTTTTTTTAATTAATCAAATTTAACTAATTCGTAAGGGATATTTAATTCATCTCCGGTTACTAATGCTACTACTGCAGCCCAAATAAGGTCAGCTCTTGGAGGGCATCCGGGAAGGTAGTAGTCGATTTTTACAATTTCATGTAAAGGATATACTTTATCTAAAATCATTGGAAGCTCTGCATCATTAGGCATTACTTTTTCGGCATTTAAGCCAACAGTTGGTCCGTTAAGATAGGCCTCTTCTAAACATTCCTTTACAGGAATACCGTTACGCATAGCTGGCAAACCACCCATGATGGCACATTCGCCTAATGAAATGAGAATTTTGCAATGTTTACGAAATTCTTTCAATACTTCAACATTTTCACTGTTACAGCATCCACCTTCAATGATTCCAATATCACATTGTTTTGTAAATGTTTTTATATCATCAATAGGAGATTTGTTGAATTCAACTAATTCAATAAGCTGTAAAATTCTGTCATCAATATCAAGAATTGACATGTGACATCCAAAGCATCCTGCCAGGGAAGCTGTTGCTATTATAGGTTTACTCATAATTATTTCCTCCTTATTATTGATAAATATTTTTCAAATCTGATCCAATGGGCTTATGGTCGTATTTTTTCGTGCCAATAGGTTCTACAAAACCAACTTCTTTACGAAGTATAGCCCCAACAGGACAAATATCCATAGCTTTTTTAGCCATTTCATCACTAAGGTTGGCTGCTAATTTTTTGTCTATGTTTATTTGTAATGTTTTGCCTCTTCCTTTGAAAGCAAAAACACTTCTGCCTTGGTCATCTTTTATAACTCTTACACAGCGTTTGCAGAAAATGCAACGGTTCTTTTCAAGGAAAATTTTAGGAGTGCTTGCTTCTAGCTCTCTGCGTTCAAAAGCATATGGGAAACGAGGTGCCATCATTTGGTATTTATAACCTAATGCCTGAAGATCGCAGTTTCCACTTTTTTCGCATGAGGGACAAAAATGATTACCTTCTACGAAAAGCATTTCTACTATGGCTTTTCTGATATCAAGTAATTCCGGAGTGTCATTTTCTACTACTGTACCTTCATCAACAGGAGTAGTACAAGCAGCCATATAACGACCGTTAACTTTTGTAGTGCATATTCTGCAAGAGCCTGCTGGTATGAGGTCTCTCATGTGGCAAAGCACTGGTATATAAACGCCATTATCGGCAGCGGCATCAACAATAAGCTGACCCTTTTTGCCCTGACATTCTTTGCCATCTATTGTGAATTTTACTATTTCACTCATTTTTATATATTTATTAATGTTAATAACTAATTTAACTATTCGTGAATTATGGCAGGACGACCAACAACTTCACAAGAATCTTTAACAGCCTTGCTCATATCAAATTCACTTTGATACTCTACATCCTTAACCCTCATATCATATAATTCTTTGAAATTTTTGATGGTAGTTGTAATAGGATTTGAAGAAGTCTGTCCCAGACCACAACGTGTTGTTTTACGTAAAATTTCGCTCCAAGCCATCATCTCATCAATATTCTTCTTAATTCCGTGTCCCTCAACAATCTTTTCGATAGAATTTTTCAATATCATATTGAAAGAACGACAAGTAACACAAGAGCCACAAGATTCATCAGCAAAAAATTCCATGAAATTTAATACGACATCTTTTAATAAGTCGCGATTTTTACCAATAACAATCATTGAGCCTCCGGTTGGAAGATCTTCAAGAGCAATTTTACGGTCAAATTGACTGGGTGGTAAACAAATACCTGAAGGGCCTGCTACCTGAACAGCCTGAACATTTTCGGCACCAACCATATCAAGCATTTCTTTAATACTCATTCCCCATACAATTTCGTAAACCCCGGGTAATTTGCAATCACCGGAAATACTTAATAATTTTGTTCCTGCAGATTCTGGTGTGCCTATTGCTTTGTACCATGCAGATCCATTTTCTATTATTTTAACTGCAGAACAGAATGTTTCTACGTTATTAATAATTGTAGGTTTGTTTTTATATCCTTTTTGAACTGGGAAAGGAGGACGGTTACGAGGTTCGCCACGTTTACCTTCTGCTGATTCAATAAGTGCTGATTCTTCACCGCAAACATAAGCACCTGCACCATACTGAACCCTGATATCAAAATCAAATCCTTTACCATGAATATTTTTTCCTAAAATATTTTTATTTCTGAGTTCCGTAAGAACACTTTCCATATAAGCTTTAAGATAAGCATATTCATTTCTCAAATATAATATACCTTCTTTTGCACCAATAGCATATCCGGCAATGGCCATACCTTCGAAAAGCATATGGGCACGTTCGGTTAAAAGAACCCTGTCTTTAAATGTACCCGGTTCACCTTCGTCAGCATTGCACAACACATAATGGTCTCCGCTTTCACGAGAGCAGAAATCCCATTTCATTCCTGTTGGGAATCCGGCACCACCACGTCCACGAAGATTAGAATCTTTTACTTCCGTAATAACTGCTTTTGAATCCATTCCCAATGCTTTCATAAGACCTTTGCCAACAGTGTATTCGCCAAGGGTTACGGGACCTGCTTTGCGGATGTTGTTTTTAACCATTGATTTTACAAGTGGGTGTGCATTGATGCCATCTCCTAATTCAGTAAACATCTCTTGAACGGCTTTCCCTGCACGCATATCAGCAACTAATTTACGTACCTTTTCACGGTTAAGTTCTGTAAATACAACTGAGTTGATTAAAGCAGCAGGTTCCTGATCACTCATGCCTATACAGGCTGTGTAATGAAGACTGATAAGTCCGTCCTGGGTTTTGCTCCCGAACTTGATACCGGTTACTTTTTCGAACTCGTCAACCACTTCCGACATGCCTTTCATGCAAGACACAACACTGTTGTTAACATACACTGCATACTTGCCAACGGGTTGGCATGTAAAAAAATGATAGAATGAACGTGTCTGTGTTACATCAACTTCAGATACATTTAGCGCTGAGGCTATAATGCTTACTGCTTCGTGAGAAACACAACCGAATTCAGATTGGACTTCTAATAAGATGTCCATCATCCTGCCCGGATCTTTTTCAAAGTTTTCTACAATATTTAAAATTCTGTCTTTCATAAATTAAAATTAAAATTGGTTATCAATTTAATAAATTTTGTATATTTCGTCTAACTTATTCTTATGTTTCTTGATATTTAAATAAAACTTGTAAGAAAATCTTTGTTTTATTAGGCTTGAAGAGCAATAAGCAAAATATGGTCAGATTTTCATTTGCAATAATAAAAATATTAAACCTACTAAAATATGATAAATATCATTTATATATATGATATTTATCATGTATAGTGAATACTTAAACAATATTTCAGTTTAATAAATTAAGCCCTATGACCAATTTAATTTATTAACATCATTATGTTGTCAGTAAATAACGAAAAAAAAGAGTTAATTGGCAATTCTGTAAAGACCTTCGGGATTAAGAATTGTAATTTTTCTGCCCTTAATTGAAATAAGTTTTTCTTTATTAAATTCAGAAAGAAGTCTTATAATGGTTTCAGTAGCAGTTCCTACAATATTGGCTAAATCTTGTCGGGATAATGTAATTTCAGTATTTTGGTTTTCTTTTCCTTCAAATTTGAAAAGGAAATTTAAGTTGTAGAGCGTTTCTGCTAATCTTTCTCTGACATGTTTTTGTGCAAGAGAGGTGATTTTTTCATTTGCATCATCAAGCATGCTGCTCAATTGTACAATTACTTCAACAAAAATATTTTGATACTTATCTAAAATTGCTTGAAAATTTGTTCTGCTTATAAAACACATTTGAGAATCTTCTAAAGCAACAGCAGTGGAAGAGTAATTCCTCTCTCCAAAAAATGAACGAATTCCCAATATTTCACCGGGTACTACAAATCTTGTTATTTGTTCTTTACCGTAATTGCCTGTTTTGAAAATTTTAATTTTGCCTTTATTCAAACAATAAATACCATTAGGTTTTGTTCCCTGCGTAAAAACAGCTTGTCCCTTTTTGTATTTTAGGCAATATTTTTTTTCGTTAAAAGCAAACAAATCATTCTTCTCAAGCTTCGGAAAAAATGTTTTTGAAAAGCATGAGCAATCATCACAGTTCAATTTCATCATAAATTAATAATTTAGGATTGTAAAAATAATAATTTTTCAGGAAAGAAATGAACTTCATACTGTCATTTGAAATTTTTAAATGAAAAATAGTGTTAAGTTTGCAGAAGCAAAAGTTTTGTCTTCATAATGCCTATTTCAGAAAGGGAATTTAAAATAAAACAAAATGAAAGAGTTTAAAGATGTAAAAATTGTCCGCTTTAAAAATGGAGTCAGAACTGAAGCATGTGATCCTGTTGTTACTGAAACATCAGTTATAGTTACCATACAATGTGAGCTTTTAGGTACGCTTACCTGCACTCCGACACATATGTATGATTTGGTTGCCGGTTATCTCATTACTTCCGGTATTGTTTGGGAGGGTAATAAACTTATCAACATAGATTATCTTGAAGATAAAAAAAAGTATGATGTTACGCTTGAAAACAACAACATACTTAAAGAAGAGTCATTTACTGTTATACGACCTACAGGTTGTGCTGGAGGTGATATGGTCTTTATTAAAACCAAAGTTAGGGGAAGTAATAAAAAAAGGATAAGTATCACTTCTCAACAGATTTCTGCCTTAATGCAGGAATTTAATAAAACTTCTGAACTTTTCAAAGCTACTGGAGGGGTGCATAGTTCAGCCATTTCTGATACAGAAAGTATTATAGTTTTTAGAGAAGATATTGGTAGACACAATGCTGTAGATAAAACAATTGGTTTTATGTTTCGTAATAAAAAATCACTAGATGATAAAATATTGCTTTCCAGTGGACGTATATCTTCAGAAATTGTTCAGAAAGCAATAAATGCAGGAATTCAGATGATTATTTCGCGGAGTGCACCTACATTAAAAGGCATTGAAATGGCTGAAGAAAACGATGTTACATTGATAGGTTTTGCAAGAAGTAATAACTTTAATGTATATACTCATTTCAATAAGGTAGATTTTGGTACATAATATTTAATGCCATAATAAAGCTTCTCGCCGCAGAGCCCATTAATGTCACTACATAAACCCACAAATATTATTATACTTATAAATGAGATAAATAAATGTGGGTGCATTATAGTTTCTGGCTGGCAGGCAATTAGGTATCCATTAAGAGGCTGTCTGAAAACTATCATAAATGATTTTCAGCTAAGGTCAGTTTTGAGACAGCCTCAACAACAATTTAAATCGCAGAGCGGAAGGAATTAATCCATAAAAGGTTAAAGCAAATATCAAAACTTTTACCAGACCTCAGTATAAGCAGTATTTGAATAGAGATTTTCTAATTTTACTTTGTGTCCTTGCTCCATTTTTGCGAGTTGCATAAAGGTTTCTTTTTGGCTTTGTACTGTACTTGCTTCTGCAAATTTTGAGTACATCAGCATGGCTTCTTCTTCTTTTTTCATAGCCAAAGCTATACCATCAGCAAACGACATTTCAGATGTGAGCTTGGGCAATTCAACAGACTCTGTTATTTTATAATCTGTAACCGATTGAAATTGCATTTGTTTGCCTTCATTGTTTAAAAAAGCTTCAAGTGTTTTTTTATGGTTCATTTCCTCTTCTGCCAATTCAATAAAAGTAGCTTTTAGATTGGCACTTTTTGATTTCTCAGCTGCATTGCTGTAAAATTCATATGCTTCAATTTCGTTATTTATAGCCATAGCTATAATTTCTTTATAATCATTTGTAGTCATAAAATTAATGTTAATTATTTAATAGGCTTGGTAAAATTATATTTCAGTATAAAATTAATATTTTTAATATAATTATATATAAAATAATAATTTTTATTATATTATTATTTTCTTTTTGGGGCAGTTACAAAAGATTAGAACTTAAATTTGGACTGGTTTTGCAAATAACTTATAAAAGAAAAAATGTTTTAAAAACAAAAATTTATTGTTTATTAAAAAAAACATTTTATTTTTGTGCGGAATTAGGTCAAGTTGTGTTTTATTTCATGTTAAATTTAGAATTATTATATATCAAATTTTTAACAATTTTATGGAAAATAAAGTAAATATTATTATCGATGGTAAGCAGTATGAAGCTGCCAAAGGTAAAACAGTGCTGGATGTTGCCCGTGAAAATGGTGTTTATATTCCTACACTTTGTTATCATGCCCGTACAGGCAAAGCCGGTAAATGTAGGGCTTGTTTAGTTGAAATTGAAGGTGTAAGAGGCTTAAAGGAAAGTTGTGCCATGGAGGTAAGGGAAGGTATGGTTATTAAAAGCAACTCTGAAAAGATAACAGAAGTGCGTAAAATGATTGTAGAACTTCACTTATCAAATGGTGAGCACAATTGTATTGCATGTGAAAAAAACGGACATTGTGAACTTCAGGACATGGCATACCATCTTGGTATTGAAAGACCCCATTATGCTGTTGAATCACATACCATGGAACTGGATTGTTCCTCAGAAGGCATTATAAGAGATCCCAATAAATGTATTCAATGTGGCAGATGTATTAAAGGCTGTAACCACAATGTGATGCATGAAGTTTTGGATTTTGGCTGGCGTTCAGGACACATGAAAGTTATATGTGATGATGATGTACCAATGGGTGAATCTACGTGTGTCCAATGTGGAGAGTGTGTTCAGTTATGCCCTGTTGGAGCTTTAACATTTAAAAATGCAAAAGGGAAAGGCCCCTATTGGGAGCTTAAAAAGGATAAAGTTATTTGTACTTATTGTGGTGTGGGATGCTCTGTAGATGTTTACACTAAAGATAATAAATATATATATTCTTTAGGTACAGAGGAAAACTGGGAAAATCAAACTAATAAAGGGATGTTATGTGTTAAAGGCCGCTTTGGTTTCGATTTTTTAAATAGGGAAGACAGACTTAAAACGCCACTTATTCGTAAGAATGGGAAACTTGAAGAGGCTACATGGGATGAAGCTTTTGACTTAGTTGTTACAAAATTAGGAGATATTAAAGCAAAACATGGTAAAGGTTCTATAGGTTTCTTTACTTCTGCTCGTATTTCTAATGAAGAAAACTATGCTGTAATGCGATTTGCCAGGGGGGTCATCGGCACTAATAACATAGACCATTGTGCGCGATTGTGACACAGCTCTACAGTTGCGGGACTGGCAACTACGTTAGGCTCTGGTGCAATGACAAACAGCATGCAGGAAGCAGATAAATCAAATGTAATATTCATTATCGGAACCAATACTACTTGGAATCATCCAGTTTTTGGAGGCATGATAAAGAAAGCCGTCAAAGAAAAAGGTGTTAAGCTTATTGTAGCAGACCCAAGATCTATTGGCCTCGCTAAATTAGCTGATATTCATATTAAACAGAATCCTGGTTCAGATACAGCTTTATTAATGGGCCTTCAACACATTATTATTAAAAATGGTTGGGAAAATAAAGAGTTTATCAAGGAAAGAACTGAAGGTTGGGATGAATATGTTAAAAGTCTTGAGTTCTATACACCCGAAAAAGTTGAAGAATTGACAGGAATTTCTAAAGAACAAATTTTTGAAACAGCAAAATTATATGCTACTTCAGGTAGGGGTGCTATCTTTTATGCAATGGGTATTACCCAACATACTCATGGGGTAGATAATGTAATGTCGTGTTCAAATCTTCAAATGATACTTGGTAATTTTGGTTTAGAAGGTACAGGGGTAAATCCGCTTCGTGGTCAAAATAATGTTCAGGGAGCCTGTGATATGGGAGGCCTTCCCAATGTGTTTACAGCTTATCAACCCGTAATCAATGAAGATGCCCGTAAAAAATTTGCTGAAGCTTGGGGTAAGAAATTGGAAGACATGGATGACAAAGTTGGGCAAACAATAACAGGTATGGTTGACAATGCCGGCGATTCTATTAAAGCCGTTTACATTGTAGGTGAAAATCCTATGATGTCAGACCCTGATTTACATCATGCTAAAGAACAATTTGAAAAACTCGATTTTATAGTTGTTCAGGATATATTTTTAACAGAAACTGCTCAGGTTGCTGATGTGGTATTGCCTGCTGCGGCATTTGCCGAAAAGTATGGTACTTTTACAAACACGGAACGTAGGGTGCAGTTTTCAAATATGGCTCTTAACCCTCCTAAAGGCGTTAAGCATGATCATGAAATTATTGCAGAATTAGCAAAACGTATGGGTTGTAATGATTTTCCTGATACTGTTGAAGCATTGTATGCTGAAATCAGAAAACTGTCTCCCTCTTATGCAGGTATATCTTATGAAAGAATTAAGAAAGGTCCAGGGCTCAGATGGCCTTGCCCTACTGAAGAGCATCCCGGTACACCAGTCCTGCACTCTGGTAAATTCTCCCGGGGATTAGGCTTATTAAAAGCAATTACTTACAGACCACCGGCTGAATATGCTAATGCTGAATATTCAATGGTACTTACTACAGGTAGAATGCTCCAACATTATCATACAGGTTCAATGACCAGGCGATCAAAAGTGTTGGATGGTATTGTCTCTTCAGGTATGATAGAAATTAATATTGAAGATGCACAGAAGTTGAATATTGTAAATGGTGAAAAAGTTAAAGTTTCATCTCGTCGTGGTGCTATTGAAATAACAGCATTGGTAACAAATAAAATAAAGAAGGGTATTGTATTTATTCCTTTCCACTTTGCTGAAACTGCAGCCAATGTTTTAACCAATAACGCACTTGACCCTGTAGCTAAGATACCTGAATACAAGGTTTGTGCTTGTAAAGTTGAAAAAATAAGTTAATTAATAATCTTTAATTCAAGTATTATGCTAAGCGAAAAAATAAAAAACGATATACAGCAAATAATTGCAAAATACCCCAGAAGAGAATCTGCATTAATGCCGGCTTTAACACTTGTTCAAAAAGCTCATGGAAATAATCTCACTAAAGAATTATTAAAAGAAGTTGCTGCATATATTGGCGTTTCTGATTCCAGAGCTTTTGGTGTGGCTACCTATTATTCAATGTATAATGTTGACAAATCTGTTGGTAAATATCATCTTCAGGTTGACACCAATGTGCCTGCAACTTTGATGGGTGCAGTAGAGTTATTTAACTACCTCAGTGATAAGCTCGGTGTTAAAAGTGGAGAAACTACCCCCGATGGTTTATTTACATTAACAAAAGTAGAATGTTTGGCTTCTTGCGGTACTTGTCCAGTCATTCAGGTTAATGAAAAATATTATGAACTGATGAACAAAGAAAAAGTAGATATGCTTATCGATTCTTTGCGTCAAGGTATCATGCCTGAACTTCCTGTGGAATACAATTGGGCTACGCAATGTAATGTGTTATTTAAAAACAGGGGTATTCAAAATGCCCATAAAATTGATGTTTATAAGCAGCATGGTGGCTATAAGATGTTAGCAAAAGCCTATGAAATGACACCTGAAAATATCATTCAGGAGGTGAAGATTTCTCAACTTCGAGGTAGGGGAGGCGCAGGATTTCCAACAGGCGTAAAATGGGGTTTCGTTTCAAAAAATACCGGAAAACCAATATATCTGGTTTGTAATGCTGATGAAGGTGAACCTGGAACTTTCAAGGACAGACAAATCCTTGTTTATGACCCTCATTTACTTATCGAAGGCATGGCTATTTCAGCATATGCATTAGGTTGTACTAAGGCATTTATTTATATCAGGGGTGAATTTTCATGGATAGCACGTATTCTTGAAAAAGCCATTGAAGAAGCTAAGGCTGATGGCGTTCTTAGAAATCTTGATATAGTGGTGCATGAGGGAGCAGGCTCATACATCTGTGGTGAAGAAACAGCCCTGATCGAATCAATTGAAGGAAAAAGAGGACTTCCGAGAATGAAGCCCCCATTTCCAGCAGTTGAAGGCTTATATGGATGTCCTACAATTGTAAATAATGTTGAAACGTTGGCAAGCATACCTTTTATAGTTGAAAATGGCGGAGATGCTTTTAAAAAATGGGGATCTGAAGGTGGTTATGGTTTCAAACTTTTTGGTGTATCAGGCGCAGTAAATAAACCAGGTGTTTATGAATGCCCTATGGGTATTTCTTTCGAAGAACTTATTCAATTAGCCGGTGGTTATAAGGGCAATATTAAAGGAGTTATTGTAGGAGGTTTATCTGTTCCAATTTTAACACCTGATGAACTTAAAGCCAATGGTGGTTTGAAAATGGATTATGAATCATGTGCCAACTTCAACACTTCTTTAGGATCTGGTGGTGTGATGGTTATCAGCGAAGAATTTTCTATTCCGGATATTGCAACCCGTACCATTCAGTTTTATAATCACGAATCTTGTGGACAATGTACACCCTGTCGCATGGGCTCTGGTATGATTGTTCATTTGCTTAAAAAAATATCATCAGGAAAAGGAGAAAAAGGTGATATTGAAAAAGCAATATGGTTCTGCGATAATATTAAAGGAAATACCTTATGTCCAACAGGTGAAGCCTATGCCCATCCTGTTAAAACGATGATACTTAAATTCCGTAATGAGTTTGAGCAATTAATTAAATAGTCAAATAATTATTATTAACCAAAAAAAAAGAAAAATGTCAGAAAAAAAACACAATCGTTGGCTAATTGCCATCATGGGAACTGTTTTACAGTTAGCTTTAGGTACAGTATATGCCTGGAGTTATTTCCAAAAACCAATCATGACAGCTTTTGGCTGGTCAAATGTTCAGGTAATGTGGATTTTTAGTTTAGCTATTTGTTTTCTTGGAATTTCTGCCGCCTGGGGTGGTATGAACTTGGCTAAATTAGGTCCAAAAAAATTAGCAATTTCAGGTGCTATATTATTTGCAGCGGGTTATTTTATCGGCTCTTTTGCCATGTCAATTAACAATGTCGTATTATTATACATTGGATACGGTGTTATTGGTGGATGTGGTTTGGGTCTTGGTTATGTTACTCCAGTTGCAACAGCTGCCAAATGGTTCCCTGATAAAAAGGGATTTATCACAGGAATGGTAGTAATGGGATTTGGTTTGGGAGCATTAATTATGTCCAAATTTATTGCCCCTGCTCTTATGACCAGTTTTAACAGTATTTTAAAAGCAATTCCTGCTGAATCTTTTGTTGATGGCAAACTTATGGATGATGCTGTAAAACTTACCCTTCAGGGTGAATTGGTAAAAGTTTTTCTTTACGCTGGTGCTATTTTACTTGCTATTGCACTTCCTGCTGCACTTATTATGCGTAATCCCCCTGCTGGTTATGTTCCTGCCGGCTATAATGCACCAGTTAAAAGTGCATCAAATCAAGCTAGTGAAGATAAACTGACCGTTAAGGATTGTATTCTTTCAAGTAAATTTTTAAGAATGTGGTTGATCTTCTTCTTAAACATTGCTGCAGGAATTATGTTTATTGGTCTTCAATCACCTATGTTACAGGATTTGTTGAAAAATGCTGGATCTGCTATGGATGCAGCTGCTTTAGCCGCAGCGGGTGGAACTTTGATAGCTATCAGTTCTTTATTTAATGGTATTGGTAGATTTTTCTGGGGAGGTTTGTCTGATAAAATAGGTAGAATACAAGCTTTCCGTTTAATTTTAGCTTCTCAACTTTTTGTGTTTATTGCCTTTATTTGGGTTGGAAATCCCTGGATTTTTGGCGTCATGGTTTGCTACATACTACTTTGTTATGGTGGCGGCTTCGGCACCATGCCTTCTTTTGTTGGTGATATCTTTACCGCCAAATTAATGCCTGTTGTGTATGGCTCTATACTTACAGCATGGTCTGTAGCCGGTATTGTTGGACCACAAATAGCTGCATTCATTAAAGATAACTATAAAGCTGATGCTCCTACTTACACTTTTGTAACTGGTGCAGCTTTATTAGCCTTAGGTGTAATAATATCTTTTACACTGGATAATAAATCACTTGCTGAAGTAAAAAAATAAAAACCTTTTCTGTCGTAAATGAAAATACCTTAAAGTTATCCTTTAAGGTATTTTTCATTTTTATTTTATTAATTTAAAGGAGTCATGCTTGTAAAAGGCAATTTTATAATTATTGATGCTGATAGAAGTTATTGCTATTCGAATAAACTAGCTTCTCAAATTATTGGGTTGATTGCAGCAAACCATGCTATTATAAGCCTTAAATTTAACTGCATTGATGAAAATGCCTCTGATTGTAATTTCGTTAAACAAAACAATGTTAAATCTCAAAGTTTTACCTATGAAATTAATGAAATACAATTCTCAGATTCAGTAAATAAAAATATTAATGTTTTAAAATCTGGCGCAAAAAAGGTTTTTCAAATATATACCCATAAAAATTATGCTCTTAAAGCCTGTATGGATTTTCTAAATAGAATACCCGAAAATTCTATGGTAATTGTAGAATCTAATTCTTTGAGAGATTATATGGAGCCGGGATTGTTTTTCGTCTTTAGTATTGAGAATGCCAATTCAAAAAGTAAAAAAGTTTTATCCCATCTTGCAGATAAAATTGTTGTTCTGAAAGATAGTACCTTGGAATTTGAACCAGAACGTGTGATGATAAGCCAAAATAAATGGTGTTTCAAACATAAAGCTACTGCTATAATTCTAGCTGGTGGTAAAAGTTCACGTATGGAAGGAGCTGAAAAAAGCCTTCTGAATTTTAATGGGAAGCCTTTAATTCAACATATTGTTGAACAATTGGATATGTGCTTTGATCAAGTTATTATTGGTTCCAATGAGCCTGATAAATTTAAGTTTCTAAACAAAGAAGTAATTCCCGATATTGAGAAAAATAAAGGTCCCCTAATGGGAATTATGTCTTGCCTTAAATCATCAAAAAATGAATGTAATTTTATTACTGCATGTGATATTCCTGAAATGAATATTAATCTTATTAACAGAATGATAAGCATGTCTTCAGATGTGGATATTGTTATGCCTGTTTCAGAAAATGAAAAGTATGAACCTTTATATGCTGTGTATAATAAAAAAGTTATTACTTTTGCCGAAGAAATTTTAAAAAATAACGGCAGAAAAATTACAAATGTATTAAAATATGCAAAAGTAGAGTTCGTAGATTTTGATAATGAAACTTGGTATTTTAATATCAACAGGAAATCTGATTTTATTGAGTTTATAAAAAGTAAAAATTATTGTAATAAAAGTAGATTGATAAACCAGTTATAAATTAAATGTTAAATTAAATTAAAAATCAAATGAAAAAAAATGTATTTATTTTAGTAATAGGCATGTTTTTTCTTGTCGGAAATATATTTTCACAAGAAGAAAACAAAAAATTAGAGTTTAAACCCTATGGCTTTGTTAAAGGCGATATGATTTACACTATGGGAGGTGTATATTCATTCGGGAATGTAGCTAATTGTTACAACTCTTCACCTCAGTTTGCCAGTGGTTTGGATACAACGGCTATTGGTTTTACAGGACAACATTCACGTTTAGGTTTTAAAGCTTCCACCGGTGAAAAAATTAAAGTCAGTGGACTTCTTGAAATTGACTTCTATGAAGGCCCTATTAACAGTAATGTTAAACCTCGGATGAGATTAGGATATGTTTCTGTTTCAAAAGGTGGTTTTGAAGCCCGCTTCGGACAACAATGGGATTTGTATTCTTCATTAAATCCAAATACAAACAATACCAACGGAAATATGTGGTATGCAGGAAATAAAGGCTTTCGAAGGGGTCAAATTCAGTTAAGTTATGTTCTTAAAAATGATAAAATTTCCCCAATGATTCAACTTTCTGTTGGAGAAACAACCCGAGAAGACGCCGGTATTGGAAAAGACAACATCTCCGGTATCCCAATGCTTCAGGGAAGAGTGTCAGCTAAAATTTTAGATAAATATTCTTTAGGTGTTTCTTATGCATATGGTACTTATCTTGAGAAAAAAGGTTTGATTGAAACAGGCGTAGGTTTAGGCATTGCCGATACATTATTATCTGATTTTACTGTTAATACTTCTGGTATTAGTGTTGATCTCAGTCTGCCTATTCATAAATATTTTTCATTAAATGGTGAATTTAATACAGGAACAAATTTAAACAATGCAAACCTTTTCAGCGTTGCAGGTAATTATTCTTGGAGTATTCATGATTCTTTGAAAACCCTTTCTGTTAGTGATAAAAATAGCATGGGTATGTGGTTTAATGCACAGTCTAATATAACCGACTGGTTTCAAGTCGTTGTTGGATTTGGTATGGATAATAATACTTCAGAAACATTTGCTGTTAATAATATTGAAAAGAATACAGTCGTTTATGGCGACTTGATTTTTCCAATAAAACATGGTTTTTCAATTGCTTTAGAGGTTATGAATATCAATACTACTGTTGTTTCTAAAGTTGATGTAAACAAGAAAATTACAGAAAGAAAAAGTAATATTGCTAACGTGGTAAATCTTTCCGCAAAAGTTAATTTTTAAACTTTCCAAATATTCTTTTAAAGGGCTGTCACAAACTTGAGGCAGCCCTTTATTTTTATAGTGAACTCCATGTGGTTATTGTGAATGTACTACCTGAAGATTCTCAACCTTTTATTTAAGTCTCTTATAACTCATTTTTTTAATAAATTTTAATTGCTGTTTAATGGAATTAAAAAAGTAAACAACAAAAATGTTTGCTTCAAAAATTCTTTAACAATAAAATTATTTTACTTTTGCACCTCAAATGGATATTCTTACATGTAAAATATTAATATTATTAACCCTCGTGGTTTTTGTAATCCCTAAAAATTACCACTATCTATGGGGATTGATGTTGCATATAGGGCTCATTACAATAAGTAGTATATGGGCAATTCAAAGCTTGTTTTTTTCGGATCTTACACTAAGCAAAGCTTTTATGCCTCTCATGGGTCATGCTCTTTTCCTTGAAATTGACAAATTATCTGCATATTTTATTTTAGTTGTGAACTTCACAGCATTGACAGGAATTATATATGCAAAGTCCTATTTAGAACCCTATTTCAAAGTCAAAACTAAGTCAGAAATGGCTTTGCATTTTTTTAGCTTTCTCTGGTTGCATATTTCTATGTTACTAGTCTTAATGTTTAGAGATGCCCTTGCATTTTTAATCGCATGGGAACTGATGGCTTTGTCTTCTTTTGTGCTGGTCATCTTTGAATCAGATAAAAAAGAAACAATTAAGATTGGTATTCAGTATCTTATCCAAATGCACATAGGTTTTGTTTTTATTTTATTCGCTTTTTTATGGGCACACACACAAGCCGGAGCAGTCTTTAGCTTTGATGGTTTATTCTCTTATTTTGAAACCCATAATCCATTAGGATTATTTGTTCTTTTTTTTGTGGGTTTTGGAATCAAAGCCGGATTCATTCCTTTTCATTCATGGTTGCCACATGCCCATCCGGCTGCTCCTTCTCATGTATCGGGTGTAATGAGTGGGGTGATGATTAAAATGGGTATATTCGGAATACTCAGAGTTCTTACTTATATCCATCATGATTTCTTTTATATAGGATTACTTATTTTATCTGTTTCTATGATTTCAGGTATTTTAGGCGTAAGTATGGCTATAGTACAACACGATTTTAAGAAGCTATTGGCTTATCACAGTATTGAGAACATTGGTATCATTGGTATTGGAATAGGTTTAGGGGTCATTGGTATGGCAGTTCATATTCCTGTTTTAACAGTACTTGGTTTTGCAGGGGCACTATTACATGTACTGAACCACTCTCTTTTTAAGTCATTGCTATTTTATACCGCAGGCAGTGTTTATCAGCAGACTAAGACACGTAACATTGAGAAACTTGGAGGCTTGATTAAAAAAATGCCTGTTACTGCCTTATTTTTTCTTTTAGGATCTTTGGCTATTTGTGGTTTACCACCTTTTAACGGCTTCATTTCTGAATTTCTAATTTATTCAGGGATTTTCAAATCCCTGCAACCTGGTGGTTTATTTACAGATATTATACTTCTTTTCAGTTTTATTGGCTTAGTTCTAATAGGAGGACTCGCCGTTTTTTGTTTTACAAAAGTATTCAGTATTATTTTTCTTGGAACACCCCGTTCAGAAAAAGTGTCTGAAGCAGTGGAAGTGGATGCTTCAATGATTATGCCCGATTATATGATTGGTTTTATGATTGTTGCAATTGGCATTCTGCCTTCCATTTTTATTTATCCTCTGTCGATGGTTGTTTCACAATTTTCAAATGATATAATATTAATAAATCAGATGATTCCAATCTTAAACAAAGTTGGCGTTATTTCCGGGATTTTTATTGGATTAATAGGTCTGTTATGGATTTTAAGAGCCTGGCAACAAAGAAAACATGATGTTTCGCAGAGTGCAACTTGGGGTTGTGCTTATACAGGTGCTGATCCTGCCTTACATCAATACACAGCTACATCTTATGCCGGAAACTTTATTCAACTTTCAAATAAGATTGTCAATGTGAATAAAGATGCTATTGAATTTCAAGAATCTGAAATTTTTCCTCAGGAAAAAGCGTTTGAGACACATTCAAGCGACATTTTTGAGGATCATTTAATCCTTAAACCGGTTCAAAAGATGCTTAAATGGTTTGAACGTTTTGCAGTATTTCAGACCGGTAGAATTCAGCATTACCTGCTATATGCACTTGTTTTCTTAATAGTAATTTTTGTTTTAACTCTTCTGAACTGGATATAGAATGTTAGGTGTACTTTTGATATTATCTTCTGCAATTTTTTTTCCTGGTATTACTGCTAAAGTTAAAGCAAGATTAGGAGGAAGAAAGATGCCGCACCTGTTTCAGCCTTTGTTTGATGTTGTGCGTCAGTTTAAAAAGAGGACCATTTATAGTCCCGTTACAAGTATTATATTCAAAATGGCCCCAATAATCTATTTTGCCTCAGTACTTGTAGCAATTATGTTAATTCCCTTGGGAGAACAAAAGGGCTTGATATCTTTTGATGGAGATTTTGTGTTTTTTGCATACATTCTTGCTTTAGGGAGATTTATGATGATTATTGGCGCCATGGATACAGGAAGTGGTTTTGAGGGAATGGGTGCCAACCGTGAAGCCTTTTATGCATTGCTCGTAGAACCTGCCTTTTTTATCCTAATGGGTTCTATGGCTCTTTTTACCGGCTTTCCATCTTTCAGCGACCTATACTCTAATATGCATATTAACACCAACCTGTCGTACATAACCGGTATTGCAGCTATTTATGTGTTAATGTACACGGCTATGGTTGAAAATTCCCGTTTACCGGTGGATGATCCCAAAACACACCTTGAGCTGACAATGATTCATGAAGTAATGATACTTGACAACAGCGGCTTTGATCTTTCTCTGATGTACATAGCTTCATGGCTCAAATTTGCAGTTTTCGGTGCTTTAATATCAAATTTTCTGATTTATACATCATGGTCTATTTATATTCAAATTATTGTGTTTTATTTGATACAGTTTGTTTTTGCAGTAGTTGTTGGCATGCTTGAATCCTTCAGAGCAAGAAATAAAATGGATAAGAATCCTCAATGGATTTTAATGCTTTCTGCAATTTCAATAGTTATCTTTTTAACGACATTAATTATTACGCAAAAAATAATTTTAAATTAGCAAATGGTATTACTCTTTATTATATTTTACGCCGTAACTCTTATTTACTTTGCTCTCTCAGAAAGGGTTAAAAAATTTGTTGTTTTGTTGTCTTTACAAGGTTTTCTTTTGTTTGGAGTGGTATTTTTCAGCTTGTATAAAATTGAAATTTTTGATTTCATCTTTATCCTTATTGAAACAATTTTGGTGAAAGCTATAGTAATACCATGGTTCTTAAATAAAGTCCGTAAACATAATAATTTAAAAAAAGTACATGAACCTTCTGTTCCTGTTTTTTATTCGATAATTGTTGTTGTTACCAGCCTCATATTTAGCTTTCTAATAAGTAACTATTTGAAAGATAATCAAATACATACATTGTACTTTACGGTTGCTTTTTCTTCAGTTATTTTTGGTCTTTATTTTATAATTATTCATAAAAATATTTTTTCACATCTTGTTGGATATATCATCATTGAAAATGGTATATTTCTATTTTCTCTCGCTGTTGGCAGTGTGATGCCTTTAATGGTTAATTTAGCCATCCTCCTTGATGTTTTTATGGGTGTTTTGGTGCTTGGTACTTTTGTGAACAGAATTGGAAACACCTTTGATAGTATCGAAACTGATAATTTGACAAAATTAAAAGATTAAGAAAATGTTGATTTTATTTTTTATATTTTCAATTTGTATAAGTATCTGCATTTTTATTGCAAAAAGTAAAATTGTCAATCGAATCCTGTTTCCATTATTTATTACTTCACAAATTGCTTTAAGCGCATTTTCATATACCCATCAGGATATTGTAGATTCATACTTCTTCAAATTTGACGCATTAGGAATATTATTGGGGGCTGTATTAACAATTCTAAGTTTATGTACTTATTACTATAGTCTTATTTATCTAAAAAGAAAAGGCGTTAAAGTCAAATCAGAGAGCCAATATTTTGCTGCTTTGATTCTTTTTATAACAGCTATGGTCAGTTCAAATTACACGGGAAATATTGCATTACTTTGGGCCAGTATTGAAGCAACGACTTTATTTGCATCAATTTTAATTTTTCATGAACGAACAAAGGATGCTTTGGAAGCAGCATGGAAATATTTGTTTGTTTCATCTGTGGGTATAGCAATTGCTTTTATCGGCATACTCTTTATGAGTATTATTGCCAGCAATAGTGGACTTAATAACCTGAGTTTTGATAATCTGGCATCCGCATCCGAAAATATGAATCCTATATGGTTAAAAATATCATTTTTACTTATTCTTACAGGTTTTTCTGTTAAGATCAGTTTGTTCCCATTATATGCAGTTGCTATTGATGCAAAAACAATTGCTCCATCTCCGGTAAATGCATTGATGTCAACAGCACTTGTGAATGTTGGATTTCTTGTGATTTACCGTTCTTATGTAATAATATCAGGAACAGAAGTAATGGCATGGGCTCAGCATGTGCTTATGCTAACCGGCATTATTTCATTGATAATTGCAAGCATACAATTAACACGGGTCAAAAGATTAAAAAGATTGTATGCTTTTTCGACCATGGAACACATGGGTATTGTATTCTTAGGTCTTTCTGTTGGAGGTATTGGGTATTATGCTGCTGTGTTGCATTTGATTTTTCACTCCTTTGTAAAAGCAGGTTTATTTTATCAGATTAATCAAATTCATACGCTTTTTAAATCCAAATGGATTTATAACTTTGGCGGTTTTTTCAAACTCAACCCGTTTGCAGGATTAGCAATGCTTTTAGGTCTGGTGTCAATAACTGCAATGCCACCTTCAGGGCTTTTTGTAAGTGAATTTATGATTTTTAAGGCTATGTTTTTTGGAGATAAATTTATTTATGCTGGTGTAAGTCTTTTTTTTATTACAGCCATTTTATACTTTTTTATTAAAAATTTTCTGCAAATTCTGTATGCGCCAAGCCAAGGAACTATTGAATTTCAAGAAAATGAACCTTATGAAAATGTCATTCAAATACTTCTTTACAGTCTTGTTATTTATCTTGGGGTAACACCTCCTTATATATTTACTGACCTTATTAATGCTGTAGTTTCCGGATTAAATTAATTAAAAAAATGACTGCACCTTCATTATTATTGCGCATAAAAAATGGTCAATCTGTTGATTTGAAAGCTATTCCGGTATTGAATTATGATGAATTTTCTGACCTGGCAGTACTTTTATTGAAAGAAGAAACTTGTCATTGTGTTAGCTATTATGCTTTTAAGCAAGAAAATGGTTTAAAGTTTATTATGGCAATAGCTGATGACAGTCAGCACGATGTTATTATTTTTTCTCATCACTTACTTAATGGTAGCCAATTTGAGCTCCCATCTTTAACACCACATATTTTTGCTTTACATATCTTTGAACGGGAAATCCATGAAAACTTTGGCGTTAAATTTACAAATCACCCATGGTTAAAACCTGTCCGGTTTTCTCAAAATCGTTTTAACAATGATTTGAAAATTAATGATTATCCGTTCTATTCAATAAAAAGCGATGAATTGCATGAAGTTGGGGTTGGTCCTGTTCATGCAGGAATTATTGAGCCCGGTCATTTTCGTTTTATCTGCAATGGAGAGAATGTTTTACATCTTGAAATTCAATTAGGATGGCAACATAGAGGCATAGAACAATTGTTCCTCGACAAAAAGAAGATGCTTCAAAGAAATATTTTAGCTGAAAATATTGCCGGAGATACAGTCATAGGACATACAAGTACTTTTGCTCAACTAATGGAATCATTGTCTGATATTGAGATTACTGAGCAAATACAGATAGAAAGAGCATTAGCCCTTGAGTTGGAGCGTATTGCCATTCATACCGGAGATACTGCTGCTTTATGCGTTGACGCAGCCTATTATCTGGGAGCTAATGTTTTTGGGATTCTGCGTACCGGTATTATCAACTTTACTCAATCATGGTGTGGAAATCGCCTCGGAAAAAGTCTTATCAGGGTAGGGGGTACCCATAGTTCATTCACAGAAGACTTGAAGCAAACATTGCTAAATGTTTTAGCAGCTTATGAAAAAATGTATATTGAAATGTCGCATCTGACCTATCGCTTACCAAGTGTTCAAAACCGTTTTGATAATGTAGGCAATATCTCTAAAAATCAAGCTCATTTATTAGGGACAGTAGGTCTTTCTGCCCGTATGTCGAATGTGATGCGAGATATCAGAATTTCTCACCCGACATGGGCCTATAGTAGTTTCCCTATTGAAACAATTATGACTTTAAAAGGAGATGTTTTTGCACGCTTTTTATTAAAACGTAAAGAGATTAAACGTTCTGTATTATGGATTCATAATTTACTTGATAATTACAATTTCGACAGTTCAAAAACTAAAAAACCGATTTATAGCAAACCCTTAAAACCTGACAGCTTTGCCATTTCATTAACCGAGGGTTGGCGTGGAGAGATTTGCCACTGTGCTGTTACAGATGATAAAGGGGAGTTGTTGCATTATAAGGTAAAAGACCCTTCAATGCACAATTGGAAAGCTCTGGAGATTTCATTAAGAGATGTAGAAATATCCGATTTTCCCATCAACAATAAGAGTTATAATTTAAGTTATTGCGGACACGACCTTTAATACAAAAGCATTTATGTTTAAGGAAACAAAAATACTATATCAAAACGGAAAGCAATATATTCCTGATTTACGCAGGGTAGTACTTAAACCACCGTACAGAGGAAGACCCGAAATCAGTTCAGCTCAGGTTGATGAACATGCTCTTGAGGAACTTTGCCCATTGGGTGCTATTTCCAGAAAACCATTCTGCATTGATTTGGGGAAATGTGCTTTTTGTGGAGAATGTGCTTATGCATTTCCCGAGAAAATTAAATTTACAACAGATTATAAAATTGCTTCTAATAAAAGAGATCATTTGAAAATATATGAAGGCATCAGTACCGGAATAGTAATAGATGAACATAGCATAAATCCTGTTATTAGAAAAGTTTTTTCAAAATCTCTTAAACTTAGGCAAGTTTCAGCAGGAGGTGATAATTCATGTGAATGGGAATTGAATGCCTGTGGAAATGCAAATTTTGATATGGGCCGTTTTGGAATTGAATTTCTAGCTTCTCCCCGCCATGCAGATGGCATAGTTGTTACCGGACCTATTAGTGAAAATATGGCAGAAGCTTTAAAAATTACTTATGATGCTATTCCTGACCCCAAGATTGTAATATTATGTGGTGTTGATGCCATTAGTGGCGGAATTTTTTCAGATAGTAAAGCTATTAACAGAAGCTTTCTGAATGATGTTCATATTGATTTATTTATACCCGGCAATCCCCCACACCCGCTTACAATTATTAATGGCATACTAGATTTAACAAGAGGAAAGAAAGGTTAGGCTCTTTTCTTTTTATTTAGGGACATTAGCGTCTGATAAAATATTTGTTTGGTGAAATTTATTTTATAGAAACAATAAAAATAAGGTGAAAGATATAATTTTAATAAAACCGGTGTCTTTATTATCCAATTTAGTGCGACGTGTAATTTACTATTGTTTCAACTCCCGTGTTTACATTGATTTGCCCTAATGATTCGCCATAGGCGAAGAAATATCTCATTTAAAAGAATAAACATTTCAGAGTTCGACCTCAAATCTTTTTGGACTTCACAACAAGTTTTAAAATAATTCTAATTTTGAATGGCAATAAAAAGGGGGAAGCTTACAATACAACAAAACAGCTTGGTACACCCAACCTAAAACATAACTTCATGCAGAAATAGCTTTTCCTGTAAATTAAATTTATCTATAACCAACGGGTAGGGTTTTTTACCTCTTTTTGACCATACTAAAAACAAAAAAAACCGCCCTTTTGAGGCGGTTTTGCGGACCGGACGGGACTCGAACCCCTTATATTATTTGTCTGTATTTCAATCCGTTAACTCAAAGAAATTTTTATTAATTCCCGCTTAATTCCCTCGTTTTTTGCTTTTTTTTGCTTTTCTTTTCCTGTTCTACAATGCCATAAAGTTATGAAAAAAATCTGTATTTCATGAAAATATTTTATACTTTTTTTTGCTTTTTTTTGCTATAAAATTTTGTTTTGTTAATTTTGTTGAAAATAAATGTATAATCTATCATTTGGTTATTATTAAGAATATTTACTATAATGTTCCTTTTTGCAGACTTTTACTTTCTGTTTCGATTTTTTATTTTATGTTTTATTATTTTCATTTTATGATAAAATTCTGTATATCAAATCATTATTCTTAATTAACGACATATTGTTAAAATAAAAATGGAAATGTTAAAAATTCATTTATTGTAAACAAGTGTAATTCAGTAAATTTGTAAATATTAATTTCAATAAATTTAATGAACCACATCCAAACATTTTCTGAGTTAAACTCAGAAAAAGTAAGATTTTTATTGTCCGAAAAGTTCCCTTACCGGGATGTACTTTCTCTTGTTAAGGAAGTGAACACCCGTATTATTTATGAGAATGTAACCGACGAACAGTTACATATATATACCAAAAACTTTAATTACAAAGCTTTCGGTTTTAAAGGGAAAAACGATTTCAAACTAACGACTTCTGCAGGCGATAAGCCCGAGTTTAAAAACATTTCGGTTACGCCTGTATGCTACTACTCTTTACATGATAATTTTACTTTAGCACCCCCTCCTGATGTGCGTAGTAAGATTATTGTAGGACTACTTGCCGATGAATTTGAACGTATCAAACTCAGGGCAATATATACCTTTGAAACATCTAACGACGAAAACCAAGTCAAGATGTATGCCCGTAAAAACAGACAATTTATTAAAACTTGCTTTCACAATCATAAGGCAACTTTTCACGACTTGTTTACACTTAATCCTAATTACTTGCACCATCCAGAATCCTACATTTATTTTTACATTAACTTTTTCCTTATCAAGTTGCGGCTCTTTTACGAAAAATTCTTTATCGATTTTTTAGGTCCTGGCAAGAAGAACGAAAAACAACTGCTGGCTGAATTATTTCAGGTAAATCCTGCATTGATGTACAAGCAGAATGATGCCATTTCACCCTCTATTAAAGAAGAACATAATACTAATTTCTCGGAAACGGCTCAACAGCACTTCGCCACCGGCACTTCGCTGGCTATGGCTTACCAAGCTATTGCTAAAGAAAACAATATAACTGCTGAAAATCTTAAGCTTTTATTAAGTCTTGTTGGTAAAATAAAGTGGAATGGGTACAAAAACACTCTTGCTGATTATATACTTCAACTCATGGAAACAAAATCAAAAGATGGCCTTTCTTTGCTTGAAACAACTCCCGATGACATATCTTCTTTATTATCTATTGTTGCTATTGATAAAGATGGCTATATGCTAAGCAAAGAAACTATTAAAACCTTGCTACAACCAAGTAAAAGTGCAAAAAGACCTAAAGATGGAGCTAAAGGAAAAGTAAACATTAAAATATAATTCGACTGTTTACTCTTTCTAATATCTTTTCAAATGCTGCTAAAATTTATGCTTCTATATAAATCTTAGCAGCATTATTTATGCTATTTTTGTTTAATTTGTTTTCCTTATAATATTAAAAGAAAACTTCATTTAAATACAACTAAATCAAAACTCTTTAAATGTGTTAGTGCCTGATAAAACTTATATTTATAAATGCCCCTCTTGCAATAGACTTTTCAAGGAAATAAGTTTAATAAGTGGCAATTTTTCTAATAACAAGACGTATTCCGATTTAAAGAAACTGCCATCAATGCGTTTTGGCGCAATTTGCCTTATGTCTTGTTTCCATTGTAATCATAGCTTTTGGCTAAACAAATTAAAACCAATTAATGCTTTTGAACCTTTCGACGAATTACCATTAAAATATGCCAATCTTGCACATCCATTTTTTGCTGATATTGATGCCTATTTTAATGCACTGTATTCTGATTTGTGCGAAAACTTAAACGAAGAATTTTTTATCCGTATTAATATTTGGTGGAGCTATAATGACAGACTAAGAGCTAACCGAAATATGTTTATTGATGATAACGACAAACTCGACTGGCTAAACAATACAAAAAAATTTATTGACCTACTCAATCCAAATAATTCTTCACACAAAATGATGAGAGCCGAACTACACAGAAACCTTGGCAATTTTGATAAATCTCTGGAAATTCTAAATACAATACACCTAAAAAAATACGATAAGCTAAAAAAAGCAATGATTAACGAATGTTACAATAAAAATAATTTGCTTTTCAAGCTCTAATCATTCACTACTTATTTGATATGTCATAACTATACGCTGTGGCTTCACATAAATTTACATCCTGTGATATTTTTTAGTTTCAACATTAACCTGTTCATTTTATAATTTCAAAACAATTAGAGAGTACCAATTTGAATAAATAGCTATTCAAAACCCTACTTTTACCTTGTTTCTCTTTCTTAGTCAATCTTTTCAAATTATGCAACTTTCTATATAGGTCTTTTCTCTCTAAAAAGACCTTTTTTAATCGGTTTTACCCTTTTAAAATGTAAAACAATTAAAATCAAGCACATCCAAAAAAAAAGGTCTTCGAAGACCTTTTTCTTACCCCAAAAGACCTTTTTTGGCACACCCTGTGCTGCAAATTTGCATTTATTTGATTTTCAATCACTTTCATTTTTACTAAAATAAAAATGGTCTTCAAGTCATTCCGAAGACCTTTTTTTTGTTCTATGACCTTTTTTTTAGTAATTTATTTGCAGAGGTTTTCTTCTCGGGAAAAAACCATTTATAGAATCCTGATGCACAGGCCTTGCAGAAAGGATAAAACAAATGTTAAACCTCTAAATTAATTAAATTATGGAATTAATAACTTTCGAATCCGACGCCTTCAAAAAAATCATTGAACAAATCAATGTACTATCAGTTAAAATTGACACAAGCATCCGCAAGCAACCCCTGTCCGACATTTGGCTCGACATTCAGGAAACCTGCCAGCTCCTTAAAGTGTCTAAACGCACTTTGCAAGCATACCGTGATAACAACATCCTCAGCTTTTCTCAAATCGGTGGCAAAATTTATTTCAAAGCTTCCGATATTGACGAGCACCTCAAAAAGCACTACCACAAGTGCAATAATGGCTAAACTTTACCACATTTCTTTTTTGCACGCTTGCAGCCCTCTTCCTTGTTGATGAATTGATTTTCATGCTGTCAACCCTCAGGGAAGAGGGGCATAGTGCTTATTATTAACTTTTAAATTTCAGGACCATGAAGCTTACAAAAGAAAGCATATTAAACGCAACAACCTCTTATGACATACTCAACCACTATCTGAATCCTTACAAACATTCAGGGCAACGCTTAACGCCGGGTAAGCACATCAGCAATCCTTTTCTCAGCGAAAAACAAAAAACACCATCATTCAACATTTACTACTCTCGTGCATCAGCAGAATGGCGGTATAAAGACTTTGCCACAGGTGATGATGGTTCTTGCTTCGACCTGGTAATGAAACTCCACAGGCTCTCATTTCCCGAAGCATTAGCCCAAATCAATAATGACATGAGCCTTAATATTGTGTTACAAAATGATAACACCAATTTTACACCCCCATTACACGCCCCTGATACTCCTTTACAATTTGGCACTTCTTCCCTTACAATACAGCCCTTCCAGCCACTAGAACTACAATATTGGCAGCAATACGGCATTTCCGAAGCGGTTATGAAGCGGTTCAACCTGCGCTCCGTTCGGGCTTTTTCTTCTACCGACAAAAACAACAAGCCCTACACCTTCAAATCCCTGCCCGATAATCCCATTTTTGCTTACATCAATAAAGAATGGGCAAAACTTTACCGCCCCCTCAATAAGGCATTCCGTTTTCAATACCTTGGCGAAAAACCTCCCGACTATATTTTTGGCATTGAACAATTGCCCGATTTTTCTGAATTTATTTTCCTTACCGGTGGCGAAAAAGATGTCATTTCATTATACGCTCATGGCTTTCCTGCAGTTTCTCTTAACAGTGAAACCGCCATGCTTTCGCAGGATGCCTTGCTTTTATTGCGTTCTCGCTCTCGCTTCATTATTGTACTTTACGATAACGATGAAACAGGCACCACCCAGAGCGATAAAATTTCCAAAACTTGGAACCTCAGGCGTATTGTGTTACCTCCCATGAACAATGGCAAAGACATATCAGATTATTTCAAACTGGGCTTACCTCTTGCCGACCTCCAACAGCTTGCCGTTGAGAGCTGCAAACAATTTAAACCCCTGCCTGCTGCTAATCCCGAACTGACACGACTTGAAAAAGTCCTCAGCACCCGTAAAATTCTCGAAGAAAACAAATCTAAAGAAATCACGTTTAGCAAGCCCATCCTCAAACAAAACGAAAACCCTGTATTCTTTCCCAAAACCATCAACGTCATTCAGGGCAAAGCAGGTGTGCATAAAAGCCGTCTGGCTCAAACCATCTGTAGTGCCTTACTTAAAAAGAACGGCGAACACATTCCCTTGCTCAACTTCGTGAAGGACCATGCCAAAGAATATGCAATCTGTTACGTGGACACCGAGCGTAACCTTTCCGAACAATTGCCTTATGCCCTGCAAAAAATTCAGGTGCATGCCGGTTACAAAATTGAAGAACATCCCGTAAACTTCGACTATATTTCTCTGCTTGAGTTCCCTCGAGATGAAAGGTTCGAAGTCCTGAACGAATACCTTGACTATGTGCGCACCAAATACAACCGCCATATATTCATTATTCTTGATGTCATTACCGACTGTGTTAACAACTTCAACGACTCTAAAGACAGCATGGCGCTTATTGACATGATGAACATGACCATCAACCGCCACGATGTTACATTTTTGTGCCTCATACACGAAAACCCGGGCAATACCGATAAAGCCCGTGGGCATCTGGGCACTGAAATCATGAACAAAGCTTCAACTGTCGTTCAGGTTGGTTTTGAACGTGACCACGACCGCCGTGAAACCGACCTCATTAAGGTGGCTTACCTTAAATGCCGCAGCTCCAGAAAACACGAGCCCTTTTATGTGAAATATTCTGATACTGAAAACACCCTCGTTTTGGCTGATGATGAAACCCTTACTGCTTATTTACGTGATGGCAAAAAACGCCTCGATGTGAGTTCTGTGATTGAACAACTCGAAGTTATACTTACTAAGCCCTGCCCCCGTAAAGAAGTTATTGAATGCCTCAGGGAAGAATTTAACTGCTCAGAGCGATTCGTTGAAGAATATATTAAAATCATTGTCAAACAGAAACTAACACTCTCAAATAGCTTAAACAACCTATGCTACTTGTATAAGTACCGTAAGGACCGCTCTGTTTACTATTGCCTGCAACCCATCACAGAACAACAGGCAGAAATGGCAATGCAAGAACCATTTTCTGAAACTTCAGCAGAAAAATGCCCATTTTAAGAAAGCATATACATTTCTTTTACAGGGCTTTTACACAACCATTACACCTTCCTTATTTTCCCTTTAAACTTTTAACTTTAAACTTTTAACTTTGAACTTTTTAACTACACCTCTATGTTGATGAACACTAACAGTCCGCTATGTTTAAACCCCTCAAAAACACCTTGTTTTACTAGCTTTTTTATATCCTTTTAGGTCAATCACAATCTTTCACTTATTTGCCTCTTGCCATACCCCCATAAATTTCACTTTTATACTTTTGTTTTCATTACATTCCACGTTTGCACTTTTGCACGCATATATAGGCGCTGCAAAAGTGCAAAACTCAAATGGGGTATTTGGCAAAATAGTGAAAATAACTATATATATTATATACCTTTTTATTAAATGTTTGATTTTTTGCACATTCTGAAATTACTAAAATGTGGTATTTATTTTGGCGTTTTGTCAAAATAAATATTTTTCTATTTAACAATTAATTAATTTATATTCATGAAGAATTCCATTATTTTAAGCTCATTGAAATTTCTAAAACCACAATACATTTTAAACAACAACTTAATATTAGAATCACTAAGAATCTATATTTTGTTAAAGAATGTGTTAATTAATGAAACCAATTGAAATGTATATTATTCATATAAAATGTATACATTTAAACATTTTATTCTATTTTTGTAATATGGTAGATGTTCATGATAAAAAGACCAGAAGCTATAATATGAGCCGTATTAAAGGCAAAGATACTAAGCCTGAAATGTTGGTACGTAAATTTCTTTTTGCTAATGGTTTCAGATACCGTCTATATGATAAAAAGTTACCTGGTAAACCCGATATTGTATTACCAAAATATAAAACCGCAATTTTTGTTAATGGTTGTTTTTGGCATGGTCATAAGAATTGTAAAAAATTTGTTGTTCCAAAAACAAGATCTGAATTCTGGCTTAATAAAATCAATACAAATATTTTAAATGACAAAAAAAATATTATTACACTTAAAAATGCTAATTGGAAAGTGATAATTATATGGGAATGTCAGATAAATAAAACAAATACTTTCAAAGACATTTTAAATCAGATAGAAAAATAAATGCTGGAATTTTACTATACATATCATCCTAAAAATTTTAAAACTAAAGCAAAACAGCTTGCCGCAGAGCTATTATCAATCTTTAAAAATGAGAAAATAAAATTAGAGTCAACAGAAATAGAAAACATACCACAAAAATATTTTAGTTTATTAGGAAATGATTTGTTCACTAGGTTAAATAATATTTATTACACAATTCGCCAGAATAACGGAATTAACCATTCCCTACTAAAAAAATATTTGCCCGAATTAAAACAAGAACCTATATCAGATTTTTTATTCGCAGATTTTTTCAGTGGTGCAGGGGGTTTAAGTCAAGGTTTAATCAATACAGGTTTCCAACCTGCCTTTGTAAACGATAATTACACCACTGCTTTAGAAACTTATTATTTCAACCATACTTTACAGTTAAGTCATTTTTTCAATGGAGACATTAAGGAATTAGTTGAAAACTTTGATGGCTACAAACACTTGTTCAAAGGTGTAAAAATAATTTGCGGAGGACCTCCCTGTCAGGGCTTTAGTACTGCTAACAGATGGAACTTTGAAATAGAAAAAAAAACCAAAGAAAAGCGTTTTATTGAAGATGAAAGAAATGTACTTTACAAATACTTTGTGAAACTTATAGGCTTAATCAAACCTGATTTTTTTATAATGGAAAATGTGAAAGGAATGATGAGAGTTGAAAAACAAATAGAAGAAGATATTCAGAAAGAAACCAAACATGAATATTCATTCATTCCACTTGAATTGGATGCACAAAATTTTAATATTCCGCAAAGCAGAAAGAGATACATTTTAGTTGGAGGTAAAAATTTTATGTTTATCAAACTGTTTGAAAGCATTATTAAAGAAAAGAAAAATGGCATGAGCAAATATAAACTTGCAGATGCTTTGTATGGCTTACCCGTTATTGGAACAAATCCTTTTAAATTAAAATCTGAATTTGAAAGTGATAGAAATGGATATGCAATCCGCAAATTTAAAATTGAACAAAATGAATTTTTGGAAGGAATAAACGGTAAGCGACAAATAGATTATTTATTCAACCATAAATCACGATACAACAACGAAAATGATTTAGAAATTTTCCGAACATTGCCGGAAGGAGAAAATTCACTTCACCCAAGTGTTCAGAAACTGAGCAATTACAACAACCGCAATCATATTTTCAAAGACAAGTATTACAAACTGAAACAGAACGAAGTATCTAAAACAATTACATCACACATGAAATACGACTGCCATATGTATATCCATCCGACACAAGCAAGAGGTTTAAGCCCACGGGAAGCAGCACGGATTCAGACATTTCCAGATGATTATGTTTTTAGAGGATCGCTTAACGACTGGTATAAGCAAATAGGAAATGCAGTACCTGTAAAACTAGCAGAAGTAATTTCATCAGAATTAATGAAATATTACACATGAAATACGCAGAATTATTTTCCGGCATTGGAGGTTTCAGAAATGCAGCCGACCACATTTCACAAGACACGAATGTAAATTTCAAGTGCATTGGCTTTTCTGAAATTGACCAGCATGCAATTTCAACTTACATCACTAACTACAAAATAAACGGAGAAATACCGATGCGGGACATCACTCAGTTTGTAGAAGATAAAAAGGAGTTGAGGCGAATGGAGAAATTTGATTTGTTGCTTGGTGGTTTTCCGTGTCAGTCATTCAGTTTGCTTGGAAAAAAATTAGGGCTTGAAGATGAAAGAGGAAAAATTCTTTTCAGCATTGACAAACTTCTCACGACCAAAAAACCAAAATTCATTGTGCTTGAAAATGTTCGTAACATCATTCAGCACGACAAAGGCAATACACTGAATCAGATTCTGAATTACTTCAAAGAACACAATTACAGGTATGTGAATTATGTAATTCTTGATTCACAGAATTTCGGTTTACCACAAAAGAGAGCAAGAATTTTTTTCGTATGCAGCAAGAAGAAATTAAATATTGACCTAAGTGAAAAAGCAATCATTGAAAATTTCAGACAGATAAAAAAACACTCACTTTTAACTTACAGAAATGTCCTCAGCATTCTTGAAAAAAATGTTGACAATAAATATTATCTCTCTGAAAAAATCAAACACACAATCCTTGATGGTGGCTCAAAAAATTTCTGGAGCAAATCTCAGATTGACCTTGACATTGCAAGGACTCTTACCGCAACAATGGTGAAGTTGCACAGAGCATGTCAGGATAATTACTATTCAGACGATTTTATTCTCAGAGGAGAATCACATATGGACACAGCTAAAGAAATTCTTTTCAAAAAACCAGTGAGAAGACTGACACCGAAAGAAGCGCTGCAACTGCAAGGGTTCAGCACAACTTTTTATCACAAAGCGATTGCAGCTGGTGTAAGCGAACATCAGTTATACA
Source organism: Bacteroidales bacterium (assembly GCA_028698995.1). GTDB lineage: Bacteria > Bacteroidota > Bacteroidia > Bacteroidales > PXBB01 > JAQVVM01. Next base: position 48,780 of record JAQVVM010000024.1, read on the forward strand.
AACAGGCAGGCAACGCATTAAGTGTAAATACAGGTTACGCTTTGCTCCACTATCTATTTGTTAATTTAAAAATTCAAAATATGTAAAAATGAAAAACCCAAATTTCAATAGAGAAGAACTTATACTTTGCCTGGATCTTTATTTTAAACTTGATTATGGACAAATGCATGGAAGAAATCCTGAAATTATCAAACTTAGTGAGGATTTAAGAAATTTGAGTTTGCATAAAAAAATTCCAAACGAAATAAAATTCAGAAGTGTAAATAGCGTTGCTCTAAAACTTGCCAATTTTAAAAGATTGGACAGCAATTTTGAAGGTAGGGGTATGAAAATGGGTGCAAAAATGGATAGAGTAATATGGAAAGAATTTCACGGTCACAGGGATACACTTAAAAAGGAAGCATTTATTATTCGTCAACTTAATCTTAAAAACCAATCGAAAAATAAAAACACAGCATCAGATCCGATTGTTAGCTCCAAATCTGAATTTTATTTTCAGTATCACAAAAACAGAGAAACAGACCCTTTAGTTTTGAAAGTGAAAAAAGAAATTGTATTTGATGAAACAAAAAAACTTAAATGCGAAGTGTGCGGTTTTGATTCACTGGCTTTTTATGGTGAGATTGGAAATGATTTGATGGAAATTCATTACGTCAAAGTAATAAAAAACGAGCCCGGCCTTGAATCAAGCGACATGAAAGATTTCATAATCATTTGCAGCAATTGCCACAAGGCACTTGATAAAAATTATGGTTTGCTTGATGCAGGTGATTTAAAAAAAATTATCAAAAAAAAATAAAATGATTAAACAGAATCAGCAATATGACATTGTAAGACCTGAACCGGAGAGTTTTCTCCAGTCAGCAAGAGCATTTGGTTATTCTGTTGAAACTGCAATTGCCGATTTGATTGATAACAGTATTACAGCTAAAGCAAGCGAAATAAAAATCACATACGGCATTGACCGATATACATCATTTGTGAGAATTGAAGATAATGGAAAAGGAATGAATGAAAAAGAATTGCTGAATGCAATGAAGATTGGTAGTTTCAATCCTCTTCATGCAAGACATGAAAATGATTTAGGAAGATTTGGTTTAGGTTTAAAGACAGCATCCTTTTCACAGTGTAGAAGGTTGACTGTAAAAACCAGAAATAAATTAGGCAAAGAATTTATCCGTTGTTGGGATTTGGATTTTGTTGCAGATAAAAAAGATTGGGTTTTACTTCGTAATTGTGCAGACACAAAATCAGAAAAAATACTTTCTGATTTTTCATTTGATGGTGCAGGCACAATAATTCTTTGGGAAAAGTTGGACAGGTTGGTTGAATCTATAGAACTGAAATCAGATAAAGAACATTTCTATCGAAAGTTTGACAATGTTAGGAAACATTTGGGTATAACTTTTCATCGGTTCATAGAGGCTGATGAAGTATCAATCTCCGTAAACACAGAAGGAGTTGAAGCATTTAATCCATTCAATATCTCTGTTGATGTTCCTTCTACAGAATTACAAGAGGAACAACTTTCAATAAGAAATCAACAAATAAGAATACAGCCCTATATTTTGCCGCATGAATCAAAACTTTCATTGGATGAAAGAAAAGAGTTGCAAATAATAAAAGGTTGGACAGAACATCAGGGTATTTATTTGTATCGGAACAGACGATTGATTGCAGATGGATCTTGGCTTGACTTGAATTTTAGAAAAAAAGAAGCGCAGCGACTTTGTAGAATTTGTATTGATATACCAAACACACTTGACACTGAATGGCAAATTGATGTAAAGAAAGCGTCAGCAAAAATTCCAGATGTAATCCGCAAGCGGGTTAAGAGCATTTGCTTTTCATCCATTGAAAAAGCAATTAAAATTTACACTTCGAGAGGTGCTTATATAAAAAGAAAAGGGCAGAAAAAAGAAATCGTTTATCTTTGGCTAGCAAAACAAAAACACGGCATCAAAACTTATTTCATTAATGAAAAACATCCGTTATTTGAACTGATTGCAGAATTTCTTTCTGATGAATCAGATGTTTTCACGAACTACATGAAACTAGTTGCAGAAGCAATTCCTGTAAACCTCATTGCAAATGATTTTTCAGATCCCGAAACAATTATTGAAACTCCATTGCAAAACAAAACTTCCGCATTGGAAAAAATTTTTTATAGCGCCTTGTCAATACTGATTGGTGCAGGGGTGTCGGAAGCAGAAGCAAAAAAACAACTTAACTCAATGGACGTATTTCAAAAACTTAACAATAAATCATGATTCATTTTAACGAACTTAAATCAAATGCAAGGAGCATGTATGAAACTTTCAAAAAAGTTTTGGAATACGATGCAGCAATAACACAGGCAATAAATTCTGTTTGCAGTCCATTTACACATGAGCAGGTCTTGCTCGCAGGTAAGGCATTCACAAGCATGGATGAAGTGAAAGATTTTATCCGTCAGAAATTAGACGAAGAAGTAAATGTGATTGTAGAAGAAGGAACTCACTTTTCACTTACAGATAGCGAAGGACACATTGATTGGTATAGACCAAAGAGAGCAGACGATAGAATTAATTTCAGATTTTGGAAACGATACAGAAAATATCTCACACATATAAAAGGTTGGGCTGAAACGTCTGTAGATAAAATTGATACTATCTCTGATGAAATAATGGAAGATATTGAAGACCCAACTGTAACGAACAGACCATTTGATCGGAGAGGGCTAGTTGTTGGTTATGTTCAGTCAGGCAAAACAGCAAACTTCATGGGCATCATCAACAAGGCAATTGATTCAGGTTACAGAATCGTTATTGTTCTTGCAGGTATGCATGAGAATTTACGGCAGCAGACACAGGAAAGAATTGATGAAGAAGTTTTAGGCATTGACACAAATCCAGAGGAGAAACAAAAACGAATTGGTGTTTCAACTTTGCCTGGTGAAATGTATTATCCGATTGATTACTTCACAGAAAGCAATTTAAATCCTAAAAAAAACGGAGATTTCAATAAAAAAAAAAGATGGGGAACTCCACCAAGTATTGATAGACCAATAATTTTTGTTGTAAAGAAAAACAAATCAGTTCTCAATAACCTAAGAGATTATTTTCAGAATTGGATAAGCATCTTTGATGAAGATTTTACTTACAAAAAAGATGGTGCAAATCAGTTCAACAATTTGCCATTGCTAATCATTGATGATGAATCCGATCAGGCATCAGTAAATACAAAAGCATCAAGAGACAGAGAAGGTGAAGAATTAGATCCGACTGCAATCAATAACTGCATCAGACAAATTCTGAATTTATTCAGACAGAAAATTTATATCGGTTACACCGCTACACCTTTTGCAAATATTTTTATCCACCACGATAATCAACACACTGTTTTAGGTAGAGATTTATTCCCGTTTGCATTTATCAAAACATTGGGAGCACCTTCAAACTATTTGGGGCCGAAAGAAGTTTTCGGTTTGCGTGAGGGAGTTGAAGAAGGTTTTCCTATTTACAGAGAAGTGAATGATGCAGGGCAACCATTGATTGAAGCAGGTCTTGACAATTTTACTTTCATGCCAATCAGACACCAACCTGATTATATACCAACTGAAATACCAAATTCACTGAATCAGGCTTTGAAAACATTTATAATTTCAAGTGCTATCCGATGGCATAGAGGACAAGAACACAAACATAATACAATGCTGATTCACTGCACTCGATATAATTCTGTTCAGAGCGCATTAGCAGAATTGGTTAATAATGAATTAACAGTCTTGAGAAATGCTATTCTTTCAGGTGATGTTGATGTCCTGAATGAAATGCAGGTACTTTATGAAATTGATTTTATCCCGACATCACTTGAAATGGATAAAGAGGTATTAAATTGGAACGATGTTATTCCATTTCTTTCAAAAGCAGTAAGAAAAATTGAACCGAAATGTTTGATAATAAATGGAGATGTAAAAGATATATTGGATTATAAAGCAAAATCACAGACTGGTTTAAGTGTAATTGCAATTGGTGGTGACAAGCTTTCAAGAGGTTTGACATTAGAAGGCTTAACTATTAGTTACTTTACACGGAACACTTCCCTATATGATACTCTTATGCAAATGGGCAGATGGTTTGGGTACAGAAATGGTTTTGAAGATTTATGCAGAATATACACAACAGCAGAATTGTTCAGTTGGTATAGACATATCTCTACAGCATTTGAAGTATTGAGATCAGAGTTCATTGAAATGACACGATTGAAGCTAACTCCTAAAGATTTTGGACTTCGTGTTGAAGACCATCCTGATTTAATGGTAACGAATGTGATGAAGATGAGAGCAGCAGAAACTATGTTACTGAATTATCAGGGAACGCTTACAGAAACAACTACATTACCATCAAACGAAGAAATTCTAAAATCTAATTATCATGCAGCGGAGGATTTTATTCTGTCACTAGGAAAGTCTTCAACCAAAGAGTTAATTGGAAAGAATGTTTGGTTGGATGTTTCAGTAAATCGAATTCAGGAATTTCTAAAAAACTTTCAGACTTATAAAGGTTTGCCTGCAGCAAATTCAGTTCGTATAAATCAATACATTGAATTTCAGAAACAAAATGAAATTTCAGAATTTTTGAAATGGAATGTTGTTCTCGTTTCACTTGAAAAGAACGCAAAAAGTAAACTGTTTTCTTTTGCAGGAAGAGAGATTGTATTGCCTGAAAGAAAAATTACAGAGCGAAGATTTTCAAACGAGAAACTTGACAGATATTTTGTTCAGAGAATGCATGACCCAGTATTTGAATTTTCAGATTATTCAAAAACAGAAAAGAAAAATATTGACGACAACCATCTTACAAATAGGGAAGCTAGAAGTTTGAAGCCTAGAAAAAACAGCCCGTTGTTGATGATTTATGTCTTGTCATTAGCAGATGGGAAACCAAAAGTTGCTGTTAATTTTAAATTCCAACCAGTAGGTTTTGCAATCAGCTGGTGTGCTTCATCTCAGGCAATACCTATCAGCTATGTAATAAATTCAGTTTATCAGGAACTTGAAATGAACGAAAATGATTGATTACCACAAAATTTGGAACTCCATTAACACGGAATCACAAGGCAGTAGTGTAAAGACGCAAATTGCCAGAAGAATTCCATCTGAAAATGTTTTCCCTGTTTTTCTTGCAACAGATTTCAAGAAAGGTGTTCGTTTACTTTACATCAAACTGGACAGCGAACATAATATTGTAACCGAGAATTTACCACGCTTCAGAGGTCTTGAAATTTCACTTTCAGTAACTTCAATTGGGCAATTCAAGAACGAAGAATTTTTAAAATTCACCCAGTCAATTCCTAACACTGACAACATTTTTGAACTGGTGATATCAGATATATGCGACAAAATTATTCAAATTCAGAATAAGAAAAACTTGAACGGAGTATTGACAAAAGTTGTAAATGAATGGAAAATATTTTTTCAGAAACAGGAAAATGAAATTCTTTCAATTGAAAGCCAGAAAGGGCTTGTAGGCGAATTACATTTTCTAATAGATTATTTATTTAAAAAATATTCGTTTTCTGAATCGCTTTTTTATTGGACTGGCTCTGAAAGAACCAACCATGATTTTCAGATAATGAATAATGCTGTTGAGGTAAAAACCACTTCAAGCAAGCAACATAAAAAATTTACAGTCTCATCAGAAAGACAACTTGACAGTACAGGACTCGAACATCTTTATCTTTCATTATTTGCTTTAAATCTTCATACTAACATGCCTGAACGGACATTGCCAGCTCTCATTCGAGAGATTTACAAACAGATACAAGATGACACGATTGCAAAATTTCAGTTGCAGTTAAAATTGGCAAAGTATGGATATAACGAAGCTCTATCTGAAAAATACACAGTTGGCTTTTCTATATTTGATATGAAATTTTTTGAAATAGTTGAAGGTTTTCCAAGATTATTACAAAACAATTTACCTAATGGAGTTGGAGATATTAAATATTCAGTAATTGTTTCAGCCTGTATCCCATTTGAAATTAAAACAGAAATACTAAATAAATTATAAACTATGGAATTAACTGAGTTTGCTATAGATTTTTTAGAAAATGCACTAATCTCTGTAGAGGAAGAAAAAATCTCTCAAGAAGATGCTATTACCAATGATATTCTTGAATATATAATTGATTCCGGAGAGGTGGTTGCACATGAACTTTGTCATTATAAAGTCAGAGGGTTAAAAATTAATGCTTGGAATTATGATGATGATAATGAAGCAATCGATTTATTTATTACAATTTTCAAAAGTGATCAACGCTTAACTAGAGTTTCAGATAAAGATATTACTGATGCTTTCAATAAAGTGGAAAATTTTTTCTTTTCAGCCAGAGATGGTAAACTTTCTGCTAAAGTTGATGAATCAGACACAGCAATTTTTGATGTTGTACAGATTATTGAACAGACAAAAGATATCGTTAAAAATGTAAGAATTTTTGTTATCACAAATGGTCAGTCATCAGCTGATATTATTCCTGAAACAATAGAAGAAAATGGAATTTGTATTGACTTTCAGTTGTGGGATATTGAAAGAGTTTATCAGCAATATTTAATAAGATCAGGCAAACAGAAAATAGAAATAGATTTTATTAATGATTTTAATCATAAACTAAAGTGTTTACACATGGATGAGGTCAGTGATAAAGTTGATGCTTATTTAGCAATAATTCCAGGGAAAATTCTTGCTAAAATATATGATACATACAGACAGGGTTTACTTGAAAAAAATGTCCGTACATTCCTCCAATTTAAAGCAAAAGTTAATAAAGGAATCCGGGACACAATAAGAAAAGAACCAGATATGTTCTTTGCATATAATAATGGAATCTCAACAACAGCTGAAAAAGTTGAAGTTGAGTTTGAAGATAATGTTCCCTATATAACTCGTATTGAAAACTGGCAAGTAGTAAACGGAGGTCAGACAACAGCATCCATTTTTTCAACATCAACTGAGAAGGACATTGATTTGTCAAAAGTTTTTGTTCAAATGAAAATTTCTGTAGTGAAAAAACAAGATGATATTGATAGTATTATTCCTAATATTTCCAGATTTGCAAATACACAAACAATAATTAAAGATTCAGATTTTAGTTCAAATAGTGAATATCATAATGCTATTCAGGATTTCTCCAGATCTGAATGGTCACCTTCATTGACAGGAGGAAAAGCAACAAATAAATGGTTTTACGAAAGAGCGAGAGGTCAGTATCTTGATGAAAAATCAAAGAGGACAGGTAAAGAACTTAAAATATTTGATAAAGAATATCCCAAAAAACAAAAGTTTACAAAAACAGATCTGGCTAAATATGAAATGAGTTGGTGGCAAAGGCCTTTTGACGTAGGAAAAGGGGCTGAAAACAATTTTAAAATTTTTACAAAAGAGTTGGTTTCTGATAAAAATGAGGTCAGTAAAAAATATTATCAGCGTTTAATAGCGAAAGCAATACTTTTCAAAGAAATTGACAGGTTAGTTACTAAAAGAAATTTAGGCGGTTATAAAGCAAATATGGTTTCTTACATACTATCATGGCTGTCTTACAAGTCTAATAAGAAGTTAAACCTTGATAATATCTGGGATAAGCAAGACATATCAGAATCTGTAAATAATCAGATAGAACAAATGATAGATATTGTATGGAAGCATATTTGCACTCCTTCAAAATCAGGGATGAATATTGGTGAATGGTGTAAAAAACAGGAGTGTTGGTTAACATTGAAGGATAAATTTATTGATACTAGCTTAATTCAAGATGAAATAAGAAATGATGCTGACACTTATGTTGAAACAGATTTGATAGGTCAGGAGCTTTCTCCTCAGGATGCGAGAATAATAGATGAAGCTGGTAAAATAAAAGGGGAAGTTTGGTTTTCTCTTTCAAAATGGGCAAAAGAAAATAACCGTTTTACACCATTTGACAGAAAGTTAGCATATAATCTGGGTGTTTTAGCTAACAGAAAAACTGTTCTTTCTTCAAAACAAGCAAAAAGTGCATTAAGAATATTAAAACAAGCTAAAGATGAAGGGTTTAGTGAATAATATTTTTTTCTGATTTTTTAACTATAAGAAAATTTAAAATTACTAATACTTTAACCTACAGGAATAGTAATATTAAAATAAATATTAAATCAAAATAAATCAAATCTTTGTTACAAGCATTTACACATAATAAATTAGGTCGTTGGTTGACAAAATCTCCTTGGCAAATTGAAGATTTGCTTACCTCTGTCTTTTTTGGCACTTGTGAATATGCTGGAATTGACGGATGGAATTATGTTTTGAATCCTGTTTTATCGAATGCCTGCTTTATCAATGATAATGGAAAAAAAACTAAGTTGAACACACTCCCCGATGATGTAAAGGAGATAGAATACTTATTTTGGGAACATTTCAGTGCATTTGAAGAGAATGGAATAACTACTAGCTCAGGTGAGCCTGAAGTTATAATTATTATTACTAGTGAGTCAAATGAAAGATATGTTATTTTGATTGAGGTTAAGTTAAATATTGGGAAAAGCTCCATTGCAAATGAAAGTGAATTGATTATTAGCGATCAATTATCAAAATATTATAAACATCTTCAGAAATTTGCTACAGAAAAAAATGCCATTCCTTTGGGTGTCGTCTATATTACTCCATCCGTAGCATATCCTAAAGAAGAAATTATAGATTCACTTACTGAACTAAAAAAACTTGGTGAAACCGAAGATGCTAAAATATTTTGGCTTTCATGGCGCTCAGTGCCGGTAATAATGGATAAAAACAAAAATGATTTGCCTTGTATTTTATTAAACCTTAGGGATACTTTAGTTTATAACTGGGGCTACTTTTATGAGGAAATCAAACCTTTTCATGTCGAAGAAATTGATGATATTCCGATTTTTCAAACAACTTTTCTGGATTTACAAACTATTGATGATATAAATTTAAATTTAACTTTTATAAAATATTTTATTATGAAAAGTGAAAATGAAAAAATTAAAATGACATTTCAAAATGCAAATGAAATTTACAGAAATTGCTTAAGGATTATTCTGTCAGCTGATTTATACCTTCAAGAAAACAATTTTATTAAGTATGGTAACGACTGGAAGCATTTTTATGATGAACCAGGTGGTCCACCAAAACCAACACAGTTTATGGATATAAATAATGCTAACGGCCTTTTATACTCATATTTTATCCATCAATACTCTTCTGCAGACTATCCGAACTACCTTATAACTATTTGCGTTGCTCCTTGGAGGTTTATAAAATCTGAAAACTTCACCCCGGTTTGCTGTTCAACATTACTCAAACAAAAATCTACAGCTGGAAATGATCCATATTTGCTCGGCTCCATTCCTCTATGGGATATTGAAAACGATTTCAGCGGCAAAATTATTGAATATAAAGAGTATGGACAATTAGTGAAAACCGAAAACTCAAGAGCTAAGTTTAATGAAATTGTTGAGAATCAGATTATTTATGGGGTTTCACTCCCTCTTGACAAAATTGCTTCCTCAAGTGAACTTTCAAAACTTATTATTGATCCTATTTTAAACAAACAAAAAGAAATATATTCATTAATTTAAAACTATAACCTTCTATTGCCGATGTTGATAAATTTATAGACAAGGTTTAAATAATACAAATAAAACATGACACTTCTTCCGACCTCAAAAAGATGTAAATTATTTGAAGAAATTGCTAATAAAACTTGGAATCATGTCATAAGGAATCACAGAACTAAATCACCAGCCAGTGAAGTAGGTTTTACAAATGATATTGTTGCAATAATTCGGGACAATGTACTGTCTTTTCCAAATATTGGCATTTGGGCTAATCTTGGTTATAAGGAAAACATTTATGGAAGTGATTTAGATATATTTGTAGAAGAAAGTCCTGGTCGTTATATTTGGTGGGCTCTACAAGCTAAAGTTCTAACCAAAGGTGGCATTTATAAAGATCTTAAAAAGAAACATAATAATGAATATCAATGGGAAAAATTAAATAAACTTTCGATGAATTCCGGATGTATTTCAAGATATTTATTTTATAATGGCATGGCTGACTACTCTTATAGTGGATCAGACAAATGCAATAGAGCATTTAATGAAAAACAATTTGGTTGTTCTTTAGTACTAACTTCTGATGTTGAGCAGATTGCATTAAGTGCAACTCCAACCTTCTATCATTTTCATCCTTCTTTGGCTCAACCTTGGCGCATTATAACTTGTTGTCTTTTTAACTCAAAAAAAGAAAACGCTACACACTATTCGCATTCACAAATAAGAGAAGCTGTGAAATATTATCCAGAATCTCCAGAAAATATAAAAATTATGTCATTTATAAAACAAGAAACAAAGAAATTAAATCAATTTCCAATTGATGCAATTAACGAATTTTCAAAATTAATTGACCATAACCCTGCTTATAGAATTGTTATTAGATCTACTAATTCACTATAATATAAAAATATTAAAAATGTGTAATAGAATAAAATATCAATCAATAGCTTTAAAAGCATATTTTGATGCATTAAAGGAATTGTATGAAGAAGGCATTCTGATAAATAAAAAGGATTTTACAGGTCAAATTGGAGAATGGATAGTTTCATCCATTTATAATGGTGAGAGAGCTAAAAGTGGTGTTCAAAAAGGATGGGACGTTGTTGTAAATGGGAAATACATACAGGTAAAATCTCATGCAAAAGCACTTAAAAACTCTGTTAAATGGTCTGCCATAGAAATCAATTCAACAGAAATCATTGATGAATTAATTATAATTATTTTTTCTCATGATTATAAAATCAGAACGTTTTATAAACTCCCATGGAAAGATGCCTTAAAACATATAGAACAACGTGGCAAGAAAAAAATTAAAAATATTATTAAATGGGAAAAACTTAAGAAATTTGAAGTTGAAATAAACAGGTTGCCAAAAAAAGAAATTATTTCTCTATTCATTTAATATCTAAAGAAAAGGATTATAATTAATATTTAAGAACTATGAGGTTAGCTGCAATTTATATTGAGTCACATGATTACATTTTTGACAAACCACAAACTATAAATTTTGGTGGTAAATATCAATACACATTTAAAAATGAGAGCAATACTGTTTTTATTGATCGTAAATTAAATGAACAATTTATTCAAGATTTTTTTAATTATAATAACGGGTCCAGATTAACAAATATAAATGCTATTGTGGGGCAAAATGGTGCTGGGAAAACAACTATTTTAGACATTATTAGAAAAAAATATATTGATAAGGGTTCAGCATTGCCAGATAATAAATCACTTTTCTTAGTTGAGAAAGATGACTATGAATACCCATTTATTATATACTCAGATTTTCCAAAAAAAAACATTTTTATAAATGAAATTGATGTAAATAATAAAAATATAAATTGTAAAAAATTAACAGAGATACCTTTAATAGAAAAATTACAGACTATATATTACTCCCCTCATTTTGAATTTAAATTTAACCCTAATTTTGATAAGATCGATTCTCATGATATATCATTTGAAAAATTCCTTGAAAAAGACTTAGAACCACTTCCATACTTAGAGGGTAATGAAAATGGCTGGGGGTATGCACCAAGACAACAATTATTATTTAAAAACACTATACGACAAATTGAATTCTTATCTTCTGATTTGATTTTAAAAAATAACATTTTTGAGAATATTTTCCAATTTCGTGAACATCATAAAATACAACTAATATTTAGAGGCTATAATGTTATAAAGGAATGGAATACGCCATGGGCTTTTAGAGCGCCATTAGCAAGTGTAGCAGGTAAAATAGATGAAGAAATTAAAAATACTGATAAAATACGAAAATATGATTCAAAATTAAGAGTAACAAATCAGTTAGAAGTAAATAAATATTTCTTAAAAAGAATTATATTAAAACAAATTATTAGTTTGTTATATGCACAAATGGAAAGATCGAATGATTACCTATCTGATTCGCATTTTAACATCAAACTCTTTAATAAGAGGGTAAAAGAAATTGAATCGAATGAAGATTTATCAGCAACTCATTCTGTAGAAATATTTTTAACTTTTTTGAAATTTTGTAAAGTTGGATTTTTTGTGGATAAAGGAGGTGTTAAAATTAAAATTTTTAATCAGAATCTATTCAGGATATTAATTAATCTATTAAAAAACTCAATTGATTCAGCTACCTCCTTAGATGAAATTGATGAATATAAATTATTTCCTAGTAAAGATGATGCAATTAATATACTTAAGGCGCAAAACAATCTTTTAAATGATCTGAATAGATATTATTACAAACTGCGAAAAGATGATAAAAACATAATAATTTCAGAATCTAATAGACTAGAAGAATTTGTAAACTTTATGCCATTTAATTGTTCTTTAAGCACAGGAGAAAATGCGCTTCTGAATCTTTTTTCAAATTTATATTGCTTAATACAAAAATCTCTTAATGAAAAAAGCAGATACTTGAAAATTAATGACCACTATATTTTGTTAATTGATGAAGGAGATCTGGGATTTCACCCAACTTGGAAAAAAAAATATATAAATTCTTTATGTAAAACTTTAGCATATTTTTTTGAGTTAATTGAAAATAAACCATCATTTCAAATAATATTTACAACTCATGATCCTTTTACACTTTCAGATTTACCAAATGCTAATGTTGTATATGTTGAAAGAAAAGATTATAATTCAAAATCGAATATTTTAAATATTGAAGAGAGAGAGAGCCTTTCAAAAACTTTTGGAGCAAATATTCATTCTCTTTTAACAGATTCTTTCTTTTTAGAAGGTGGTTTAATGGGTGAGTTTGCCAAAAGCAAGATAGAGGATTTGGTAAGGTACTTAAAGGGTGCTGAAAAAGATGAACTAAATGAAGAATGGGATGAAGAAAAGGCTAAGGGGGTGATTGGGATTGTGGGGGATGAAATTGTAAAAATGAGATTAGATGATTTATTTGAGCAGAAGTTCAATAAAAAAGCACATTCACTTGAACAAAGAAAAAAAGATTTATTAAAGGAGCTAAAAGAAATTGAAAATCATTTAAGAAAAAATGATAAAAATTAGTCATATAGAGCCATTAGAGGGAAATCTTGGCAAAGTACCAATTCGCAAAATCAGGAATGATTTTTTTGCCAGACTTAATAATAATGAGAATAGAAAAATCATTAAAATTTTCAAAGTCGCATTAAAAAAGAAAAAGTTATATGGATTCAATTTGAACCGCAAACCAGAACATAGATCATTTATCAAGTTTATTATTAAAAATTACAAGAAAATACTTATTGGAAATTTAGACCTACTTGAAAAGATAAAAAAAGAAATTAAAAATAACGGATGGCAAAATTTAATCTTTATTAATGATTCGACCACGCATTTTGGTGATGAAGTATTAAAAGCGTTCGGATATACAAAATATTTCAGATCAGAACAAGATAGAGGCATATGGCTGGCAAAACAACTTAACATTAAAGCATGCCCTTATTGTAATGCACAATACACATTATATGTTGATGTAAATGATACAGAAGGATTAGCAAATTTTCAATTTGATCACTTTTTTCCCAAAGATAGGTATCCATATTTTTCGGTTTCACTATATAATTTAATCCCATCTTGTGCCAATTGCAATCACTCAAAAAGCAATAATGATGTTACACTAAAGAACAACTACCACCCTTATTATAATTCAATGGCTCTGGTGTCAGAATTTTATGTAAAATATCCCGATGAAGTTGAAAAACTTAGTCTTAAAAGCATTCAAGCAATGAACTATGATAATGAAATAGAAGTATCATTCCGCTCAAAGTATTCAGAAACAACGGATTTTGTTAACACCCACAACAATGACTTTCATATAGAATCGATTTATAAACGACATAAAGATATCGCTCACGAAATACTTGTAAAATCAATATTAAACAATAGATATTATCAAAAGTCAATACTTAAAATCGAAGGTCTTTTCCCAGATAAACACACAATGCTTAAATATATTCTTGGCAACTATATGAGAGAGGATGAAATATTGAAACGTCCCTTGGCTAAGTTTACGCAGGATATTGCAAGGCAGTTGAGTTTGTTAAAATAGTTTAAAGATGATTATAACAAAACGTCCTTTCAATTCAGGTTATCTACATCAAAATACACTTTATCAAGATGATCAAAGTCCTTATCTGTTGTCAAAAGGATAGCATTTACCAAATGGCTTGTTGCTGCAATCCAAAGATCATTTTTTCCCATATTACGTGAAGACATCCCTAATGGCTTGCCTTCCAATTTATTTTGGCTATAGGTATCTATTTCAGCATAAGTCTCAATCAATTGGTCATTATCAATAGGTATTATCAAAAATTCATCAAGCAACTTATTTAAAATTGATGTCTTTTTCTCACCCCATTTATTTTGTTTTGCTATAGATAACATTTCGGCTTTTGTTACTATAGAAATAATATAATAAGAAGTGCTTTCTTGCATTTTTTGTTTTGCTTTTAAGCCAATAACAGAACCCGTTAGTATATGAATCAATATATTTGTATCTAAAACGTAATTCATTATTTTAGCATTTCTAGAAGTTGGTCGGTAGTTTCATCGCCTGGCCATTTCCCTATTAAATTTTCAAAATTGGTACCTCTGTATTGTTTTTTCTCAACAAGACGCTGAATATCAAATTCTTTAAATAATGGTTGGGGGACACCCCTAAAAAAGTTATCTTTTTTATCAGCCTTTTTTATTTCCTTTATTTCAAATGACGAAACCGCTCCTGCCGGATTAAAATTGGCAATACCTGTTATTGAAACATCCTGCCCAAAAAAGGGAAATATATCATTAAAGCTTAGTTCGTTTGATAATAAAGCTCTTATTTTTTTATTGTCGGTTAATATTTCTAATTGTGATTTGGAATATTGAAGAACATCAAGTTTGCCAACAATTTTTGCATTTATACTTGGTGGTGTTTTCTCTTCTAAAATTTTTATTTCAGAAAGTGTATCCTTTGTAATTTCATATATGTCATTTTCACTTTCAAAAATAATTTCAGCTTTATCACTACTAAGTATTTTTTTTAATTTCGTTATTTCTTTCAGTAAGTTTTTATCAAGTAAATATGAATCTTGGAGGTTTTTAGAAGCCAGCCCATACACATAAAAGGAAAGATCTAAGGCTGATGAAGCGGGTAATTTATCTGTTTCATATTCTGAAAAAAAAGGCAACTGAAAATTATCAATACAGTTACTTAAGAGAGGTGCCTCAATTTCTAAGACAGTTGAACCCTTTCTTATACCTGTTAAATTAAATTCTATAGAATTTGAAAGCCATTCTGGTGTTTTTCCTCTTTTTATGGTGCTATTTCCCTCAAAAAAAGACAGCAAAGTTGACTCGGCTAATCTGGTAAGTTGATCGCCAAGTCCTTTAAGAAGGCTGAAAGGAATTTTACCATTTTCAGTTTCATATCCCTTTAGTCTTAATGTATGTTTTTTATATTTACCCATTTTTGTTGCTGCTTTCAATTTTTAAACAAAGTTAGTTATATTTAAAAGTATCTCCAAAAAAAAATGTTTTTTTACCATTTTACGGAACTTCCAAAGCTATTCACTCATTTTGATATAATTAAATTCATTTTTATGCAGGTTGGATTTGTAACCAATGATATTGAAAAAAATGAGTTCTGATGTGAATAATCTTGTAATACATTAAAATGAAAGCTCATTTTCTCCCAAGCTATTTAAACATAATGTGCTCTTATGGGAACTGCCCCACAGGGCTGTCCTGATGCCTAAGCCGTCCCATAAGCACATTATGTTAAATAGCCCCACTTGCCACCGCTCTCTAATGGCTTGCTCACTTGCCAATTCCCTGACCCAAACCCTATGGTATGTCATAATTATTGCAGCCAACCCTTCGGTATCGTTTCCCATCACTTCACAAAAAAGTTCGTTGCTTTCCTGCCTGATACAAAAAATAAAGCAGCAAATATCCTAACCTTAAAAATTAAAAACTTTCCCTATCCACCAAAAAGGTCATAGAGGCATGGGCATTTCGCTTTCCATTACATTTTGCTTCTGCTTTCGTTTCGCTACGCTGTACTACAGCAACGCTTCATTTCATTTCAAGCTGCATACCCATACCACTATTATATCTTTACTTTAAAATAAAATCCTGTAATCCCTTTTGGTGGTCTTGCAGCTTTATCTTTTGTGCCATACCTTAGCAACGGCTTTTTTGTCCCACCGTATTACGATACCACAGCCCTACAGCAATAAGTTACGCCATACCGCCATCCCTAACCAGCCATCCCTTCTGGGCGTGGTGTATGCTGCGCAACATACCTTTTCTGTTTTTTGGCACGCTATACCCACGATGCCCTCTGCTTGTTCCAAAAAAACAT
>JAQVVM010000074.1 GCA_028698995.1 Bacteroidales bacterium
AAACTATTTATAAAGTAAAAGCCACATCAGAAGCAGGCGTAGTATCACATATCATTTTAATTACCGAAGAACAGAAATACTTATCAAATCTGTTTCAATTTGGGTGACCCAGTGTCGAAGTCAGGAGAATGACAAGTCGTTTTTTGACTTGAACTTAATACGTTATATTCAGTCTGCCAAAAGTATCATCATTTATCACTTCAATTGCTTTAATCAAAGCGTCATCAATTTCCGAAAAAATATAAATGTAAGCTTGTACATCCCATAAATTTCTTGCAATCAAAGCCTTTAGCTGAAGTGAAATCAAGTCTTTGGATTCGTTCATTTGGTCAATATTTCTTGCAAGTTCTTTTCCTTCAGCAAAAGCATACAATTCTTCCAATGTATTTTCATCTACTACATACCTCCTGTTAAAATCCTGAAAACTACTATAAGTACTATTTAGGGCATCCCTGTTTCTATCCACATAATTTAATGCAAACTGATTAAAAATACCATTTCTGACTAAATTTGTGTAATACTCTGTTGTTTTTGTGGTATCCAACGGCACAAAAATATCGGGCATAATGCCTCCACCACCGTAAACAACCCTGTTTCCATGAGTAAAATATTTTAATGAATCTGGAAAATGAATACTGTCTGCTGAGGTTAATTCTCCATTGTTGTATCTGTTTATAAGATCCTTATGGTACTCTTCGACACCGTTGTCATACGGTTTTTGAATATGCCTGCCGACGGGAGTATAATATTTACCTGTTGTGAGCCTGATAACCGAACCATCAGGAAGTTCAAAAGGTCTTTGCACAAGTGCTTTTCCAAATGATTTTCGACCAATAATTAGACCTCTATCCCAGTCCTGAATAGCACCTGAAACAATTTCACTGGCAGAAGCCGAACCTTCATCAATTAGAACAACGAGTTTTCCTTTCTCGAAGCGCCCTCTGCGAACTGCAATATATTCTTCTCTGGCCAAAGAGCGTCCTTCGGTATAAACGATTAGATTTCCCCGAGGAATAAACTCATCTGAGAGACTGACAGAAACATCTAAAAACCCACCGGAATTGCCACGAAGATCTAAAATCAGATTTTTCATTCCTTCAGTCTGTAACTTATCAAAAGCATCATAAAATTCTTGCATGGTTGTCCTTGCAAAACGATTTAGTTTAATATAACCAATCCCCTCTTTTATCATGAAAACGGCATCTACACTATTAATAGGAATTCTATCGCGGGTTATGGTAAATTCAATTATTTGAGGTACATTTCTTCTAAAAATACCGACCTTAACCTGTGTTCCTTTTGTTCCACGAAGTTTGGAAACAACATAGTTATTGTCTATAGTACTGCCGGTTGCATCTACCCCGTCAATAGTTACAATTCTGTCTCCGGGCATTATGCCAAGTCTTTCTGAAGGACCCCCTGAGGTGGGAGAAATGACAAGAATGGTATCGTTGCTGATTTGAAATTGAACCCCAATTCCCTCAAAGCTGCCTAATAATGGTTCGTTAGCTATCTTTTGTTCCTCTTTACTCATATAGGTTGAATGAGGATCAAGATCTTTAAGCATAGCAATAATGGCACTTTCAATCATTTTTTCATCATTCACCGTATCTACATAATAGGTACGAATGACTTGCAAAGCCCTGCTGAATTTATTTTCAGCTTCAACTTGTTTTGAAACAGCTTGTGCTTCAACTCTTTGGATAAATGTCAGACACAGAAAAATTCCAATGACTAATCCCGATAAACTCCTCACACTTTTCATTTATTAGATTTTTTATTAAAACCAATTGGTACATCCTTTTTCAAATCATTAAAAAGACTACCGAAAACAACAAAAAATAAATATTAAATTAAAAAAATATTAATACTTTCCTGTTCAAATCTTTCTTAAATATTAAAAAACATTAAAACAATAACCAAAACTAAACAAAAAACAGTAAATTTTTAAAAATTACTTAACTTTACAAACCTACGAAAAATTCAAAGATATATTGTTTGTTACATTGTTATTATTTCTTAAAAGCTTATACACTAAAATAATTTATTTTTTTAATCATTGATATGAAAGATATTGAAAAAATAAAACTTTATAAAAGCCTGCTTTATTCCATCATTTTTTTAATTATACTTTGGTCTGTAAAAATTTTTGAATCATACACACTCATTTCTCTGTCGCAATGGGGCGTTTACCCATTAAAACTGAAAGGTCTCTTTGGCATATTTACGGCACCTCTGATTCATGGTGATTTCAAACATCTTATTTCAAACACATTTGCTTTATTTTTTTTAACATGGGCACTATTTTACTTTTATAAATCTATTGCATTCAGGGCTTTTTTCTTCATTTATTTAATTTCCGGTTTTTGGGTGTGGTTTTTTGCTCGGGAAGCCTATCATATTGGGGCCAGTGGTTTGATTTATGGACTCTTTTCGTTCTTGTTTTTCAGTGGTATATTCAGAAAACATGTTCCTTTAGTGGCTTTATCTCTTACAGTTGTTTTTTTATATGGAGGCATTGTATGGGGAATTTTCCCTATTCAGGAAAAAGTTTCATGGGAGACTCACTTAACAGGTTTAATGGCTGGAGTTGTCATAGCTGTTTATTATAAAAATGAAGGACCTCAAAGGCCAAAACATGATTGGGAAGATGAAATAGAAACAGAAGCAGATGAGATAAAAATGGATGAGAATGCAATTCCCGACTCAGAAATTATCTATCACTACAAAGAATCTGAAGATGATAAAACTGAATAATTTATCTAAAGGGAATTATTAATATCCCAGCGTTTTAAACATTGATTTAAAACTTTGTTCCTTTGCAAACAATTTCGGATAGACTTCCCCATTTTCATCCTTTCCTATTATAACATGCTTCGGGGCAGGAATAAGGCAATGTTGTATGCCTCCAAAACCACCTAAAGATTCCTGATAAGCACCGGTGTGAAACAAACCAATATACAAAGGCTCCTCCTTAGAATAATTTGGAAGAAATATAGCATTGGCATGAGCTTCTGCATTGTAATAATCGTGACTGTCGCATGTTAACCCACCAAGATTGACACGTTGATACTCTTTGTCCCATTGATTGATTGCCAATAATATAAACCTTTGGCTTATAGCCCATGTATCTGGCAAAGTTGTCATAAATGAGCTGTCAATCATATTCCATAACTCTCTATCGTTCTGTTGTTTCTGATCGAGAACAGAAAAAAGAACAGCGCCACTTTCTCCTACTGTAAAAGCACCAAATTCAGTGAATATATCGGGTTCAGGAACATTATTCTGCAAACACACGTTTTTTATCTGTTGTACAATCTCTTCAACCATGTAATCATAGTCATAAATAAATCCCAAAGTATTTTTAATAGGAAGTCCTCCTCCAATATTCAATGCAGTTAATTCAGGGCATACTTTTTTGAGTTCGCAGTAAACATTTACAGACTTGAGTAATTCATTCCAGTAATAGGCAGAATCCTTAATACCTGTGTTTATGAAAAAATGCAGCATTTTTAATTCATATTTGGGGTTGTCTTTGATTCGCTCAATATAAAAAGGAACGATGTCATTATACCTAATTCCTAACCTTGAAGTATAGAACTCAAACATGGGTTCTTCTTCAGAAGCAATACGAATACCAAGTTTAAATTTACCTTCAACAAGCACATCATAATTGTCAATTTCGCTTTTATTATCCAAAACAGGAATTGTATTATGAAATCCGGAGTTAATCAAATTACTTATATTTTGATAATACAACGGCCTTTTAAAGCCATTACATATAATATACTTTTCTTTTGTAATAAGTTTACTTTCAAATAATTGCTCAACAATATGAATATCGAAAGCGGAAGATGTTTCGATATGAGCATCGTTTTTTAAAACCTCTTCCATTATAAATGAAAAGTGTGAACTTTTAGTACAGTAACAATAAAAATAATCACCATTATAATCGGCCTTCGCCATCGCTACATTGAACAGTCTTCTTGCACGTGCAATCTGAGAGCTTATTTTAGGAAGATATGTAATCTTTAATGGCGTTCCATATTGTTTGATTAGATCCATCAAATCAATATCATTAAAATATAATTCATTGTCTTGAACCTTGAATTCGTCTTGTGGAAAATAAAAAGTTTGTTCAATAAGATCTATATATTTGTTTTTCATTATTTATAATAATTAAGATTTATTAAAATCCAAGTAAGTTAAGTTCTTTATTTTTTTATTGTTTGAATAATTTACATTGCCAAATAAATACCTATTCAACAATTTTAAACAAAAAACAATGGACAAAAATAAGTCATTTTTTTGTTTAATCAAAAAATCATGTTAAAAATTTTATTTAAGAAAAATTTAAGAAATAAGAAAATTATATTATTTTTGCAGCTTAAATAATTACCCCTGCGGATGTGGCGTAATTGGTAGCCGCGCCAGACTTAGAATCTGGTGCCGAGAGGCGTGTGGGTTCGAGTCCCTCCATCCGCACTTTTTTTACTTTTTATCCCAAGAGATAAAATAATACTTTAAGCACATGAATATTACGATTGAAAACGTTGATGCGTTGAACGCTATTATAAGGGTTGAAATTTCCCCTGTTGATTATGAAGAAAACATTGATAAAAAACTGAGAGAATACCGAAGAAAAGCAAATATTCCAGGGTTCAGACCCGGAAATGTTCCCATGCCTATAATACGCAAAATGTATAGGACATCTCTTCTATCAGAAGAAATTTACAAATTATCATCAGAGGGTCTATTCAACCACATTAAAGAAAATAAAATTGATATTTTAGGGCAACCTTTATCAAATCTTGAAAAAAACACCCCCATAGACTGGCACGAACAAAAAGATTTTGTCTTTTTCTTTGATATTGGCTTGAAACCTGTGTTTGAAGTTAAACTCGATGCAGAAGAACTGGGCATAAATTACCACCAGATAAAAATTGATGATTCTTTCATTGACAGCCAAATTGAAGTATTCAGAAAACAGTACGGCAAAGTTACCAATCCTGATGTTTCTGAAGAAAATGATAGCATTTACGGTAATTTTGAGGAACTTGATAATGATGGAAATATTAAAACCGATGGGATTACCAATAAAGCAACAATTTACCCTTTACGTGTAGAGAAAAAGGATTTACTTATTGGTCTCAAGGTTAATGATACCATCAATATTGACATTAAGGAACTTTATAAGAACGACGAGAAGGAAATTGCTTTTACACTTAATATTGATAAAGAAAAGGTTGCTGATATCAATAATCCCTTTAAATTCACCGTTGAGTCAATTTCCAGACACGAACCGGCAGATTTGAATGAAGAGTTCTACAAAAAAATGTTCCCTTATGCTGAAATAAAAACGGAAGAAGAATTTCGTGATGCTTTAAGCAAGGATTTTTCAAAACAAAGTGAAAGCGAATCGGACAAAAAATTTGTTTTTGATATTCAGAAAAAACTGATTGATAGTTTGAAATTTGACTTGCCAGAAACATTTCTTAAACGATGGATTTTAGAAGCAAATGAAGAAAAAAATCTAACTCCGGAGTCTTTAGATGCAGATTTTGATAAATATGCCGAATCTATTAAATGGCAGGTTATTGAAGCCAAAATTCTTGCTGATAATGATATTCATGTCGAAAAAGAAGATGTTACAAACTATGTAAAATCATGGTTTCAAGTGAAGGATGAACCTGTTTCTCCTGAAATGGAAGAAAGGGCTGACAGTATTGTTAAAAATATTCTAAGCAAAGAAGATGAAGCTAAAAGGATTTACGATAAACTTCTCAACGACAGACTGCTGACATTATACAAAGAAAAAGTCAAAGCCATTAAAAAAGAAATCAGTTTTGAGGAATTTGTAAAACTCGGATAGTTTTGTTTGCTATTTGTTAATCAACAATTTAAAACCTTTTCCGTGAATATTAACGACTTCGATTTTAGTATCGGCTTTTAGGTGTTTGCGTAATTTTGTCATGTACACATCCATACTTCTGGCATTGAAATAGCTATCATTTCCCCAAACATTCAACAAGGCTTCAGTACGGTCAAGAACTTCATTCTTATTACGGCAAAGCATTCTTAAAAGGTCGGCTTCTTTTGATGTTAACTTCTGTTCTTTTCCTTCAAAGACAAGAATTTGCCTATTAAAATCAAAAACGAATTTTCCAATATTAAATATATTCTTTTCAGAAGAATTGTCATCATTGCTCGAAGTTCTTTTAATAATGGCATTCATACGAAGTAAAAGTTCCTCCATACTGAAAGGTTTGGTCATATAATCATCGGCTCCAATTTTTAATCCTTCAAGAACATCCTCCTGCATTGACTTAGCAGTAAGAAACATGATGGGGATTTTTTTGTTCATTGCCCTAATTTCTTTTGCCAATGTAAAACCATCTTTTACTGGCATCATCACGTCAACAATACAAAAATCAAACTCGTCTTTTTTAAAAGCTTTAAGAGCCTTCTCTCCATCTTCAAATAAAGATGTATGATATCCTCTGGCTTCGAGGTACGTTTTTAAAATCATACCCAGATTGACATCATCTTCAGCAAGTAATATTTTTAAGTTTTTCATAAAACTATTTTTTTGTAAAAATAATTAAATTACCAATCAGATATAATTAAAAGGGCAAAAAAACACTGAAAACAGATCCTTTATTTAATTCACTTTCAACACTTACTTTACCGTTGTGCATTTCAACTATTGTTTTGACATAATTAAGGCCCAATCCAAACCCTTTAACATTATGTAAATTGCCATTATAAACCCTGTATAGACGATCAAAAATCTTTTTCTGATTTGATTTACTGATACCTATGCCGCAGTCTTTTACAGAAATCATTATACCTCCTTCTTTATTAATAGTATGAAATGATATCTGGGGATCTTTAATAGAATATTTAATGGCATTATCAAGCAGGTTTCCAAATATACGAGAAAGGTGGTTGCAATCGCCTCTGACAATAAAGTTATCAGCATTCAATGCAAGTGTAACTTTTGCATTATGTCTTTTTATTTGAAGTGAAAAATTCTTAACTGTATATTCAATAACTTTATGAATATCTACTTCTTCAATTTTCAACTTGAGCATACCTTTATCTATAATAGCAGTTTGAAGCACATTTTCAGCAATACTTCCCAATCGCTGGTTTTCTTCTTTGATAATATTCAAATAACTATTCAAAAGGGCCGGTGATTTTTCAATCTGCTTGTCTTGTAGTGCTTCACAGGCCAATGCAATGGTTGAAACAGGCGTTTTAAATTCATGGGTCATATTATTGATAAAATCATTCTTCATTTCTGATAAACGTCTCTGTTTTATGATTGTTGAAATACTATAAATAAAACTTATAATCATAAAGGTGATAAGAGCAAATGAAACTGAAAGCATAACCCACATGCGGGTAAGAACAAACTTTTTCTGATATGGAAAATAAAGAAGAAAATATTCTGGTGTTACAAATAAATCGCCCGGAAATAAATTATAGGCATAACCCTTTTTCATCAAGTCCTCTGTAAATCGACCACTGCTTTGATATGAAAACTTTTTCTTAGAAGGATTGTATATGCCATACTCATAATACGTGTTTATACCTTTATTGGCAAGCTCAATTGTTAAAAGGGAATCCAATAATTTTAAATTAATCCTGTTCTGAAGACCCTGAAATTGCTTTAAACAAAAAATATCTTGAAACACATCACTTACAATAAATGTCTTTTTTAAGAACTGATTAATCTGATTGCTCATACTGTCAAAGAAAACAGGAGGAAGTTGTGCTGCATTTATATCAAAGATTGGAATAGTTGTAGCATTTACATCTTTCAAAGTGTCAACTTCAATGAAAGCGGTATCTATCAAATTTTTACTCTGTTCTAATTCATATTCAGAAAGCCTGATACTTATTTTATTTGAAGCATAATTGTTTTCCTCTGATTCAACAATATATGTTTCAAGCATCTGTTTCATCTCTGATGAAAACAAAGCATTTATTGAATCTAGGGCATTAAAAATGCCCAAATCATGTTTCGTACCATAAACCCTGTTTCGTATCTGATTAGCAATCTCAATCTTCTCAAGTCTGTAAATGGTATTTGTTACTGCTTCACTCACACTTCTTTTGAAATTACTTTCTTTGAGTATCATGGCATTGTTAATCCAGTATAACTGAACGGAAACCAAGCCTATTAATGCAAAGGCTATGGTAATAATAATTAAAATTATGTTGCGTTTGTTCATATCACAAAAGTATAATTTTATAATGGCTTAAAATATTCACTATTAACATTTATTAACACTTGTTAAGTTATATTAACAAGTCTAAAAGCTTAATTGATTGTATTTTTACAAAGCTTTATAAAAGTCTTATAAAATAGTTTTTTCATATTTTTTGGTTTTGGTTATTTACTTTTACTATCAAAAGGCCTCTTGTTTTAACAAGGGGCTTTTTTTTATTTTTTTTTTCAATATTAAAAAAAAAGATAACTTTGTTCTATACAAGTAGATATTTATATCTATTCTATTGTATAAAAAACAAGGATTAAAAACAATTAATATATTATTGTCAAAATTGAAATATTTTATTTTGTGGTGTCATACATCGATTTAAAAATTCTTATTAATATATAATTAACATTATGAGTTATGAAAAAAAAATTAATTATTCAGAGATTGATGCTTTTGAGAGTAAATAAAGTATCATTTTTTTTATGTTTGTTATTTACCTCTCTTTCAGTTAATTCTCAGGTATTGTTTACACACACTGTTACAGACGACTTCAACAAGGGACAGTATAACGACATGAATACGACATCCAATGCCGTAACATTACCCAATCAGGTCAGCAGTATGAACAACTGGGTTACCACTACAGTATTGCCGCAGACCCTTGCAGGACATAAGCTGGCTTCATTCAATAACAGGTTTTTTTATGTGGTAGGCGGGAATAATGGTGTGTCGAATACGGCAAGCGTTTACCGTGCGACAGCACAAACAACAGGCGTGGGATCCTGGACATCAGTTAATTCACTCCCTCTTCCTGTACGAGACCATGCCGTAGTAACAGGTACCAACAGTATTTATGTGCTGGGCGGTCGTGATGGTTCAACCATATACAATACCATTTACACTGCAAGTTTGGGGTTGACCGGTGGGTTAGGCACCTGGACAACATCATCAGTCAACCTGCCCGAAAATCTTTGGGGACATACAGCTGTGTACTGCAATGGCTATATTTATGTGGCAGGCGGTTCTATAACTGCATCACCCACTTCAGCGCGCAGCAATGTGTATTATGCAAAAGTAAATCAGGACAATACATTGTCGGCTTTCAGTGCAGCCACAAGCTTACCACAACCTCTTAACGGACACACCATGCTGGCCAATGGCAACGACATTTACATCATTGGGGGATTCACTTCCGGTGGCACTAAGGTGAATACTGTTTACAAAGCTACTTCTGCCAACGATGGCAGTTTGGGTGTCTGGGCACTGGAAACATCAATCCCTGAAGCCCTCAGTAATCATGCTTCGGTCATTATTAACGGTGTCATTACTGTTACAGGTGGTGAAAATGCAACCACACTAATAAACAAAACCTATTATGCCGATGTCAATCAAACACCACTTATATGGATTACAGGTACCGACAAATATGAATATACCAAAGACGGTATTGCTTATGCAAATAACGGTCAACTGATATACAGCGGTGGTGAAGACCTTTCAGGCACACCTATTCACAACTCTCGTTATGCACCATTCACATTATCCTCAAACCGTAAACTCAAAGGACAGTTTATCTCCAATTCCTTTACTGAGTTGGGTGCCGAAAGATATATCACTGAACTTATTATAAACAGCACCATACAATCAGGAGCATCCATTCAGATATCGTACCGACTGGCAGATGAAGATAAAATATGGAGCAACTGGAGTGCACCGGTATCTGGCACCCCTATACCTGTAGCAGATTCGGGACGTTATGTGCAGTATAAAGTCGACTTTACCAGCGATGGTACAGCCAATGCTACCATGAACGACCTCAACCTTTCAACACCGGGTACACAATTGGCAGGGAACCTTAATGCCATACCTACTTTCACAAAAGCAGCCAGCCCATACTGGGTTACAGATAATATTACATTTACCTCAGGCACACATACTTTTGAAGCCGGAACAGTACTGCTTTTTCTACCTCAAAAAACTATGACAGTAGGAACTGCCAACATTATTTGCAATGGTAACTCTGCAGATTCGGTATATTTTACAGGTTATACTGATGAACAGGGTTTGTGGGGTGGTATCAATTTCAACAATACCAGCTCAAGCGGTGTTTCATCACAGTTTTATTATACCAGTATCTCCAATGCGGGATACGGAACCTTTGCCGCAAATCTGTATTGCGATGGCACCAGTGAACCTCTTCTAAACAATTGTAATATTTTTGGTTCAACAGCTAATGGTGTGCGTCTTAATAATGCCCATATCAATATTCAAAGCAGCAAAATACACAGCAATGTCACAAATGGTTTGTCGCTTACCACTTCAAATCCTACATTTATTAATTGTAACATTTACAATAATGCAGCAGCAGGTGTTTACCTCAGTGCAACCACATCTAATCCCACTTATTCCGGTACAAGCATTACAGGTAACCTCTATGCAATTCATTACGGCGACCCTAACAGTAATTTTTATCAGCCCAGTGGTAGTCCAACCCTAACGGGTAACACCTATAATGGCGTGGTTCTAAACGGTGGCAATATCACATCATCTAATAAGACATGGCAAACAATCACGTATGATTACATACTTTTAGGAAATATCAATATCTATGGGGGATGGTCTGCAACGCGTCGTTTAACCATTGAGCCTGGAAACACCATAAAGTTTGTTAGTGGAACAAGTATATATGCTTCCACTTCATCAAATGGTTTTGGCGAACTATATGCCATAGGTTCCGCTTCCCAACCAATTAAATTTACTTCATGGGATGGCACTTCAGGCGGCTGGAGTGGTATTCAGGTCAGGTATTCTGAATCCTTTCAAAATCCTTCTGTATTTGACTATTGTACGATTGAAAATGGCAATGATTTTAATGTGTTGGCAGTTGGAAGCGGTAATATCACATTGTTAAACTGCACCATTCAGAATGCTGTTCAGGATGGCCTCAGGTTTGATGATGCCAAAGGTCAGGTTGAAGGTTGTATTATAAAGAACAATGGCAGATACGGTTTGTATTTGACCAATGTATCTACTCCTGCAATAACGCAAAACCATTTCCTCAACAACAACAACTACCCCTTGTTTATCAATACGCCTAACAGCAATCATGTTCTATCAAACAACACCTATTCAGGAAACACGCCCAATTTGATTGGCTATCAGGGTGGTGAGTTAACTGCGAGCCGAACATTGTTTTTTGACAACATCCCTTACCACATTATAAATAATCTAATTGTTAGAATGAATTGGGGCAATACAAATCTGTTAACAATTTCACCGGGAAATACATTGTTGTTTAATCCCGGCACTGAATTGCGTATTGGAAATGCCTCTAACGGATACGGAAGCATTTTGGCTGCAGGTAATGATACAATGCCAATTACTTTTAAATCGTATAATGATACTATAGGAGGATGGAACGGCATATGGATGACAGGTCAAAGCAATCAGGCTGCCTCTCTTTATAAATACTGTATCATTGAACAGGGCAATGTTTACAACATGTTCTTTGAAAATACCACACTGCACGAATTGGAGAATTGTACCATAAAGAACGGATTGAATGATGGTGTCAGAATATCTGGCACTACATTGTCATTAAAGAGCAATCTCTTCGAAAACAATGGTGCTTATCCTTTACAACTGCTTAATTGGACGTCTGTTATAAACCCTGTAAACAATACCTACACAGGCAATACACTCAACTATATTGCTATGCCCGGTGGTACTTGCTCAGCTAATTATACGCTTAGAAACGATGGTGTGCCTTACCATTTCCTCGACAACTTAACTATTAGGCAAAGTTTTTCAGTAGCAAATGTTCTTACCATTGAGCCGGGTAATATTTTGAACTTTAACCCTGGAAAGATTTTGGAAATTGGCAACGCATCAAATGGTTTCGGAAGTATCAACGCCACAGGTACCCCATCAATGCCAATAATTTTTAAAGCTTTTGGCGATACAGCAGGCGGTTGGAATGGCATTCACTTCACTTCTGCAAGTAACCAGAAATACTCTGTACTAAAACACTGTGTCGTTGAACAAGGTAATGTACGCAATATATATTGTGATAATTCAAATCAGCCTTCAATTAAAAACTGTATTATCAGGAATGCAGCCAATGTGGGATTACGTATGCTTAACGCAGCTATTGACACGGTGTATAATACTACAATTACCGATAATGGAGGTTATGGCGTTTATTTAACAGGCACTTCTACTTTGAGATTAGGCAATGATACAGCTTACACTTGCAATATTTTTAATAATGCAGGCTTGTACCAAATTTCAAATTTGTCTGCAAGTAATGTCAATGCCCGTTACAATTACTGGGGCACAAATGATTCTGCGATGGTGGCGCAACGCATTTTTGACAAATATGATTCTACTGCTTGTGGTATAGTGTATTTCACTGATTTTGCCACAGTGCCTGCCTTACCCACCGACACGATACACATGAGCGGTACGGTTAAATATGCCAATACAGCTGAGACCCCTCTCGAAAATGCTGCCATGGTAATACATTCATGGGGTACTGTACCCTATGCATCCACGACCACAAACACGCAGGGCATTTACGTCTTTGATTCTATACCATCGGGCAGTTACCTACTGTCAGCCACACCTTTTAGTGGCTGGGGCGGTGTCAATGCTACTGATGCACTTATTATCCTTAATCATTTTTCTCAGACAGACACCCTTACAGGAATGCCCTATGCAGCGGCTGATGTGAACCTGAGTACCACAATCAATGCTACTGATGCCATGCTGGTTTTGAAACGTTTTGCCAACCTCATCAGTGATTTCCCCGCAGGCGATTACCTCCAACACAGCGAAAATATCAGCTCAAATGGTGTAGAAGTAATCAACAATATCAAAATGCTTTGCTTTGGGGATGTCAACGCATCTTATGACCCATCCAACCCAAAATCATCCGACATCAACCTTATCTCGGAAAGTATTCTGAGTCTGCCTTCCTTTACAGAAACATACATACCTGTAAAAGTAAAATCTGGTATAAGTACCGGCGCCATATCTCTGGGATTCTATTATCCTGAACAGTATATCGAGATTCTCGATGTCACAATGAACGGCAGTAACAACAACTTTTATTATACAGCTGGAAACGGTCTTTTGAAACTGGCATGGTGCAGTAATTCTCCTCTTTCTGTTGATGCCGATTCGGTGTTGCTTAATTTCAAGATCAAAACCCTTGATATGTCAAGCCTGACTGCTCCTGTAAACTTTATTTTGTACGAGCACAGCGAATTGGCTGATGCCTACGCTCAGGTCATACAAGGAATAACCCTCGAAATGCCTGAAATAATATCAACAGCAACGGGTATCACTGAGATGAACACAGGAAATACCTTTTCATGTTATCCTAATCCTTTTTCTGGGGAGGCAGTCATTACTTTTGAGATGAATGAGGCCGGACCCGCCACTCTTACCCTGTACAATGCTCTCGGAGCCCGCATAGCCTCATTGTTCTCAGGAAATATTGACAGCGGGTCTCATCAGATTGATCTGAAATTCGATGCTTTCAGCAAAGGAATATATTTCCTCAAGCTTGAAACAGTCTCGGGTAGCAGTGTTTTGAAAGTTGTTGCACTTGATTAACGGGGGATATTATGACCAGAACAATAATTAAAACTCTAATGTTGTGGGGTTGTGCAATCTGTCTACTGCCTGCGCATGCACAATCCATCAACACAAAGATTGTGGCACAAACCACCTGTAACACTTCTGTAAGTGTGCCCGTGGTTGTAACAAACTGCAACGGGGTTGGGGCTGTTTCGCTCAAACTCAACTACAACAGCAACCTCCTCACCTATGCTGGCTATCAGAATGCTCACACAGCTTTAAGCAGCGGTTTGCTTTCGATAAGTGCCAACACGACCCGTATTAGCATAAGCTGGGCAGGGAGTACCCCTTTCAGTATAGGCAACGACACACTGCTGTGGTTGCAGTTTACCGGTGTTCCAGGTACCAGCACCATGAGCTGGGACACCCAAACCCCCGGCAGCTGCGAATACAGCGATGGCAATGGTCAGATACTGGCAGCTACATATACCAATGGTAATATTGTCATCAACCAGTTGCCCTCCATCAATGTGCAGCCTGTTGATAAAGTTGTTCTTAATGGTCTGGCGACTTCTTTTTCTGTTTCAGCTTCAGGTACAGGGCTTACCTACCGTTGGCAGATGAGTACTAATGGCGGTATCACTTTTGCAAACACACCCACCTCATCGCCTTATTCAGGTACAACCGGAGCCACGCTTAATATCAATCCGGCTTCATTAGCTATGAATAGCTACCAATACCGCTGCTTTGTGGGAGGCACCTGTCCGCCAGCTGTTCTTTCTGATGCTGGTTTGCTTACAGTTATTGAACCTGTTGTAACATCCATTACAGGCTTCAGCACCTGTCCCGACACAATTATTATTCCTGTAAATGTTACCAATTTTACTGATATCGGTGCCTTTTCGCTGGTTCTTACATACAATGGCAATACATTGAACTTTCTGGGTACACAAAACCTGAACCCGGCCCTTTCAGCGGGCAGTTTTGTGGCCAACAGCACCGGCAACGATCTCTTCCTGTCCTGGTCGGCACAGAACGCAGCTACCTTTGGCAACGGCACCTTGCTTGAATTGCTTTTTGTTGCCTCAACAGGAACATCTACTCTCAATTGGGATACTCAAACAGCCGGCTTTTGCGAATACAGCGACGGAAATGGCACTATACTGAATACGCTTTGGCAAAACGGGAGTATGACAGTGCACGCCCTTCCCCAGGTAACTAACCAACCTGCCGACAGAACCATTGCCATGACACAACAGACCATTTTTGCTGTATCCGCTTCAGGAACCGGCCTTACCTACCGCTGGCAGGTCAGTACTGATGGTGGCTTAAATTATTCAAATCTGAGTAACGGTGGTCATTATTCCGGTACGACCGGCACTACACTAACGGTTTCAAATGCTGCTTTAGTGCTGAGCGGTAATATGTACAGGTGTGCCGTAAGTGGCACTTGCCAGACGGATGTACTTTCAGCCCCTGCCACTCTTACCGTACTGACCAATATTATTACCACCTGTCCTTCGTACACTGTTTGTCCCGGCATAACCCAGGTGGCTGTAACACTTAAAGAGTTTTCCGGCATAGGGGCTGCATCCCTTGCGCTGTCGTACAACACAGCCGTGCTGAGTTATTCGGGATTTCAGAATGTTCACCCTGCACTGAGCGGTGGTCTTTTTAGTGTGAATGCCGCAGGAGGAAAGGTTTATATATCATGGTCACATACCCAACCCGCCACCATACCCTACGGGGATACATTGGTTGAATTGGTTTTTAACAGCGCCCCAGGCACAAGCCCACTGACATGGGATACCCAGACCCCAGGCAACTGCGAATACAGCATGACTAACGGTCAGATCGTTTATTCTACCTGGGTGAACGGCTCCCTGACATTTCAACAACCTCCCGTAATAAATACCCAGCCTGTTAATAAAACCATCTACGGTCTGGGCAGTACCACTTTTTCTGTATCTGCATCGGGGACCGGATTAAACTACAGGTGGCAGGTAAGTACTGATGGCGGAAACTCATGGAATAATCTGAACAACGGCTCTCCCTACTCAGGTGTAACTACAAATACACTTACAGTTAATCCTGCTATTGAAACCATGAATGGTTTTCAGTACAGATGTTTTGTGTTTGGCACTTGTGCACCTCCGGCTACTTCCACTCATGCTCTCCTTACTGTAACAACAACGGCTGTCGTTACATCGGTCGTCAATACTGCATATTCATGTGCAGGTGTAGTCAATCTACCCATCAACGTGGCCAACTGTAATAATGTGGGAGGTATTTCGCTGGTTCTGAAGTACGATACCACAAAGCTTATTTACCAAGGGTATAACAGTGCGCATCCCCAACTGAACGGTGGTCTTCTGATTGTAAACAATACACAGGGTAAAATATATATCAGTTGGGCTTCTACAACACCAGCCTTCATAGCCAATGGTATTTTGCTGAAGCTGAATTTTATTGCCAATGTAGGTACTTCCACTACACTCACATGGAACAATCTCGTATCAGGTAATTGCGAGTACAGCGACCCGCAGGGGAACATTATAACTTCTCTGTATAACAACGGTACCATTAATGTCACGAATGTGTATCCTGTTTATACTGAAAATGCAAATGCATTTATTTGTCAAGGCGACACGCTTGTTTTTGGTACACAGTTGCTGACCACCGCCGGTGTATATACTGAAACTTTCTCGAGTGTTCAGGGCTGCGACTCGACTGTAACACTTACACTTGGTATTTATCCGCTCCCTGTTTTGACTTGTACTGCCGATACATCTTCTTGTGTGAATCAAACACCTTATCTGTTGCAGGGTGCTATGCCTGCAGGCGGTGCATACAGTGGTACTGGTGTTGATACAGGGTATTTTAACCCTGCTGCTGCCGGTTTGGGCAACCATGTCCTTGCTTACACATATACCGATGGCAACCAATGTACAAATACCTGTTCATTTAATATGCAGGTTAAGCCCATGCCCATAGTAAGTTGTCCAGCGGATTTTAGTATCAGCATGAACGCACCCCCATTAACCCTTACAGGCGGCCTGCCCACAGGGGGGACTTACTCCGGCCCGGGCGTAACAGCCAATGTGTTTTTCCCTTCCACGGTGCCCACAGGAAACAATACACTTACATATACCTATCAGGACCCTGTAACGCTTTGTTTTAATTCATGCGACTTTACTGCTTACGTCTATGACCCCTCATTGGTTGCTTGTTTAGGAAATCTTGTCGTTTGTATTGATGATGGAGCGATAATGCTTAATCAAGGAATACCTGCCGGAGGAACTTACTCAGGAAACGGTGTCAGCGGAACTACATTTGACCCGCAAACGGCTGGTCAGGGAACTCATGCTATAACTTACAATTATGATAATGGCCTTGTTATCGGGCAGTGCAGTTTCACCATTACTGTTACTATACCTTTTGTACATCATGATTATATGGCTATTTGCCAAAATGATTCAACACTTTGGCGTGGGCAATTTTACAGCTTGCAGGGTATCTATTATGACAGTCTTGTGGCTAATTATGGAGGCTGCGACAGTGTATTTGTGCTGCATCTTACTATAAACCAGACTTTTGAATTCACAGAAAATATTGCTATGTGTCAGGGCGACACCTATATATGGCGAGGCAATAGCTACAGCACAACAGGCACTTACTACGACAGCCAGAGCACTGTTCACGGTTGCGACAGCGTATTTGTTTTGCAACTTACAGTAAATCCTGTATTTGGTTACTCCGAAAATGCTTCAGTCTGCAGCGGCAACTCTTATCTCTGGCACGGTCAAAGCTACACTGTTACTGGCACATATTATGACAGCCTACATACCATGCATGGTTGCGATAGTATATTTGTGCTTTACCTGACGGTTAATCCCACTTACGAATTCACAGAGAACACCTCCATCTGTAATGGGGGTTCATACTCCTGGCATGGACAGAACCTAAGTACACAGGGCACTTACTACGACTCCCTGAGCACAGTGCTGGGCTGCGACAGTGTGTATGTTCTGCACCTAACGGTTAATCCCGTTTATGAATTCATCGAAAATGCAGACATCTGCAACGGCGCTACATACCTATGGCACGGACAAAACTTAAGCACTCAGGGCACTTACTACGACTCCCTGAGCACGGTGCAGGGCTGCGACAGCGTGTATATTCTAAATCTGACCGTACATCCCACTTACGAATTCACAGAAAACGCTGCCATATGCAACGGCGATTCATATAACTGGCACGGACAAAACTTAAGCACACAGGGCTCTTACTACGACTCCCTGAGCACAGTGCAGGGCTGCGATAGTGTGTATATTCTAAATCTGACCGTACATCCCACTTACGAATTCACAGAAAACGCTGCCATATGCAACGGCGCTTC
>JAQVVM010000075.1 GCA_028698995.1 Bacteroidales bacterium
CCTCTGAGCACCCCATCCAGTAGCATTCAGACGTGATGCATCAATACCCTTTAAGGTCAGGAATTCAACTACCGACTGGGCACGTTTTTCTGATAACTCCTGATTATAGGTGGCACTACCTCTGACATCGGTATGAGAATTAATCATAATACGAATGACTGGGTTTTCCTTAAGGATGTTTACCAATTTGTTTAATTCTTCGGTAGATTCTTCGCGCAGGCTCCACTTGGCATAATCGTAATAAATGTTTTTAATCTCAATTTCTTCTCTGGTGATTTTTATAAGAGAAAAAGTTTCCCCTAAAGTTAAGTCAATACTGTATTTTTCATCACCAACAGCTTTGTATTTAGAGTCACCGAGATAACCATCTTTTTGAGCAAAAAGACGGTAAACCATATTTGGTTTCAGAGAAGTGAATGTGTAACGCCCCTCTCTGTCTGTAAGAACGGAATCCAAAGACCCATCTTCACCTTGGAGGTAAACCATCACATCTTTCAAAGGGCTTTGGGTTTCGCTGTCCACCACCCTGTCGCTTAAAGTAATAACAACCGGAATAAGGCTGAAGTAATAAATGTCGTCATCCCCAACACCATCGGGTCGGTTACTGATGAAAAAGCCCTCGGATTTGCTTCTGTTTTTAAAGCTGAAACCAAAATCATCAGCACTTGAGTTAAAAGGAGGTTTAATATTTACTGCTCTTCCAAAATTCTCACCCCTGATTTCGGAAGAAAAAATATCCAGGCCACCTAGCCCAATATGTCCATCAGAGGCGAAATATAAGACTTTATCATCAAAAACATTGGGAAACATTTCATTGCCGGGGGTATTGACATTCGGGCCCATATTAACAGGTTGTCCCCATGCAAAACCGTCGAATTTAATCATCCATAAGTCTGTACCACCATAACCGCCAGGCATATCCGACACAATGACGAGAGTTTTTCCGTCTTTAAAAAGAGCAGGGTGTCCGACATTAAAATTGCTTTTCGGGAAATCAAAAATCCTAGCCGTACCCCAAGAGTTAGCACTTTCATTGTAGGTGGAAGTATAAATACCGCAATTTTCCATGCCTTTGCCACGGCATTGCATAAAATACCCTG
Source organism: Bacteroidales bacterium (assembly GCA_028698995.1). Classification (GTDB taxonomy): domain Bacteria; phylum Bacteroidota; class Bacteroidia; order Bacteroidales; family PXBB01; genus JAQVVM01. The sequence continues at coordinate 1,101 of JAQVVM010000075.1, forward strand.
TTTTGGTGTGTGTGTCGTAAGTAAAAGAACCTTCATTAAAATCGGAATTGATGTCGCCATTCAGCGTAGAAGGTTTCGACCATCTGCTGCGTGTAATATCATAGTTTGCTTCAAACAGATTGGAAAATCCTTGCATGGTACGGGGATCAATGCGGCTTCCTACGCCTGTTTCAATGCGCATGGAAGAAATGACCAATTTATCGTCGGAGATATAAGTAGCAGAATAATCGCTGTTCTCGCTATTAAGGTCGGTTGCATTTTTTACCTCATAAAAAGGTTTGTCGGTTTCGAGCGAAATAGCAAAGTTGCAAGAAGCGAGTTTTGACTGTGTTAATTTGTTCTCGGGATCCGATTGGAGGTATCTTTCAAAATAGGTCTTAGCAGCTCTGTAATCACCACCTACGGCCAAGAGATTGCCGATGTGAAAGAAGATAACAGGATTGTCATAGCCCTCTTCGATGGCTTTGTTGTACCATTGTCGAGCCATGCCGTAATTATTAACCTGACGGTAACATTCACCTAATTGAAAATAGATACGTTTAATTTGATCACTCGTAGATTTTTTTAATGCTTTCTTATAAAGACTTGTTGCCTTATAATAATTATGTGCATTGAATTCTATATCTGCTTTGTCTAAAACAGTTATGGCCTGTGGAAATATTTTAACAGAAAAAAAACAAATAAGTGCCACTACTAACAACAATCTTGTTTTATTCATATTGTTTATTTTGTTTTATAATTAATTCATACGTAATGTATGAAAAAATGTTATTAAAAAATATAATAAAGCAAAAGTAATTAAAAATGTTAAAATTTCAAAAAAATTGAATAATAGTATAAAATAAATTCTATTTGGTCATTAATTATTTCAAAAATAAATGAATTGTACAATAATTTAAGATAACTTTCATTGATTCTGTCTATTTGAAAAATATTTTTTTTTTCACTTGGTGATTTATTGCTAATTTTATACTTTAAATTTAGGCGTTTTATAAAGATTATTTTTCATGAAAAGAAATTTATTTGTTGTCATTTTTGTAGTGTTTTTAGCGTTGTTTGTACGAAGTCAGAGTATAATTCCTCAAAACATTGAAAATATTTTCAACAACCGAAAAGAATTGTATTTCAAATTTACATTCAATCAACCGTCAGAACTAGCTGCTCTTTCAAATATTATTTCCATTGATGGTAAAGACGGACAGTTCGTTTATGCATATGCCAACAAATCAGAATTTCAACAGTTTCTAGGGTTTAATCTGAGCTATACAGTCTTGCCTCCGCCATCTACATTATTTCCTGCTTTGATGAGGGACAACATAGATGTTAAAAGTATAAATGCCTGGGATTTTTACCCCACCTATGGCGGCTATGAATCAATGATGTATCAGTATGAGTCTAACTATCCGGGTTTGTGTAAAATTTATAACATGGGCACCTTGAACAGTGGTAGAAAATTGTTGGTTGCTAAAATTACAAACAATATCAACCAACCCGGCAACAAACCTCGTTTTAACTATTCTTCATCCATGCATGGTGATGAGCTGACAGGCTATGTCTTAATGCTCCGTTTCATTGATTATTTACTTGCTAATTATGGAACCAATTCAAGAGTTACTTACCTTGTCAATAATATTGAGATTTGGATAACACCTTTAGCAAATCCTGATGGAACCTATACCAATGATAACAGTACTGTTAACGGTGCTACAAGAAATAATGCCAATGGTGTTGACTTAAACAGAAATTTCAGAAATCCAGTGGGTGGAGATCATCCCGATGGCAATGCATGGCAGCAGGAGAATATTATTACAATGGCCTTTGCAGATACCATGAACTTTACTATGTCTGCAAATTTTCACGGTGGTATTGAATGTGTGAATTATCCGTGGGATACTTGGCTGTCGTCAGCTAGAACACATGCCGATCACGTTTGGTGGCAAATGGTCTCTCATGAATATGCAGATACAGCACGATTTTACAGTCCCTCTTCTTATATGAATCCGAGTGGTACAAACTTTTACAACGGTATTACACATGGTGGCGATTGGTATGTGGTAAGAGGTTCACGTCAGGACTACCTGACTTATTATAACAATTCACGCGAAGTAACACTTGAAATTTCAAATACAAAATTACCCTCAGCTTCTACTTTACCAAGCTATTGGGACTATAATTACAGATCCTTTTTGAATTATATGCAACAATCGCTTTATGGTTTGAGGGGTATTGTTACGGATTCTTGTACAGCTTTACCTCTTAAAACAGAAGTATTTATAACAGGACATGATGTTGACAATTCTCAAGTTTACACATTTATGCCTTTAGGAAATTATCACAGACCATTATTAGCTGGAAACTATACGGTTCGTTTTTCTGCACCGGGATATCAGACAAAAACCTATAATAGTATTTTAGTAACAAATTATAACACGACCACATTAAATGTTGCTTTGGTTCCTCTGGCACCACAGGCAACAGTTTCATCTGACTTAATATACACTTGTAATGGGCAGATTGCATTTGATGCACTCATTGATAACGCTGATACATGGGAGTGGTTTTTTGGAGATGGAAGCAGTTCCACATCATTAAATCCTGTTCATATTTACAACCAGAACGGTGTTTACCACCCATATTTAGAACTCTCAAATTGCAGTGGAACACATCAGGTCTATCTTGCCGACAGTATATTGGTGGATCTGCCTCTTCCCCCTGTTGCTAATGATGAAACCCTTTGCTCAGGAGGCAATGCAACTCTGACTGCAAATGGAACCGGTCATATTCAATGGTTTGCAAATATGACCGATACTGTTCCTTTAGACACAGGTAATGTTTTTATAACACCTGTCCTTAATCAGACCACTCAATATTTTGTTAATCAAAATACTGAAATAATTGGTTTTGTTGGAGAAACGAATTCAAATTCAAATGGTAATATGTTTTCCTCTGCAACACAGCATTATCAGGTTTTTGATTGTTTTGTTCCTGTCCGCTTGTTATCTGTCGAAGTAAATGCCTCCAGTAGCGGAAACCGAACTTTTTATCTTCGAAATAGTATGGCACAGGTTCTTGATTCTGTTACTGTATATGTTAATACCGGTGTCAGCAGGATTACATTGGATTTAGATATTCCAGTCGGGAATAATTTGCAATTAGCTGGGCCTTTAAGCCCTAATCTTTACAGAAGCAGTTCAGGACTAAGTTACCCCTATGAACTTTTGCCTTATTTATCAATAAAGTCAAGCAGTGCAACCACTAATCCAACAGGTTATTATTATTATTTTTATGATTGGGAAGTCCTTACCGGCAGTTGTGAGAGTTCACGTGTACCCGTTTCTGTTCAGGTAACGACAAATCCTCATGCTGAATTTGACTATGTCGTTTATGATTTGCAGGTGGAATTTGAGAATTTAAGTAATGGTGGCACTTCCTACATATGGAGTTTTGGTGATGCAAGCACCGCAACATCAGAAAATCCTGTTCATACTTATGCAGCTTATGGCACCTATACAGTACAGCTTATAGCTGTTAATGACTGTGGCAATGATACAATAAATTATGTGCTTAACCTTTCAAATGCTGCTCCGGTTGTAGATTTTATGGCCAATATAACCGGAGTTGTTGAGGGGGGATTTGTACAGTTTTCTGATTTGTCACTGAATAATCCGAATCTATGGACTTGGTATTTTGAAGGTGGTACACCTTCTTCTTCAACTCAGAAAAATCCACTTATACAGTATAATACACCAGGGATTTATGAAGTAAAACTTACAGTAGCTAACGGTTTTGGAACAGATTCATTAACTAAAAACGATTATATTGAAGTTTTTGAAGCAGGTCTTGCTCCGGTTGTTAATTTTACTGCAAGTCAAACCACTCTGAATGCAGGAGATAGCATCCAGTTTACAGATTTGTCAACATACGCACCTACAACTTGGTTGTGGAATTTCGAAGGCGGTACACCCAGTTCATCATCGTTACAAAACCCTTATGTGAAATACAATATCCCTGGAACTTATTTTGTTACCCTTGTTGCTTCTAATGCTTACGGAAATGGTTTTGAAAACAAGACAGATTACATTCTTGTTGAACCCTCTTCTGTTTCAGATTTATTTCAAGAGGGCAATCTCTTGTTTATTTATCCCAATCCTGTTTCTGATAAGCTTTATGTCAATCTGAGTTCAATATCTTTTAACCATGGAGAATTCGAAATTTTCAATGTGATTGGCAGAAGATACATTATAGATGTTATTGAAAATGATAAAATTAATAGTGAATTTACCTTTGATATTTCAAATATGCCTGAAGGTGTTTATTATTTAAGGCTTAATATTAATGATAAACACTATATTGATAAATTTATAATCATGAGGCCTTAGATTTTGAGTTGTTATCAAGTAATTAAAATTCAGAAAATATTATTTTTGCAGAAATTTTGAAAAGTGAGTATAAGAATTGGAATAAACGGATTAGGCAGAATAGGTAAGCTTGTACTGCGACACAGTTTTAAATATCCTGACATTGAAGTAGTGGCTGTGAACGACCTGATGGATATTCGAACAATGATGCATCTGATTAAATATGATACTGTACATGGGAGAATTGAAAAACCGGTCAAGATAGGCGATGACAACTCTATTTCTGTAAATGGAAGCTCTTTTAAAGTTTATGCACAGCCAAAACCGGCCTTGATACCTTGGGAAAATCATAATTTGGATTATGTCATTGAATCATCAGGGATTTTTACATCCTATAGTGAGCTGAAACAACATTTGCGCCCCGGTATTAAAAAAGTTATCCTGTCGTGTCCTGCAACCGACAAACTTGATAAAAATATTGTTATTAGTGTGAACGAAAAGGAACTTACTTCAACCGACCGGATTATTTCAAACACTTCTTGTACAACAAATTGCATTGCTCCTTTGTTGAAAATTTTACATGATAATTTTTATATCGATAAAGCATTTATTAACACGGTTCACCCCTATACCAATAATCAAAGAATTATTGATGCCCCCCATAAAGATTTGCGAAGGGCCAGAGCTGCTGCTGCCAATATAATTCCAACAACCACTTCTGCCATCAAAGCCGTTGAAAACATTTTACCTCACCTTAAGGGTAATTTTGATGGCATTGCAACCCGTGTTCCTTTGGTTGATGGCTCTTTAATTGAACTTACTGCGGTATTTAAAAATACTGTAACTGTTCAATCGATTAATGAAGCTGTAAGAAAAGCTGCAGATAATGAATTTTCCGGAATTCTTGAATATACAGATGACCCGATAGTTTCAAGTGATATTATAAATAACCCACACTCAGGTATTTTCGACGGCCTTTCCACAAAGGTTTTAGGACCTAACTTTGCCCAGTTAATCATTTGGTACGACAACGAATATGCCTACTCAAAAAGAATTGTAGATTTGATTATGTGGTCAGCAAAAGTTGATGGGGTAATTTAAATCTTTTATTTTATATAAAACCTATTAAATATTTACACATTACTACTGAAAATTTGCCCGTATGGGCATTAATATTAATAAAATAACACCAAAACTTTAAATATTTCCCGTCAGGGAATTAACATTGGGAACTATAGTCTTGCTTTTGTTAATGTCCATACGGACAATAAAAAAAATGAACTTACATTTTTTATTAATATTAAAGTCCTACGGACTATAAAAAACGGATTGAATAATGTGTAAATAAATATTGTGCTTAATATAAAAAGATTCCTATAAGAAATTTAACTATTCTGTTTCGAATAGTACAAGCTCTTGTTGAAAGCGCTTAGGCAAACCCTCTTTGATATATTTCTTAATTTCATAATCCAACTGATTCTGAAAAAGAACATCACATAAATCGCCTTCATATCCTTCATAAACTTGATAAAAGAAAAAAGCAATGTAATTGATGTTTTCTTGACCAAGGGTTTCATTTCGCTGTGAAGCCGCATTTTTAAATGCCGCTTCCACAGATAAATAAATTTCAATAATTTTTTTATCAGATGTCTTCGAAGTGGGGGCCAAACCTCTTTCTTTAGCAATATTTCGGTAGGCTTCAACGAGCATTGGACCGACCATTGACAATAGTTTCTCGTATTTTGTTTTTTGTTTAAAAAAGTTAAAAAATCCCATTTTGAAATTTATTAATTATTTTGATAATTACCTATTAAGAAAATCCTGATTAATCATTTTAATAATTTTGTTTGAAATACTGTCTGTGTAGTAAATTGGTCCACAGATATGAGGTTTATCTATTGCGTAAAATGACTTGGGTTCACAGGCATTGTTGAATATTGTTTCTCCCATAAAATAAGGGACAGTGGCATCTTCAGTACTGTGAATAACGAGTAAAGGCTTTTCCCAAATTTTAATGGCTTTTTCAGAAGCATACATTTCTCTGACAAAAAGTCGTGCAATAAAACCCAGTCCTGTTACATGTGCAGCCACATCATCATGCGAAGAAAATGCGCCTTCAATGACCATGGCATCGGCTTTATCCCTGTTCCTGCTTCCTAAAACAGCAGCCAGATTACCTCCTAACGATTGTCCGTAAATGACCAAAGGTAAATTCTTGAATTCATTTCTGCTGATTATATAATCCAAAGCCGACTGGGCATCTTTCAATACGTTTTTTCGGGTTGCTTTGCCTTCGGATAAACCAAAACCTGAATAGTCAAATAAAAATACCTGAAACCCCTTTTTTACTAAAGGATGTGCCAAAGTAAAATGGTTGAGGATACTGCCGGCATTGCCATGCAGAAACAGAATGCCTGCTTTAGTTTCTGTGGGTTCAGTGGGTTTCATAAGCCACCCGTTTAAAATGTTTCCGCTGGTGCTTTCAAACAAAACACTTTCTATCTGATAACCCAGATCGAAGGGCATATTATCTTTTGAAATTATTGGTTGATAATTAGTTCCTGAAAAATTTACATCAAGTTCAATTCTTTCAGCTTGACGTATGATAATTTTTTGGGTATGCTCGGGTTCGATTTTATCCGGAATCAGGAACATCTTATCAAAACTGCAGGATGTGAGAGAAAATATGAGGAATAATAAAAATAAAAGCTTTGATTTCATAACACCAATGATTTCATAACACCAATGATTTCCTAACAAGAATTTAACTCTTAACAAAAGAATATTATTTTGATTAATTTCTATTTGCAATTTTATCAATCGTTTCCGATTGGTATATATTTACACCTTTTGTTTGCATCTGTGCAATCCTAAACATCGCTTTTGCAACATCTTCAGCCTGAATACCCTTGTATTTTTTTAAACCTCCTATGAATAGCCATGACAATAATTTATACAGTCCTATGCCAATTCTTTCACCGAATCTGAATTCTTCTCTTTCCCCAAGTAATAATGAGGGACGAAAGATATTAAGACTTTCAAAATTTATTTCTTGAAGGGCGGCTTCCATTGTTCCTTTAATGTGGGAATAAAAAATTCGGGAGTTAGGATTGGCTCCCATTGATGAAACAACCATAAACCGACTGGCTCCTTGTGTCTTGGTTATTTTAGCCAATTCTAGAGGGTAGCCAAAATCAACTTTTTTAAAGGCTTCTTTTGATTTTGCTTTTTTAATGGTTGTCCCAAGACAGCAAAATATATCATCAGCATGCATCTCGTTTTTATATGTGCTCAGTTTGTCAAATTCAACAAGCAGTTCTGTTGCTTTTGTATGCTGAAACCCGATGCTTCTTCTGCTTAGAATAATAACTTTTTCGTAAACATCAGAAGCTAAAAGAACTTTTAATAAAGCACTTCCTGTAAGTCCAGTGGCTCCGGCTATTATGGCTGTTTTGGGCATATTGTTTTTTTATCAAAAGTACAATTTCTTTTACAAACATTTTTGTTGGTGTTAAAATTTATATTTTTACAATAAACTTTTAAAAATGATTTTAAATCTTCATAACCCTTCTTTATTATTGGACGAAGCTCAGTGTAAAGCAAATATTTTTAAAATGGCTTCAAAAATTGGGAAAGGATGCCTTTTTCGACCCCATTTTAAAACACACCAGTCTGCACAAATAGGGCAATGGTTCAGGGACTGTGGTATTGACAAAATAACAGTTTCTTCTCCTGCTATGGCGCACTATTTTATCGAAAACGGATGGAGAGACATCACCATCGCCATGCCTTTCAATATGCACTGGATTCCCTTTGTTAACAGTCATGCACAAAATGTGTGGTTTAACATTCTTGTTGAAGATGAGTTTGTATTAAAAAAATGCATGGAGGAAATCATTTTTCCATGTGGGGTTTTTATAAAAATTGATACAGGATACAGACGCACCGGTTTATCTCCTGAGGACTCCTTAGAAATAAATAATATATTAAATTTTTTTAGACAAAAGTCAAGATTAAAATTTATGGGTTTTTTGACTCATGCGGGTCATACCTATAAAGCAAAAAGCAAGGATGAAATTATTGGAGTATATTATAACGCTCATGTTTTAATGAGTATGTTAAAACAAAAATATATAGAGGATTTTCCTGAACTTATCATTTCTTATGGTGATACGCCTTCGTGCAGTATTGCTGAGGAGTTGAATCATTTTGATGAATACAGACCGGGCAATTTTGTGTTTTATGACTTAATGCAGTTGGAAATTGGATCCTGTACTTTTAAAGACATAGCTCTAATTGTTTTATGTGATGTCATTGCCAAACATGCACAAAGAATGGAAATTGTAGTTCATTGTGGTGCTGTTCACCTGTCAAAAGACTCCATCGAGATTTGCGGAAAAAGAGTTTTTGGTGAACTTGTATCCATAAAATCAGATAACACTTGGGAACGCTTAACTGAAAGGGCATACATGACATCTCTTTCACAGGAGCATGGCATCATTCAGACACCTGAGAAAATATTTAATTGTATAAAAATCGGTGACACTATTGGAGTTATCCCTGTGCATTCCTGTCTTTCAATGCACCAGCTTTCTAATCTTCGGTAATAAGGCCACTGTAAGTAAGATTCCCTTTGATAAAATTATCAATAATATTGAGGTAATGGTCATAGCCCAAAACGACAGGAATATCTGAATGTCCGGCACCCGGAACCCTGCATGCATAAGAAACAGTACCACCATAATTTTTATAAACCACTTCTCCATGGGTTTCAATTCTTATTTTCTTGTCGTCGGTACCATGAAACCACAAAAAAGGTTGGGTTACTTTCTGAATTTCCTGTGCGTTGTCAATTTTAAGGTCAATGATATATGAACCTGGTAAGGCAAGGCCTGTGGCGTCTTGCACTAAAGTTTCTCCGGATGCAAAAGGCGCTTCAAGTATAAGTTTTGAAGGTGTCATACTGCGGGTATTTGCTGTTAATTCTGTAGCAGGAGCCGTACCCATACTAAAACCGTAAATGACAAGCCGGTCATTTGTAAGGCCTTTGGATTTGAGCCATTTCATGGCTGCGTCTGTATCAGCATACAGAAAACTTTCTGTTGGATATCCCTCAGATAAGCCATAACCGCGGTAATCGAAGGACATGACACCATAATTATGTTTGCCTCCTGCATTTGCGAGCAGTTGAATACAGGGATAATAGTAATCCAGATGATCCCAGTTGCCATGACAATATAGAATCACTGTGTCAATGGCTATACGGGCAGTATCGCCAAGATAAAGCGCATAGATGTTTTTTGCAACACCATCGAAATCGGATAAAATCTGAAATAAGTGAATTTTATCCTGTTCAATTTTCATGCTGTCAGGCAGTGTGAAGGCAATTTCACCTTCGTAATCACCCAATTTATATTCGGTTATCGGATTGATATTGTTATTGTGTAAAAGATCGTCTAGTCGTAAACAGGAAGTGTTTAACAAAACAATAGTTAACAGGGATATGATAGCTGTCTTTTTCATTTTAATAGAGTTTTCTGGTTATTCCTAAATAAACGCCCATAGCCCCATTTTTTCCGGGGACTTTGTAATCAACAGTGAGTTTTTCATGGCTTCTTAAGAAATTAATATACTTCATTTCAAGTTTCAGATTCCATTTTTTTAACTTCCATTCGTGACCCAGACTTAGAAAAGGAATATAGCGGTTGTCAACATTTTCATTAAAAGCCATACTTTTTGATAATTCAAACATTGAAGAATAACTTAAATAAATTAGGTTATCTCTTTTGCCGTAATGGGTGTAAAAGTTCAGGTCGAGCCATGGATAAAATTTTGGGTGCCATTCCCAGACATCTATCATGAAATAGAAGGAAGGTGCAGCGCTGATACCTGTTTTCTTATTTTCTGAAAGCCAAAGATTTCTGAGCAAACCGCCCTCAAGCTGTACGGTGCCAAAAGCCAGTGCTGTTGTATGCAGGCTCCCCGACAAGGTATATGTGTCGTTAAGCCCCTGCGCATAATCTAGCGAACTGAGGGGTAGGGGTATGGTGCTTCCTCCAAAGCCTATCAGAGGGCCACCAAGGCTTAAAGAAACTTCTTTTTCTCCTTTTTTAAGGGGGACAACCTTGCGTACTGGACCACAGGCATATTGCACTGCAAGAAACAACAACAATGTAAAAAAAATAATTCTGTTTTTCATTGAGAAAGGTGTTAATTTCCGACAAAATTAGAAAATGTTTTACATAGAAAGATAAAAAAAGATTTTACCTTTGTTTTGCAATCATACAAAATGAATAAAAAAGAGTTTTATATAAATATTGCAGGGTTTAAAATTCATCTTTTCAGTGCTGATAAAAACCATTTTCTAAGTGTTCCTGTCGGTTTTGAACCTTTTTTAACGGGAAATGATGAAGATGTCATGTTGCATATCAGAGTGGAAGCAGAACTGCCTTTTGTATTGACAGATGCTGTTGAGGTTTTCAGAGCGAGAGACCCTGAGTTAAAACCGGAACAATCTTATTCTGATTTTTTGTGGGCTGTGTATCAATACCGAAATGAAAATTTTGTTGTTACTGCAGAACCTCAAAGAAACATTTTTCCATATTTGTATGCATATTTCCCTAAAAATGAAGAGGAATGGACAATTTTCTGCTCAGGCAATTATTATAATGAAGGCAGCTTAGTTCTTAATCCTTTGGCTTATCCAATGGGACCATTGCTGATGTATCATCTGGCCCTTTATAATGATGCTATAATGATACATGCATCAGGAATTGAATTTAATAAAAAAGGTCTTGTTTTCTCAGGATTTTCGGGTATAGGTAAGAGCACGATGGCAGGCTTGTGGCATACAAACGGATATAAAGTTATAAACGACGACAGGTTAATGCTCCGAATGATAGACGGGCAATGTCATGTGTTTAATACGCCCATGCCATACGCTGATCAGCCAAAGGAAACAATTCTCAAGCATGCTTTTCTGTTGAAGCAACATCCTACGAATTACCTTGTAAAATTGGATGGTGTGCATAAATTAACCCGAATCCTTGCTTTTTGTATTCAACACCATTATGATAAGGAACACATCCGGATTATAATGGATACAATTAGCCGTATTGCTTCTTGTATTACGGTTCATGAACTTGGATTTGTTCCTGATAATTCTGTAATAGAACTGATAAAAAATGAGTTCACAAACGATTAACCATACATTCCTGTGGGATTTCAGTGAGTCGCTGATTAGTGCAGGACAGAAAGCTAAAGTTAAGGCCGGAGGAAACAGCATGTACCCTTTTATTAAGAAGGGAAGTTTTGTTGTTATTAAAAAAACAGATTTTCATACAATTAAAACAGGGGATATCGTCGTTTTTAAAGGTCATTTGAAAATTGTGGCTCATAGGGTTATTAAGATAAAAAAAAATGCAGATAACTGGTTGCTGGTTTGTAAAGGAGATTCGTGTAACAGAGCTGATGTCCCTTTTTCGAGCGATAAGTATGTGGGCAAAGTTGTTGCCATAGAAAGAAATAATAAAACTGTGAACTTGGAATCAAGAACTTACCAAATAATTAATAAAACAGTTGCTTTTTTTTCACCCTTTTTCCCTGTTGTGTATGACACCATTCGTTTTTTTAAACATCTTTTTAGAGATAAAGATAAAGTCAAACAGCATTTATAGCGAATAATAAAAATGAAAAGTCTCAGAAATTACATTGAAGCCCTCAAACTGGTATTTGGTGTCACAAAGTGGCTTACTGTTGCTAATCTTTTCTTAACCCTGATTCAGGGTATCCTTCCGCTTGCAATAATTTTCCTTATTAAGGAGCTTGTTGATGCCGTCACATTAAGTGTGAACAAACCCGACAAAGCAGAAGCCTTTTCTGATATTATATGGATTTTAATTATTACCGGAATCGTCTTTTTGGTTAATGCTTTAGCCAATACGATAGGTCAATATGTCAGAGAATATCAGACTCAGAAATTTACCGATGCCATGACTCATAAATTGCATCAAAAGGCGGTTTCACTTGATCTTGCTTTTTTTGAAAACTCACAATACCATGATATGTTTTACAGGGCATTGCAGGATGCACCTATGAGACCTGTAAATATTGTCAATAATTTGTTTTATCTGACCCAAAATCTATTGTCAATCGGAATTTTATCGGTGTTACTCATTTCTTTACACTGGAGTGTAATCTTTGTGCTCATTGCCGCGACTGTTCCTTTGGGATTTATTCGTATGAAATATGCATCAAAGTTGTATAAATGGCAAAAGGATAATACCCAGAACGAAAGAAAATCATATTATTTCAGCCGGATTCTAACCAGTGATGTCTTTGCCAAAGAACTGCGCTTGTTTAGGTTACAGAATATATTTTCGGAGTTGTTCCAAAAAGCACGCACCATTCTTAGGGAAAGTAAACTTGAAATTATTATCCAAAAAACATGGTTTGAATCCTTTTTGCACCTCATTTCAGCTGCGGCAATTTTTTCTGCTTTCGGCTTTATTGCCAGAGAGGCTATCTTTGGAAATCTGACAATAGGAGTTTTGGTCATGTATTTTATGGCATTACAGAAAGGTATGTCTTTCTTCAGGGATTTTCTTACGGGTGTTTCTTCTTTATATGAGGACAGCCTTTATATTGAAAATCTCTTATCCTTTTTCAATTTAAAAAATGCCATGTCTTGCGACAATAAACCAAACCATTTCCCTGAAAAATTAAATAAGGGTATTGTTTTTAAGAATGTTAATTTCAAATATCCGAACAGCAAACGGAATGCTCTTGAAAATATCAATCTGAATATTAAATCTGGTTCCACCGTTGCCATAGTAGGAGATAATGGTGCAGGAAAAACAACCCTTGTTAAACTTTTATGCCATCTGTATGAAGCAGATGAAGGGGATATTTATTTTGACGATGTGTCTGTTAAAAGTATTAGTGATAATGAAATCAAGAAAAATATCAGTGTCTTATTTCAGGATTTTGTGTTGTATCATCTTACAGCAAAAGAAAATATTTGGTTAGGAGATGTTGATAAATCTTTTTCTGTAAAAAGTGTTAAAGATGCAGCTGCTAAAGCCGGTATAGATACATTGATAGAGAATCTCCCCAAGTCTTATGATACTGTTTTGGGAAAACTTTTTGACGATAGCGAAGAGCTCAGCATCGGGGAATGGCAAAAAATAGCATTGGCGCGTGCTCTTTTTAAAGACAGTCCTGTTATCATTCTTGATGAGCCCTCAAGTGCTCTTGACCCAAAGTCGGAGTATGAAATTTTTATGAAATTCAAGGAAATAACCAAAGACAAAACTTCTATTATTGTAAGTCATCGGTTCTCAACTGTTAAAATGGCCGATTACATTTATGTGATGGAAAATGAGAAAATTGTCGAAGAAGGTACCCATGAAAGTTTAATACAACTAAATGGTAAATATGCAACAATGTTCCGTATGCAGGCCGAGGCTTATGTTTAAGTCATATTTAAGGCATTGAAGTTTTAATTGTATTTTTGTTTCAGCAATTTAACCTTATGTACCCGAAAAGAATTCTTCTTTCAATCATTTTAACAGCTTTTGTCTTTCTTTCAATTTTTACCTTCTACATTAAAGATATTAATTTTATTGGTTCCTTAAAAATTGAACTGAAAGCTCCTCATAATGCCGGTTTGAATTTTTTTGCGCTGACAGCACTGAATAAAAAACAATCATTTTTCATTTTAAATGACAGCAATGCGGTACTTTCCGGTTATTATAAAGAAATTATAATGACAATCGAAAAACCCGACTTAATTACAAATAATGATTCTTTGGTGCTTTCCCTTAATGAAGCCAATTTTCGTTTTTGTCTTAAAGATGTCATTGAGCAATGGAAGACCTTTACGGAAGAAGGCAAGCTAAATATTCAATTTTCTGAAAGTATTCAGCAGTCTCATTCATTTATTTCAAAAATTAATGCTTTTCTGTTAAACACCAATTTTTCAGTGATGCCCTTGCTGATTTATTTTTTTATTTTATTAATAATTGTATCTATCCTACTGCTCTATTCTATTTGGAAAAGCAAAATTTTAATGCTTTGGAACATTGTAGAAAAAAAATATATCTTTTTGTTTTCTATCATTTTGAGTATTCTTTATTTCTTTGTTTTTTTCGGTGCTTTAGATAAAAAAGATAATGTGTGGTTGGGAGGTGATACATGGGAATATCAGGTAATGGCAGTCAATTTGGTAAAGGGCCATGGTGTTCAGAAATTATCCTGTATTGAGCCTTTTGAATCCTATAAATTTGATAATGAAAATATTGACACTGAATCTTATAGACATTTTAAAAAAGCTGCTTCAGATAATACCGATACATACAGGACTCCTGCTTACTCTTTATTTTTAGGCCTGATATATTTTATTGGTGGTATAAATCCGGCAAATGTTTCATTGGTACAGTTATTCATGCTGTGTCTGGTGGCAGGGCTTTTACCCTTGGTCTTGTCTAAAGTATGGCGCATGAAAGGGTTTCTCACCGGTTGTATCAGCGGATTTTTCTTTCTTCTTTTGTATTATCCACGGGCAAATCTTATTATGACAGAGGTTTTGCTTGTTTATTTCTGCTTCTTATCAGTATGGGCAGTTATAACTTTTGAACAAACAAATAAAACAAAGTATGCTATTACAGTGGGTGTGTTTTTTGCTTTGACACTGCTGACAAAAGGTATGCTCATTATAGCTGTTTTTTTCTATTTTCTCAACCTGTTTTATGTCAGAATTATAGAAAAACAAAAGAACTTGGGTCACAAACCCTTTATTATGCTAATGGCATTTCTGCTTGTTATTTTACCATGGTCCATTTATGCCAGTTTTAACAATAAGTTTATATATGTTGAAGCTTTTTCTAAGAAACAACTCGTTACAGCTACCACAAAAGTCGACAGTATTTTTGAAAAAACAAAAATTGACACATCAAATATTGTTGAAATGGTATCATTAATAAATGAAATTTATTATGAAAACAAATACTGGACTGAGAACCGTTGCCAATTTGTGAAACAATTTGTTGAGGAAAAACCTCACTTCATAAGAAGTGCTGATACTGTCCTTGTTGAATTTGCTAAAGGAAAAATGAACATGTTTTTCAGGAAACATATTGACTATATGATGATTCCTTTTTTTAATAATAAGTATTTGTATTTTAACTTTGATGGATTTACATTCCTGACGGGACAGGTAAAAACCTTGCTTTTGCAAAGCAATAATGAATACTGTACTGATGGGGGCTGGCATAAAGACAAAAATGCTTTTGATCATTATTATTACAGAAATGACAATTCCGAAAAGGGGTCTTGGCAACGTGTGGCTATATTCTATTATAACAACCCGAATTTGATAGCTGAAATTTTTCCATCCAAAATATTCAGAGCTTATAAGGATTTTTTCTTTTATAAGCTTTTAGCCGTTCTTATCCTTTTTAATGGCTTGACAATCATTATGGGAAGGTTTATTAATAAGAAGAAAATATTTTTATTGTTGTTGTTTGCAATCCTGATACCATTAACTTTGGTTGCGGTAGAATTGTATTCTTTTGTTTTAATCGGATTAATTTGCATGGCCTTTTTACTTGGAATTCTTCTGTATTTAAAAAAAAGAAATCCCTATTTGTTTGAAGTTCCAAAATTCTTTAATCTTATTATTCTGAATATTTTTCTTATTTCATTCATCTTTTACGGACTGGATAGATTTACCTTTATTGGCGATTTTATTGTAATTCCGACATGCTTTTTGTTTCTTGCTTATTTTTTAAGAAGATTTTTTGATGCAAGAGTCCTGTAATTTTCTCTTATTCATGGGGTCTTATGATGCAAATTTTTTTGACCTGATTTAAATTCTTTCAGGTACCTTTCAATTTAAGAAGCATCATTGTTTATTCCCGCATTTTAATTACTTTTGGCAACAAAAAAAACATGAATTCTTTCTTGATCCTTATCTGTTTTATTCTTTATACCCTTTTGATATTTTTCATTTCGTGGCTAACAACACGAAAGTCCGACAACGAATCTTATTTTATTGGGAACAAATCATCCCCATGGTATATTGTGGCCTATGGTATGATTGGTGCTTCTCTTTCGGGTGTGACTTTCATGTCGGTACCCGGTCTGGTAGGAAGTACACAGTTTACATACATGATGTTGGTTTTTGGTTATCTTCTCGGCTATTTTGTTATTGCCACGGTTTTGTTGCCTCTGTATTACAGGCTTAATCTCACATCCATCTATGGCTATCTTTATCAAAGATTCGGATTTTGGTCACATAAAACCGGTTCATTTTTTTTCATTCTGTCAAGATTAATAGGGGCTTCTTTTCGCTTATTTCTCGTTGTTAATGTGCTGCATGTTTTTGTACTGGCAGATTTGGGTGTCCCGTTTTTTGTGACAGCTTTTATACAACTTGCAATCATCATTCTATATTCACTTAAAGGCGGTATCAAAACAATTGTATGGACAGATACGCTCCAAACTACATTTATGATACTTGCGGTT
>JAQVVM010000025.1 GCA_028698995.1 Bacteroidales bacterium
CAGTCGAACATGAACCTCAACGAGGTGATATCCAATCGTTCCCATGTGATCCTGGGGAACACCCTCCCACTCTTGTGCGGGCTTCAATAATTCTTGATTTTTTAGTGCGTTCAAAACTGGTTACAGTTCCAAGCACTATGTCTTTTTCTGTAATGGCATCGAACCTACAAGCTACTGAACATGCACCGCAGCCATGACATAAATCTTCAATAACATTAATAATTTTTGATGGTGGTAGGATAAATATTGCATTGTAATTACAATATTCTTGGCATCTGCTGCAGTAAGTACATTTGCTTTCATCAATAACAGGTACTTTCTGAGTTATATCATAAGAAGTTTCTTTGATGCTTTCAAAGAATATCATATCATTTGGTTCTTCTGCATCGCAATCAACCAAAGTAGTTTCATATCCCTTTTGTTGCAAAGTAATATACAGATTTGTAGCTATAAAGGTTTTTCCTGTTCCTCCTTTTCCGCTGGCAATAGCAATTTTTAATGTAGAATTGTTAATCATAACTTAATTGTAATTTTTCTTTTTTGACTGTAGGAAGTATATCATAATAATTTATTGTTACATGTTTTTAATAAAATATATGGTAAAAATTCCTAACACAACTAAGATTATCTGAGAAAGTGATTCCTTAATACTTGTTTTCTTATGCATTTCTGGTATCAAATCAGCTAAAGCAATGTAAATAAAACTTGAAGCTGAAAAGGCTAAAGCATAGGGAATTAAAAATTGCATATGTTCTAAAAAGAAATATGCCAATATTCCTGAAAAAAATGCAGCACTACTCGATAACATATTATAAAATAAAGCTTTACGTTTTGTCATGCCACTTTTAAGCAAAACACCAAAATCAGCCAACTCTTGTGGAATTTCATGAAATATAACAGAAAATGTAACAAAAAAGCCTAATTCATACGAGGTTAAAAAAGAAGCCGCAATTACAATTCCATCTATGGCATTATGAAAAGAATCACCAATTAATATCATGGGTGCGACAGCTTTCACATGTCTTTCACAATCTTCTTTATGACAAGTACGCCAAAGAATAATTTTTTCGAGAATAAAGAAAAATAAAATACCAATCAGAACAAAAATGAGTACATTTTGAACATCCATCATTTTCAATGCTTTTGGCAGCATACCTAAAAATGCTGCACCCAGCAAAGTTCCTCCTGCCAAGTACATAAGCTTTGTAGAGATTTTCTCAAGGATGTCTTTTTTAGCCAATAATAAAATACCAGCCATAGCTACACTTCCAATACTTCCTACAATCAATGCCAATACAACGTAAATAAGCATTATTTTTTTATTTGATTATAAACAACAAAGTTTTCTTTTTTTATTCCCAGTAACTCTGCAATTACTTCACATTTAACCATAAGCAAGAAAAAGATTCTTAAATCATTTTCGTTTATTAATCCTTCAAGGTTACCTTGTCCTTTTGAAATAATTAAATCAGCTGATTTATAAATTTTTTTGAAATCGTAATTGCATTTGTTGATTAAAGTTGAAGGGACACCATTACCATTTGAAATAATGCGGGCAACTTCATTCATCCCCACATCTTCTGCATCTTTAAGTGTAACATCATTTAAAATAGGATTACCTCTTACGGCAAAGTAAACAGTCTTATTTTGTAAACAGGTTTCAATAAAAAGTTTATCAAAAACTATTTCCCCTGCGTTATCACCCAGATACAGTATTGTATTAGCAGCAGAAATACTTTCTTTAAATAACAGCGTATTATCAATAGCAAAATTGGAATTAACTACATTTTGAATTGTTTCAAAGATATCAAACTCATGATTTGCTCCATAATCCATTATGTTCCCTGCTATGGCAAGGCGCAAAGCTAAATTAAATGAATCAACGGAGTTTTTTACAAGAGGTTTCCATTGAAGATAAAGGGCTAATGCAATTTTATTGTTTTCTTCTTTTTCATAAAAGAAAGGATCATGAATACCAATTATTTCACAGAATCTTTTGTTCAATTTCTGTTGAATTTCGGGTGGTGAAAGGTAACCAGAATTTAGGATAGTTTCATGATAAAAGACAAAAAAGGCTAATTTTTCAGTATCAGAAACTTTAAATTTAATAAAAAGTTTCTGATATGTTTTTTTGAAACAAGACAGACATTTTTCGTCTATAATCTTTCCTTTATTAGTGCTGGCAATTGCCATGTTCGTGGTGTTCATCATGGTTGCAATAATTTGCACTTAAAGAAAGTTTATTTGACAGAAAATCTTCTACTAATTCTTTAGGAGTCTTTATTGGAGCTCCTACAAAAGCATTGATATTTTGATCATTAAACAACATGATAGCTCTTTCTCCCATACCACCTGCAATAACATCAGTTACACCAAATTGAGCTACCCAGCGTGGGTATAATCCTGGCACATGTTCCGGTGGAATGAGTTCTTTAATATCTGTAACATTGCCGTTTTTTACAGTTACTATGGCAAACTGTTCACAATGCCCAAAATGTGGACATAAAATTCCATTTTGAATTGGAATTGCTATACATTTATTCATAAGATTTTGATTAAAATTTCTTAACAACAAATTTTCTAAAAAAATATGTTGTTGAGATACATTATTGTATTTAAGTTATTTTTTTAAAACCGTTTTTTCAACTTCTTCTTTACTTAATGGCTTAGTGCAGAAAAACCAATCGTAACATTTTAAATTTTCTTTTCCTTCCATTCTTTCTTTAGCTACCCCACAAGAACCTGCAGTAGGTACAATAACATCATCGCCTGGTCTCCAGTCGGCGGGTGTTGCAATTGAAAACGCATCAGCAGTTTGTAAAGCAATAACAGCACGGTATAATTCATCAAAGTTTCTGCCCAAACTCAAAGGATAATAAATAATGGTCCTGATAATACCATTTGGGTCAATTATAAAAACTGCCCTTACAGCTTTGGTATTACTTTCACCGGGCATCATCATGCCGTATTTCATGGCTACTTCCATTGTAATGTCTTCAATTAAAGGGAAAGTAACTTCAACATTCTTCATCCCTTTATATTCAATTTTTTCTTTAATAGTACGCAACCAAGCTATATGACTATAAAGTCCATCTACCGATAAACCCACAAGTTTGCAATTGGCTTCATTAAATTGCTTTTCCATCGTTGCAAAAGTCATGAACTCAGATGTGCAAACGGGTGTAAAATCAGCAGGATGACTGAATAAAATTACCCAACTTCCCTTGTAATCGGAAGGGAAATTGATATTTCCTTGTGTTGTAACTGCTTTAAATTCAGGTGCTTTTTCGCCAATACGTGGCATTGCATAATTTTTTTCGTCCATAATGTTTATTTGTTTTATATTTATATTTTTTAGTTGTTTCCGTTACTTCCTCCTCTGAACCTATTTCTTCGGCCTAAGCCTCTTCCCCTTCCAAAGCCCCTGCCTCCTCTTCCCCTTCCAAAGCCAAAACCATTAGTATCAAAATTGTCATTCTGATTTTCAAATGGGTTTTCATTTGGATCTGTTGTTTGTACTTTTTTTCCTGTACCAAAATTTGTGCATCGACCCATTCGGCGACCAGTCATGGAACCTTGTCCCATGGGACCTGTTTTGTCAAAACCAGGCATATTTACCTCCTTTTTAAATAATTTTACATTAACCATTAACCATTAACCATTTTGCATTCATTAAACCTTCCCACTGTTTCCTCTGTTTCCCTTTCCTTGTCCGCCACCTGTATTTCGGCGTTGTCCCATTCCTTTGCCCATCTTGTTTAATTTTTCTTCTTCTGGCAGATTATTGCATTTGCCCAATTTGCGACCTGTACGGGAACCTTTCCCATCCGGTCCTGTTCCGTCGAGTTTTGGCATAATTAATTTAGTTTAATGGTTTAATATTCTAATTATTTCTTTTATTGTTTTTTCAGGTTCTTTAAGAATTATCATTTGTATTTTAAGACTGTCGAAAATGGGTTTTATTTTCATGCCAAATTCTCCTGATACGACTTTGTTTACGTTTCGTGACGCTATCAGTTGAACTGATGCTGGTCCCGCTCCTGATTCAGCCTCTAAATTAGGATTTGGTATGAACTCCGTAGCTTTGCTTTCGGTATCGTAAATTACAAAAAATGCACAACGACCAAAACGTTGATCAAGTGTCGAGTCTAAGGTGTTTCCTGTTGATGTGATGGCTATTTTCATTTTATTTTTTCTGGTTATTTATATTCATTTTTTCTTTTTCTTTTCATTACATTTTGACAAACCGGACAGATTTCTTCGCTGCAAGGAATGCCTAATTGATGTTGCTTTTTAAGACCACAATTTGGACAAATACAAATATCATTTGCCCTGTCATCATCAAAATAGTTTTCTGTATTGTCAAAATCGAAATTTATAAAATCTTGACTTCCACATAAGCCACATACAGTGATGGCAACATTTTTTTCAGGGTTATTGAAATAACAATGACATGTATTGCAATGATACCAATCACTGTCAAAATATACTTTCCCGCCTTCTATCAACATAGGTCGGCTCTCAACAAATGCCATTGCTATTTTTTGTCGAACAGAAGCATATACTCTTGTAAAAGTAGGACGCGATACACTCATAAAAACAGATGCCTGATGGTGGTTCAATTTGTCGTAATCACACAGACGCAAAGCCTCATATTCTTCATAATATATTATAATTGGCTCTTTTTTATCAATTACCACATCTTGTCCAAATGGCTTAAACCCCTTTACAGTTGGAGGACTTAGTACTTTTCTTAAACGTTTTAATCTAGGACTCATAAATTATAATGAACTATAGTTCGCTGCAAAGATAATGAACAAATGTTCAATATACAATTATTTTTTATTAATTTTGAAAAAAAATTTTAAATGTTGGATTTGTTAAGAAAATCGGAAATAAGACAATTCAGGATTGTCTTGCCAGAATCACTTAATGCTCATAATACATTATTTGGTGGCATGGCCTTAAAATGGATGGATGAAACTGCTTATATTACTGCAAAAAAATATTGTAATAAAGAAATGATTACAGTTTCTATTGAAAAAGTTGAATTCCTTTTACCTGTTAGGGCTGGTTCAATGATTGAACTGGTTGGTAAAGTAGTAAAACAAATTAGGAAAGTAAAAATTCAAGTCAGGGTTGAAATATGGTTAACAGAAGAGAATAATTCTGTTGCCGTTTATGGTGATTTTTATCTTGCAGCGATTGACGATGCTCATAAACCTGTTCCATTGCTTGGGGAATAGTATTTTTTTTAAATTTGTCTTATTAATGTCTCATTTATTACTTTTGTATAAAAAAATAATATGTTATCACAGTTATCAATTCATGAAAGAGTGTCCTTTTTAAAGAACTCATTGATTTTTTCTGATGTTGAGTCAGTTGTATTAGAGAAGATTGCCATTGAAATGGAGGTTTTAAATGTGCACCCCGGGCAGATTATATTTGAAAAAGGGGATGCAGCAGATAAAATGTACGTCATCATTGAAGGAACATACAAAATCTATGATGGAGAAAATGTTCTGAATGTGATGCGTAATGGTGGAATTTTTGGCGAGTATGCTCTTATAGACAATAATAAAAGAACTGCCTCTGTGATGTCTGAAGCAGGAGGGAGGCTGTTGACACTATCTGCCGCTTCCTTTTATAATATGTTGAAAGACAACCTCAATATTACTTTAGCTATTATGAAATCTCTGGTATTTAGAATTACTTCTGAGAAAGATAAGTCAGAGAAATTATTGCAGAATATATTGCCGTATGAAATTGCAGAGGAATTAAAGCTAAAGGGCAGGGTAAATGTTAAAAATATTGAGTTCGCTACTGTTCTTTTTACTGATTTTAGTGGTTTTACACGTATATCCGAAACAATAAAACCTGAAGATTTAATTGAAGAACTTAATTATTGTTTTACCCGATTTGATAATATCATTTCAAAATATGGTATCGAAAAAGTTAAAACCATTGGTGATGCCTATATGTGTGTTGGGGGGATTCCTGTTGAAAATAAAACAAATCCTTTTGATGTGGTGCTGGCAGCCTTGGAAATTAGGGATTTTATGAATAAAAGATTTGAAGAAAAGAAAGCTGCTGGAATGGACTATTGGAAATGTCGGATTGGAGTTAATACAGGAAATGTTATTGCCGGTATTGTAGGGGTAAAGAAATTTGCTTATGATATATGGAGTGACACTGTTAACACTGCCAGTAGGATGGAAAGTTGCGGAGAACCGGGGAAAGTAAATATTTCTGATTCAACGTATAAAATTATAGGTGATTTCTTTGATTGTTCATATCGTGGTGAAATTGAGGCCAAGGGAAAAGGTGCAATTAAAATGTATTTTGTACATGGACTCAAACAGGAATTCTCAAAAAATGGGCAAATGATTACCCCAATACTTTATAAAAACAATATTCTATCTGAATAAATTAATTTTTTTAACCCAGTTATGTGAATTTGTTGCTATGTTCACAATGTAATAACCATTGGTGGCTTCAAGCTGAATCTTGTGAAGACTTTCAGGATGACTTAGGGTTTCATTGAAAATTAATTGTCCAAGTACATTATAAATGTTTATTTTATAAGTTTCGTCTGAGATTACAGGGAAATTTACAAATACATTATTTCCGGAAGAATAGATATCAAGAAACTCATTTTGGTCAACATCGGACAGCTCATTATTTTGTAGGGCCATATAATTAAAGTGAAGAACAAATCTGTTGTCAATACTGTTGCTGTTATGAGTAAATTGATAAGTGTTGTTGTTGCGAAGGTTTTGAATTGTATTTAAAGCTAAATCTTCAAGATGAATACTGACATTTGGAGCAATATTATCAAAATCGTATGCTGTAATTTGGTGTATTCCGATATTTTGAGATTTATAACCTATGGGTACGGATATGGGATCGTTTGTAAATGGTATCGCATTAATGGATAATTCTTCATGAGTATCCGTAAAGGAACAAATAGAAGGGAGGTTAATATTTTCAATCTGAAGCTTATAAGCATCCAAATGGCCGTCGAAAAAGGCTTGAGCATCATCAGCAAAATACACGACAGTTTCATCAGTTGCATAGTTATTGTCAACCATCAGCCTTATTAGTTGGTGATTTGCAGGCGCTTTAAAAAGTGGCTGGGCACTGTGCAAACGACCTGCATTATCTAATATGACATGACCTGAATTATAATCTATATTCACCTGTACCCAAAAGGATTGCATAGGAGGAATAATACTTGATGCTCCGTTCGTTCCAATCATGTTAACATAACTGGCAACAGTACCATTCGCTTTTCTAAAATAAATAGCATTGTTGACCTGAAAGAGACTTGCATCTTCCCATTCAAATGCAGATGGATAAGGATTTCCGATAAGGTTCCATCCGAAATTGTTGGGGGTTCGCACCAAATTAAGGCGAGATATTTCACCGGTGTTTAAGCTGCCGGTAAAGGCAATGGTTTTTTCACCAGGATATCTGGTAACGTAGCCTGTCATATTATCCAAATTGGTGTTTCCCAAAACGGCTTCCCATTGAGGACTTGGTGCACTTGTGTTAAAAACCCAAAGACCTGCAGCAGGGTTCTGAAACATATTACTATTGGCATTGCTGATAGGAACAGAAATATACCTTCCTAAGTCCGCAGCCTCTGTTCTTAAATAATCTTCTACAATTGCACTACCGGGGCCGATAATAATGCCATTATCAATAAAAGAGGCAGTACCGGTGGCATCAGATTTTAAAACCAAACCATTGGCCGCATTCAAATGAGTATTTCCATTTACTGTTATTTGTGCTTCGGGATTTACTGTAAATGAACCATTTTCAGCCCTTAATAAACCATTAATTGTTATTAACCCCTGTTGAGTTAAAAGGACATTTCCACCGGGTGCTGTATTATTGATGGTGAGCCCTGCGACAGTATCAGGAAGTAAATTCCCTGTTTGTTGATTGACAGTACCGTTATATTCATAAGCGGCCATCTGACTAAGAGCTGTAGTTCCATTCATTTGTAGGTTTCCATCTAAACCTAGGGCATGTTTTGTGGCTAAAACAGCTCCGGGTTCAACTACAAAATTTCCTAAACCTGTAATGGTATCAGTGTTTAGTCTCAGATTGCCCTCAACTGTAACTGTTTTTCCTAAGCCAATAACTTTACTACTATTTAAATTTACCCCCTCCATTGAATTATTTTCAATAATTACATCAAAGCTGGTCACAGCAGGCCACTCGTCTCCTGTTTGTTGTAAGTCGGTACCATTATAAACCAGTCTTGTGTCAATATTTGCGTTAGAGGCTGCTTCAGCATTTCCGGAAGTTATATACAAACTTTTGATTCCTAAAGTGTTGTTAAAATAAACTTTATTACCATTGTTGATGGTCATATCATAAAACATTTGTGAATTTTCGGATGATATTTCCTGATCAGAATCTCCCATAAAATATACATGATTTCCTTCAGGAACAAATGTGCCGTTTAAACTGTTCCAATTTCCAAAAATGTTAATGTTTTGACCATTGGCTTGGAGTAAGCCATCATCAGAAATATTTAGGTTATCAACCTCAAGCTCATCATCCAGAATAACCCCCTCTGTATTTAAAATATGTAAATTTTTAAAATGTGTCGTATTCCATATGGTTTGCTGACTTTGCCCTTTAAGCTCAACCAGCCCATTACTTTGATTAAGCCAAATATCAGAATTTGTGTTCTGATTGTCCCAGTCACCACTTACAGTGATTGTTCCTTCAAGATCAATTTTCCCTTCATCTTTAATGATAAAATGCCCCCCATTTTCAACTTTAAAAAAGGAAGAATCATTGATTTGTAGTTCAGCCCCGTTAATTATTACCCCTTTTTGGGCAAATAGAATGCTTGAAAACCCGATAAACATTGAAATTATAAATATTCTTTTCATGGCTTGGGGTTGTTTGTTATACGTTTAATCTACAAATATAATAACTTTAATCATTCAATGAAAATAAAAATCTTTTTTAAACGAAAAATTTAACAAAATATTGTAAGTGTGTAAGCTAAGAGATAATTTGAAGGAAGTGCAATTATCTTTATTGTTTTTATTTAAATAGGAATTTCTTAGTTTGTAAGACTTGTTTCAGCAGCTTGTAATACCTCATCATTGTCGCTGTTGTAAACATAAGCAACAACTTTGCAATTTGCTGTATTCCATAGTGAATTTGGAGTGATTTTATATGATTTAACAATGGTGGTGCCTGCGATGACATTATCATTTACTAAGTCAGTTCCCCATGTTCCATTTACTGTTTTTCTCAAAACATGATTATGTTCAAAGTTATCGATATAACCACTTGGATAATTCGGATCATTGGTTTTCTGCGGACTTAAAATACTGTTTTCTGTAATCTGAACAACAAGTTTAAAATTGCCTGTCAAATTACTTAAGAACTTAGTTCTCACGTGTATGCAAATATCATTATCTGTGGCACTATTTTCAGTAATTATTTGTATGAATGCATCGGGTTCAGGAGTAAGAAATTCATCAATAGCACTTCCCCAGCTTCCGGGAGCAAGTATTAAATTGCTGTTATAAGACTTTCTGTTAGCCAAACCGTTTGGATTTAAAACAACACCAAATTGAGTAGCAATTTCCTCTCCTTCAACAGTAGTGAAATCATTTATAAAAGTGCCCGAAGGGTCAGGAGAAGCGAAAAAACCAGCATGGATAGCCACAAGAACCAACTGTTCTTCATATAGGGCTTCGAGGTCATGCGCTGTTGCTGCACCCGAAGGGCAATTGGGGCATTTATGCCCCGTAAATTCTTCCAAAAAGACAACCCTATAGGGTATTACAGTTGTATCAAATTCAGGTGTGGGGCAAGCTGTTGTGTCAGCATCATTCAACTCATTCATAAAAGGTTCGTTGATTTTGTCGCATGCAGTTAAATATAATGCGATTATTATAAGTGCTGTGAATTTGTAAAAAAATGATTTCATTTGAGAAGAATTAAAATATTATCAATTTAAAATTAACTGAAATTTTTTGTTTTTGAGTATTAAAGTTGCTACTTACCAGTGAAAAGCTTCTGAATCTAACCATTTACCATGTACTTTCATAACTTGTTCAAGGATATCCCTAACACAGCCCTTGCCTCCTGACAAATGCGAAATATAATGACTGATGGTTTTAATTTCTTCAGCTGCATCAGATGGACAACAGGCGACTCCTGCATTTTTCATAACTTCATAATCAGGAATGTCATCGCCCATATACAATGTTTCCTTAGGGGTAATCTGATGTTTTTTTATATAATCATGAAAACAGCTTAATTTATTGGTAACACCAAGAAATACATCCTTAACGCCAAGATATTCAAATCGCTTAGCCATAACTTTGGATCTTCCCCCCGAAATAATGACAATATTATATCCCTTTTTAACTGCAAGTTGTAATGCATAACCGTCTTTTACATGCATATTACGCAATTGTTCACCATCCGAATCTATTATTACAGTTCCATCAGTTAATACCCCATCCATATCAAGGAAAATTGATGTGATATTTTTCAGGAGCTGTTTGTAGTTTTTTATTTCAGTCATTATTAAGTGAGGATTTAATGATGTTATTACTGATTAATTGATATATTGTTTTCAGATCAATTTGAGTTTCCAGCATTTTCAAATGTTTGTTGATAGTCATTACATCATTTCTTACAGAAGGTCCGGTTTGTACTTCAGAGGGAAGAGCTGACATTACTTTTAGGGCCGATTCCATAATTAGTGGTCGAATTAAATCAAAGTCAAGTTCTTTTTCAAAAAGAATTTTCTGGGCTGCAAAATACAGATGATTTGTGAAATTATTTGCAAAAATGGCTGCAAGATGCAAAAAGGAACGTTTTTCAGAATTAACAGCATGAACATTTGATGAAATGGATTCTGCAAGATTATGAAGAATGTCAAAATTCTCTGTGTCTGAAGCTTCAATAAGAATTGGAATATTTCTAAAGTCCATTTTATTGAACTTTGAGAAAGTTTGTAACGGATAAAAGACGCCATGAGAATTTAAATGCCCTAAAACGTTCATATCTGTAGTCCCTGAAGTATGAACTACTAAACCATTTACATGGCTTAGTTTCTTGGCCGCTTCATATATAGCCGTATCTGTGATGGCAATGATGTATAAATCAGCTTGTGTATGAATGTCTTGAAAAGAACTGGTCGCTAATGCATCAACTTCCTTAGCCAGCACATGGGCATTAGAAAGCGTTCTGCTGTAAATTTGTAAAATTTTATGACCTTTTGTAAAAAGAATCCTGGCAAGTTGTGTAGCCACATTTCCCGAACCTATTACGACAATGTTCAATTTTGTGAGCTGGGCCATTAATTTTTTGATAAGATAATTAAAGCAAAGTTACAAAAAAGAATAAATTATAAACCAATGTCGTTTGCAATTTCCTTCATGGCATTCAGGCATATTTCTGTAAATTCTTGTAGGGGAAGACCGATTATCTCACATTCCATAATAATATCTCTGTTTACTGAAGCTGCAAATGCTTTTTCTTTCATCCTTTTTACAACTGATTTGGCTTTAACAGAGGCAATCTTTTTATCTGGATAAACAAGAGTAGTGGCGAAAATAAGCCCTGTAATCGTTTCTCCTGCAGCAAGAGCATGATGAAAAATTGTAGAGCGCTTCAAATTATGAGCATGTTCATTGTGTAACTTAATAGCATCAATTATTTCTTTGTCAACACCATGATAACTAAGAATTTTTTCTGTTTCCAGACCATGTGTTTTTAAGTTAGCATTTGTAATTTCAACATCCAAATCATGAAGTAAACCCGCTAATGCCCATTGTTTCTCATCTGCGTTAAAGTGATGGGATAGCGCCTTCATAACAGCTTCTGTAGCAAAACAATGATAAATTAATTTTTCATTACTGATATATTTTCGCAGTAGGATTAAAGCATTTTCTCTTGTCATTTTATTTTTATTAATCTTATGCGAATTTAATTCTTTTTTTTAACTATTCTAAATAAGCAACTTTTTTTTTGTTAATCGTCTTAAAATCATCTAAAACAATAAAATTATGAGACAGTTAAAAATTTCCAGACAAGTTACAAGTCGGGATACACAATCCCTTGACAAGTACTTACAGGAAATCAGTAAGATAGAGATGGTAACTCCCGAAGAGGAGGTTTTATTGGCACAAAGAATTAAGGACGGCGACATGGTGGCTTTAGAAAAACTAACCAAAGCCAATCTGCGCTTTGTTATTTCTGTTTCCAAACAATATCAGAACCAAGGTTTAAGCCTTCAGGATTTAATAAATGAAGGAAATGTAGGTTTGATTAAAGCGGCTTATCGTTTTGATGAAAAACGCGGGTTTAAATTTATTTCTTATGCTGTTTGGTGGATACGTCAATGTATTTTACAAGCATTGGCCGACCAGTCCAGAATTGTGCGCTTACCTCTGAACAAAATTGGAAACATCAGTAAAATTAATAAAGCTTATGCCAAGTTGGAACAAGAATTTGAAAGAGAGCCTAATGCTGATGAAATTTCTGAAATACTGAATATTCCTGAAAACGTGGTTGCTGATTTTATTAAATATACACATCGGCACATATCAATGGATGCCCCTTTAAGCAGTTCAGATGATGATAACTCAATGTATGATGTTCTGAGAAGTGAGGACGAAAATTTTAATCCCGAAAAGGATTTATATTTTGAATCATTATCAAAGGAAATCAACAGGGCTATTAATACTTTATCGCTTCGAGAACGGGAAATCCTTATTTATTATTATGGTCTAAATGGTCAATTACAACTTACTCTTGAAGAAATTGGCGATAAGCTTGACCTTACAAGAGAACGTGTAAGACAACTTAAAGAAAAAGCCGTAAAAAAATTGAAACAAGCGGCCAGAAACAAAAATCTTAAAAGCTATTTAGGCTAGGATGATAAATATTAATACTTTTGTAAAATGCTGTATGATTATAATTATACAGCATTTTTTTTATTAAAAAATATATTGTATGAATCATTTAATTGCTCCCTCATTATTATCTGCAAATTTTCTTAATTTGGCAAAAGATATTGATATGATCAATAGAAGTGAAGCCGATTGGTTTCATCTTGATGTTATGGATGGCCTTTTTGTTCCTAATATTTCCTTTGGTTTTTCAATCATTAAGCAAATTAAATCACTTGCTAAAAAACCTCTTGATGTACATTTGATGATAGTTAAGCCCGAAAGATATATTCAGTCTTTTAAACAAGTCGGAGCTGATTGGTTAAGTGTTCAGTTTGAAGCATGTGTCCATTTACACAGGACTTTAGCTGAAATTAAGACAAATGACATGAAAGCAGGCGTGGTTCTGAACCCACATACAACGATCAACAACGTTGAAAATGTCATCAATGATGTTGATTTGGTGTTACTGATGTCAGTAAATCCTGGCTTTGGAGGACAATCATTCATTGAGAATACCTATGAAAAAATCAGCCTTCTTAAAGAATTGATTCTTAAAAAGAATTCTAAGGCCCTTATTCAGGTTGATGGAGGGGTTGACGGAGAAAATGCAGAAAAAATTATTAAAGCAGGGGCAGATGTATTGGTTGCTGGTAATTATGTGTTTTCTTCTAAAAATCCCATAAACACAATAAAAAAACTAAAAAAGATTTAGTTTTTCATAAAATTTATAAAGCTGTAAGTGCCAACAGCTACAAAACCTGTTATACTGGATAAAATAACATTCCTTATTTTCTTCTTTTGAGCAATGGTTTGATAACCAAGAATAAAAAATTGATTTTGAAACAAAGCAATGTCTTCGTCAGTTTTTGGTTTAGGAAACGGTTGAATTGCAGCAGCAATAAGATCATAAGCTACAGGAACTGCGATGCCATAAAACCCTAAAAAAAGTGGTCCTCCTGCACCGGTTATAAATCCTCCTGCCGTTGAAAAATGAGTCTTGAAATGCTTTTGAGCATATGATGCACCTGAAACATAAAGTCGCATCTGATCAATTGTAAAAGTTCTTTCTTTGGCCGCATCAGGTTTATAAATGACAACCTCAAATGTATCAGCAAAATTGAGTGAAAAAATCTCATCGTTGTCAATGTATATTTCTTTAATTTTTTTTCGAACAGGTTTCTCAATCCA
This sequence comes from Bacteroidales bacterium, assembly GCA_028698995.1. Lineage (GTDB taxonomy): Bacteria > Bacteroidota > Bacteroidia > Bacteroidales > PXBB01 > JAQVVM01. The sequence goes on from JAQVVM010000025.1 coordinate 14,136, forward strand.
TGTAAGAGTATCATTGTGCGCTTTAATTCTACATTCCTGTTCAGTTCCATCAAGAAATATAACTTTATCCTGAGCAATTACAAAAAAAGAAAAAGAAAAACAAAATAAAAGAGTAACTAATATTTTTTGGAAAGAAATCATTTATAATGTCTAAAATTATTATTGAGCAAACTTAAGCAATTTTTAGAAATAAAATTGAAATACCTTTTGAAAATAAATTAATTTTGCTTGGCTTTATTCAAAATAACTTAACGTTAACAATATTAAAATAATATCTATGATTACAAATAATTTTATAAAAAGACACAACGGTCCTCAAAAAAATGACCTGAAACATATGCTTGAAACAATAGGAGTAAACTCAATTGAAACTCTTATTGATGAGACAGTTCCATCTTCTATTCGCTGTAAGCGATCATTAAATTTACCTAATGGAATTAATGAATTTGAATACATTTCTCATTTAAAGGAATTGGCCTCAAAAAATAAGATTTTCAAAACATATATTGGGTTAGGTTATTATAACACAATTATGCCTGGAGTAATTCAACGTAATATTCTCGAGAATCCGGGTTGGTACACATCTTACACCCCTTATCAGGCTGAAATTTCACAGGGACGACTAGAAGCATTACTAAACTATCAGACGATGCTTGTTGACTTGACTGGTTTGCCTATTGCAAATGCATCCTTACTTGATGAAGGAACAGCTGCGGCAGAAGCAATGATTATGCTTTTTAATAGTCGAAGCAGAGATGCACAAAAAAGAGGTGTAAATAAGTTTTTTGTAGCTTCAAATCTTTTTCCACATACAATTGATGTTATTTCTACAAGAGCTGAACCATTAGGTATTGAGCTCATTATTAAGGATATCAAAGAATTTTCTGCTGATGATATGGTTTTTGGCGTAATAGTTCAATATCCTGATGAAAATGGTAAAATAAATGACTATACTATTTTAACTGAGAATGCTCATGCTGCAGGAATAAAGGTTGTTGTGGCAGCAGATTTAATGAGTCTTGCTTTGTTGAAAGCACCGGCAGAGTGGGGGGCAGACGTAGTTGTAGGTTCAACACAACGGTTTGGAATTCCAATGGGGTATGGTGGACCACATGCAGGATATTTTGCTTGTACAGAAGAATTCAAACGACAGATTCCGGGTAGGATTATTGGTGTTTCTGTTGATAAAAACGGAAACAGAGCCTTAAGAATGGCACTGCAAACCAGAGAGCAACATATTAAAAGAGATAAGGCAACATCAAATATTTGTACAGCTCAAGCTCTTCTAGCCACAATGGCAGGTATGTATGCAGTTTATCACGGACCCGAAGGTATTAAAGAAATTGCTCGTCATATTAATATTCTGGCAGCTGTATTGTCGCAGGAAATTGAAAAATATGGATATAAACAGTTGAATTCTTCGTTCTTTGATACTTTACACATTCAATTACCTGATAACATTTCTGCTGATGATATTAAGAAAAAAGCTCTTGATAAAGGAATGAATTTCAGATATGTGAGCGGTAAAGTAATTAATATAAGTATTGATGAAACTACAAGTCTTGATGATATCAATGCTATACTTGAGATTTTTGCTCTTGCGAATGGTAGAACTTTTAATAAATATATCTGCCAACCACAAGAATGTGAAAAGATTCAAACAATTCCTGATTCTTTAGTAAGGAAAAGCTCCTTTATGACCCATCCCGTTTTTAACAGCTTTCATTCAGAAACAGCCATGATGAGGTATATTAAAGAACTTGAAATTAAGGATTTATCCTTAAACCTTTCAATGATACCGTTGGGTTCTTGCACAATGAAATTGAATGCAGCCTCAGAGATGTTTGCTTTAAGCTGGCCTGAATTTGCGTCAATACATCCTTTTGTTCCTGAAAACCAAGCAGAAGGTTTCAGAACTATTATACAGGAATTAAACAAAGATTTATCCGAAATTACAGGGTTTGCAGCTATGTCTTTTCAGCCAAATTCAGGTGCATCCGGTGAATATACAGGTTTAATGGTCATCAGAGACTATCTTAAATTTAAGAATGAAAGTCATCGTAATATTGCACTGATTCCGGCATCAGCACATGGAACAAACCCTGCAAGTGCAGTTATGGCAGGCATGAAAGTGGTTGTTGTTAAATGTGATGAAAAGGGAAATATTGATATAGAAGATTTAAAGCTTAAAGCTGTTGAGCATAAAGATAATCTGGCCTGTATTATGATAACTTATCCCTCGACTCATGGTGTTTATGAAGAAGGTATTATTGAAATGGTGAATATTGTTCATGAAAATGGTGGTCAGGTTTATATGGACGGAGCCAATATGAATGCTCAGGTGGGTATAACAAGTCCAGGATTAATTGGAGCTGATGTATGCCATCTTAACCTTCATAAAACTTTTGCTATTCCCCACGGTGGTGGAGGTCCGGGTGTAGGACCAATAGGAGTTGCCAAACATCTTGTGCCGTTTCTTCCTTCCCATAAACTTGTCAAAACAGGTGGTGAAAAAGGTATTGGCGCCGTTGCTTCTGCTCCCTTTGGCAGTGCCCTAATCTTACCTATAACTTATGGTTATATTAAGTTGCTTGGAGGTGATGGTTTGAAGAAAGCTACTGAGTATGCTATGTTCAATGCCAATTATATTAAAGCAAGGCTTGAGAAGTATTATAAAATATTATACACTGGAAAGAACAATCACGTGGCGCATGAAATGATTATTGATTGTAATATGTTTAAACGTTCTGCAGACATTGAAGCAATTGATATTGCCAAAAGATTGATGGACTATGGATTTCATGCCCCAACAGTAGCTTTTCCTGTTCATGGTACTCTTATGGTTGAACCTACCGAGAGTGAACCATTATCAGAACTTGATAGGTTTTGTGACGCCATGATTGAAATTAAGAAAGAGATTGAAGAAATAGAATCAGGCAATGCTGATAAGGTAAATAATGTGATTAAAAATGCTCCACATACACAATACAATCTTGTTAAAGCAGAATGGGACAAGCCATACAGCCGCGAAAAAGCTGTTTACCCTGTTGCCGGTTTACGCAATAGTAAATATTGGCCAACGGTTGCAAGAATTGATGATGCATACGGTGACAGAAATTTAGTTTGTGCATGTGAGCCTATTGAAAGCTTTTTATAAATAATAATTCTACTCTGATTTATTGTCAGAGGAGCTTTTTAAAGCTTTTTTGCCTTTAACATTTTTTTTGTAAATATTTTTAATATCCCAATTAATATTTTTATATATTTGCAGTATTATTAACCAAATTATCAACTAAAAATTTTTTAATTATGAAAAAATTTACCTTTTTGATGGCTTTTTTGGTTTGTGTCACAATAATTTTTGCACAAACAAGACAGTCAGAAAATGTTAGCCTGAATGCAGCTGACGTAAACGGAGTAAGCGTAAACTTACTGACAGATAAAGCTGTTGGCGATACACTCATGTATTTCGACGGTTATTATATCTGGGTTGTTGATCCTGCAGATCAAGCTTTGTTTGCTGTAGAATCAGAAGAATTGACAGGATTTGCTTTAAATGCTACTCCAGTTGGTTGGGGAATGACACCTGAGTGGATGATTTTTTATGATCTTGATGTAAATCTTGATACTGTTTATATGTGGGCTTCTTGCTCTTGGTTTGAACCACCAGGACAAGCTAACAATTGGATTTATTTTGGCCCTGTAACAATTCCTGTAACAGGTGGTAAATTAAAATGGGAACACAAAATGCCCGATGATTCTTACAGTGATGGTTATAAAGTTTATTTATCAACTACTGGCATGACTTATTTTGATTTTGTTGGTTCTACTCCTGTTTTCACAAGACCTGACAATCCTGCAAATGCTGCTTTGGATACTGTTTTTGTTGATAAAGTTATTGACATTCCAGCTGCTTATGCCGGACAACAAACTTATTTTGCATTCCAACATGATGCCAATGACATGTTCATTCTTTATTTAACAAGATGGTTGGTAACAGAAGCTCAAAATGTTGGTGTTGAAAATTTAAACACTACTTGTTTTGTTTCTCAGAACTATCCAAACCCTGTTCAGTCAACTTCTATTTTCTCTTATTCATTACCTAACAACAGTAATGTTAATATTGAAATTTTTGATATCACAGGAAGACTTTTAGTTTCTGAAAATGCCCAAAGAAATGCAGGAACTCATTCTTATACTATTGATGCAGAAAACTTACCAAACGGAACTTACTACTATACTTTAACTGCTGGTGAATACAAAACCACAAGGAAATTTGTTGTTGTAAAATAGTTTCCCTTTTCTAAGTACTTTTATAATAAAAGAGGCTGACCCTTAAGTGCAGCCTCTTTTTTTATGTTCAAAATACAAATTCCCTTTTGACAGAAAATCTGAAAAGAATAGCTGAAAATTAATTAGCTTCGTTATTATCTTTAAAAATTTAAAACGCCAAAGCGGGCAGAAATAATTGTAAACATGTGTTATTGAGGTGTAGCTCAATTTATTTTGAATGAAAATATACTGCAAAGCAAAGTATAAGGAAATCAAAACTTTTAACGTTGACAGATTCTGGAGTGAAATATTAACAAAGAAAGAAGAAACTTACTTATGAAGGATAGTTGCATTATATAGAAGATAGTGAGCTTATCTGTTTTTTGCAATTACAGCGGCACTATGAGAAGGTATGCTTAATTTATGTGATTCAATAAGAACATTTGTTTTGCCTGTTTGCGTTGTTGGAACAGGTGAGAAAGTTAAAGCCTTGGTGCCAGCATTATAACTGTCAAGAATAACAACCCATTCTGCAGGATTTTCAATATATGTTGTTTCAAGAACCAAAACATCGGCACTGGCATTATGTACAACAATAAGTTCCGAATATAATGTAGATCTAATGCCTGTTGCATATTCATTTTCAAGAGTATTGTCTAAATGATAGGCCAAATATTGAGGAGCTTCAAAATTACTGGTTCCTGCAACGCAATCCTTGACGGATAAATCAAAAAAGACCTGTTGCTGCAAGTTGATGCCATTTGGATTAATAACATTATTTCCCATTTCTGTATAGGCATTCATTGGAGAATCCCATTGCCCTGGTGTTTTAACCAGTTTTATATTTAAACTACCTGCTTCACCCCATTTATTCAAATCAAATAAGCTAATTTGTGCTTTGCTAAAACGGATACTTCCATTGCCATGTGCATCAAAATCAACATAATACATGTCCGCTCCGGCATCATTTGGTTCTGATTCTCGAGGGTAAACCTCTCCTGCAATAAAATATCTTTGAGAAACAGGACCATTTGTGAAATTAATTTCAAGAGAAGTTAACCTTTCATCGTTGAATCCGGAATAGGAAGACGACAAAGAGTCAACTCTTTCTTTGTTAAGAAAAACAAGGCCATTTTTAATGCTTTCAGCATTCTTGTATCTTAAACAAGGTAACTGTCTGCGCATCTGGATCAATCCCTTATAATAGCTCAACATACCGTTGGCTTGTTCATAAAATTCATTTTCAAGTCTGTCCCATCTAATCATATTTGTATAATCGTTTGAGCAGTAAGTATTTTCGTGAAAATACAAAGTCCCTTCTTCTTCATCTGTTTCAGGAGAAGTATGGGCTCTATGACTTTCTTTGTCAATACCTGATAGCGGTTTTGTTCTCAATATTTCATCACCTCCATGCAAAATGACTTTCCCTTGAGATGTAAAAAGCATGGCTGATGCTAGACGCATTATCTTAGCCCTTTTGTTTTTACCAGGGTCTTTTATTGAGAGGTTTAATTTGTCCCAAAGAGTAAACCCATCATGAATTGTCAGATAATTAAGGCATGAAGAAGGGGAATCTGCAAATAAATTATAGGGGTCATTGAAATCCGGCGTATTGATGATTGAATTTCCGGCATCATATCCCATTAATCCTCCTACTATTCCGGACGCCACTTTAGAAAAATTCTTATAATCACCTTGAACAAACCCATTTTTTTGTTGCCTTCCCGCATAAGAGTCTCTTGATGAATCGTTGAAAAATCCAATTTTCTCACCCTGACGGGGATAATTTAGTTTTGTTGTAGCTGCATTAATTCCTGTGGCATTTACATCAGTATCAATATCAGAAAACAGCCATGCTTCTCCTTGAAGAATAAGTTCATAAGGATTATTTACGTTATATGCAGCTCCAACTGTATTTCTAATGTCAACCATGGTTTCATGGTCGTGGAAGCCCATCAGATCAAATCTGAAGCCATCAACATGGTATTCTTTAACAAAATGTACTAAAGATTCAATCATAAGTTTTTTAACCATTTTATGACGACATTCTATGGATGGCCCTGCACCTGTTGTTCCTGAAATATTCAGATTATCATCATACCGAAGATAACATCCGGGAGCTACATTTTCAAAAGTTTCAACGATATAACAATGATTATAAACGACATCCATAATGATTCCAATATTTTTATCATGTAAAGATTGAATCAATTCTCTATATTCACGTATTCTGATGTAGGGGTCGTTTGCATTTGTTGAATACCAGCCTTCGAGACTGAAATAGTTATGAGGGTCGTAACCCCAGTTGTAATTTCCCTGAGAATCATTACTGCCTTTATATGTTCTATCATTTTCATCGACAGTATAGAAATTACTAACGGGTAGCATTTGTACGTGAGTTATCCCCAATGATTTAAGATAATCTGTTTTCTGAATAAATCCTTTAAAAGTTCCGGAAATATTATCTTCCAAAAGGCCCGGTTGAATTGTAAAATCTCTTACATGAACTTCATAGGCAATCATATCTACTTCATTAGCCATTGATCGGGCATTTGAGTAATTATTAACAAACCTTACAGGTTTTGCTTTCTGACTGTTCATATTTACTATTGCGGCCTTTCCAATTTTATCGGTACCGGTTGTATCAAAAGCAGCCATTGATTTTGCATAAGGGTCAAGAGCAAGTCTTGCCTTTCCATAAGTGAACACTTTAAATTGATAAAAAAGACCATCTAAAGAAGTAATATTGTTAAAATTTTCCGGTTTAACTTCAATTTCCCATATACCTTTACCTTTATTTTTAAATCTTAATTCATTTTTTGGAACCAAGGGATTTTGGTTTCTATCAAACATGAGCAGGTCAATTCTTCCGGCAGGTGGTGACCAGACTTTTATCTTGGCATTTGAGCCACTGTAAGATAGTCCTAGATCCATTTCATCAGTTGCATCAAAGTAAGTATCGATAATGCCACCGATTTCTGGGGATAAATAAATATTATTGTTTATTCCATTTATATCTAAAACATAATTTTTTGTTAGGTCGAATTGGTAGTTTTCAATAATTATTCTATCACCATCTTGTATGTATTCGGGCATTTCTATTACAAGCATGTCATATTGACCTGTTTGTTGGTTATAGGAATCGTAGTTGTATGTTTTAAGAGAGATTTGAACATCAGCAGGAAGGGACACACTTAAAGAAATTTCCAAACGATCGGGAGCTGTAATAAATGCAGATTTTACAGGAGGAATGTTCCTAAAGGAAGAGTAAAACCTCAGGTTGCTCATATTATGAACCGGTTCGTCCGGTTGTGTTTGATAAACATTTGTTTGCATAGGATTTAAGGAATTAGTAAAATTTCCTGATGTGTTCAATGAAGAAAGTGATAGAAGAATTATAATAATTATAGTGTTGATTTTATATAGCATTTTTTAGTGTAATTAAATAGCTAACAAAAATAAGAAAAGAAATTAAAATAAGACTGATTAGCTTTGTTTAGAAGTTAATTTCTTAATTGAAATTTGCAAATAAAAAGTTTACCTATAAAAAAAAATAAGTAAATTTGCAGATAATTCAAGTTATGTAAATTTGTTCTATCTATAATCTTTATTAATAATTAAAAAATTTCATATGAAGAAAATTCTTGTAGCTATTGACTTCTCGCAAGGTTCAATCAGAGCGCTAAAATATGCTATCAAATTAGCTAATAAATTAGAGGCCGGTATTTTAATGTGCTGGGTTTTAAAACCGGACAGTAACGATTCTATTTACAATAATGTTGATGAGAAGCTCCTTGCAGAAGGTAAAAATAGATTTGATGAAATTATTAAAGAAAATAAAAAAGACCTTAAGCAAGGCAAATTGGAATATAAAATCAGAGAAGGGAAGATTCATGTAGAGATTGCCAATCAAGCTAAATACAGCGATGCTTCATTGATAATAACAGGAACCCATGGTATATCAGGATTTGAGGAATTTTGGCTTGGGAGTAATGCCCGTAGAATAGTGACTTCTGCTCCGTGTCCTGTCATTACAATCAGATATGATTTTTGCACAAAAAAAGGCATATCTAGAATAGTGCTGCCTATTGATTCTTCTATCGACTCAAGACAGAAAGTTCCATTTACAACTGACCTTGCAGCACTTTTCGGTGCTGAAATTCATGTTGTGGGTACATTTACATCAACTTCCGATAAAAAGAATGTTGCAAGATATGTTGAGCAAGCTGTGGCTTTTATTAATGAAAGAGGAGTTAAAACTGTAATCTCTGAATCTAAGAAGAAACCGATAGAAATAATTAATTATGCTAGAAATGTTGATGCTGACCTCATTGCTATTATGACAGAACAAGAACCTTCAACTTTAAGTATATTACTTGGTGCATCTGCAGAACAAGTTGTAACTCATTCTCCTATTCCTGTACTCAGCATTCATCCAAAAGAACTTTATAGCGTCACTCCAAGGTTATAATAATACTTATTAAAATTTGTTATCTATTATCAGGATAGGTACACAACAATGAAAAATTCAAAAATCATTTTACTTGTGTTATTGATGATTGGCTTTCTTAATGCACAATCTCAGGAAGGAAATATTGTTGTTTATAAAGACATCCGTTTAGATATTCTTCTTGAGAAGTACAAAGAAATTTGCGAATATGAAGCAACAATTGATGGATTTAGAGTTCAGATTTTTTTTGATGCCGGTAATCAATCGCAATCCAATGCTAATCAAGCAAGAACTGAATTTATGAGATTATATCCTGAGGTTGATGTTTATGTTGTTTTTGATTCACCCTATTACAAGGTCAGAGCTGGAGATTTTAGGACAAGAATTGAAGCCTATAATTTCTACCTTTCAATCCAAAGTAACTATCCCAATGCTTTTATTGTAATGGATAAAATCAGCTATCCAAGAATTAACTAAGAAAATGGAATTGGCTTTTTCTGGAATAATATGACTGAATATATTATGACTACTTCATCGTGAATTAGTTAAATTTTATCAATAAACAGAATGAACATAATTATCACCGGTGCATCAAGAGGGATTGGCTTTGAGTTAGTAAGGTTGTGCTCTGAAGATAAAAATAACAGGATTTTAGCTTTATCAAGAAATAGTGATTTGCTAAATAAGCTGTATGAAAACTGTAATCAGTCAATCAGTATTATTCCATTTGATCTTGAAGGAAATCAGAATTCATTCAGAAATTTGGCAAAGATTGTTAAGAGCCAAATTGATGGTATAGATATTCTTATAAATAATGCAGGGATACTTATAAATAAGCCATTTACCCACCAGACAAACGATGATTTTTCCCGTCAATTTAATGTGAATGTGAGAGCTCCATTCACATTGATGCAGGTTTTATTGAATCAATTTCGACAAGGTTCTCATATCCTGAATATCAGTAGTATGGGTGGGTTTCAGGGAAGTTCAAAATACAAAGGACTATCGCTTTACAGTGCGTCAAAAGGAGCATTAGCAATTTTAACAGAATGCATGGCAGAAGAGTTGAAGGACTATGGTGTTAGTATTAATTGTCTTGCGCTGGGAGCCGTACAAACTGAAATGCTTGCAGAGGCTTTCCCTGGTTATAAAGCTCCAAAAACACCTGAAGAAGTAGCCGGTTTTATTAAAAATTTTGCTTTTACAGGACATCATTTTTTTAATGGTAAAATTTTACCTGTTACTTTGTCTAATCCATAAAACTTTATGATTTGAGTAAAAACAACATAGAACACAAAGGCACCATAGAACGTATTGAAGGTGATCTTATATACGTTAAAATTATTACTCAATCAGCTTGCTCTGCTTGTCATGCAAAGAGTGTGTGTAATATTTGGGAAATAAAAGAGAAAATTATTGAAGTTAAGAGAAGTTCGAACAATGAATACCATGTAGGTGATGATGTGAGTGTGGTTCTTACTCAGAATTTAGGTACTAAGGCTGTTTTTCTAGGCTACTTCATTCCTTTTCTTTTGTTGATGCTTACACTTATTTTGTCGTTGAGCCTTTTTAAAAAAGAGTGGCTTGCCGGTCTGCTTTCACTGGCAGTTCTATTACCATATTATTTCGGACTATATCTGTACAGGGACAAGCTCAAAGCCACTTTTGACTTCAAACTTATTAAGCGCTTGTAGCAAAACAGAAATCAAATTTTAATTATTTTTTTCTAATAATCATCAACCCATCCCTGAAAGGGAGAATAAGGTTTTCTAAATCGCTGCGTTCCTTAATATAATTGTTAAATGCAACAATAGCTTGAGTTTCGCTGTCATTTAATGCTGGATTTAAAACTTTACCACTCCAAAGTACATTATCTGCAATGATGAATCCTCCTTTTCTCACTTTGTCAAAGATAAGTTGAAAATAATTAAGATAATTTTCCTTGTCAGCGTCTATGAATACCAAATCATATTCATCCTGAAGATTAGGAATAATATCAAGAGCATTTCCAATAATCAACTGAATTTTGTCCTCCATCCCTGCTTTTTTAATATATTTTCTTATAAAATCCTCAAATTCTTCATTTATTTCAATAGTGTGAACAAGGCCATTTTTTCGTAATCCTTTTGCAAGGCAAATGGCAGAGTAAGCCGTATAAGTCCCAATCTCGAGAATGCGTAGGGGATTTAACATGTTGCTGAACATAGTCAGTAAATGACCTTGTAAATGACCTGATAACATGCGTGAATACAACATCTTAGATCTGCACTCCCTGCTAAGTTCACTTAAAACAGGGTCTTCACAAGAGCTGTGATTTTCGCAATAGTTCGATAAATCTTCGGAAATAAACTCCATTTGTTATTTTTTTTGATAAGTCAGTTTCGATAAATTTTTTTCGTCAAACATCTCATTCGCAACATCCTGAAGGTTCTCGGCACTAATTTTATCTATTTTATTATACACTTCTTCAATACTGTCAATTTTATTATAAACCAGCAAACTTTTTCCAATTGAGAGCATTTCATTAAGCTTGGATTCATTTGAAATAGCAATCTGACCTTTTAATTGATTTTTAGCTCTCAGAAGTTGTAGCGTTCCCAGTTTTTCGTTCCGAAGTTTACTTAATTCTTTTAAAACTAACATCTCTGCTTTCTCATTGTGTTTATTATCTGTAGCAAAATAAACACTAAAGATGCCTGTATCAGCAAGTGGTAAGTAATTGGAGTCGATGCTGTAACAAAAACCAAACTTTTCGCGGATATTCATGTTTAATCTACAGTTGAGGCCCGGACCCCCCAATAAGTTATTGAGTAAACTCATGCTTGTTTTCTGTTTATCATAAAGGCTGTAGGATGGGGAGCCAATAATGGTGTGGCATTGGCTTCCGGCTCGTTTTATCAGTTTGATTTCGGGTTTGTATTTTTCAATTGGATATAGCTTGTTTTCAGAACAATTGGGTATAACTTCAGAGAAGTGTTTTTTGAAGATTTTTACGAGTTCCTTTTTTCCTATATTTCCTACAGAACTAACAACAATTTGATTGGTTTTGTAATTATTTTTAATGAATTTGAAAATATCCTCCCTCGTGAAACGTGAAATGGTTTTTTTTTGCCCTAAAATGCTTTTTCCCAATGGATGGTTTTTAAAAATCAGAGATTCAAAATTTTCAAAAATATCTTCAGCAGGATTGTCTTTATACTGATTTATTTCATCATAAATAACCTCTTTTTCCTTTGGCAACTCTTTTTCAGGAAATACAGAATTAAAGCAGATATCAGAAATAAGTTCTGCCGCCCTTTTGTAATATTGATTCAGAAAAGAAGCATAAATACAGGTATCTTCCTTGGTTGTATAAGCATTGATATCACCGCCAACGTTGTCAAGATTATTAAGAATATGATAAGCTTTTCTTTTTTGAGTACCTTTAAAAATGACATGCTCTATAAAATGAGCCATACCGTGCTCATGCGCCAATTCGTCTTTTGAACCGGCATTAATAATAACTCCTAAATGTGCTACAGGAGAACTTATCTGCTTGTGTACCAATCTAATACCATTTTCCAGTTCAAGTGTTTCAAATTCCATAGTCTTAGTTTATAAATTCAAAGGTAAGAATAATTGATGTTTAATGACAATTATTTAAATTAATGATAAATTTGATTAACTTAACAAATTTAGTTAACAAATACTGTTAACTTTAATTGTATTTTATTTTAATACTCGAAAAAATAAACATATAATTAATTGGTATTCAGAAATATAAAATCTATGGCATGATTTTTTATGACTTAAATAAAATAATTTATTAACAACTTAATTGATATGAAAATGGACATGATTATAATAGGCATAGCGGGTATATTAACCGGAATTATCTTTACAGTTATAGTAATATACACAAGCTTATCTTCATTGGTATTAAAGGAAGATATTTCCAAATTTAATTTTGAACAGACAGAAGAAGAATTGCAGAAAGCGATTTCAGAAATGGGTTGGAAAATACCAAAAATTCATGATTTGCAAGAAACGATGGAAAAATTCGGAAAACCCGCTGTCAGAAAAGTTAAAGTGTATGAGATCTGTCATCCTGATCATGCGCATGAGATTTTGTCGAGAGATAATGAAAGAATTGTTTCTTCAATGCTACCTTGTCGAATTTCAATTTATGAAAAATCCGATGGCAAGGTTTATATATCAAGAATGAATACTTCTTTAATGGGAAGAGTAATGAAGGGCGTTGTCCCTAAAGTAATGCAAAGCGCAACTGTGGACAGCGAAAAAATTATATCATCTTTGTTAAGATAAAATCGAGTTTAATATTTCTTTTCAGAAGTTCATTTTAAAAAAATTAAGCAATATATTCTTTAATCATTAGCAATATAAAATATTGATACCTCAATTTTTATTATTATTTTTGATACTCATAAATTAATTGAATTTCATTATGGAAATAAAAGCTAAGCTCATTCAAATTTTACCTTTACAAACAGGACAAGGCAAAAATGGTACATGGAAAAAACAGGATATTATAGTTGAGACCCTTGATAATCAGTACCCCAAGAAAATATGTTTAGCCATTTGGCAAGAAAAACTCATGACTGAACAAATACTGAAGATTGGAAATCTTCTCAATTTATATTTTGATATAGAAAGCAGAGAATTTAATAACAGATGGTACACAGACCTTAAAGTATGGAGAATTGATGTGGTTGATGCAAATGCCACTTCACAAATAGCACCTGATATAATAGAAGGTATTGAATCTGAAAATGATGATATTGACGGTGATTTACCCTTTTAGTTTTGAAATTAAGTCATGTTCAATTTCAAATTGACCAAGAGTTTGCCTTTTCAATATTTTTTTTAATTTTTTTCAAACCGGTTCTCCAAAAAGGTGTGTTTTTAAAGTTTTCTTTAAAATTTAAATCATTCAAAATTTCCCAGTTTTTTTTATTAAGTGCCAATAATGGCTTATTAACATAGTTCTGAGCATCTTGATTGTTCTTTTTGCATTGATTTAAAGGACAGACTTCCAAACAAATATCACAACCAAAAATTCTGTTTTCGATGCCATATTCAGTTTGATTTTGATTTTCCTCTTTATCTTCAATGGTAAGATATGAAATACATCTTGATGCATCAATAGTTTTGTCCTCAAGAATGGCTTTATTAGGGCAAGCATCAATACATTTGCGACACCTACCGCATAAATCCAAATTTAATTTATTGTCGTAAACAGGTTTTAAATCAGTGATAATCTGGCAAATGAAAAAAGAAGCTCCCAAATTGGGAATAATGAGTTGAGAATTTTTACCGACAAAACCAAGTCCGCTTCTTACAGCCCAAGCCCTTTCCAATATAGGGGCTGAGTCCACAAAAGTACGAGCATTAAAGTCTCCTATTTCAATTTTTAGGGATTCAATCATTAATTTCATTTTTTCTTTCAGAAAAACATGGTAGTCAAAAAGTCGTGCAAATTGAGCCACTTTGTAATAACTTTCAATATTTTGGTCAGCCACATTACCATATTGGTATAGCAGGGTTATGATTGTTTCTGAATCCTCAACAAGCAAGGCTGGGTTTAGTCTCAGATTGAAATTTCTTTCCATATAAGTCATTCCTGCATGACCATTTCTTTTTAACCATGATTCAAGTCTAGGTGCTTCTTCATCAAGGAAACAAACTTTAGAGAAGCCACATGCTGAATACCCATTATTAATAGCTTCCTTTTTAATTAAACTGCTGTAAAGTTCCTGCCTATTAGTGGGCATAGTGTAGAATTTACCTGAAAGACTAAAATAAAGAATTCTGAGGTTTGTTAGTGTTTCTACCGAAATGTTTATATGTCCTTTCTGTGGCCTCTCTGCCACGAGGTGTGCGAATTAGGTATCCTTCCATAATTAAAAATGGTTCATACACCTCTTCAATTGTTCCTGCATCTTCGCCAACAGCAGTTGCAATTGTTGTAATTCCTACCGGACCGCCTTTAAATTTGTCAATAATGGTCAATAGTATTTTATTGTCCATTTCATCAAGGCCATTTTCGTCAACATTCAGGGCTTTGAGTGCATAGGCTGTAATATTCATGTCAATAATACCCTTGCCGATAATTTCGGCAAAATCCCTGACTCGTCTTAGAAGAAGATTGGCAATACGGGGAGTACCTCTGCTTCTTCTGGCAATTTCGGCTGCGGCATCTGCATTTGTTTTAATGTTGAGGATTTCGGCAGAACGAGTAATAATCTTGGCTAAAAGAGCAGAATCATAATAGTTTAACCTCAAATTGATACCGAAACGTGAACGTAAAGGAGAAGTGAGTAAACCTGAACGGGTTGTAGCACCAACAAGTGTAAAAGGATTCAGCTTAATTTGAATACTTCTTGCGTTGGGCCCGGTATCAATCATAATATCAATTTTAAAATCCTCCATAGCTGAATATAAATATTCTTCTACCAAAGGACTAAGGCGGTGAATCTCATCAATAAAAAGGACGTCGTTTGGTTCCAGATTAGTAAGCAAACCGGCCAAATCGCCCGGTTTATCAAGTACAGGCCCAGATGTTACTTTAATGGAGGTTCCTAATTCATTAGCGATAATATGGGACAGTGTTGTTTTTCCTAATCCAGGAGGCCCATGTAATAAGACATGGTCGAGGGATTCATTTCTCTTTTTTGCTGCTTTGACAAATACCTTCAGATTGTCAACAACACCTTCCTGTCCAAAGAAACACGAAAAGTCAGTAGGGCGGATTGTGTTTTCGAATTCTTTTTCTTTTTCGGACAAGTGACTTGAATCAGGATCTAAGTTCTTATTCATGAATTTTTTTTAGTAAATCTACAAAATAAATTAATAGTTATAGAAAGAAGGTGCCAATTAAATATCAGCAATATTATTCTTGATAGCGTATTTAACCATTTCAACGGTTGACTTAAGCTCCAGCTTTTGCATGATGTGGTTTTTATGTGATTCTACAGTTCGAATACTAATGAACAACTTGTCAGCAATTTCCTGATTTGATAAACCATTTACAAAAAGTTTTAAGATTTCAATTTCTCTTTCAGAAAGCAGGTCCTCTTTTCGATGAGGATCTTCACTGCTTTTAATTCTTTTGACATAACTTTTCATAATAATTTCAGAAATACTTTTGCTGAAAAATTCATCACCTTCATGGATAGCATGAATGGCTTGTAAGAATTCTTTTTTAGTAGTATTTTTGGGGAGGTATCCTTTAGCACCTGCTTTAATTGCGTTGCGAATAAAATCCTCATTGGTGTACATTGACAAAATAAGAACTTTAGCATTGGGGAAGTTTTCAGTTAAATAAGCTGTAATTTCAATACCCGATATTTCGGGTAAAGAAATGTCTAAAATAATTATATCCGGCATTTCAATTTTCATTAAAGCCACTAATTCCTTTAGCCCAGCAGCTTCACCAATAATTTTAATATCAACAGAATCGGACAATAATGATTTAAAGCCATCTCTCACAATATGATGGTCATCAACAAGAATTAATTTAATTTTTTCCATATCAAAAAGTATCATTTTAAAGGTATCTCAACAATAATTTCTGTCCCCTGATTCAAAGCAGAATGTATTTCAATTTCAGCGTTGATTATCTGAGCCCTTTCTCTCATGTTTAAAATACCGTTGCCATAGTTTTTGTAGTTTTTATCAAAGTTAAAACCTTTTCCGTTATCCTTAATAATTAATTTAATTTTTCCTGCATTTTCCAACAAATAAACCTTAACCAAATCGGCCTTTGAGTGTTTAACACAATTATTCATAGCTTCTTGGGCAATACGATAAAGATATGTTTTTATTTTGCTATCCTCATTATCGCTTGTAAGATTTGAATAGAAGTCAACTTTAAAGGATGCTGTTTCTTCAATTCTTTTGCAAAGATTACTTAAAGCTGTTTGGATGCCGAATTCATAAAGTACTGCAGGCATAAGGTTATTAGAAATACGTCTTACTTCGTCTATTGTAGCATCAAATAAATTCTTTACTTCATTTATTGTATTTTTTGTTTTTTCAAAATCGGCGTCTATAATACTTTCCAATTTTAGTTTAACTGCGATAAGAGATTGTCCTAAACTATCATGAAGCTCCCTAGAGAGCCTTTGTCTTTCCATTTCCTGTCCATCAATCATTGAGGAAAGGCGATAACTTCTTTCTTCTGTCAGCGCTTTTTCAGCTTTTCTTCTTCTAGAAATGTCTCTTACAACAATGGCTTTAATTAAGATCTCCTTATATTCAATCATAGTTTCCTGAACTTCAACTTCCAGCAGGGATTGGTCTTTTTTTACAATAATACCGTCATAAGTTATTATTTTGTTGTCGATGCTGGCTTTATCAATATTTTTACCGGCAATCAAAAAACCATCTATGTGCATACGCATCAATTCAGGTTCACTGTAAAACGTTAAGTCGCAAAGTGCCTGATTAATAAGTACCGGAATGCCGTTATTGTGAAGAATAATACCATCTTTTGTGGCGTCGTAGAAGTGTTGAAGACGTTCTTCGCGTTCAATCAATTCGTTGGTTTGCTTAGTGATTTTTGATGCCATGATATTAAAAGAGGAAGTAAGAGAGCCTATTTCATCATTGTTGTTATTATCAACATATATATCTAAACTGCCTTCACTCATTAGGTTAATTGCCCTGTTTAATTTTATAATGGGATGGGTAATTTTACTGGATAATAAATATGAAACAGGTAGAAGCAGTACAAAAATAATAAAGCTGATTAGAAGAATTTTGTTCCTGCTGTTTTTAATAGGAATCATGGCTTCCTGAATATCTATTTCAGCAATAATAACCCAATGTAATCCATCAATATTGAGGGGCCCATACGAACAAAGTACCTCAACACCTCTATAATCAGTTATCAGACCTGTGCCTTCATTACCTCTTAAAGCATTGGAAACAGCAACTGTGTTGACAATCGTATTTTGAGATAAACCATTATGGAATCTGGAGCTGCTTCTCATAATAAAATCATTTCCAACAAGATAAGATTCACCGCTTTCACCTAAACCACTACGGTTATCTAATTCGAGCATAATATTATTTAAAACCTCATAATCTAAGTAGAAAGCAATCAAACCTGAAAGGATATTATTCTTAAATATTGGTGCTCCCACCAGAATTTTTTTAACATAATTTCCTTTGTTTTGGGTATAAAAATCTTTAATTATTATATCCGACTGATTTACTAATTCGTTCTTGGTTTTTAATAATGAGTTTATGTCAAAAGTAGAATCATTGGTTTCAATGTATGAAATTACATAAGGATTATCCTCTCCTTCAGTCAATAAAATACATTTTTTAAAGTTTGTAACAAAAATATTTGAATAATGTGCAGAAGTTTTCAGCAACCCCTTGGAGGCCGGCCACTCAGTTATTTGGTTTTGTTCATCTCTGTTCATCATAGAAATTATTTCTACAATGTTTTGAGTTCCGGAAAGATATTGAATATCATTTATACGGTCTTTAAAAAAAATTTCAACCTGTCTTTTCTTTAATACCCTTACACTTGTAAGTTGTTGAAAAGTCCTATCAAGCAAAGCCCGTCTTGTATTAAAGTAAGAAAATGAGCTTATAAGCAATATGGATGTGATACCCGTTAAGAAGAAAAAGATAAAAAGCTTAAAAGTTAAGCCTACAAAATAATTTTTATTCATCATCAATCATGATTTCATTTTGTGGGTTCCAGAATATCTTTTCAAAATCAACAACTTTATTTTCTTTAACATAAATACCTTCACTTTCTAAAAGTTGCTGCATCATGTTTTCTCCTGCAAAATGATTTTTCCCTGTCAGTAAACCATTTCTGTTAACAACACGGTGTGCAGGTACATCATGGAGGGCGTGTGAATTATTCATCGCCCAACCGACCATTTTTGAAGCCAATGGGCTTCCAATAGCATGTGCTATGGCACCGTAGGAAGTTACCCTACCATAAGGAATTAATCGTACAACAGCATAAACCCGATTAAAAAAATTATCTTCAATTTTTTGTTTACCCATTGGTTCAATGTTTAAAATTAGAGCATTAAAAGTAAGTGTTTTTCATTATTCTCATTGATTCTCAAAATTACCACTTTTTGTAAAAAAGAAAATATTGTGAAAAAAAAAGCCTACTCATTTATGAGCAGGCTTTTCAATACTGATAATGTGTAAAGTTTATTCAGGGTGAATTGCTTCAACCGGACAAACATCTGCACATGCACCACAATCTGTGCAAATTTCAGGGTCAATTTTATAGATGTCACCTTCAGAAATCGCTTCAACTGGGCATTCGTCAATGCAACTTCCACATGCAGTGCAATCTTCATTTATAACATAAGCCATATCTTAAATTTTTTAAGTTAATACTTGGCAAATATATCCAATCAATTTCATTTATAATAAAAAAAAATGTTTTTTTTTTGAATTTATATATATTCTAAATTACTGAATAAGTATATAGTGTATTCGCAAAGACGCAACAATTCTAATTAATACAAAAAAATAGCTGATTATAAAAAAACAATCAGCTATTTTTAAATCTTTGAAAAAGACGGTAATTTATTCGATACCTGCTACTAATTTATTTAAAGTAGCTTTGGCATCACCATAAAGCATTTCGGTATTATCCTTATAAAACAAAGGATTATCAACACCAGCATAACCAACAGCCATTGAACGTTTCATAACAATAACTTTAGCAGCTTTCCATGCTTCAATTACAGGCATTCCGTAGATGGGGCTTGATGGATCATCTTGTGCACCGGGACTTACAGTATCGTTTGCACCAATTACAAGTACCAGATCTGTTTCAGGAAGATCGGGATTAATTTCGTCCATTTCAAGCACGATATCATAAGGTACATTAGCTTCGGCAAGTAATACGTTCATATGTCCGGGAAGTCTTCCTGCAACAGGGTGAATTCCAAATCTGACCAATTTGCCTTTTTTTCTGAGCTTTTCAACAAGTTCGAATACAGGATATTGAGCTTTAGCAACTGCCATCCCATAACCTGGAACAATAATAACCGACTGTGAATCTTTAAGGAGCTCAATGGCTTCTTCGGCAGTTATAGAAGTAACCTTACCTTCAATTTTCTTGCCGGTTTTAACCTCCAAACCAAATCCACCTGTAATTACCGAGAAAAAAGATCTGTTCATTGCATTGCACATAATAATTGAAAGGATTGCACCTGAGCTTCCTACCAATGCACCAGTAATGATAAGAAGATTATTCCCCAGCATAAAGCCGAGTGCTGAAGCTGTCCATCCAGAAGTTGAGTTAAGCATTGAAATAACAACAGGCATGTCTGCACCACCTATAGCCATCACCATCATAACACCGAAGAATAATGCAATGGCTGTGGCAATAAAAAGATATAGTTTGCCATCCATCCCTTCTGAACCAACAAACAAAACACAAAGTACAATAGAAGCAAGTAATAAAACTATGTTTAACATGTCCTTACCTTTAAAGATAAAAGGTTTACTTCCAATTTTCTCGGTAAGTTTACCCCATGCTATTATTGAACCTGTAAATGTTATACCGCCTATAAAAATACCAATGAAGATCTCAACGAGATGAATAGATTTTTCAGCGGCATCATGTATTTCAGCACCTGTATCGAAATAAGAACTGAAACCGACCAAAATGGCTGCTAAACCAACAAAACTATGTAAGAGTGCAATTAATTGAGGCATGGCAGTCATTTCAACCTTTCGTGCAACGATGATACCTATAATTGAAGCTATAACAATAGCAATAATAATAAATGGAATCCCGTTAATTGTACCACCCAAAAAGGCAGAAGAAATTGCAATCAGCATACCGATAACACCATAAATAACCCCTTTTTTTGCAGTTTCCTGAGAAGATAAGCCCGAAAGACTAAGAATGAATAATATTGAAGCAAATATATAAGCTGCTATCTGAATATTTGCTATTTGTTCTATTTGAATATTTAATAATGTAGTCATAATTTATTATTTTTTAAACATGTTTAACATTCTGTAAGTAACCACAAATCCACCAACAATATTAATAGTGGCCACCAAAATGGCAACAAATGCCATTATAGTTCTCGGATCTGATATTTCATCCTGTATCTGTAATAAACCACCAATTATAATGATGCCACTGATTGCATTTGTAACAGACATAAGAGGAGTGTGCAGGGCATGTGTAACATTCCAGATAACATTCCATCCAACAAAAACCGCAAGAACAAATGCTGTGATATGTCCCATGAATTTAGAAGGTGCTACACCCCCTAATAGAAATAATAAACCACCTAAAATAGCAAGAGTGATGATGTTAGATATGACTGCTTTCCTTACTTTTTTTGCTTTTGAAGCTGTTTCTTCTTCTAATGTAGGTTTTGGAACTTCTGTTTTTGCTTGGGCACTTACGGCAAGAGGTTCTGGTGGCCAGTTAATTTTGCCTTCAAAGGTGACCATGGCTCTTTTAATGATATCATCATTCATGTCAATTTTAAAATTACCAGCTCCCATATCATCAAGTAAATGGCATAGATTATTTCCATAAAGAAAGCTGGCTTGCGAAGGGAGTGTATCAATTTTACCTATAATGGTTACACCATTTTCGGTAGTATAAACTTCATCTTTTTTCGTAAATACACAGTTACCTCCTGTTGATGCTGCAAGGTCAACAATTACAGAACCCGGTTTCATAGCCTTAACATGATAATCGAGAATGAGTTTGGGCGCTTCCTTTCCAGGAATCTGTGCTGTTGTTACAATGATATCAACTTCTTCTGCTTGTTTTTTAAATAAGGCCATTTCTGCATCAATAAAAGCCTGACTCATTTGTTTACTATAGCCGGATGATGTTGAACCATCTTCATCAATTTCTACTGTTATAAACTGGGCACCCATTGATTGAATCTGTTCAGCCGTTTCTTTGCGTGTATCAAAAGCTCTTACAATAGCACCCAGTGATTTGGCAGTACCTATTGCTGCCAATCCTGCAACACCGGCTCCAATAACAAGGACTTTTGCAGGTTCCACCTTTCCTGCAGCAGTAATTTGACCATTAAGAAAGCGGCCAAAAAAATTAGCAGCTTCAATAACAGCTCTATACCCAGCTATATTTGCCATTGAAGATAACACATCCATCTTTTGTGCTCTGGAAATTCTTGGTATAGCATCCATGGCAATAGCATTGATACCAGCATCGGCAAGCTTTTTAAGTAATTCCTGATTTTGTGCAGGGTAAAGAAAGCTCAGTAAAACCTGACCTTTTTTCATTAAATCAACTTCTTGTTCTGTGGGAGGTTGAACTTTTAGAATAATATCAGACTTGGAATAAAGTTCAGAAGCAGTCATAATAATTTCTGCACCAACAGCAGCATAATCTTCATCAGATACTTTTGCCTTTACACCACATCCTTTTTCAACCAAAACTTCAAATCCCTGCTTTTTTAAGCGAATTACAGTTTGTTTTGTTGCGGCAACTCTTAATTCGTTTTGCGACAACTCTTTTGGAATTCCTACTTTCATGTTATTTTGATTAGGTTATGTAAATAAATAAAATTTATTAAAAAAATCAGTATTAAGTTTAGAGAAAATGAAAATTAAATTTTTAAACAGCTACCTATTCTATTCTAATACAGAATTAGCTTTTAAATTTATTCTGAAATTCATTTTCATTAAAAAAAACATGGCAAATATAATTTATTATAATTATACTTATTGCCTATCTTAAAAAATATTCACAAAATAGACAATTTACTTAGTTTAATACTATTATAACTTATCTGATATTAAGCAAATTACTTAATCAGATAATAATGAAATCTCTTATTTTTTTTTTGCTTGTAACAATAAATAAATATATCTTTGCAGTTGAAAATAATAGCATATAATAAAGCCACAAAAAAAGGGGTTTTATAAAATAATTAAATAATAAACAAAAAAAAATCAAAGTTATGAACGTAGAAAAAATAATGCAAAAGCTTGAGCAAAAAAATCCAGGAGAAGTTGAATTTTTGCAAGCAGTAAGAGAAGTTTTGGAATCAATTGAAGAAGTGGTAAATGAAAACCCACAATTTGAGGCAGCCAATATCATTGAAAGAATTACAGAACCTGACAGAATTTTCACCTTCAAAGTTCAGTGGGTTGATGATAAAGGAAATGTTCATGTAAATCGTGGATATAGAGTACAATTCAACAATGCCATAGGACCTTATAAAGGAGGTTTACGTTTTCACCCTAGTGTAACATTAAGCATTCTTAAATTCTTAGGTTTTGAACAAATTTTCAAGAATAGTTTAACAACCTTACCTATGGGTGGAGCCAAAGGCGGATCTGATTTTGACCCAAAAGGCAAATCCAATGCAGAAATTATGCGTTTTTGCCAAGCATTTATGCTTGAATTATGGAAACATATTGGTGCTGACGTTGATGTTCCCGCTGGTGATATTGGAGTTGGTGGAAGAGAAATTGGTTTCTTATATGGTATGTTCAAAAAACTAGCCGGTGAACATAATGGTGTTTTAACCGGAAAAGGCAGAAACTGGGGCGGCAGTCTAGTTAGACCAGAGGCTACAGGATTTGGAAATGTATTTTTTGCCCAAGAGATGTTAAAAACACGCGGTCAAAGTTTTGCAGGTAAAACAGTAGCTATATCAGGCTTTGGTAACGTTGCATGGGGAGCAGCTATAAAAGCAACCCAATTAGGAGCTAAAGTTCTTACAATTTCAGGCCCTGATGGTTATATTTATGACCCAGATGGAATTAGTGGTGAAAAAATTGATTATATGCTTGAATTAAGAGCTTCTAATAATGATGTTGTTAAACCATATTCTTATGAGTTTCCAAATGCACAATTCCATCAAGGTAAAAAACCTTGGGAAGTAAAGGTTGATATAGCATTACCTTGTGCAACACAAAACGAACTGAATGGAAGTGATGCAAAAACTTTAGTAGCAAATGGCTGTATATGTGTATCAGAAGGAGCTAATATGCCCTGTACTCCAGAAGCTATGGAAGTTTTCCTTGAAAATAAAATTTTATATGCCCCTGGAAAAGCATCTAATGCCGGTGGAGTTGGAACTTCAGGCTTGGAACAATCACAAAATGCGATGAAACTTAGTTGGAGTGAAAAAGAAGTTGAAGAAAAATTACACCAAATCATGGTTAATATTCATGAATCCTGTGTAAAATATGGAAAAGAAGAAGACGGCTTTGTAAACTATGTTAAAGGTGCTAATATTGCCGGTTTTATGAAAGTAGCCAATGCTATGTTAGATCAGGGTGTTTTCTAAACAATCAAACTAAATCAATGGGAAAGGGGGCTTTATTAAAACCCCCTTTTTTTATTCCAATTAAGAAGAAATGATAAATATTTGAGCAGACAAAAAAAAAGACCGCAAAGAGCAGTCTTTATTTAACATTTAATGAAAATATTATTGAATTTGCTTTTCTATTTCTTTAAGATAATTATAGATTCCTTTTTTATTAATAGTTTTCATGGCAGAGGTGGAAACTTTCAAAACAATCCAAGCATCCTCTTCTGGAATATAAAATTTTTTTGTCTGAAGATTGGGATAAAACCTTCTTTTTGTCCTAATATGAGAGTGAGATACATTATTACCTACCATCATTCTTTTACCTGTTAAATCACAAACTCTTGCCATTTTTATTTATATTTATAATTTGAGGGTGCAAAGATAAGTCTTTTTTATTAAGTAAAAACATTTTTATAATTTTTTTTATTAATTATTTTTCATGTCAAATTATTCTATCCGGAGTTTGAAAAAGGAGAGCATCAGTCCAAAAATTGTTGATGACTCAATAGGTGAAAGATTATAAAATGATAACTTACTTTTCTTTAATAAATTGACTATCTTTGTTAAGTAAAATTGTTGTAAACATATGAAAAAAATATTTTTGATCTTAATAATTTTAAATATATGCGTCGTATTATATGCTCAAATACCTCCAGGTTATTATGATGGAGCTCAAAACCTAAACGGCTTGTCACTTAAAAATGCCTTACATAATATAATAAAGAACCATAATGTAATTTCATACTCTGCTATATATTCAGTTTTACAATATACAGATAATAAAGGAAATAATCAAGTATGGGATATCTATTCGGATAATCCTTTTGGAACCCCTCCATATATTTATTATTATACGAATCCATCTGACCAATGCGGTCAATATTCTGGAGAAGGAGACTGTTATAATAAAGAGCATTCATGGCCTCAAAGCTGGTTTGATAATACCTCTTCTCCCATATACTCTGATTTGTTCAACATTTATCCTACTGATGGTTATGTAAACAGTAAAAGAAGCAATTATCCATATGGAGAGGTTAATAATGCATCCTGGACATCTCAAAATGGCAGTAAACTCGGGAACTGTGTATTTCCGGGTTATTCATCTGTTGTTTTTGAACCAATTGATGAATATAAGGGTGATATAGCACGTTCTTTTTTTTACATAACTGTAAGATATTATGGAGAGGACAATGGATGGCCAGGTAGTGCCCAAACACAAGGCGCAGAATTGAAGCCATGGGCTTATGACCTTATGTATAGCTGGCATATAAATGACCCTGTGAGCCAAAAGGAAACTGATCGAAATAATGCTATTTATCAGTTGCAAAACAACAGAAATCCATTTATTGATAACCCCGCATGGGTTGACTCAATTTTATTTCCTGTAGGTGTCCCCAAAAATATAGAAATAACAGAACATTTTAATGTTTTTCCCAATCCTGCTATGGATGTTGTTCATATAATTTCTGTTTTACCTATGAAAGAAATAAGTGTTTTTAACTACCAAGGTATCAAAGTTTTAGATTTATTTTCCGAAAATTTGACAGAAACCCATCTGGATATTTCAAACTTACCCCCTTCATATTACTTTATACATATTCGTACTTCACAGCATAATTGTATTTATAACCTCATAAAATATTGACAGGTTTTGAATCAGTAATTTTGGAGATAAAAAAACGGTGGTTTAGAATGTGCTAAACCACCGTTTTTAAATAAAAAGCAGAGATTTTTGCTATAACTCCCAAGTATCACCACTGTTAAGCAGGTCGTCCACACACTTTATGGGATCATTTGCTTTGGCATATTCAATTTGCTCTTCAACCAAATCATCATAAGTTGGAGCAACTACTGATCGGATGACTCCTAATGCAACGGGTAATTTTGGTGGATGCATTCTTGCTAACATACGCTGTAAACCGGGGTTGTAACGATACTGGTCATGAACTAGAATGTCTTCAAGCTTAAATCCGTCTTCACCTATAGTAACAGCCATTAGAGCACCATCTCTGTAAACGATACCTTTGTCCTTGTTTTTTCCGAAAATCATTGGTTCTCCATGTTTAAGGAGAAGCTGATTGTCATCTTTAACATCTTTACCTGTAATATCTTCGTGGGTTTTATCAGCGAAAATAATACAGTTTTGTAAAATTTCAACAACTGAAGTACCGTCATGTTTTGCTGCTTCATACATCACATCTGTCATAAGACCCGGCCTAGTATCCACAACGCGTGCAAAAAAAGTACCTTTAGCTCCCATAACGAGATTGGCTGTATTAAAGGGTTGTTCGATAGTACCCTGAGGTGAAGTTTTAGTTTTGGATCCCATGGGTGTTGTAGGAGAATATTGTCCTTTTGTTAACCCATAAATGTGATTGTTAAAGAGCATAATGTTAACATCAACATTTCTTCTCACAATATGAATAAAGTGATTACCCCCAATAGCCATGGAGTCACCGTCACCAGTAGCTATCCATACACTTAAGTGAGGATTGGAAACTTTAACCCCAGTAGCGATAGGGTTGGCTCTTCCGTGAATACCATGAAAACCATAAGTGTTTACGTAATAAGGGAATCGTGATGAACACCCAATACCCGAAACAAAACAAAAGTTTTCTTTTTTGTAGCCGATTTCGGGAAAAACCTTGGCTACAGAAGCCAAAATAGCATGAGCACCACATCCGGGGCACCATTTAACCATTTGGTCACTTACAAAATCCTGTTTTGACAGTTCTTCGTTTGATTTATCAATAGTGTTTTCTATAGCCATTTTATTTTTCCTCCAGAATTTGATTATACTTAGCTTTTAATTCTGCTACCAAAAATGGTAAGCCTTGAATTTTATTATATTGTTCGTATTTATATTCAGGGAGCGATGCTCTTAGATAATTTACAAACTGTCCCATATTTAACTCACAAACAATTATTTTTTTAAACCTGCTAAAAATAGCAGCTGTGTTTTTGGGCAAGGGCATAATATAATGGAAATGGGCATGACTTACCTTTTTACCATCTTTTATCATGTGTTTAACACTAGAGCGAACAGCACCTTGTGTGCCACCCCAACTGACGACCAATAAATCACCGCTATCTTCTCCATAAACATCCTGTTCAGGCATATAGTCGGCAACTTTAAGGACTTTTTGAAGACGGTATTCAGACATTTTCTGATGGTTTAGAGGGTCGGTACTTACGGTTCCTTCAATATCTAATTTTTCCAAACCACCCACCCTGTGCCTTAATCCTATTGTGCCGGGGATAGCCCATTTTCTTACGAGTCTATTGTCTCTTCTATAAGGCTTGAAATCAGGGTCATTTGCTTCGGCAATTGGAGGTTTAATTTCTGGTAGTTCTGACATTTTAGGTATTTTGAAAATCTGGGAGCCTAACCCTAAATAACCATCTGTCAATAAAATAACAGGAGTCATGTGTTCCAATGAAAATTTTGCAGCCATATAGGCATAATAAAAGCAATTTGCAGCTGTGGATGCAGCGATTACTATAACAGGGCATTCTCCATTACGTCCGTATAGAGCCTGATATAAATCTGATTGTTCAGATTTTGTAGGTAAACCAGTAGAAGGTCCACCCCTTTGTACATTAACAATAATTAAGGGTAATTCTGTAATTACAGCCAGTCCGATTGCTTCGCTTTTGAGTGATAAACCAGGTCCAGATGTTGTTGTGCAGGCCATTGAACCTGAAAAACTAGCACCAATTGCTGAGCAAATACCTGCAATTTCGTCCTCTGCTTGAAAAACTTTTGCTCCCAACGATTTGTGCTGAGCTAATTCCATAAGAATCTCTGTGGCTGGTGTTATAGGATAAGAGCCTAGGAAAAGTGGACGTCCTGATTTTTCAGATGCAGCAAGTAAACCCCATGCAGTTGCCACATTTCCCGTAATATTTCTATATGCCCCCTTTTCCAAATCAGCAGGTCCAACATGAAACTTTTCGGTAAACAAATTATGTTCTTCAGCATATTGATAGCCTGCTGAAATAACTTCTTTATTTAATTCTGCAACAGATGCTTTTTTCTTAAATCTCTTTCCAATGAGGTGATGGGCTGTTTTTAAATCCATTCCAAATAGATTATAAACAATACCCAATAGAAACATGTTTTTTGTTCTCATACCCAGTTTTACATCTCCTACCTTACCCTCAATGAAATTTTTGGTTAAGGTAGATATTGGTAAACTGTAGAGTTTGTAACCGTTTAAAGAATTGTCTGTTAGTGGATTTGAAGCATAACCGGCTTTTTCGCAACCACTTACATCAAAAATATCGTTATCTATGATAAGGGTTGCATTTGGTTTGCACCATTTTAGATTGGCTTTAAGAGAAGCTGGGTTCATGGCAACTAAAACGTCGCAATTGTCACCTGAAGTATGAATTCTTCTTTTTCCTATATGTACCTGAAATCCTGATACACCAGCAATGGTGTTGTGGGGAGCACGGATTTCAGCTGGATAATCGGGAAATGTAGCTAAATCATTTCCCATTAATGCTGCTGTATCAGAGAACAGTGTTCCGGTAACTTGCATTCCATCTCCTGAATCTCCAACAAATTTTACAACAGCATCATCTAGTTCAATAATTTTATTATTTGTCATAATATTTTGTATTTGTGTTCTGTGCAAAATTATATAATTTAATATTGAACCCTAAAAAAAATTGCATTATTTCATTTTTTATTTTTTTTATAAAAAGATATTATTATTAAATTCGTAAACTCAATTAATCAGTATTTACATTATTTAAATAAATTCATATGCACATAGCTATTGCAGGAAATATCGGTTCAGGCAAAACAACCTTAACAAAACTTTTATCAAAGCATTATAAGTGGGATGCACATTATGAAGATGTGGACACCAATCCATATTTGAATAATTTTTATGAAGATATGAGACGGTGGTCATTCAATCTTCAAGTTTATTTTCTTAACAGCAGGTTTAGACAAATTGTTGAAATACGCAAGAGTGAAAAAACTGTCATTCAGGATAGAACCATTTATGAGGATGCATATATTTTTGCTCCCAATTTACACAGTATGGGCCTCATGTCAAGTAGAGACTTTGATAATTACAGCTCATTATTTGAGTTGATGAGTTCTTTTCTTATGCCTCCGGACTTACTTATATATCTGAAAGCATCTGTTCCAAAATTGGTGTCTCAGATTCAAAAAAGAGGCAGAGACTATGAAAACACAATCCGTATTGATTATCTTACAAAGCTCAATGAACGATATGAAGAATGGATTGATAAATACAACAGTGGTAATCTCCTAATTATTGATGTAGATACAATTGATTTTACCGAGAACAAACAAGATCTTGGTTTTATCATCAATAAAATTGACGGTGAATTACATGGACTTTTCAAATAATTATTAATGAAGGTTTTAGGCATAATTCCGGCTCGTTATAATTCCAGTCGTTTTTCAGGAAAACCCTTGGCATCGATTCAGGGTAAATCAATGATACAAAGGGTTTATGAGCAGGCAAAAAAATGTCAGAATCTTAATGATGTAGTAGTTGCAACAGATGATGAAAGGATTTTTAATCATGTAAACAATTTTGGAGGTAAAGTACTCATGACATCTTCTGTTCACACATCAGGAACTGAGCGATGCAACGAAGCTTATCAGATAATTGAATCAAAAAAGCAACATTTTGATATCATTTTAAATATTCAGGGTGATGAACCATTCATTAGCCCAACACAAATTGACAAAGTTATAGCATGTTTTACCCATGCAGATATTCAGATAGCAACACTGGCTAAAACTATAACAGATTTTGAAGAACTGAAAAATCCTAATGTCGTAAAGCTAGTAAAAGATAATCTTAACAGAGCACTTTATTTTTCGAGGTTTCCTATACCCTATATGCGGGATGGTTTATGCGAATCCTCTCTGAAAAATCATTTTTTCTTGAAACATATTGGTTTATATGCTTTTCGTGCAAATATATTAGATAATCTGTGTAAACTTCCTCCCTCATCACTTGAAATTGCAGAAGTATTAGAACAATTGAGATGGCTTGAAAACGGTTATTGTATCTTCGTTAATATTACAGAAATTGAAAGTATAAGCATTGATACACCTGATGATTTGGATAAGCTTCTTAAAATGAACCTGTCTGATTTGGAATAATTATAATTTATGGCAATATTATAGCAGAGAGTCATTCTGCAAAAAAAAGACCGTTTCAAATTTAGAAACGGCCTCTTTTTGCAAAACAAAAAAACAGGATTATACTAATCCCTGAGCTAACATAGCGTCAGCAACTTTAATAAACCCACCAATGTTGGCACCTTTAACGTAGTTAACAACACCATCTGAGCCTTTTCCGTATTTAACACAAGTTTTATGAATATCAATCATAATGTTATGTAAACGAGCATCAACCTCTTCTCTTGTCCAACTCAAACGCATTGAATTTTGTGACATTTCCAAACCTGAAGTAGCAACCCCCCCTGCATTAGCAGCTTTTCCGGGAGCAAATAATATTTTCTTTTCGATGAAATATTCAACTGCATCAGGAGTAGATGGCATATTTGCACCTTCAGAAACACAATAGCAACCATTAGCAACCAATGTTTTTGCATCCTCGGCATTTAATTCATTCTGAGTTGCACTTGGCAAAGCAATATCGCATTTAACACCCCATGGAGTTTTACCTGCTACATATTCGCAACCATATTTATCAGCATATTCACTAATTCTGCCACGTTTTACATTTTTAAGCCACATGATATATTCAAGTTTTTCTTGATTTATACCAGCAGGGTCATAGATGTAACCGTTTGAATCAGAAGATGTAACAACTTTGCCACCCAATTGAGTTGCTTTCTGTGTAGCATATTGTGCAACGTTACCGGAACCTGAAACAACAACAGTTTTTCCTTTGAAACTGTCGCCACGTGTTTTAAGCATTTCATCAGCAAAATAAACTTGACCGTAGCCTGTTGCTTCTGGACGAATCAAACTGCCACCCCATTCTAAACCTTTACCTGTTAAAACCCCTGTGAATTCATTTCTGATTCTCTTGTACTGTCCAAACATAAAACCAATTTCTCTACCACCAACTCCTATATCTCCTGCAGGAACGTCTGTGTCTGGTCCAATATGACGGCATAATTCTGTCATAAAGCTTTGAGTAAATTTCATAACTTCATTATCCGATTTACCTTTAGGATCGAAATCAGAGCCACCTTTACCTCCGCCCATAGGCAGTGTGGTTAAGCTATTTTTGAAAACTTGTTCGAACGCTAAGAACTTCAAAATACCTAAGTTAACTGTTGGATGGAATCGTAAACCACCTTTATAAGGTCCAATGGCGCTGTTCATCTCAATACGGAAACCTCTGTTTACTTGAATTTCGCCTTTGTCATCCAACCATGGAACTCTGAACATAATTAATCTTTCTGGTTCAACCATTCTATCAAGAATCTTTGCATCCTTGTATTTTGGATTTTCATCTATAAACTCAATTAAAGATTCAACAACTTCTTTAACTGCCTGGTGAAATTCAACTTCGCCCGGATTTTTGGCAATAACTTTTGCCATAAATTGGTTAACTTTTTCTGTCAAATGTGCATTCATAAAATATATTTTTTAATTAGTGAATTAGTGAAATTTTTACAATGCAATGATAAACAAAATTTTTATTTCAAAAATTATTTAACCTATAAAAAATATTGATAATCTTAAATTAAGTTATATAAGTATGAATAATAAGAAAAATACATAATTTAAATAAGTAAAACACTTATGTTTAAAATCATACTATTACTTATATCGACCAATCGTTTTTTAAGTACATTTACAATTAAATTTTGTATGTTTAGACTATGGATGATAATATACCCTTGAATTCTCGCACACATCACGAATCAGATATTTTTAACAATATTGATGACCTGATAAAATCACCTGAGAAATTAAAACGACTTCTTGCCGAGAAGAAAGAACGATTAAAGGAGTTGGAAGCCATTAATCAAACTTCTCGCATTCTTAAAGAGAACACTCATATTGACGTTATGCTTCAGCAGATTTGTAGCATCTTACCGCGCGCATGGCAATATCCATCACACACGGTAGCACGTATTAAATATGGTACAGAAGAATATTCAAGTCTTGGATTTGAAGAGACACAATGGCGGCAGATTAAAACTTTCGAAACAGTAAATAATAAACAAGGTGTCATTGAAATATTTTATACAAAAGAATTTCCTTTGCTAGACGAAGGACCTTTTCTTAAAGAGGAACGTGAGCTGATAAACAATCTTGCAAGTATTATCTCTGGTTATCTAAATACACTTATTGGAAAGAATTACATCAAGTCGCTGGATTTAAGTTCGAGTAAAAAAGAAATATCAGTAGAAGAAAGTGCGAGCATGAAGTTGCTCCAGAAATTTCTTAGAAAACATAATTCAGATCGTGATATCTATCATGATTTAATGCCCCATAAAGTAAGAGAAATATTGTTGGTTGCGAATCTTTATGATGCCTACAGTATTGAAAAAGAAGGACGATTTTTTGAACAGGTCTCAGGTGAATATTATCAGCTTAATCTTTCTTCTGCACCGCGTGTAACAGGGGTTTCAACTCCCGACGAAGCCTTGGAGAAATTGCAGTTTAAACATTATGATCTTGTTATTGTTATGATGGGTGTTGATAAAAAAACACCTATTGAATTAGGTCAGATAATAAAACAAATTTATCCAAGTATTCCCATTTTCTTGCTTCTGAACAATAACAGTGATATTGCCTTATTTGAGGATGGGAGCAAAAAAATTACTTACATTGATAAGATTTTTGTTTGGAATGGGGATTCAAAGGTTTTTCTTGCCATGGTTAAGTATCTTGAAGATATGCTCAATGTTGAAAATGACGTTGAAATTGGTCTTACAAGGGTTATTCTTCTTGTTGAAGATTCTGCAAAGTATTATTCACGGTATTTACCCATTTTGTATTCAATTATAATTGAACAAACCCAAAGGTTAATTGACGACATCAACACTAATGATGAACTATACAAACTCCTGCGTATGAGGGTCAGGCCTAAAGTTTTGCTGGCTTCTAACTTTGAAGAGGCTGTTTATTTATTTAATAAATTTAGAGAAAATATTTTATGTGTCATTTCAGATGTTAAATTTGAAAAAAAAGATATCATTTGTGAACGTGCAGGTTTGGAATTTATCAAATATGTTAAAAGTCAAATTAATGACCTACCCACTTTGCTGCAATCTTCCGATTTAGAAAATGCGAGTGAAGCCTACCAGTTGCAAACTACTTTTATTAATAAAAACTCAGATACATTAAAAGAGGATCTTAAAAGTTTTATTAGTTATTACCTTGGTTTTGGCAATTTTGTTTATAAAGATGAAGATGGTCGTCGTGAAATAGCAACGGCTTCAAATATGTTAGAGTTTGAAAAGTTACTTAAAGTTATCCCGGATAAATCTCTTGAATATCATGCAAGACGCAATCATTTTTCCAATTGGATAATGGCAAGAGGCGAAATACAACTTGCAAAAAGAATTAAACCGGTAAAAGTTACAGACTTTAAGAACAACCAAGAGCTCAGAGAATACATGCTGACAACTATTCAAACTTATCGCAATGAGAAAAACAAAGGTAAGGTTGTCAATTTTGATGAAACTGCTCTTCTTGACGAAACTACAATTGTAAGTTTGGTTCCGGGCGCATTAGGTGGAAAGGGGAGAGGTTTGTCTTTTATAAGTACACTTATTCATAATTTCAATTTTTCGGAGATCTTACCTAACATAAAAATCAGAACCCCACGTACTTCAATTATTGGTACCGAGGAATTTGAAATATTTATGGAGCGGAATAGTTTAAGAGAGAAAGTTTATTATGAAAATGATTACCAAATCATCAAGGAGCTTTTCGTAAAATCGGAATTGTCATCCTCATTAATTCGTAAACTTAAAAGGTATTTGTTAATTATTGATAGACCGCTTGCTGTTAGGTCTTCGAGTCTTTTTGAAGATTCTCTGATGCAACCCTTTGCAGGAATTTTTGATACATATTTACTTCCTAATAACGATGAAGATTTCAATGCCCGATTGGAACAGCTAAGTAATGCTATTAAACTTGTTTTTGCTTCTATCTTTTCTCCAACAGCAAGGGGGTATTTTCAAGCAGTAAATTATAAGATAGAAGAAGAGAAAATGGCCGTTATTATTCAGGAAGTTGTAGGCAACAGATTTGAAAACAGTTTCTATCCTCATATAAGCGGTGTGGCTCAGTCTTACAACTTTTATCCTTTTTCACACATGAAACCTGAAGAAGGATTCGCCGTGATGGCAGTTGGACTTGGTAAGTATGTTGTTGAAGGTGAAAAAACATACAGATTCTCACCAAAGTATCCCGGATTGGAAATCAATTCCCCCAAAGACTGCCTGAAAAATTCACAGGTTTATTTTTTTGGTGTTGATATGAG
The DNA here is from genome assembly GCA_028698995.1 of Bacteroidales bacterium. Lineage (GTDB taxonomy): Bacteria > Bacteroidota > Bacteroidia > Bacteroidales > PXBB01 > JAQVVM01. The sequence continues at coordinate 48,653 of JAQVVM010000025.1, forward strand.
TAAGAAAAAAATAAATTTGCTTGAAGGAGAAGATGCCGGACTCGTAACACTTGATATATATGAGGCAGAAAAACATGGCACATTGAAGCACTGTGCTTCAGTTTATGATGCTGACAATGAGCGAATAGTTCCCGGGCTTACGCATCAGGGGCCGAGAATAATAAACTTTGCAAATATACTGAAATACGAGTATATTCCATTGGCCAAAACCATACAGATAGTTTTGGATGTTGTAAAAGAAGCCATGGGCTCTCCGGTTGAGATTGAGTTTGCTGTTGATCTTAATATGGATAAAAATTACAGGGCATCCTTTTATCTTTTACAGATAAAACCTTTGATTGGTAAAGCAAAAGATTTTGAGGTTAATCCCGATAAACTGGATAGAAATAAAATGATTCTATTTACCGAAAAAGGGATGGGAAATGGTAAAATTAATAATGTTTGCGATATTTTATATGTTAAACTGGATGCTTTTGATAAAACTAAAACCTTGGAAATTGCAGAAGAAATTTCAAAGATAAATGCACAAATGATTGTGGAAAATAAGAAATATGTTCTTATTGGTCCGGGCAGATGGGGAACAAGAGACAGATTTATTGGCATACCGGTAAGCTGGCCACAGATTTCAAATGCTAAGGTGATAGTTGAAACAAGTCAGGAGGATTTTCCTTTGGATGCTTCCTTAGGATCTCACTTTTTTCATAATGTCACTTCAATGAATGTGGGTTATTTTTCAGTTTTACATACTTCTCAAAAAGATTTTATTGATTGGGATAAAATCAATAACATCAAGGGGAATGATATAGGAAAATATTTCAGACACATTAGTCTTGATAAACCTCTGGAAATTCTCATGGATGGAAAGAAAAGAATAGCAGTAATCACTCTTTAATTTTTAGAAAATGAATATTATTGAAGACAGCAATAAATTTGATTTTACGGAAACTGCATTTAAAAACCTGATGGAAAAACGGATAAGAAATGTTCTTATCATTTGCAGTAGATATGATTTTTTCATGCTAGAAGAGGATGGAAGAGTTGATGAACAGATTTTTAACGAATATGTTTCATTGAATTTACGTTATCCTCCAACTTTTATTCAGGCGTCAAACTGGCAGGAAGCTTCCAATATATTAAAAAACATACAAATTGATTTGATTATTAATATGTTAAGCACTGGAAATATTGATCCCTTTGAACTGTCAAGAAAAATTAAAAATCATTATCCTGAAAAACCTATTGTTGTTCTCACTCCTTTCTCTCGCGAAATTTTAATGCGCCTGCATCAGGAAGATCTCACTGCTATTGATTACGTTTTTTCATGGCTGGGTCATGCCGATATTTTACTTGCTATTATTAAGTTGATAGAAGATAAAATGAATGTTATGCACGATGTTGAAAAAGTAGGAGTGCAAACTATAATTCTTGTTGAAGACAACATCCGTTTTTATTCAAGTTATTTGCCAATAATATATAAAATTCTTTTTCGACAGTCAAAGGAACTGATGACTGAAGGCTTGAATGAGCATCAGAAAATGCTTAGGATGCGTGGAAGACCTAAAATTCTACTTGCAACCAATTATGAACAAGCCGTTGATTTATACAATAAGTATAAAAATAATCTTCTTGGTATTATTTCAGATATAAGTTACAAAAGAGAAGGTACTCTTGATCCGGAAGCAGGCTTAAAACTGTGTGAAAAAATTAAAAAAGAAGATGATGGCATTACATTCTTGCTGCAATCTTCTGACATTGAATTTGAAGAAGTTGCGTATAAGATGAAGGTCGGTTTTATTTATAAACATTCTAAAACACTTCTTCATGATTTAAAATCGTTTATTATTGATTATTTTTCTTTTGGTGATTTTATTTTTAGAATGCCTGAATCCTTTCAGGAAATTACTAGAGCTTCAGATTTACATGCATTACAAAACAAAATTTTCACCATACCGGATGAATCATTAGAATACCATATTAAAAGAAATGATTTCTCAAAGTGGCTTACAGCAAGGGCTTTATTTCCTCTTGCAGAATTTTTTAAACCGGTTACCCACGAACAGTTTTCGTCTTTGCAAGAAGTCAGGGAATTTTTGTTTGATGCTATTGAACATTACAGAATGACAAAAGGTAGGGGTGTCATTGGCGAATTTGAAAAAAGTAAATTTAATAAATATATTGTTTTTTCAAGAGTTGGTGATGGATCTGTTGGTGGTAAAGCCAGGGGACTCGCTTTTATCAATAGTCTTATTAAGGAAAATAAGTTGTACAACAAATATCCCAATACCATCATCACAATTCCTAAAACTGTTGTGCTTAGCACAGATGTTTTCGACGAATTCATGGAGTCAAATAATCTGTATAAGATAGCCCTTTCAGATTTAAGTGATGAAGAAATACATACGCACTTCATGCATTCTCGCTTACCTTTCCGAATTCATGAGGATCTTCTTTCTTATTTATCTGTTGTAAAGAATCCAATAGCTGTAAGGTCATCGAGTATTTTGGAAGACTCACATTATCAGCCATTTGCAGGGGTTTATTCAACCTATATGATCCCCAAGGTAAACAATGACATAAGGAAGATGGTTGAAATTCTGTCCCAGGCTATTAAGGGGGTATATGCTTCTGTTTTTTACAAATCAAGCAAAGCCTATATGGCTGCTACACATAATGTTATTGATGAAGAGAAGATGTCAATCGTTCTACAGGAAATATGTGGGAGGCAGTATGGCGAAAGATTTTATCCTACAATTTCAGGAGTAGCCCGTTCAGTAAATTTCTACCCTATTGGGCCTGAAAATGCTGAAGATGGTATAGTTAATATCGCTTTTGGTTTAGGAAAAGTAATTGTAGAAGGGGGTATCTCCTTGCGTTTTTCTCCAAAACATCCCCGTAATATTTTACAGTTATCTTCACCAGAGTTTGCGCTCAGAGATACACAGAAGAAATTTATTGCGCTAGATCTCAATCCTGATAGCTTTAAGCCATCAGTTAAAGATGATATCAACCTTTTAGAGCTGGGAATAAAAGAAGCCGAAAATGATAATTGCTTTAAATACGTTGCTTCAACCTACGATTACCACTCAAATATTGTAAGAGATGGCATCAGTGAAGAAGGTAAAAGAATAATTACTTTCTCTAATATTCTAAACTTCAATTTGATGCCTTTGGCGGAAATTCTCAATGATTTCCTTCAAATCTGTAAAAAGGAGATGAATAATCATGTTGAAATAGAGTTTGCCGTGAATATGGATACACCCAAAGACTCACCATTTATATTTAATTTTTTACAAGTAAGACCCATTGTTCAGAACTACGAAATTGTCAATATGGATGTTGACAAAATTAATAAGGAAGAAACTGTTATTTTTTCTACATCAGCGCTTGGTAACGGCATTATTCAAAATATCAGGGATATTGTTTACGTAAAGCCCGAAGCCTTCAACCCTGCTGATAATTTACTTATTGCTCAAGCTGTAAACGCAATTAATGAGGAATTTATTAAAGATAATAAAAACTATATTCTTATTGGACCAGGGCGTTGGGGTTCAAGCGACCCTTGGTTGGGTATTCCTGTTAAATGGGCTCAGATTTCGGCTGCAAGGCTTATTATTGAATCCGGATTGAAAAATTATAGAATAGATCCTAGTCAGGGTACACACTTCTTCCAAAATCTAACTTCTTTTCGTGTAGGATATTTTACAATAAATCCATTTATTGATGATGGGTATTACGATCTGGATTATCTCAACAATTTGCCTGCTGTTCAGGAAAGTAAATATTTGCGTCATGTCAGGACAATAAAAACGATGGAAATAAAAATTGATGGCAAGCAAAATATTGGTGTGGTTTATAAACCGGATTTTTCACGAAAAGTTAAATGCAAAGAACAAGCTTCAAAGCATGTTAAATAAGTTTTTGAACTTTTTCATGTAAACACCTGCAAAATAATGTATTGCAAGTGTAGTGTGTTTTAAAAATTAATTATCCTCCGATTGCGATGTAATTATATTTCTAAGCTCTTGTATTTCAGTTCTTAAGCTTTCCAAATCCTCGATTTTGATATTTTGATTTTCGATGATGACTTGCTGTTCCTTTATCGCTTGTATTAATATAGGTATTAAAGATATATAATCAACGCTTTCGTACTCAATTTCTTTGCCTCTTTCATCTGAAGGGTGAACGCCAAGAGAAACTAATTCGGGAAATACTTGTTTAAGTTCCTGAGCAATAAGTCCGAATCTGGTGCCACTATTGAAATTCATATTTTCATACTCTTCAATTCTCATTTCGTAAGTTTTGGGTTCTAGCTGAATAACTTTGGCAAGGGCTCCTTCCATTGACTTGATATTTTTCTTAAACTTGATATCCGAAACTTGCAACCAAGTTCCAGTATAGGCACCGTTTCCGGAGCAATACAAACCGTAATTTGTTGTCCCTCCTGTAGCAGAGCCGTAAACTCCATATCTTGTTCCTGTTGTTCCTGTAGCTCTACCCCATACCCCATATACAGTTCCACTATAAGCACCTGCACTTGCTAATCCGGCAACCCCCTGATACCCTCCGTAAAAATCACCTCCAATTCCATAGCCATCTCCAGGAATAGCTTCTCCTCTTACTGCTCTTGTATCGCTCCCTGTGCCGGTGCCATCATGTTTGGCATATATTACATAAGAGAGATATGACAGACTGTCTGTAGAAAAATAACCTGCATGTCTTAAATCTGTTTGAACCTGAAGTTTGGTGTTAGCATTGTATAAAGCACTGCTAGTCCCTAATCCAATTAATGATTGTCCTTCAACATAAAGACCATTTGCAGGAGCATTTGTACTGGATGTCCCGACTGATGTACCTCCATTAGAAACAACCAGTAATTTTGTAGAACCATTGACCTGAACCCTCAAAGCGTTTTCACTTACAGCAGAATTTACATGAAGTTTGGAATTTGGTGAAGTTGTTCCTATACCTATTTTAGAGCCATCGTTGATTAAAATACTACTAGCAGCCCAGCCATTTCCGTCATATCTTAATGTTTGATTAGCTGTCCCTGAAGGAAGTTGTATTGCTGATGCCCATGAACCAACACCGTTTGCATCTGAAGTTAATATCTTGCCTGCTCCTGGATTTCCACCTCTGATTCTTATTTGACCATCAATATCTAATTTTTGAGAAGGAGAAATAGTCCCTAATCCAACATTGCCATTTTTTAAAACGGTCAAAGCATTTGAACGTGAATTATGGGCAGAACCACTGCCGACAATAAACAATGGTTCATTACTAAGCCATGTATTGGTAGTTCCTGTTGTATCATTATAGCGGCCAACAACAAATGAATTAATGGCTTTTGCAATTATTCCTTCACCTATTGCTGTACTATAATTACCTTTTGCAGAGGTAACATCACCAATAGCGGTAGATGCATATCCGGATGCCTTTGCTGAATTTCCTATGGCTGTAGAGTACATGTGTGAAGCTTCGGAGTTATTGCCAAAAGCATAAGAATGTTGAGATATGGCCTTAGATTGACTGCCAAATGCCAATGAATAATAATTTGAAGCTTCTGTTTTATAACCAAAAGAGAGGCAGTTATTTCCGCTTGATGTGGCATCCCACCCAAAAGCTAATGAATAACTGCCCTGAGCTGATGTGTAATCACCAAATGACATGGCATAATCACCATCAGCTTCAGTTGAATTTCCAACAGAAAACGATAAATTCCCTGTACTGCTGGCATTAGAACCATGAGCAAAGGATCCTAGTCCTGATGCAGTTGTGCTGTTACCCATGGCTACTGCAAAGTAGTTGTTTGCTGTATTCCAATTTCCAATTGTAATAGTTCCTTCTCCACTGCTTGAATTATTATTTCCAATGGCTATTGAATTCACACCTGATGCTGTTGAACTAGAACCGATAACCATTCCGTAATTTCCTGAAGCTGTGCTAGATTGTCCAATTGCAATGGTATTAGTATCAGAAGCAGTTGTATAGGCTCCTATTGACAAAGAATTTAAACTGATAGCTTGTGTCCCGTTACCCAGGCTTAACGCATTATTTCCTATTGCTGATGCATTATGACCAACTACGATAGCATTTGAAGAGTCTGCTTCACTCTGATTTCCAATAGTGATATTGCTCATTGAGCGGGCAAAAGAGTACCTGCCCATTACCATTGATGCCCAACCCAGAGCTTCGCTTTCATTACCGATAGCTATTGATGCAACTTCATTTGCTTTTACATTGGTTCCTATTGCAGTTGAATTTGCAGAATCAGCCAAAGCAAAAACACCAATAGCATTGGCCCCATAACCATTAGTTTCTGCATTATAACCAATAGCTACTGAATGTACATCATTTGATTTTGTTCTGTTTCCAATTGAAACAGAACTGGAACCTGCTGCTGAAGTATAGTTTCCAATAGCAACAGCATACGAACCATCTGTGATTGAGGTATTACCTAACGCTAATGAAAACTTGCCTTTGGCAAAATTATTAACACCCAATGCCACACTTCCATTGCCCTCCGTTTTACTGCTCATACCAATTGAAAAAGAAAAATCACCTTCGGCAACTGTTGGAAAAGAAAATGGATTTCCAAGCGTATCTTTACCTATCGATCCAAATGCAAAACTTCCTACACCATTAGCTTCAGAAGCTTCTCCTAATGCAAAACTTGAAGGTCCTGTAGCAAGAGAATGCAAACCAAAGGCATAACTGCTGTTTCCTGTCGCTTCAGCATTTTTGCCAAATGCAAAAGAGTTGTTTGCCGTTCCCTTTGCTCCGCTACTTCCTGCTACGGCACTGTCTCCCAAGGAAAAAGAATTATCACCTTCGGCTAAGGCAAAGTTGCCAATCGCAGTTGAGTAATTTCCTAAGGCCCTGGATTTGTATCCAAGTGCTTGAGAATAGTTGCCAATTGATTTTGATTCAAATCCAGATGCCCATGAGTTAAGGCCAACACTGTCGGGGGATTCTACAATAACCCGCCCGGCCATAAAAGCTTCTTTTAATGGGTACCATAAAATCCGTGCAGTTGAAGAAACTGTATCAGCTTCGGGATTAGGGCTGATAGTGAAATATTCATGTTCAAAATCCTTGGTGCCAACATCTGTTTTTTTACCTACTCTGAAACCTGTTGGCTGTTCGTTGGTCGTACTCTTTGTTCCTGAGCTTAAAGTGTCAACATAAATAAAAACACCTTTTGGATAAACCACAAAAACTTCTCTGCCATCTTTGTCCCTAACAACAAAAAGTGGGACAGTGTCACTTGAATTGTTGAAATCATCCCCCATTACATCGAGTTTTGCTTGTGGTGTATCTATACCAATACCTACACGGTTGGTGTCGATGGTGAGAAATACATAATTGTTAGAACCATCCTGAGTCCAGATGGAGTCACCTCCCGAAATGGTTGCTAAATCAATCCATGCAGAGCCATCGTAGAAATAAAACTTGGCTGAATTTGGTTCAAAAATCATGAGGCCCTGTGCCGGATTGCTGATGCTATCAGGATGTGTGCGCGGCATTAAAAAACCCTTGGTGTTTGAATATACATCGAGCATAGCCGAACTATGGGCATTGTAGGTAGAGTCATCTGTAATTGTTACATTCTGTGCATGAATATTTAATGTGCTGCAAAATAATAACACAGATAAAATACAAAAAGTTAATGATAAATTATTTTTCATAGCAGGTTTTCATTTTAAGTTTGAAAAAAGATATTGTATTTTATAATTTTGATAGAAATAGCTTTTAAAATAATTCAATTTAATTGCCTAAAAACAGATCCTCTTATTTTTACTTTAAAGCTATGCAAATATAACAATGTTAATGCAAAAATCAAAGTGTAAATCCAATGTTGTCCGAAAAAAAATTGAAAATTGATGAAAAGCATTATTCTCACAGGTATTTGGAGATTTTTTTTCAAAAGGGGTTGGTTTTTATAAAATTGAATTGCTTTCAGCAAAAACGAAAACTTATATTTACTTCCTTTAACGAAAAGTATAATTTTTATCGGACATTAATGGTGTAAATCAATATTTTATGAATTATTATTGTGTTTAAATAATAAATTGAACAATATATTATTAATTTTGTTTATATCAAACCACAAATTGTGATGAATGAAAAACAGATTTAAAATTACTAAAAAAAAATCTTGTTCAATACTTTGTAAAATAGCTGTTTTTTGGGGATTGTTTTTAATCTTGATAATTCAAGATGGGTTTTCTCAAATTAACAGAAATGGTATTCCTTTGATTACCAATTACTCTCAAGATATTTATAATTCATTTCCCCAAAACTGGCAAGCTGTTCAAGATTCAAGAGGTGTTATGTATTTTGCAAATCAGACAGGTATTATAATTTATGATGGATCAAAATGGAGACAGATAAAAGTAGGGGATAATGTTTTTATTCGATCTTTGGCTGTTGATGATGAGGGTATTGTTTATTTTGGAACATCTAACAGTTTTGGCTATTTATTTCCGGATGATAATGGTAATTTGACTCCGGTATTATTATCTGACTCTTTCAGTCAGAATGATAATCTGAAATATGATTTCTGGAAAATTGTACCTGTTGAAAATTATATTTTCTTCTTTAATGAATGTGTCCTTTTTAGATACAATAAAAATACTGAAATAGTTAATACATGGGAACTTGAATTTGATATTTTTCAGGTTTTTTCATATAGAAATGAATTGTATTTAAGCAGCTATGAAAAAGGTCTGGAAAAACTTATCGGTGACAGTATTACAATTCTAAATAATGGAAACTTTTTTTCAGACAAGGCCATTGTTTCAATGTTGCCCTTTTCCAATCAAAGCTTTTTAGTTGTAACTTATGAAAATGGATTGTATGAAGTTGAGTTTAAAGACTCTCTTACTTTAGACATTCCAAGAAAAATTGACATAAATATTGAATCTCAACATTATTACTATTACTCAGCTATTTCTTTAAATGATAATAGAATTGCTCTTGCTACTATTGGTGGTGGTTTGATTATCATTAATAAAGATGGATTTATTGTTAATAAAATCGATGAACAGGATGGTTTGATTAGCAATAATATTGCTTCTTTATATTTAAGTAAAGCCGGTGGACAGAATAGTGTCTTATGGGTTATTACTGATAAAGGCATCAGTAAACTTGATTTTTTTTCACCTGTTTCACTATTTGATGGCCATCATGGCATTAAAGGTCTTATAAGTGATGTCGTAAGGTTTAATGATATTTTGTATGTAGCAACACCGGATGGTCTTTTTTATCAGACCACCAACGAATCTAACGGTCTGACAATTTTTAAAAGAATTGAGGAAATTGACAGTGAAGTCAGAAAATTTGTTGTGATACGAAAGGGGGGCAAAGAAAAGCTAATTGCTTGTACTGCTTTTAACCTGTATGAAGTAAATGGTTTAAACTTGGTGCAAATTACTCAAAGGGCTAACTCAATTTCTCTTTACCAGCTAAAAAATGATAGCAGTTTAGCTTATATTTCTTTGGATAAAGGTCTTGCTAAATTAAGGATACACAATGATTCTTATGAATATTTAGGCCCTCTTTCAAGTTCAGGGGTTACAGATATGGCAAAAATTATTAGTGAAGATGCTGAAGGAAATTTGTGGCTTTTGTCTATTCAGAAAGGTGTAATACATTTTAATACACAGCTTGATACTATAATCAAAATATATAACAAAGAGACTGATACAACATTATCCAATATCAACTGTTTTTTTGAATGGGACAATATCTTGTTTATTGGCACCAAAAAAGGCATATATCAATTTGATAAAGATGCTGATAGGTTTATTCCCGCAAAAATTTTTGGTGATAATTCGGAAATTCAATCACTCGAACTTCTAAGGGTTTATATTGAAAATGATATTCTTTGGGCAGTAATTAAAGAAAATGACAGAAATTCAATTGGTAAGATTGATTTAAGAAACAATACGTATGAAAAAATTCCTTATAGGAGGATTTTAGAACAAAACCTTTGGGGCTTTTACAACGACTCTGATAACCAATTATTAGTTTTTTCTACTGATAAATTATATTTGTTTGATAAAAATTATGAGAAGCAATATGATCTTTCTTTTAATGCATTAATCAGAAAAGTTACCCTGAATACAGACTCTGTTATATTCTATGGCAATTATTATGACTATACCAATAACAATAAATCTCGTGTCCTAGCAGCAAATCAACATTCTGAAACAATAAGAAATATCAAATTCAAGTACAATAATGTGTCTTTCGAATTTGCAGCACCATTTTTTGAATCTGAAGAAAGTATCTTGTACAGCTATTTCCTTGAAGGAAACGATAATACATGGTCTGATTGGTCTTCTCGTTCTGATAAAGAATATACCAATTTATTTGAGGGGAAATATACTTTTCATGTGAAAGCAAAGAATGTTTACGGAACGGAAAGTATCATTGCTGCTTATAGTTTTATTATTTTACCACCATGGTACAGGACAATCTGGGCTTATATTATTTACATTATCTTTTTGGGATTATTTATACTTGGTATCGTAAAACTTTCAATTTACAGACTGCAAAAAATTAACGAAGCCTATGGTAAATACCTACCGGGTTCCTTTTTAAAAATGCTTGATAAAAGACGTGTCATTGATTTTAAATTGGGAGATATGGTCGAAAAAGAAATGTCGGTTATGTTTTCTGATATCCGTTCTTATACTAAGCTTAGTGAAAGTATGACCCCACAGGATAATTTCAAATTTTTAGTTAGATATCTGAAGTATATAGGTGAGATGTTGAATAAGAATAAAGGATTTCCTGTTCAGTATTATGGCGACGGTATTATGGCTATGTTTTATGGTAAAACTGATAATCCTGTTCAAGCTGCAATTGATATGCATAAAAAAGTAGCAGAATACAGTGCGGAGCGAATTAAAAAAGGAAGAAGAGAAATTAAAATTGGAATTGGACTTCACACCGGTAAAGTTATCATGGGTATTAGGGGCGATCAGTGGCGTTGGGAAGGAGGTATTGTAGGTGATGCCGTTAATATTGCGGCTAGAATCGAAGGACTAACAAAACTATTTGGAGCCGCAACGGTAATTTCTGAGGATGTTTATTCACGCCTCGAAAACCCGGAAAATTTTACATTCAGGTATCTTGGTAATGTTCAAGTCAAAGGCAAGGATAAAACTATCAAAGTGTATGAACTTATTGATGGAAATCCTCCGGAAGTTTATAAAGCTAAAATGGAAATTCTTGATGATTTTAATAAAGGCATCATATTCTTTAACAGTAGAGATTTTGATGCTGCATTATCTGTGTTTAAGTCTATCACTGAGCATCATAATGACCTTGCTTCTGCATATTATATAGATGTTATTAATAAAATTAAAAGCCAGTCATTAACGGATTTTGATGGGACTTTGATTATGGATATTAAGTAAATTTTTTTAAAATTAAAGCCTAATTATTTACCGAATAACAAAGCTGTTCAGACAGGACTTTGAAAAAAAATATTAACTTTGCTTAAAAAAGTTTTTATCACCAAAAATAAAATTGAGTTTGTGGTGTTAATATTAAGTATTTCTAAAAAATCATAATGCAGCATTTAATTTTCTTAAGAATCAATATATTAATATTGTTTTATTTTTTATTGAGTGGTTTGTATGCTCAAGGTATTCCTATTGGTCATTGGCGCGATCATCTGCCCTACAATAAAGCAGTGGCAGTAGCTGATGCAGGTGAAAGAATTTATTGCGCCACCCGCTCAAGCTTGTTTTATTACAATAGGGTTGATCATAGTACCAATCGGTTAACAAAAATCAATGGACTCAGTGATGTCGGTATCAGCACAATAGATTACCATCCTAATACCAAAACACTTGTCATTGCTTATGAAAATTCAAATATTGACCTCATTGTAAACAACAGGATTATCAATATTTCGGATATTAAAAGGAAAAACATCCCCGGCAAAAAAAATATAAACAGAATCACATTTTATCAAAATTATGCATTTCTAAGTTGTGGCTTTGGAATAGTTGAGCTTGATTTGATGCGTCAGGAAATTAAAAACACCTTGCACATTGGACCAGGGGGAGAACATATTGAGGTTTTTAACCTGGCTTATAGTGATTCACATTTTATGGCTGCAACCGAAAAAGGTGTTTTTATTGCTCCCATTAATGCACCAAACTTGGCTAATTATGAGTACTGGATTAATGATATAAGCCTGACACAACCAAATGCTTTATATAAGGATATTGTTTACTTTGGAAATAAAATTATACTTTTAAAAGATGGTTTGTTAAACCCGGATACTCTTTTTTACAATAACGGATCCCAATGGCTTTATTTTGATTCTATAAATATCGGTCCCAAGATTAACAGTTTCAGGGTAGCTCAAAACCGATTGCTCATTTGTTACAACTATTATGTTAAAACTTATGATGCCAATCTTGATCTTGTTAGAGGTGTTTATTCTTACGAAAATACCTTTGCAGAACCTCTTGATGCATTTGTTGATGAATCCAATGTTATTTGGATTGCAGATAAAAGGCTCGGCCTTATCATGTATGTTTGGGAAGAAAGCAATCAAGCTTTATTACCAAATGGCCCCAAAAGCAGTAATGTCTTTAAAATGACTGTTGAGGATGGACATTTGTGGGTTGCTTCAGGTTTAAGGGAAGAATCAACATGGAATAATATGTGGATTCTTGATGGTTTGTTCTCCTTCATTGATGAAGAATGGAATACTGTGGATAATACTATTGTTCCCGCACTAGACAGTGTTCATGACATGGTTACAATCGCAATTGATCCATCTGACAATAAAAGGGTGTATGCAGGGTCTTGGCGAATGGGTCTGGTTGAGTTTTATGATGGTCAGTTTGTTGACATCTATACCGATTTAAATAGCCCATTGAGCTCTATTCAACAACTGTATAGAATTGGAATTGGTGGCTTGGCGTTTGACAATCAGAACAATTTGTGGATAACAAACTCCGGTGTAAACAATATTCTCTCTGTAAAAACTAATTCTAATCAATGGTACACATATAATTTTTCGTCTTTAGTAAATGATAATGTTGTGGGTGAATTGATAATTGATGACTATGGGCAAAAGTGGGTGATATTGGGAAAAGGACATGGAATTATTGTGTTTAACGACAATAATACGCTTGCCAATACAGGTGACGATAACGCCAAAAAACTAAACACGGCTGTTGGTAATGGTAATTTGCCAAGTGCATACGTAACGGCTTTAGCTAAAGACAGGAATGGAGAGATTTGGGTAGGCACAGACCAAGGAATAGCAGTTTTTTACTCACCCGGAAATGTTTTCTCTCAAAACAATTTTGATGCACAACGAATTTTGGTAACATACGACGGTTATAATCAGTATCTTTTGGAATCTGAGGTGGTTACAGCAATTGCCATTGATGGTGCCAATAGAAAATGGATTGGCACATCGAGTTCAGGGGTTTTCCTCCTCTCTCCGGACGGCACTGAACAAATATTGCATTTTAATGAAAATAACAGCCCTTTGTTTTCCAATAATATTAAAACAATTGCTATTGATAATAACAGTGGTGAAGTATTCTTCGGTACAAGCAGAGGTATTATTTCTTATAGGGGAACAGCTACTGAAGGAGCAGAGGATTTTTCAAATATATATGCTTATCCAAACCCCGTTTTACCAAATTATAACGGACTCATTGCTATTAAAGGACTTGTAACAGATGTTGATGTAAGGATTACAGATGTTGCGGGAAATTTGGTTTATTCAACTATAGCCGAAGGAGGACAGGCCATCTGGAATGGCAGAAATCTTAATGGTGAAAAGGTAAGCAGTGGTGTCTATCTTGTCTTCTGCAGCAATGAAGATGGCTCCGAAAAAGCAGTTACCAAAATATTGTTCATCCAATAATTTGCAAACATGCTGACTGCAACCAACGGCATTGTTTTCAAGCATTACAAGTATTCTGAAAACAGCATCATCTGCAAAATTTATACTGAAGCCTTTGGCATAAAATCGTACTTGATAAAGGGTGTTAATGGTAAAAGTAAGAAATTTAAGCCTGCTTTGTTTCAGCCTTTGACAATACTTGACCTAGTGGTTCTGGATAAAGAAAACAGAAATTTGCAATTTGTTAAAGAAATTCAATGTGCTGAACAACTTAACAGTATCCCGTTTAATATATATAAAAGCAGCGTTGCTTTATTCATTGCAGAAATCCTGTTGAAATCTATTAAAGAAGAAGAGCCAAATGCTGCTTTATATGGTTATGTGAAACACTTTATTCAATTGCTTGATAAAACAGAAAAAAACTATTCAAACTTTCATTTATTATTTTTATTACATCTGACTCAGTATTTAGGTTTTTTCCCTAAAAAGAGAAATGTTGAAAATCTGTTTTTCTTTGATATGAGGGAAGGTCGTTTCGTGGCAGATAAACCCTTGCATTCAAATTATATGGACAAAGTTTTGAGTACCCACTTTCACGATTTGTTCAATATGGATTATAATAATTGCGACAAACTTTGTTTAAATGGTCAAATCAGGGCTCAGTTGCTCGAAAAATTGGTTGTTTATTATGCCATTCATTTGGAGGGTATGGGGAAAATTAATGCTCTTGAAGTGTTGAAAATGGTTTATACTGACTAATGGACAAAGCTTAGCGAGGAGTGGATTTAATAATACCTTTCCTGTCAACAAACCACTGCCGATTGTAAATGTGGCAAATATTCCAATATGTACTGACTGCCCTCCTGAAGCCAAACCGATGTTAACGCTTGGTGTTTCTGTCAAAGCACCCTGCCTTTCGCTCTTGTAAATAATTGTGATTACGATACTGTGTCATTTTAATTTTCTGGCTTTTGTGTCGGCTCGTGTGCTTGCCTGTCCGGTAGCTACCGTGTGGACACATCTTTTTCAATTTGTTTGGCGAGTATCCACCCCTGATAAATCAAATCAAACTTGTCCAATCCCCTTTTCATTGTTATAGGACCAGGTGGTCTTTGTTTTGTATAACCC
>JAQVVM010000076.1 GCA_028698995.1 Bacteroidales bacterium
CCTTAAGCAATAAGGATATTGGCTTTTTGCCGGGTGACATAAAATCAAAAATAAGTCCCTATATGGAACCGCTTTGGGATAATCTCAAAATGATTCAGAATCTTTATGGAAGCAAGGATCGTGAATGTAAAAGTATAAATGCAGATTTAGAAGATGATAAATTGGTTATTACCCCATTAGCATATATCAGAGGAAGAAGTCTTTCAAACATTTGTTTTATTGTGGATGAAGCTCAAAATCTCACACCTCATGAAGTTAAAACAATTATTACTAGAGCAGGGGAGAATACAAAGATTATTTTTACAGGCGATATATTTCAAATTGATACGCCATATCTTGATTCACAAAGTAATGGACTTTCTTATTTAATTGATAAAATTAAATTTCACCCGATTTATGCCCACGTTAAACTTGTAAAAGGAGAGCGGTCTGAGCTGGCAAACCTTGCAAATGATTTATTGTAGCGGATTAAATTTTAATCTTTGACCTCGATGGCTTTCATCAAATAGGCCTCGATCATAGACAATATTACCGTTGACAATAGTATGGGTAATTCGTGAAGTAAATTTTTCACCGGTGAGGGGTGACCATTTACATTTATATAATAAATTGTCATGTGCAACTTCCCATGGATCGTTGATATCTATAATGGCTAAATCTGCATAATAACCCTCTCTTAAGAACCCTCTTTTTTCGATTCTAAAACATTCTGCAGGTGCATGGCACATTTTTGTAACAATGGTTTCGAGCGAAATTTTCTTTTGATGATACATTTCCAACATGGCTACAAGTGCATGTTGGACCATGGGCCCTCCGGATGCAGACTTAAAATAGGTTTGTTGTTTTTCTTCATAGGTATGTGGTGCGTGGTCAGTGGCAACAATATCAATTGTGTTATTTAATAGTGATTTTAATAATGCTTTTTGGTCTCTTTTATTTTTAATTGCAGGATTCCATTTAATAAGGCGCCCACAGCTCGCATAATTTGATTTATTAAAAATTAAATGATGGATGCACACTTCAGCAGTAATTCGCTTTTGAGAAAGTGGTATAGTATTAGAAAAAAAACAAAGTTCATCTTCGGTTGATAAATGTAAAACATGAAGCCTCGTGTTATGTTTTAACGCTAGATTAATGGCTTTTTGAGTTGACAGGAAACACGCTTCCCTGCTTCTAATTTTTGGATGGTATTCAATAGGAACATTGTCTTTAAATTTATTTCTGTAATGTTCGGCATTTGTTCTTATTGTTGTTTCATCTTCACAATGGGTAGCGATAAGAATATTGTTAATTGAAAATATTTTTTCAAGTGCTTCCTGATTATCAACCAACATATTGCCTGTAGATGCACCCATAAATACTTTTATACCACAAACCTGTCTTGGGTCTGTTTTACATAATTCGTCATAATTATTATTGGAAGCACCCATATAGAAAGAAAAATTTGCCAATGATTTTTCTTTAGCAATTTCAAATTTTTCTTCTAATAATTCTTGTGTTAGAACATTGGGAATTGTATTAGGCATTTCCATAAAGGATGTAATACCACCTGCCACGGCAGCTTTGCTCTCAGTGTAGATATCTCCTTTATATTCAAGTCCAGGGTCTCTGAAATGTACCTGATCGTCAATAACACCAGGTATCACATATAATCCACTGGCATCAATAACTTTACAAAAAGTCAAGTATGACGTTTTATTGTCAGAATTTTTATCTTTCCGATAAATATTGCGAATAAAGCTATTTTCAAGAATTATATCAGCTTTATATATTTCACCCTCATTGACAACGGATGCATTGGCAATAATTATTTTTTCAGGCATGTAATGATTTTCCTTAAAAGAAATTAAACTGTTTTACGCTTATATTCTTTAAACAAGCTTTTTATTTTTAAGCTGAGAACACCAAAAACTGCTTCCTTAAAAATATGCTTACTCATTTTTGATTGGCCTTCAGTTCTGTCTGTAAAAATAATGGACACTTCCTGAATATTGAAACCCAATTTCCAAGCTGTAAATTTCATTTCAATTTGAAATGCATAACCTGTAAATTTGATTTTATCAAGATCTATACTTTCAAGCACAATTCTTTTATAGCACTTGAATCCGGCGGTGGTATCGCGTATTTTCATTCTTGTAATAAACCTTACATAGGCCGATGCATAGTATGAAAGCAATACCCTACCCATAGGCCAGTTTACAACGTTAACACCATTAATATATCTGGAACCGATACTGACATCTGCACCTTCAAGAGCACATTTATTGTATAATTTTATGAGATCTTCCGGATTATGAGAAAAATCTGCATCCATTTCAAAAATGTACTCATAATTTCTCTTTAATGCCCACTTAAAACCATGTATATAGGCAGTTCCTAAACCTAATTTCCCTTTACGTTCTTCGAGAAAAATTTTTCCTGCAAATTCTGTTATTAATCTTTTTACAATATCTGCTGTACCATCCGGAGAATTGTCATCTACTATAAGTATATGAAAGGGTTTATCAAAAGAAAGAACCTTTCGTATAATTCTTTCAATGTTTTCCTTTTCTTTATAAGTAGGAATTATGATAATACTGTCCGACATAAAAAACATTTAAGTTATAAATTAAAAAGACTGCATGCATGCAGTCTTTTTAATTAAAATGATTTTAATATTCCCAAAGATCGTGTTCAAATACAATAATTTCATTTCTAATTCTTTCTGACTCTAATAATGCATCCAAGCCCTTTGCATATTCGCTTATCCATCTGTCATAAACATTTTCTTCTTTATAAATGTAACTTGAGAACATCCTTTTGAAGAAAATATCATCAAGAGTTCGTCGTTCTGCATTGTTTTGTCGGTTAAAAACTTCAACAGTTGCAAAAAGAGGACGAGCTTCAGGAAAATATATCCAAAAGAGAGGTCTTTTTCCTCTGGCTAAACCGGTTGTAGGATCAATATCATCAACAATAGGACATAAACCAAGAATTCTTACATCCATGACAGAACGTTGCTTGTCAAAAAACCAATCTTCCTTTACACGAAATTGTTTCACATCTGAAGGATTAAATTCCTTGATATAACTGGTATCATACCAATCATAAGGAGGTTCAGTTCTTTGCATAGATTCGGTAATGGTGTCATAAAGAATAGACAAAGCTTGCTCGATAGGCATAGGAGTTAAAAATTCATCGGAAGTTGCTTCATAAGCAGTTAATGTTCCTTCTGCAATCCCATCGATGCATACCTGCATCAAGCTTCTTCTATTATTTATTTTCTCAGTAGGATAATAAAATGGATGATTGATTTTTTCTCTCATATCTATTATTCTCCAAATTCTTTTACTGAAGAAAACATCAGCCTCTCTGACATGAGCATAAGGCACCGGTTGACGGTTAGAAGTGTGAATTTTTTCAAAAACACCGTCGTTTGGTGGGCTATCGAAAACCTGTGCTGATGAGCTTTTTGCCATTACAAAAGCAATTACTACAAAAAGTCCAAAAATTATTTTTTTCATGATATTCACCTCCCTAATTTAGGTTATTTTATTGTATTCTAAGAGCTATAGCAGAGAGTTGACGTGTTGAACCGTCTGGTCCTCTGGCTGTAATATTTTCAAACCAAACCCTTTGGCCTCTTCTTGCTCTTTGAAGCATCTGTGTCATTTCAGGAGTCAACCTGTTTGATGATGAACGGGCTTCCTGAATATCACCACCGGGAACACTCATAAGAAATGTAAAAGAGGATATGGTAAAGTTCATGTCAAATTCAAAGTTATCAAGTCTTGGGATAAGACCACCGGCAGCAATAAGGGCAGCTGACGAAACATTTCCTTCCCTTGTGTTAGCTATATATGCAACTGGATCGGGCACTCTTCTTACCCTAAACGCTGCTTGTCCCATTGATCTTGAGCCACTTTCAATGTTTGCAGATACTCTTATTATTGCCTCTCTCGCACCAGCATCTGGTCTGACAATATGAGTCCATGAACCTGTTGGGTCCTGACCCCTTGATGCTCTGATAGTACCTCCGGTCATAGAAACTGATACTTGTTCTGGAGGAATACCAGGAACAGATACTGATACTGGATTATCAACTCCAATATAAAACACATTCATCTTGGTAGGAGCTACAGTTGCAGATGGTCTTTGAACAAAGTATTCCCCTTGAAAAGGATAAGGGACCACTGTTCCATCAGGAGAAACAACTTTAATTACACCACCATAGGTTTTTCTTCCTTCTGAAGAGGCTGGTATTTTTAAAAGTCCAACACCGTCAATAGCTTCAACTTGTTGCTCATTACCTGAGATTCTTAAAGTTAATGTGTCAATTGCATCTCCTACTACAATTTCAGGGTTATCTTTTGTATCATATGCTGCCACAAATATCTGAGCTTCAAAATTATCACCAACCATTACCACTTGACTGTTTGGAACAACCTTTGCGGAAATTTTATCAAATTTAAAGTCAGCAGCACTAATTCCTGTGTATAATGCTGAAATAACATCAAATTCTGCATTACGAATTTCGGTAATAATTTTATTAAGGTTGGTAACTTGAGCTGCTTGCACAAGATAATAAAAGTTATACATCTCCCAGTTTTTTTGCTGACCTCCACTTTCAAATGTACCTTCTGTTACCAAACCAAGATTAATGGCTTCTCTCTGCGATTCATCCAATAGTGCCATCATATTTGCTTTGAATTCTTCAATTTTTTGTTTCAATTCACGAGCTTTACCTTCTGATCCATCTGGGGAAGATCCAACCCAATAAGTAGTTGGCTTGTCGTAATTGTCTTTTGCTTGTATTTCTTTTAAAGTAATTGTTTTTGCTTGTTCAAGAGGAATGCCTTCACAAAAACTAATCATTTCATATTTGCGTTCATTAACATAATTAATTAAATCATTTGCATATTGCTTAGCCTTCATTGCTTTTTCATAGTAAGGTCTTACTTTTTCAGGTGCTAGGGCTAATTGTTGTTCAAAAACATTATATGTTAAGTCATTTTTTTTTGCAAAGTTTTCATTGGTAATTTCCAAACTCTCATTGATCAATATAAATGCATCAAGAATGTCTTTAGACACATTAAGTGCAAGGAGAGCCGTTAGTACTAAATACATCATCCCAATCATTTTCTGCCTGGGAGTTTCTTTTGATCCAGCCATAATTTTATAAATTATTTATTTTAGTAAATACTTAATTATTATATCTATTTGTTCATGTTAACATTCATGGCTGCCAACATATTACCATAAACTTTATTGAGTATGGCCATATTATTATTGAGATTGTTAACCAACTCCTGATAATGATTAGATGACTCAACAGACTTTTCAATATTTTGAAGGAATTTATTCATTCCTTCACTTACAGTCTTACTTGTATTTAATTGACCGCCTACACTTTGTAATTGAAGTTCATAAACACTGTTTAGGGCTTCCAAATTCTTTGTAATTTTTGTAACTTGTTGTTCGTAAGACTTGGTGTCAATGTTTGAAAAATCAATAGATTCTGCTGTTTTAGCTAAATATTCAGCTGATTGAATGTATTTACTTTTTAATTGATTCACAGAATTAGTTGCATCTTTAACTGAAGATACATACTCAGAAGCAGCATTAATGTCATTTTTCATGACTTCTGAAACTTGTTGATATGCTCCTGATAAGTTATTTGCTGAAGCAGATGCACCTTTGATTGATGAAGCAAATTCTTCAACAACATTGATATCTTTAGATAAAATGGCTTGAGTTTGTTGGTAAGATGAATTTAATTGGCTAACTGATTGCGATGCATTTTTAAGGTTGCTTGTAAATTCATTGTTTGCTGCTACAGTGTTGCTGAGGTCAGCCATTTTTGAAGTAGAATCTGATAAATTTTTAAGGCCAACACCTAAACTCTCAATTAATTCTGGACCTATTTTAGCTTCACTTAGCATTTTATCTATTTTTTGTGTTGCAGAGGATGAATCTTTCTCAATTTTTTTAGGTTCTTCATCATGCATACCTGCTAATTCGGGATATACTAAACTCCAATCTGGTTCGGCATGAGGTTTTTCAAATGCTGAGAAAAAGAAGATGATGGCTTCTGTGGATAAACCAATTGTTAACATAATACCAGCACCTGTCCAGTGTTGAATTTTAAACAAAGCTCCAACAATTACAAGTGAAGCTCCCCAGCCATATAATCTGGCCATAAATGTTTTAAAACCTTTTTTTTGTGCAAATTCCATTTTAATTTAGTTTTAGATGTTAATAGTTACTTTAGTTTTAGTTGTTATTTTGTAAATAGTTGAATTTAGTAAACATTTGAAGAGTTAGGTCCATCACCCTTTTGTCTGCCAAGATATGTTTGTGCGCATCTGAAGCCAACATAACATTTTGCGGTATCTTGATATTCATAAGTACGAGTGCCAACCTGCATAAAATATCCTATGTCTTTCCATGAACCGCCTCTTATAACTTTTCTTTTAAGAACAGCTGGGTCAGTATCTTTTGCTTCAAAAGTATAATCCATATTTAAGTCATGTGCAAAATTATAAGCAGATTCATCATATGCATTACTTGTCCATTCTGAAACGTTACCGGCCATATCATAAAGTCCAAAATCATTTGGTGCATAGTGACCAACTACAACAGTATGAAAACCTCCATCATCTGCATAATTACCTCTTAAAGGTTTGTAGTTGCCAAGGAAGCAACCATCGCTGTTACGGATATAGGGGCTACCCCATGGAAAAGAACTTAAGTCCAGTCCGCCTCTTGCTGCCCATTCCCATTCTGATTCTGTAGGCAATCTGAAATCGTTAACAATAGTTTGTTCTCTTGTGATAAGATAATCGTTAAGTAGTTGGGTGCGCCAAACAGTAAAAGCTCTAGCTTGTAACCAATTTACACCAACAACTGGATAGTGATCATATGCAGGATGCCAAAAATAATTTTGTGCCATTGGTTCATTATAGGCATATGTAAAGTCTCTAATCCACGCTAATGTATCAGGATAAATGTTATCGACTCTTTTAATGATAAATTGAGATCTGTCAATCATGCCTTGCTGACGATTTGCATGACTTGCTGCAGATTTATAATCAATCCAATAATATTCAAAATTGAGTTTTCTTGTATCAATTTCTTTACGTCTGTAATATCTTTCATGTTCAGGCAGATACATTTCTGCTAATACTTCTCTTACTTCTTCTTCTTTTGAGTCCCACCTAAGTTTTTTATCCCAGTTAAGAAATGGAGGTTCAAAGGGTTCTCCATATTCATCTTCCATGATTAAAAATTCTTCGTCAACTTCACCAAGCAATCGTCTGGCAATAGAATCTTTAACCCATTCAACAAATTGTCGGTACTCATTGTTGGTTATTTCAGTTTCATCCATCCAAAAAGCCTGAACTGTTACTGTCTTACTTTGAGTCACATGCGCATAAGGAACATCTTGGTCGTTATTACCCATATTATAGGAACCTCCTGGAATAAATAACATACCAAAGGGATCAGGCTGATACCATATTTCGCGTCCTTGAACGCCAATAAGATGCCCTCTTCCTTGATCACCGCAGCTATAAAGCATTGTGGCTGTGGTTAATAACAAAAGGAATTTTTTCATATTTTTCATTTTTGCTTATTCTGTGATTTGACTTTTTAACGTTTCAATGTATTTTTGGTTACATATATTATTATAAAAACCGTACATTTCTATAGCTTTGAGGTATTCTTTCAACTTTAACTGTAAAGCAATAACCTAACATTATTTCGTGACTGCCGCTGCTTCTTTTACTTTTACCTATTTCTGAAGTAGTTATATCGTATGCGTAACCTAAAACGAAATCTTTAAAACTTGCTCCAAGTAAAACAACTACGGCATCTTGTGCTCTATAACTAACGCCACCCCAGAACTGATTATTGTATCTTAATAAAGTATTTATATCAAATTGGGCAGAGGCACCATCTGTCTTTACCAATACAGATGGGAAAAGCTCATAATTTGGATTCATCGGCAGAGGATAAAAATATCCACCGGTTATATAATAATGTCTTTTAAGGTCTAAACTGGCAGTAGATGTTTGCAGAGAACCATCAGACTGAAGGAGTTGAGAAGTAGAAATTCCAAAATATAATTTTTTAGGAATTTGATAAAATGCACCGAATGAAACATCTGTTATCATTGTGGTTTCTACATTTTGGCTTTGTAGTAAAGGATCTGTTAAATCTATTGGCTTGAATTTTGAAAAGTCAATTTTTTTGTTTAGGAACCCGATATTTGCACCTATTCCTAATCTTCCCGGTCCCAGATGTAAGTGATATGAATAACCGAATTTCACACCAATATTATTTTCGAAGCCGAGTTTATCTGACATAACTGTTAGACCTAAACCACCTCTTAGAAATTTAACTTTACCATCAACTGAGATGAGATTCGTTTGTGGAGCTCCTTTATTCCCTTCAGCATCTGTAAATCCAACCCATTGTTGTCTGACAAGCCCAGTGAGGCAGATAGCATCTTTCATTCCTGCATAGGCAGGATTTATGGCCATGTTGTTGAACATGTTGTGGCTAAATTGAGCTTCCTGCTGGGAAAAAAGAAAATATGGGAAAGCAACTAGAATAAAGAATATGTATAGTTTTCTCATAATTTAGATATGTTGGTTTTTATGCTTTGAAAAAGTCAGTAAAATAACAATAAATATTTCAGAAAAACAAAATATTTTTATTTTTTTTTTGCAAATATAATAAGATAATTGAGTTCAGCATTAAATAAACAGAAAATTTACAGTTTCATTTATACATTTATGCAAATACTTTTTACTTCTAAAATTGAAAAAAGTTTCAAAAAAGGAAAGAAAGGTATAGAAAAGATTTACATTAATTTTTGATAAAACTGCCACCATCTGTCAGGCATTTCTTCTTTAAGAGCAGATTCGTAATCTCTGTAGGAACAAGGCACAAGATAGTGCCTTTGATATTTGGCTAAGGATTCAACAGGGCAAGGAAGCTCCATCCACCAACGATTACTTTTCTTACTTTTAAGAAAAATAATTTCGTTTTCGGATTTTTCGCTACTAACTCTGTAAACAATGAAATCTTCTTTATGTAAATGAGGGAAATCTTTTTTTCTGCTATAAAAACCTTCAATAAAATACCAAATGATTTGAGAAATTAAAGATGCCGTTTGAAGTCGCACATCAAAAGTAGGATTGTATTCGTAAAAACCTATAGAAGTGAGTTTATCGCTAATTCCTGCGTATCTTGCTATTTGACAGGCTTCTTCTCCATAAAATCCGTTTGGTAAAGCATTGTTATTACCTGGTGCATCAGAAATACGAATAGCAGAAATGTCAAAGCTTAACATATCAGCATTTCTGACAATTGGTTCAACCTCTTCCATATCTTCTCTTACAACCCCTAACCTATAAGTATCAAAAAGAAGTTTGTCCATTAAATCCACTGCTTGCTGATCGACCAGATATGTTTGATAACCAACATTTGTATAGTTAAAAAGGCAGCTGGGTTGATGCATGATGATGTTATTGAGAAAAGATTTAGAAGTAATTTCTCCATTGTTATATTGTCCCAAATCAAAAGTTGCATCCACAGAGACAATATTGATAATTTGCCCGAGTATTTCATAGGCTTTGTAATTAGCATAAGTTAAATCTTGACCACCACCAATAATAATTGGAATAATATTGTTTTTTATTAATTCTGCAACAACGTTACTTAGAGCAAAGTAGGTGTCGTTGACAGTGTCTCCACAAATTATGTTTCCTAAATCTGCAATACGAACATCATAGCATCCGGGGAAAAGGTTATAAAAATAGTCTCTGATAACATCTGGGCCATCCTGACAACCTTTATTATCATAGGTATATCTGTCTTCTTTTACACCAATAATTGCTAAATCAATATTGTCCAAACTGGGAAAAAAATCTTTTCTGTAATAATTTCTGATAATGTCTCCAATTTTTTTTGGTTCATTTTCATTAACAGCGTATGAAAATTTTGTCTGAGCTGGTTCAAAATAGAAAGATATATCCATTATAAAAATATTTCGTTATGATGTTGTTGTTCGTATGTATTGCAGTCTGTTTCTATAGAAAGATTTTCAGGCTTTTCGAAGTCTCCTTGAGAAATGTTAATAGTTCTGTCGGCATAAACTTTTTTCATAAATAAAGCCCAAATCGGAAGAGCCATGTGAGCTCCTTGTCCAAAATTAATAGAACGAAAACGAATGCTTCGATCTTCACCCCCAGTCCAGACACCGGCAGCTAGGTCCGGGGTCAGACCAATAAACCATCCATCTGAATTATTCTGAGTTGTTCCAGTTTTACCGGCAATAGGATTTGTGAGTCCGTATCTGTATCGGAGGCGAACACTGGTACCACTTTCAACCACTCCTTTCATGAGTTCAATCATCAGATAGGCAGTTTCTTCGTTCATGGCTTCCTGAGTTTTGGGGAGAAAATTTTGAATAATATTTCCGTTTTTATCTTCAATCTTGGTAATGAAAATGGGTTCAACATAAACACCTTTATTTACAAAAGTACTGTAAGCACCAACCATTTCATAAACTGTTAGGTCAGGTGTTCCCAGGCAAATGGAATAAACTTCATCAATAGGGCTTGTTACGCCCATTTTTCGGGCTATCTGCACAACTGCTTGAGGAGAATAACGTTTCATCAGATAGGCAGAAATATAATTTACTGAATTGGCCAGTGCCCATTTTAAAGTAACCATTTCTCCTTCACGTGCATCATTGGAGTTTTTAGGAGTCCATCTGCTTCCATCAAACATTTCGAAAGTTACAGGTACATTTGGGACTTTGGAACATGGAGAAAATTCTCCCTCCTGCATAGCTAATGTATATACAAATGGTTTGAAAGTTGATCCCACCTGACGTTTACTTATTTTAACATGGTCAAATTGGAAAAAACGATAATTGATGCCACCTACATAAGCTTTAACAAAGCCTGTTTTTGGCTCCATTGCCATCAGACCTGTATGCAGGAAGTGTTTATGGTACCAGATGGAATCTAAAGGAGACATAATTGTATCAAGGTCTCCTTTCCATGAAAAGACGGTCATGGGTATAGGAGTATTGAAAATAACATTAATTGAATCTTCTGAAACACCCTGGGCCTTTAAGCTTATATATCTGTCGCTTCTTTTTACAGACAATCTTATGAGTCTTTGAACATCTTCATCGCTTAACATTCTATCGAAAGGAGCATTTTTATATCCTTTCCAATGGTTAAAGAACTGAGGTTGAAGTTCATTTCCCATATATTCAGAAACTGCTTCTTCAGCGTACTTCTGCATACGGGAATCAATAGTTGTATATATTTTAAGTCCGTCTTTATAAATGTTATAAGGTGTCCCATCCGGCTTTAGTGCTGTTTTACTCCATTCAATCAGTTGTTTACGTAAATACTCTCTGAAATAGGTGGCTAAACCGGAATGATGGTCTTTTACCTGATATTTTGAAAGATTAATTGGTAATTCGGAAATGGAATCCAGCTCAGTTTCAGTGATGAAGTTATATTTTTGCATTTGACCCAAAACAACATTTCTACGGGCAATCGACCTGTCGTAGTTTCTTACTGGGCTGAACCAAGTTGGAGCCTTTAAAAGGCCAATTAAAACAGCTGCTTCTTCAATTGTTAACACGCTCGGATCTTTCCCGAAAAAGGTAGCTGCAGCTGATTTTATTCCAAAAGCATGACTGCCGAAATCAACTACATTAAGATACATGGCTGCAATCTCCTGTTTGCTGTAATTTCGTTCAAGTTTGATGGCAGTTACCCACTCTTTAAATTTAGTAATGACCAATTCAATTTTTGACGCTTTAGGTTTTCGGGGAAAAAGGTTCTTAGCCAGTTGTTGAGTGATGGTACTACCTCCTCCTGCAGATTTTTTTCGAAAGATAAAATTCTTTACAAAAACACGTCCTAACCCTCTGAAGTCAATTCCAGAATGATCTTCAAACCGAATATCCTCAGTTGCAATAAGTGCATTTATAACATTGGGGCTAATGTCCTTGAAATTGACATTTGAGCGGTTTTCTATGTAGTAGGTGCCAAGTAATTCTCCGTCAGCTGAATATATTTGCGATGCAAGATTGCTTTTGGGGTTTTCAAGTTCTTCAAACGAAGGCATAAAACCAAAAGCACCTAATGAAATAAGAATAAATAATAAAATTGGAATAATAAAGGTAATTAAGCATGACAGCCAAAATATTTTTATGTATTTTTTAGCCTTTGAGGGCGATTTTGAAGGTGTATTTTTGCTCATTTTAACTATTTGCTTTTTCGATTCGGATACCCATATTGCTAATATTTTTTAATAAATCAACACGCATAGCTTGTTCTATTTCAAATGCATAGGTTCCCATTTCAGGGAATTTCATATTTTTTCCAATTTGAAGATAAAGTTCTTTGTGCTTTCCCCAGCCTTTCCCCAGCCATTTGCCATCAGGGCCAGCCAGCATAATTTCAACAGTATCACGTACAATGCTTTGGGAAGGCATAATAGTATTTAAAAAAACATACAAATTACTGTATTCATAATCTACATTATTTCTAACATTTAAATAAAAATTGTAATTTAAAGTAGTGTCAGAAATTTCTGCATTAAATTTAAGAATTTCTAATCTGTTCCAAGTGCTGTTAGGAATTTTGATGTTCTTTTCATAAACCCTGTCTGAATCGCAAGAAGAAAATAGTAAAACCAGAGTTAAAATGAGTGAAATTAATAGGGGATATGAATTATTATTTTTAATATACATTTTAATCTGATTACTTTTTATTATCAAAACGGCTGATGTCATCTTCTTCATTTGAGTAGTTCCAAAAAGTTTGTTTTGTAACTTTAGTCTCAAATAATGGAATGAGATCGTCCGGCATTTCATTTCGTTTGTTTTGTTCAATAACTTCCTTGACGTAGTCAACACTCAAAGGAATTAGTGTTTCCATCTCATTTTCGAAAGCATACCACATAACACTTTTAAGAATGTCGTATTTTTGAAAAGTAGCCAAGCCTTTTTTGCTTTTGAGTTTGATGTTTGTAGGAGGAAATTTTTTTAATGCATCAATGTAAATGTCATTTTCGTAATTAAGGCAACATTTTAACTTTCCACATTGACCTGCAAGTTTCTGTGGATTGAGAGATAATTGTTGCGTTCGTGCTGTATTGGTCGAAACAGATTTGAAGTCAGTAAGCCAAGTAGAACAACATAGTTCTCTACCACAGGAACCAATGCCTCCGAGTTTCCCTGCTTCCTGCCGGACACCAATTTGCCTCATTTCAATTCGAACAAAAAAAGATTCAGCAAGACATTTAATGAGTTCCCTGAAATCGACCCTCTCATCTGCGGTATAATAGAAAATGGCTTTGGTTTTATCACCCTGATATTCAATATCACTTATTTTCATTGATAACTTCAGTTCAGAAGCAATTTTTCGGGTTTTAATTTTGGTGCTTTCTTCAATTTCAACTGATTGAATCCACTTATCAATATCTGATGCTTTTGCTCTGCGATAAAGTTTTTTAAATTCACCTTCTGGATTAATCTTTTTCTTTTTTAATTTCAATTTTACGATATTGTCAACAGCATTAACAATTCCGATATCATGTCCGGGAGAAGCTTCAACTGCTACAAAATCACCTGCTTCAAGAACTAAATCATCAGGTTTAATAAAAAAATCGCATTTGGTATTTTTAAACCGTACTTCAACAATAGCATATTGTTGATAATGAGGTGGTTTTGGAATTTTTTCCAACCAATCATAGGTGGTTAGCTTGCAGCAAGATTGTGAAAAAATCTTATCGTTTTTGGCATATGTTTTAGGCACTCCTCTGCATCCCCTGCTTTCAAAAGTATTCTGGCTCATTTTTCTGTCTTATAAATAGTGGTGATTTTAGAAACTACAAATTTCAGCATTTTTTTAATACAAAAATAAATCTAACGCAACATTAACAGCTTTATTATTTTAAAGGATAAGTCCATCAAAACAATCTTTGGACTTACATTTCTTTCAATGTGAAGAAGGGCTTTGTTTAGTTCTTCGTGAATGCTTTCAAAATTTTTTGCATTGATAAAAGGATGAAACTTTTTTAGGAACTCCATGTCTTCTTCATTTACCTTAACTAAATCTTTAGAATTAAAGTTAATTAATAAACAATTTCTGGAATTATTGAGTGCATAAATAAAGAATTTTTTCAACCTTTCCTTCCCGATAGAAGCTTTTGACATATTATCAACCCATGTTACAATTGATGAATAGTCTTTCTTATAACAATACCGCATCCATTCCTGAAAATTAGTGGTAAAGAAATTTATTTCATCTTCATTTTCAAAAATTCGTAAGGCTTCAATTATATTTCCTTCCGAAATTTTTGAAATGGATTCTGCCCTAAGTTTATCAGCACCAGCTTTTTCAACAAGATAGGAAGCGACTTCATTGTCGGTATGTTTGTGAATTTTTATAAGCTGTACTCTTGATAAGATTGTTTTTAGAATTAAATCCTGCTGTTCGGATACAATTAAAAAGAGTGTTTTTTCGGGTGGTTCTTCCAATGCTTTTAGAAGCTTTGGGGCTGCACTGTGATACAACTTTTCAATCATGTATATGATGATAATTTTGTACTCGGACTCATAAGATTTAAGATTTAAAACTTTAATAATATCAGTACAGTCATCAGTGTATATAGTAGCTTGTTTGTTTTCAATGTCAATATAGGATAACCACTCATTAAGACAAATATAAGTGTTGTTTTTAAGTAAGAAGCTGCGCCATTCTTTAATGTAAATTTTGCTGGAAGGCTTTGCATTTTTACTAATTTTTGAAACAGCTGTTGGGAAGAAAAAATGTAAATCAGGGTGTTCAAGCTTATTGTACTTTTTACATGAATTACACTCACCACATGCATCATCCTCTTTTTTATTCTGGCAACAAATAAATTGAGCATAGGCTAGGGCTAAAGCAAGTTTCCCTGAGCCCTCAGGGCCAAGAAATAACTGTGCATGACTCACCCTGTTTTCATTGACAGAACTGACAAGTCTCTTTTTTACATCATCTTTACCAAAAATGTCTTTAAATAACATTTTTTGAATTTAAATAATTTATAGCAAAAGTAAATGATTTGCCAATACCTTTAAGAATTTTTTTATAAATTTCAACTTAGGTATTTCCGTCTTTATTCAAAGTAATTAATGTTAATGGTTTGGTTTTTTTTAATTAATTGTGCAATTGTAAATGGGTTAAACTATTTATTTTAAATCAAAAAATAATTTATAATTTCCCATCGTTAAAACTTATATGATTTTCAAAATATTTCAAAACTTCCCATTTTTAAAATTAATATTAATTTTACAAATTATTAATCATATTAAATATCATGAAAAAAAGCTCATTTTTTTTAATATTAGTTTGTTTTTGCCTTTATTCATGTAAAAAAGAGGTTAAAACTCCTGACACAATAATGGCTGAAGAAATCGTTTTATCTGAACTTATTTTTACAGATGTTTTCAGAATATCTGATAATTTCATTCAAGGTGTTGAAGATACTTTATTTAGTAATAACAAAGACTTAAATGGTCTAACCTATACTGGTTGTGCAACCATTAGTGTAAGTCCTTTTGACTCTGTAACATGGCCTAAAGAAATCTCGATTGACTTTGGTGATACCAATTGTTTTGGCACTGATGGTCGTTATCGTCGAGGTATTATTAATATTATTTCAGATAAAAGCTATAATGATTCATCAGCACATATAACCATTTCTTTTGATAATTATTTTTTTAATAATATAAAGATAATTGGCTTAATGTCAATTACAAATATTGGTACTAACAACAGTGGTTTAATTCAGTATGATGTTGAAATTAATGATGCTTCATTGATTACTGCTCGCGGAACAATAACCATGACCATGAAACGTACAATTACAAAGTCACTTGGAAATGATACACCCTGGCCAGCTTTAAATGATGACCTTTTTATAATGACAGGAGAATCAAATGGTAAAAGTACTTCAGGTTATCCTTTCACAACAAGTATTGTATCTCAGGTTTTGCTTAGTCATGGCTGTCCTTGGTTTCTTAATGGTGTTATTGAAGCTACTCCTGAACTCTTAGAAATCATTACCATTGATTATGGTTCTGGTAGCTGTGATAAAAATGCCAAAATTACCATCAATGCAGAAGAGATGATGATTGAAATGCCATAGTTTTTTTGAATGATATAAACTATGTCGCATAATCCACAACAAAGGAAATTGGCAATTTCTGATATAGACTAAAGGTTATATTAATAATAAGACCAATAATTGAGATTATTATTAAATTAGTATAACTGATATTATAATTTGGCGTATTTTATTTGTGTAATATCTATTTATTAAAAAAAAATATTTATAATAACAAACCAAATTTCTATCAATTTAAAAGTGTTCAAATCTTTAAGAAAGCTTTTTATAGTCTTTCCAATTCTACTGTAAAATGCCTCATTATTGGAGCTTCGTAGATTATTTTAAATCCTTTATTAATGCTTTCTCTTCTGTTATAAACATTAATTATTGAAGCTGCTACATAATCCATGTGGTTATTTGTATAAACTCTTCTTGGAATTGCCAGTCTAAGCATTTCGAGTTGGGGATAACGATTTTCTCGAGTGTCAGGGTCACGGTCAGCTAGAAGTGTGCCTATTTCAACACCTCTCACTCCACCTTCAAGATATAACTCGATTCCCAATGTTTGAGCAATTAATTGTTCTTTAGCAATATGAGGCAGGAATTTTTTTGCATCAATAAAAATAGCATGCCCACCAATTGGTAATTGAATAGGTATCCCGTAATCGATGAGTTGTTGACCAAGGTGTTCAATCTGTTTAATTCGGGTATCCAGATAGTCAAATTCTGTTCCTTCATAAAGCCCCTGAGCCAAGGCATTCATGTCTCTGCCAGACATACCGCCATAAGTAATATAGCCTTCAAAAATAATATTATATACACTGGCTTTGTTGAATAAATCCTTTTCTCTCATTGCAATAAATCCACCCATATTCACAATAGCATCTTTTTTGCTACTCATTGTCATCATATCAGCGTATGAGAACATTTCTCTAACAATTTCCCTAATGCATTTATCCTTATAACCCTCTTCTCGGAGTTTAATAAAATATGCATTTTCAGCAAAACGGGCGGCATCAACAATAATTGGAACACCATATTTGTTTGCCAAAAACCTTACATCTTTTAAATTTTGAATTGATACAGGTTGTCCACCGGAAGAATTACATGTAACAGTGACAATAATACCAGGAATTTTATCTTTAGGGTAATCTGCTAAAACCTTTTCAAGCTTTATAAGGTCAATATTTCCTTTGAAAGGATGTTGTATCGTAGTGTCAAAAGCCTCGTCAATAGTACAATCAATAGCATGAGCTTTACGGAATTCGATATGGCCTTTAGTTGTGTCGAAATGGGAATTCCCCGGTAGAATGTCACCCTCTTTAATAATTGTTGAAAACAATACGTTCTCTGCTGCTCTTCCCTGATGAGTAGGTAAAAAATATTCAAATCCGAGAATGTTCTGTATCGCTTCTTTCATTTTAAAATAGGAAGATGCACCAGCATAACTTT
>JAQVVM010000026.1 GCA_028698995.1 Bacteroidales bacterium
CCTACTCAAGGTGGCAGTGTTGGTTATTTTCCAACAAAAAAATTCAAATTATCTGTTGATTCTGCTACAGTTGTGAATAATGGCACTGTCCCAATAGAACTGGCAAATCAGATATTACCTGCTATTGAATGGACTATTGATGCCAACCTAATCACAAAGAACAATTATATCCTTTTGGACATGTTAGCTACCAATAACTGGGAAAGACCTGTCTATTTTGCCATCACTACAGGAAAAGACAGCTATATCGGATTAGAGGAATATTTCCAACTTGAAGGTCTGGCTTACAGATTGATACCCATCCGAAGTCAGAATTCAGACGGTCAAATTGGAAGGGTTGATACAGATATTATGTACGACAATATGATGAACAAATTCAGATGGGGCAATATGAATAACCCAGAGGTTTATCTCAGTGAAGACAATATAAGACTGGCAATGAATTTCAGAAACAACTTCTCCCGCCTTGCCAATGCTCTCTTAGATGAAAACAAAACAGATTCAGCCATTACTGTCCTTGATAAATGTTTTGAGGTGATGCCTGAGAATACTGTTCCTTTTAATTTCTATGTTTTCCCTATTGCTGAACATTATTACAGAGCAGGTGCCACAGAAAAAGCCAATGAACTTGCCCTCAGATTGATAGAATTGAGCGAACAGGAATTGCAGTACTATTTTAAATTTAAAAAGTATGGTAATCTGATTGACCGCGAAAAACAATTTGCACTGGGTATTCTTCAACGAATCAATCAGGTAGCTGCCAGATACAACCAGGAAGATATTTCCAAAAAAGCTGAAGAAGTTTTCAACAATTATTATCAACTATATCTTACAAAATAGTTCATTTGTTAAACTTTATTGCAAAATCTTTCTATCCTTCTTATTTTGTTTGGGATTTTAAAACAAACAATAAAGATATTTATTTGACTTTTGATGATGGCCCCATACCTGAATTTACACCATTCATACTGGATTGTCTGGCCTCTTTCAATGTAAAAGCAACATTTTTTTGCACAGGAGTGAATATTGAGAAACACCCCTCTTTTTTTAAAAATATCCTAAATCAGGGACATAGTGTCGGAAATCATACTTTCAGTCATTTGAACGGATGGAAAACGCCATTAGACAATTACATCGAAGATGTAGAAAAATGCTATAATGCCTATCATTCCAAAATATTCCGTCCTCCCTACGGGCGTATAACACGAGCTCAGGCCAATATTCTTAAACAGAAGTATAAAATTATCATGTGGTCGGTTTTAACATACGATTTTTCAGCGAAAACATCTCCTGAAATGTGCTTAAAAAATGCTGTGAATAATTCAAAGAATGGGTCTGTGGTTGTCTTTCACGATAATCTAAAATCTATGGAAAAAGTCAAATATGCCTTACCCCTTTTCATTAAAGGCTATTTAAATAAAGGGTTTTGTTTTAAAGTCATTGAATAAATTATTATTGATTATTCATAACTGCTGATTATTTTTATAATTTAGTATTTTAATAAGCCTGAAAATATGCGCATAGCTTTTATCAGTGATATTCATGATGATTATGAAAGCCTTCTTCTTGCTGAACGCCGTATAGAACAGAATAAATGTGATACAATTGTATGTTTGGGTGATATAGTGGGATATAGTGTTCCCTACTACGACTATTTTGACACCCGAAATGCTTCAGCCTGTGTGAAATGGGTGAAAAAGAACTGTGCTTATGTTGTGGCAGGAAACCACGATTTATATGCCATCCGAAAACTACCTCAATCAAATGTACGGGGTTTTGTTTTTCCTGAGAATTGGTACAGACTAAGTTTTCCTATACGAAAAAAAATGGCACATAGAAAAATATGGCTCTATGAAGATAATGAACTTTCTGCTCTGTTGGACGAAGAAGACATGGCCTATCTGGATTCGCTTAATGAACATCTCGAAGTGAAATTTAGCAATTATCCCTGCCTTTTGTCCCATTTTATTCTCCCTGATTTAACCGGCTCCTCTACCACTTTTATTAATAACAACAGTTGCCTCAAACAGCACTTTGAATTTCTAAAAAGCTCAGGAGCTTCTTTAAGTTTTAGCGGTCATATGCATGCAGAGGCTTCCTTTTGTGCTAATAGACATGATTTCGACCTTATTGGCTATGGTAAAAAAATATCTATGGAAAATTACAAATGGGTTAGTGTTCCTTGTATTGCTAATTCCTTTAATAGAAATGGATTTCTGATATGGGATACAAACACCTTAACCATTGAAACAATCCCCCTTAAAAAAAAGTTTAACTTTTTATAATACAATTTATATGATTTCAAAAAACTCAAAGAATAAAAGCAGTTTTTTTGTCAATATTGTTTTGCCATCTGCGTTTGCAGTAGTTTTGTTTACTGTAACCCTTTTTAATATTGTTATTCCTGCTTTCGAAAACGCGATGATGGATCGTAAACGGGAAATGATTTTAGAGCTCACAAGTGCTGCTACGAGCATTCTTGAAAAATACCACAAAGACGAAATAGACAGCCTCATAAGCAGAGATGAAGCCCAGTCCACTGCCATTTCCCGAATTCAATACCTGCGGTACGGAGATGAAAACAAAGACTATTTCTGGATTACAGACTCCCATCCCAATATGATCATGCATCCCTACAGACCGGACCTGAACGGACAAGATTTAACGGATTTTGAAGATTCGCATGGAAAAAAAATGTTTGTAGAATTTGTGAAAATTGCTAAAGAAAACGGTCAAGGTTATGTTGATTACATGTGGCAGTGGAAAGACGATTCAACGCATATTGTTCCCAAGCTTTCATTTGTAAAAACTTTTGAACCTTGGGGTTGGATTATTGGAACCGGTATTTACATCGAAGATGTGAAGAAAGAAATTGCTGTACTTACCAACAAATTTGTCAGAATCAGCATACTCATTTCATTGATTACAGCTCTTATTCTTCTGTATATCGGAAGGCAATCCCTGCGCATTGAACGCAGCAGAAGAAAAGCAGATGCAGCGCTAAAAGAATCACGTGAAAAGTACAAGTCATTGGTTGAGGCTTCAACAGAGGGCCTCATTATGATCATGGACAATAAAATTACTTTTTCCAATGGCATTTTCCAGCAAATGTCCAACTATTCTTCCGATGAAATTGCTTCTAAAAATTTATCTGAGTTGATAAGCCTTCCGGAAGCCACACTGAAAAAAATTTCTGAAAAACCTTCTGAAATTAATGAAAAAGCACTTGAAACAGTACTTATAAAAAATCATAATAACACAATGGATGTCCTTGTGAATGTTTCTCCAATTCTTTTCAACGATAAACCTGCTGTTATTATATCAGTCAAAGATGTCAGTTCCGACAAACAGATGAGAGAAGAACTCTTTCAAAGCAAAGAAAAATTTAAAACTTTAATGGACCGACTCAATCTTGGTATCTTCCGTACTACTCTTGATTTAAAAGGTCGTTTTTTAGAAGCCAATGAAACAACTCTTCGTATTCTGGGTTATAAAAACATAAACGAGTTGTCAAAAAACTATATTCTGGATATGTTTATTGATATTGAAGACAAACGCACATTCAGAAATAATCTTATAGAAAACGGTTTTGTTAAAAATCAGACACTCAAACTCCGTTCAAAAAATGGGCAAAACATCATAGTTACTGTTTCATTGGTAATTGTTCAAGGAGATACTGACATTCCGAAATTTTGTGATGGTATTATAGAGGATGTCTCTTCTAGTAATGTTAAAAGGGAATTTGCTGATGATATTATCAATAATTATGTGATTTTTTCACAACTGTATTTTCAACCTCTTAAAAATTTCTCCCAAGCTTTGCTTTTTTGCTCCTATGATGAAAAATTATCAAAACTGACTCAAAAAATGACCCAAGCACATACCGACATGGCATTGGTTATGTCAGCAAACAAAGATGTTTTGGGAATTATTACTGATAACGATATACGAAAAAGAGCTTTTGATGAGGCTTTAGAAAATGATGTTAAAGCACACAACATCATGACTGCACCCGTGATTAGTGTCAACGAGAATCACTTGCTGGTTGAGGCACTTTTTC
Source organism: Bacteroidales bacterium (assembly GCA_028698995.1). Classification (GTDB taxonomy): domain Bacteria; phylum Bacteroidota; class Bacteroidia; order Bacteroidales; family PXBB01; genus JAQVVM01. Next base: position 4,061 of record JAQVVM010000026.1, read on the forward strand.
TCTTTAAAAAACATAACATAAGCCACCTGGTTCTAAAAAATGATAAGGGTGATTCCATTGGGCAGGTAAACCATAGCAAACTGCTTTTGTTACATAACTTTCAAGCCGGAAGTTTTGCTCATTTTGTTGAAAAAGCAAAAAGCATTGAAGAACTTAAAGAATTACGTCTCTCCTTTATTGATTCAATAATTCCCCTCATTGAAAACAACCTCCATCCCAACATTGTATTCCATGCTCTTTCAATGCTTTCTGATGCTCTTACAAAGAAAATTATTGAACAGGTAATTGATGAAATTGGTCAACCCCCTGTCGATTTTTGTTTTTTCTCATTGGGCAGTGATGCACGTAATGAACAAACCTTAAGCACAGACCAGGACAATGCTCTCATACTTGAGGATGTTGATAAATCAAGAGAAACTGAAGTTTTTGCTTATTTTAATCTGTTTAGTGAAAGAGTCTGTACAGAACTTGATAAAGTGGGTTATAATTTTTGCAAAGGAAATGTGATGGCCATGAATAAAGCATGGTGTCAACCACTTACAATATGGAAACAGTATTTCAGCAAATGGATTAATAAAGGCAATGCTAAGGACTTACTTGACATCAACATATTTTTTGACATCAGACCCGTTTACGGCAACAGTTTATTTACAGATCAGTTGCTGTCGCATGTATTTGAAGTAAGTGCTAAAAACCCGGCTTACTTGTTTCACCTTACTCAGAACACACAGTTACTAAAACCACAACTGGGCTTCTGGGGTAATATTCTCCTCGAAACTGCCGGTGCTCCTCCCGAAACCGTGAATATTAAGGAAGCCATTATGCCTATAGTTAATTTTGCACGCATTTATGCTCTGAAAAACCAATTCAAAGGCGCAGGAACATGGCAAAGATTAAAGTTCTTGAACAACAGCTCTGTCCTCAACGACACCTCTTTTGTTAACACCTTACAGGCTTTCGACTATCTTAACCAGATGAGGCTTAAACATCAGGCAAGACTGTTCCGAAATAAACTTAAAACCGATAATCTTATCAACACCCGAAACTTAAGTGAACTCGATAGAACAATTATTAAAAAAGTACTTTCCAATATTAGCAATATGCTCTCTAAGCTTGGATTTGATTTCAAAGGCACTATGTAGTTCTACCCCACTTCACTTATTTTTTGTAAAAGCTTCTTATCTAAAATATGCAATTCTTTCCCATTTAAATCAATTATACCCTCTCTTCTGAATTCAGTTAGAAGCCTCACTGTATTTTCTTCCGAAATGGCAGATAACTCTCCTAACTCCTTGCGTGTAAGAAAGATACTAAATTTTTCAGAGTTATTTAATGACGACAGATAAAGTAAGCTCTCAGCCACCCTGCCCCTGATATTTTTCTGATTCAAAGTAATTATTTTATTCATGATTGAAGAAACAGATTTCCCGAATGCCTTGTTGAGCCTGATTAAAAAATCATGATTTTGAAGATATAGTTTTTTTATAAAATCAAGATCAATCATACATATTTGTGTTTCTTCAAGTGCAGACACAGAATAACTGTAAAACGGGCTTTCAAAAAAGGAAAGTAAACCAATATAACTCTGTGGTTTCAAAATGTACAATATAATATTGCGGTTATTAAGGCCTTCAATATATAATTTAGCTGAACCATCCACCACATAAATGGCATGCGAAACAGGCCGACCTTGCTTACTGATGTTTTCATGTTTTTTGTAAATAACATGCAAGGGTTTAACTTCGTCCAGATCAGCACCACACTCGATGACTGCCTTATAAATGTCGCATTTGAGATTACAATCTAGACATTTGACACCTTTTGAAAATTTCATCTTTTAATTTTTGACAAAAGTAAAAAATTAGTTGATTTATATCAATGTTACATTGCAACTTTTTACAATAATAAAAATTTAAAGAATTATAATACTTTTGAAAGTTACTAATGTTTTTAACTAATTTTAAAAAGGAGGTAAAATGTTACATGGTCCTGCAGCTAATTTAGGTGATGACAATGCCGCAGAACGTAAATCAAAACTGGGAATTAAATTATTTCTAATTTATGCTTTGATTTATGCAGGTTTTGTCTATATTGGAGTGAGTTATCCTGATTTGATGGGGATACGACTGTTTTTTGGTCTTAATCTGGCCATTGTCTATGGATTTGGACTTATAGTACTGGCAATTATAATGGGATTTTTATACCATCTAGCCTGTACACGTTTAGAAAATAAATTAAATAAAGAGGAGGATAGCAAATGATATACGATGTATCCATTTTTGCAATAATTATTTTTATAATTTTTGTAGCAGTTGTTTTAGCATTATCTTTTTATTTTGCAGGTAAAACAAAATCAGCAGCCAGTTATTATGCAGCCGGTGGAAACATTCACTGGGGCGTAAACGGAATTGCTTTTGCAGGAGATTATCTTTCTGCAGCTTCTTTTCTGGGTATATGTGGTATGATTGCCTATTCAGGATATGATGGATTCCTTTATTCCATAGGCTATCTGGCAGGATGGATTGTGGCATTGTTTGTTGTGGCCGAACCTATGAAACGCATGGGTAAATTCACGTTCACTGATGCCCTTGACTTCAAATTCAACTCCCGCTCTATAAAGCTTACGGCTGCCATTAGCACACTTATCGTCTCCATTTTCTACCTCATTCCACAGATGGTTGGTGCCGGTGACCTCGTTGTGCCACTTCTTGGGTTACCACATTGGGTAGGAGTCGTAATTGTTGGTTCAATTGTTATTTTTATTGTAGCAACTGCCGGTATGACATCCACAACTTATGTTCAGTTCATTAAAGGTGCCCTTTTAATCATCTTTTCAATAGCACTTACAGTCTATATTCTAAATAAAGGCCTTAACAAAGAACCTTATGACAATTACCACAAATATGTAACTTTAACTCCTGTCATCGATAGCACCAATCAGGTGCAGGCCATTGAAGGAGATGAATCCATAGAAGTTCTTAAGCAAATTGAAGTCGGAGAAAAGAAATTCGTTAAAGTAAAAAAAGACGGATTTGAGAACTGGTACAATTTGGTTCAAAAAGCAGACAAAATGGTTCTTGAGGAAATGCTTTCAGTAACTGTTACAGCAAGTGGTGAAAAACTGTATAACGGTGCTCCGAAAACAGAACGTAAGTTTTATCAGGTTGGACATCTTACTAAAATTATTTCAAATGGCGAGGAAGTTGAAAGTACAGGCAGAACAAATCCATTCAACTACCTGACAAAAATTGAAGACAGTGAAATTGTACGCTACTCCAAAGTAACTTTTTCCGACGAAGGCAATAACATCACAGCATGGCATCCTAACATTACTTCCGGAAAAAATATTATGAAGCCCGGTTTATTATATAAATTATCCGGTGCAAACATCTGGGAAAAATTAAATTTTATTTCCCTCATGCTTGCTTTGTTTTTAGGTACTTCTGCCCTTCCTCATATTCTTATTAGGTATTACACAGTGCCAAGTCAAAAAGATGCCCGAAAATCAACAATTGTAGCTATTGCCGCTATTGGATTTTTCTACATCCTGACTTTATACATGGGATTAGGTGCTATGATTAACGGTGTTCTCGACATGGAAAGCAGTAATATGTCAGGCCCTCTTTTAGCTAAATCATTTGGAGTTGGCTTATTCTCAATCATTTCTGCAATAGCTTTTGCAACTATTTTAGGAACTGTTTCCGGTCTTATAGTAGCTTCTTCAGGAGCCATTGCACACGACCTTATGGATAATTATTTTAAAATGAAAATGCCCGATAAGCAGAAAGTAATGGCCGGAAAAATCTCAGCTTTCGGTGTTGGCATTTTAGCCATCGTCCTTGGTATTGCTTTCAAAGGCATGAATGTTTCATTTCTTGTCGGTTTGGCTTTTGCAGTAGCTGCTTCGGCCAATTTACCCGCCATTATGATGATACTTTTCTGGAAAAAAACAACCGGCAGAGGTGTCTCTGCTTCAATTGTTATTGGGATTATTTCCTCAATTTTAATTATTGTCTTTTCTCCTACCATGTTCGAAAGATATGGTCTTTTGAAAACTGATGCACCCATACCTTTAGATAACCCCGGTATTATTTCAATACCGCTTTCTTTCTTAACATTGGTAGTTGTGTCTCTTTTAACTCAGAAAAAGAAAGAAGCAGTTTAAAAAGTAGTTGTTTAGAATTAGTTGATTTTTGGGAATGCCCTGATTTTTTTAATTCAGGGCATTTTTTTTATTAATTTTACCTTCCCTAAAAATTATTTGATATGCCATTAGCCGATCTCCTACGTCCTCAGAACCTGAACGATTTTATCGGACAAAAGCACCTTGTGGGTGAGGGGTCTGTGCTAAGGAAATCAGTTGTTTCGGGCCATATCCCATCCATGATTTTCTGGGGTCCACCCGGTTGCGGAAAAACCTCCCTTGCATTGATTATTGCCAAAAGTCTCAATAAAGAATTCTACACCCTCAGTGCTGTTAGTTCGGGAGTTAAGGATGTAAGAGAAGTCATTGACAAAGCTGTTGGAGCTCCCGTTTTATTTATTGACGAAATTCACCGATTCAGCAAATCACAACAGGATTCATTGCTGGGAGCTGTAGAAAAAGGGAATATTACCCTTATCGGGGCTACTACCGAAAACCCCTCCTTTGAGGTCATTGCACCTCTCCTATCACGCTGTCAGGTATATATTCTGAAATCTTTTGAAGAGGAAAACCTGAACAAATTTATTGAGAAAGCCCGGGTATTTTTAGCCGCAGAGCAAAATATAACCATTACTGTGAATGAAAAAGAAGCCCTTTACAGGATTTCAGGCGGTGATGCACGGAAATTACTAAATGCTATTGAACTTACTGTAAGTGTTAATTCGACAGAAAGCAATAAAGAAATCATTATTACTGATAAACTTGTTCTTGAGTCTGTCCAGCAAAATCTGGCACTTTACGATAAAATGGGAGAAATGCACTACGACATCATATCTGCATTTATCAAATCAATGCGCGGCAGTGATCCCAATGCAGCCGTTTATTGGTTAGGCAGGATGCTTGAAGCCGGAGAAGACCCCAAATTTATTGCACGCCGCATGCTTATTCTAGCTAGCGAAGATATTGGAAATGCCAACCCAAATGCCCTTCTGCTTGCAAACAGTTGTTTTCAGGCGGTCGCTGTTATTGGCTATCCCGAATGTGGACTGATACTTTCCCAAACAGCTATTTATCTGGCCGGTTCTCCAAAGAGCAACGCATCGTATATGGCGCTTAATAATGTTTTCAGGACCATAAAACAGCACCCTGACTTAAGCGTTCCATTGCATCTTAGAAATGCACCGACAAAGCTGATGAAAAAATTAAATTACGGTAAGGATTATAAATATGCCCACGATTTTGAAAACAATTTTGCTTTACAGAACTTTTTACCCGAAGCACTTAAAGGTCAGATATTTTACAAACCCGGTAATAATGCCCGCGAAACTGAAATCCTAAACAGGCTGAAACAGCTTTGGAAAGGCCACTATAACTATTAACATTAATACATAAGCTTCCTCCCATTACAACTATAATGAATATAGAAGAGATGAAATTACTTTAAAAAATCCAAAAATAAAGCCAACCACTGAAAGGGGGGCATCCTGAATTTTACTTAGATTAACGTTACTTGTCATCAAATTTTTCTTTTTCAAATAAATCAAATAGACAAATAAATTATATTAAGTACATTAATTATTTACACAAATGCAAGATTTTTAAAATAGTCCGTAGGACTTTAATATTAATAAAAAAACTAAAGCACTATAAAATATTGTCCGTATGGACATTAACAAAAGAATATCCTATATTGATTCCCTTACGGGAAACCTATCTGATTCATGAGGTTCTTTTTATTAATACATTACAATCGTGAGATGTGGTGTTACAAAAAAATTGATTGTTGTTTTCTGAATAGTTTTACTCAACTATCAATTTACAAGTATTAATTTCTTCGTTTGAACTTAAATTAACAATATACATTCCTTTTGCCCAACTAGATACGTCAATGGTTTCTGTAAAATCATTATTTGTCCTGTATAACGTGTTTGAATATACTTCCCTTCCATAAATATCGCAAATAATGATATTAGTTTTACCCGTAATTGAGAAGTTAATATTTATTTGGGATTTAGCTGGGTTAGGGTATATATTAATTGGATTAATTTTTATATCATCCTTATTCCAGGTGATACCTCCATTATTTGTTTTTAGAATTAGATTATTACCTACAATGTATCCGGTAATAGTATCGGTAAACTGTATGAATTTCAAATGTTCTGTTGTGTTTGAATTTTGTAAAAACCATGTATTCCCTCCATTTATTGTTTTTAGAATAGTTCCAAACGAACCAACAACATAACCAGTATTCTCATCAAAAAAATAAGCTGAATAAGGGACAAAAGAAATATTGGTATTTAGTGATATTTTGCTTAATCCACCATCTATTGTTTTATAGATTACTGGATGACCTGTGTATGGTGTTGGTACACCATATCCTACAAAATATCCTATTTCGGAATTAACGAAGAATACTGAATATAATTCATCTGACCAATCAACCAGATTTAAATTAATCCAGTTTGATCCACCATCAGTTGTTTTTGAAATACATCCATCACCAACAACATAACCAGTATCTTTATTCAAAAAGTAAACAGATCTTATACTGCTGCAATTTCCTGATTGAGTTGTCCAATTCGTGCCACCATTTGTTGTTTTGATAATTATTCCAGTTCCAACTATATAACCGGTGTCAGCATTAATAAAATAAATACTTTTAAAGCCTGAAGCAGAATTCGAATAGTATTGTCTTGTCCATGTAGTACCACCATCTATTGTTTTTAATACTGTATTTGTCATAGCACCAAAATAACCAGCAGCATATCCAATATTTTGATCTATAAAGAATACTGAAGTTAAAACCCCACTAGCAGTGTCGTGACAAGCTAAAGACCAATTTGCGCCGCCATTTGTTGTTTTAATAATTATGCCCTGACTATTTGAAGAAATAATACCTGAAATATATCCAATATTTGAATCTGGAAAGCTAATTGACTTAAAAAAGCCTTGAAAAGGCGGAGTTAATTGTGTCCATTGAGCTTTTAATAAATTGATAAATAGAAAACAAACTATTAGAAAGAAAATTTTCTTTTTCATGATATTTTTTTATTATTTTTTGGTTTTACAAACCACTTAAAATTCTCAATCTGTTCAAGCGTGTCAAGGTGTTTTTCTTTTTTATCGCTTGTTTAACGGATTGCGTGCAGGCGTATGTAGCCCTGTGTTGCGCCTGCGGCAGGGCTATTACGCTTGCACGCTGTTACCGTCTGGTGTTCTTTCCTCCAGTCTTGTAAATCATTGTCGTTATTCTGTTTCCGTGTCATTGTCATTATAACTTTTTTCTGTCGGCTTGTGTGCTAGCGTTTTTTTTAAGTGTCGGTAAATTTTCAAAATATTTTTTTCACGAAGTTCTCAAAAAAACATATGTCAAGTGCTTGCAGATAGGGATGTGCTATTTAAAAGAACGCTTAAATATCATTCTCTCAGGAGAGTCTGTAAACTCAGCTCTAACCATTTTTTCAATATCAAAATCAAATTGTCCAATTAGTGATTGTTTTTCTTTGGGGATGTATATTTCATCCTCATTAAATGTTGCAATGTATTGAAAGTTAGGATTTGCTAAGTGCTGATGATAAATATAATTTAAAGCCTTAACCTTTGTATTAATTGAAATTCCGTGATATACACCATCGTGTATTAAAAAGTCAGGAAATTTCCTTTTATTGTATATGTTATTAAAAAACACCATCAAATCATAAGCAACTATTTTAAGACGTGATTGCCCAAGTGCATCTGCTTTGGGTATTTCAATATCAATTTTAAAAGGTAATTCATTTCGCTTTTGCGAATTGATTTTAGGCGAAATATCAAAGTAGCCGTTAGGATTATCATCTTCTAAAAAGATTGCGTTTTCAAGAATATCTTGAAACAAAGATCTTAGGTTGTTTATTTGTTCTTCATAGGTCTTAATCTCAATAAGCATATCTCGTTTAATTTCACTAATTGTAATATCGAGATTACTTAACATTTCCTGAATCTCATCTACTTGTGTGAGAATTGCCAAATTACCAGCTAATTGGCTTTTTTCTATTGTTAACTGTTCAAAAGTGTTTCTAATGCTTTCTAAAGCTCCCCTTTCATCAAGCTTTTTATAGAGTTGACTTCTTGTTTTCTCTAATTTTGAGATTTCCTCCAAAGTATCCTTAATCGAAGATTCTATTTGCTTTTCTTTTGCTATTAAAAACTTGTTTCTGTTTTCAATAATTTCCTTTTTAAAGTTTGCTATTTCGCCTAGTGTTTTAGTAACTATGTCGCCAAAGGTTTGTATAACTTCGTTATAGAGTTTTTGAATTTGTTTGGTGTCAAAATCTTGAGATAAGTGAAATGAGTCTCTTATTTTTTTATGCTTGTTTGATAATGAATAGTATGTTTTTAACTTCTCATTAATACTTGTTGTTATTTCAATTAGCTGACCTTCAATATTCTTATAATTTTCAAGGAACTTATAATCTTGTAGGCTTTTTTCAAGCAATGAAATATTTTGTTCGATCTTTATTCTTTCAGTTTTGAACTCCTCTATAGTTTTGCCACTATCAACTTTAATTTTGTCTTGAAGACCTTTTATAGTATTACTATAACTGTCATATTCCTTCGTTAACTCATCATATCTTAATATGTAACGGTTGGACAGATTTAGTAAAAAGAAATTATATATAGCTACGTCTTTTGTATTTCTAATTGCATCAGAAAACTTTAATGGTTCTATTCTGCTAATTGTAGCTAAGTCATCCTTAAGAAAAAAATCTAATAAACTTCCAAACTTATTACCTTCAATATAAACATCCTCTTTCTCAATTGGAAAGAGCTTATTGATTAATATCTTTCTTAGATCGGTTTTACTGTATTCTTCTAAAGAATTATATTTTGTTCCAAAATAAACTTTTTCCTTTTTCGCAAAGAACCTCTTAATGTAATGGATTTCATCTTTAATTTTAAGTTCTAAAATTAAATTGTGGTTTTCTTTTCTGAGAAAGTCATATTTCTCTTTTGAAAATCTTCTTTCGGATGAATCAGAGAGTAACGCATAGTTAATCAATCTAATTAGTGAAGATTTTCCAATACCATTAATTCCTCTTTGGTCTTTGTCCCCAGAGTATTTACCCAATATTATATTTAGGCCTGGTTCAAAAGAGAATGGCTTCACCAATAAGTCTGTTTCTGAATATAGTTTTACTAACATTTCTAATCAAATAAGCTAGTTTGTTTGATACTTTTTACAACAAGTTTAACTTTATAATCTTTTCTTTCAATCACTCCAAAAGAATATAAAAAAGTCAATGAATTAAAGAACATATCAGGTGTCCTTTTCACCCCTTTCTTCAAAAACCTTTCTAATAAACTTTCAACTAACACAAAATCCTGTCCTTTGAGCTGTTCTATTAAATCAGCCCCTAAGACCATAATGTTTAGTCTTAAATCACTTTCAGGATGCGGTAGAATCATTTTCAGTATCGGTTTTAATTCCAATTAAACATTGTTCAAATATATAAATCAATAAAGCTCTCACATAAAATCTGTATTCATCATCACCATCATTAGAATATTTCCCTAAATATAGATTTGAAAGCGAATTTAATCTTTCCTTAAAAGATCCATTTGTTTGAGAATAATCAAAAACGACTCTGTGTTTGATTTTATCAATATCATCATCCTCATAGCCATTAATTAAATCTTGTATGTCGCTAAAATACTCGGCTACAATATCGTATTCATCTAAAGCTACCTGCACTTCTTCTTCTGCAAAATTTAGTTTGACTTTATCTGTTATATAAATTGGTTTATTGTATTCTTTTCTTGGCTCAACACTACTTGAATTCTTTAGTAAATCGTCAAGTATTTCCTTAAGAAAGTCTTTTGCTAAAAATTCACTGTCTATGTGTAAGTATTTAGCCATTTTTCTTTTTTGGAAACTGTCAAGCTCCTCAATGATTGATAAAATTCCTTTAATTCCAACTAAAGGTGTTCCCTTTTTTAAAGTTTCAATTTTAATTACTTGGGCAGGATTTACTTCGTGGTTAACAACAAACATCCAATTTGGGAATTTCGATTGCCAGTTGTTCTTAAAATCTTCAAAATCTTCTTCGGCTTTTTTATCAAACTTTTTTTGGTCGTTATCTGCTGGTCCATAACAAGCTATGACTTGTTTTGCAGAAACTATAATTCCATCGCATCCTTTGTCTTTTTTCTTTCTAAGAACAGTAAAACCAGTTGAGCCATACTTCAATAAAAACAACTCAACAATAAAGTCCTGAAAATCAAAGCCAGATAGTGCTTCGACCTGTATTTTAAACTTATTTTGTAGAGGATTATTCATATTTTGTAAAATTACTTAAATTCTATCATTAACTGCAATTGTTTTAAAAAATGTGCGGTTGGCAAAAAATAAAAAACATAGGGTCGGCTTGAGTGTCGGCTCGTTGGTCTTGTCAATATTTCGTTTTTCTGTCCTGTCACAATGGTTTACTTTTCAGATTTTCTATGTTGTTGTCTATCTCTTACACTTGGCGGTAACTAATCGCTAGTCTTACCCCTAAACGTTTATAAATATTTGTAAATACTTACAAATGCCTGAGTTAATTTTCACATACAAATATATTATATTTTTTGATATAAATTAATTTTGGAAAGATTTCTAAAAAGATTGAACATTTATTTTTTTCTGTAAATTCACACGCAAAAAACCTTTGCCTGATTTTTCCTTTCCCTTTAGCTTGCTCTGTGCAACACCACTGGAATACAGATTTGGTGAAGGAAAGAACTTAAGAAGCCTTGAATTTTTCGTTACTTTACTCATAGAACATTTGTTTTATCGGTGTTCGTGAAATCCATGATTCGGCGAAGCCAAAACAAAACTTGAGCGTCAAGGCAAAGTAACAATCTCTAAAAAAAAATTCACCTTCACCCACTGACTGTTGCAGACGTTGGACTGACTGCTGCCTTTTATTGCTCCCTATTTAATTTGTCTTTTCTTTAAAAAAACCACATTTCTTTTTACATTTTGAAATTTTCACTATTTTAGCAAAGCAAAAAAAAACCATCATGAATAAAATAATTTTTCTTATACTATTTACAACCGCCTTGTTATCAGATATAAAGGCTCAGGAACCTGATGCTTTTCTGACACCCGAAGAAATGAGGTATCGAGATTCTATTGCCGCCATCAACATTGATGCACGTACATTACGGGAAGCCCAGGAATCGTATAATAATGGCCTTGCTCAGTTTGAAAGAAGGCAATACAATGAGGCAGTCCAAAGTTTTAAGAATGCGGTGCGCTTACGCCCCGATTTCCTGCCTGCGCTTTACAATATGGGACTGAGTTATTTTGCTTCCAATCAGTTCAGTGAGGCATACCGAAGTTTTTCTTCCATACTTGCAATAGAAACAAGCATTTCTGCTCTGTTCAAAAGGGCAGAAACATCTTTAGCTATGAATGAACTCGATAAAGCAATGGAAGATTATACCGAAATCCTTTTTGAACAACCCGACAACTACAAACCTTACTATGAAATCGGGGGTATCAGGTTCCGACAAGGAAATTATGATGATGCCCTGCAGATGTTCAATAAAGCCATTCTGCTCAATGATGAATTTGCCAGAGCGTATAACGACAGAGGCAGTGCACGATTGTTGAAAGATGATATAGCAGGCGCCATAAGAGATTATGAAAAGGCTATTGCTCTTGACCCAGAATTGGTTTTCGTTTATAATAATCTGGGCAGTGCCAAGAAAAAGAATAACGACATTAATGGTGCTATAGAAGCTTACAGCAGAGGCATTACAAAAGATCCTTCCTATTTTATTGCTCTTAATAACAGGGGAACCATTTATATGGAAAGCAACCAGCTGGATAAAGCAATTGCAGATTTTACTGCTGCCATAAGAATAAAACCCGATTATGAAATTGCTTTAAACAACAGGGGTATAGCCTATCAAAAGATGAAAGATTACGAAAAAGCTTTATCAGATTTTGACAGTGCAATCAGAATTAATGCTTCTTATGCATTAGCCTATCTTAACAGGGGAAATACTAGAGAATTGATGTTTAATGGAATCGGTGCATGTGCCGACTGGAGAAAAGCAAAAGAACTGGGGTTAAATTTAGCGGAACGCTATTTTGAAAACGAGTGTGAATAATTTTAAATAATTGAAAATCTGAATATTATGCGTAATTTATACCTGATACTAATATTGAATCTAATTGTTAATTCTGTTTTCACTCAAAATGTAGAATTCAGAGCAAGAAACTTTCCTGATGACAACGGTGCCCTTAGAACTGCAACAGATAATATTAAAAATGGTGATGACTTCATCAGAGATGCCGAAAATGCCCTGACAGAAAGGAATGAAAACCTTAGTATTTCCCTTTATGAAAAAGCGCTTGAGCATTACCTTCAAGCACAAAATTTCAACCCAAACAACAGTGAATTAAATTTTAAAATTGGCAAGTGTTATCTTGGTTCTTACGAGAAAAGCAAATCTTTATCCTATCTTCTGAAAGCTGTTGAATTAGACTCTGAAAATGTTGACCCTGATGTTTTTTACCTATTGGCTTTGGCTTACAAATACCATAATGAATATGAAAAAGCGATTGAAAGCTTCAATGAATACCAGAATACATTAAGCAGAAAGCAACTGCAAAATTCAAGAAGGGTTTTAAGAACTGAGATTAACGATACAAGGAGCGCTGGACAATTATTTGCTAATCCGGTAAGGGTTTTTATCTCAAATCTTGAATCTGTAAATTCTGTTTATTCTGACTATTGTGCTTCAATTACAGCTGATGAGGAGTTCTTGATTTTTAACTCCAGAAGAACCGATGTGACGGGTGGTCGTAAAGATGAAGACGGAAGATATTTTTCTGATATTTATATTTCTTATAAAGACCATGGTGCTTGGGGAACCCCACGTAATATGGGCGCACCACTCAACACGGAGGGTCATGACGAATCTGTGGCTGTAGCTCCGGATGGACAGAAAATGTATCTGCATAAAGTGGATAATAATATCAGTAATATTTATCTCAGTTCTCTTCAGGGCGACAGATGGCAGGAACCGGAAATTATGCCTTCAGCCATTAACACTCAAAACAATCAAACACATGCCAGCTTTTCACACGATGGCATTAAAATTTATTATATTTCCGACCAGATGGGTGATCCGGATATTTTCTTCAGTGGGATTATGGACAGAAACCGAAACCAATGGGGAAGAGGTCAGCGTATAGGTTATGGGTTATATACGACTTCTGACGAAGGTGCTATCTATTTTCACCCTGATGGAAAAACCATTTATTTCAGTTCCAAAGGCCATAATTCTATGGGAGGATACGATATTTTTAAGTCCGTGCAAGGAAGAGACGGTATTTGGTCAAGACCGGAGAATCTGGGTTATCCGATTAATACGCCTTATGACGAAAAATATTTTACTGTTTCTGCTGATGGAAAATTTGCCTATCTTACTTCCAACAGAGAAGGTGGTAAAGGAGAATGGGATATCTACAAAATTCGCTTCCTCGGACCTCCTAAACACAACATTATTGACAACGAAGACCAGCTTCTAGCCAGTATTGCACAACCTATCAGAGAAATCAAACCCGAACCTGCTGTAGAGGTTATTACTACCAACCTCACTGTTTTAAAAGGAAGGGTGCTTGATGATTTCACAAAAAAACCTGTTGAAGCCACCATTGAAATTGTTGATAATGTTTCCGGACAAATAGTGTCTGTATTCTATTCAAACAGTCTCACCGGTAAATTTCTGGTTTCCTTGCCATCAGGTATAAACTATGGTATTGCAGTGAGAGCCGAAGGTTATCTGTTTCATTCAGAAAATTTCGACCTTCCGGAACTAAGTGATTACCAACTTGTTGACAAAGATATTATGCTCAAGAATATTGCCATTGGCAGTAAAATCGTACTACGAAATATCTTTTTCGATTCAGGCCAATCACGCCTCCGCCCCGAATCCACCACTGAACTAAATCGTTTATTCGACCTGATGCAAGATATTCCAAATCTGACTATTGAAATATCAGGGCACACAGACAATGTTGGTGGGGAATCCTTCAATATCAGACTTTCAGAAGAAAGGGCTACTGCTGTTGTTAATTTCCTTGTTCAGAAAGGCATCAATCGCAGCAGGTTAATTGCTAAGGGTTATGGACCAAACCGTCCTATGACATCTAACGACTCTGCAGAAGGAAGACAAATGAACAGAAGAACAGAATTTGAAATTATCAGAAATTAATGTGAACCTGAACCAGGTAAAACATCTTTTTCTGATTGATTCACAGGACTATCTTTAACAAAAAGCCACAAAAGAGCAGATAATGTCAAAGAAACACCACTGATGATAAAGATAATATCCTTGTTAACAGCATTACTGATAAAATAGCTCAAAACCAAGCTAACTATAAGCTGAGGAATAACAACAGAAAGATTAAAAATCCCCATAAAAAATCCCATTTTGTCCTTAGCTGCTTTTTCAGACATGATGGCAAAAGGAAGACTTACCGTTGCAGCCCATCCTATACCGGCTATTCCCATCAAGACATAAAGATTTGTAACGGTATCGCCAACATACACAATACCCCAGTAAGAAAGGGACATGGTTGCAATACATAAAAAGTGAGTTTTTACCCTGCCAATTTTTCGAGCAAGAGGTTCCAGCACAAAAGCAGGCAAAATAAACCCAACTGTGTTTAAAATGGCAAAAGAAATAGCAATTATTTGACCGATACTGTCTTTGTCGGTCTGAGAGATGCTGTTTAAATCTGTAAATCCAAATATTTTCTGACCAATATAAGCAAAGATGAAAACAAACATTGTTTGCACGCCTAACCATGTAAAAGCATGTGCAACATAAATCTTTATGAGTGCTATCCAATCGGTTTTATAGGCTATCTTCTCCTTACCATCCTCTGCTTTAACAACTTCAAATTCTTTACTTTCCTTAATAAAAAAAGTAGGAATAATTGAAAATATAAAAACGATGACAGCTCCTGTATATATAAGTAAATAATTACCGAAAACAGCACCTAATACATAAGCAAAAACACCAAAGAAACCTGAAATTGTTTGCATCCAAGTATAGCCTTTTGTGCGGGCGCTTCCTTCGGGAGTAACATCAGCGATGATTGAACGTGTAGGATTAAAGCTGATATTGATGGCTAAATCCAAAGAAATGGCAACCATGATTGCCACAATAATAATATTTGAGATGCCTAAAGTAACAGCGATTTTATCAATATGAGGTAATGCAACAATCATTGTAGCAGCAATTGTGCCTCCTATAAGGATGAATGGACGTCGGCGACCTCCCCAAAACCATACCTTATCACTAATTAATCCGATAATGACCTGTCCGAAAATACCTGCCAAGGGTCCGGCTGCCCATACAATGCCAACTTCATGAATATCGAGGTTGAATTTTGTGCTCAATATCCAACTTAAAACTGCTATCTGAATAGATAGGGCAAAGCCCATTCCTGTTGCAGGCAAAGCCAATAAAGCATAAAAACTATTGGTTAAGCGCTTTTGAATGTCTAACATATTAATAAGTTTTATACGTAAATAATTTTGAATAAATTTTATCGTAATTATTACTTAATTCATGTAAAATTAAGTTCTTAAAAACTACTGGTAATTGTAATAGCAAAACCATTCGAAGCAGGAACCCTTCTACAAACCCCTCCTACACAAACAACACCTGCTCTTTGTTTACCATAAGTGAGTGAAATCCTATTGGCATTTTTAGTATAACCTGCGGTCAGATTAAAATAGTGTATTTGCTTGTCCGGATCTTGATTACCAAAATTGTATTGGTCAATCACAGTTAAAAACCAAGTAGATTTTATATTGTATTCAAGCATTAACATGGCCCAGTCACCATCATCTTTTTTGGTGTTGAGGTATTGTATTTCTGTTTTTACGGAATTATCATCACTGACTTTCAACGAAAATTCTGCAATTCCCACATGCCCATACATGATACCATCACCCTGATGTCCTTCTATGACATCAATGTTATATAAATAATTCATATAGGTAATACTGCTTCTCAAAACTCTTGACAAACGACGGTTTATGGTAATATTTATATCTTGAAAATATTTTTTCCCATCCCATTTAAGAAAATCAGAGGAATAACCTAAGGTTCCATTCTGTCCTATAGCGGTGCTATCATTCAGAGCTGCTTTATGAATGGCATTGGCTTTTGAGAAATTAAGGGTAAAGTTTGTGCCGTATTTCCCTCCCAAAGGGGTATTTTTCTTGATATTGAAAGTCAATTCACCCTGCATACAAAATTCGCCATTGGCTTGAGTTACATATGGATACATGGTTGTAAAGCTATATGTATGCTGTTTGGTAAGGGCAGGCAAATAATTAATCAATAAATCATTGCCGGTTGCTGTCCTACTGGAACGAAAATCCATATTATCAATTCGTTTGGCTGATAATAACACTCCAAAGCCCTTCTGACTATAAGTACCTGAAACATAAAGTGCATTTCCGGGTTTATAAATAAAATTGTTTGTGGCAGAGGGATCGTTAAATTTATAGGCATATTCACCCATCAGACTTATTTTCCCACGCGACACTGTCAAGCGGCCGGCTGCTGCAGCAACATTTTCCGGGAGGTTGTAAATAGGGTCTTTATCCCGTTCAAACCTACTTACAAAACTTCCACCGATACTAACCCATGTTTTATTCGTTGAGAGACTTTCAAAAATATCATTGAAGGTAAATTCTCCATCAATACCCCTAACAATACCTGTCCCCTTTTCAAAGTAGTTCCTTTGGTTTCCTATAAGGCCTTTTATAAGTATGCCTTTATAAGGAGTTGCCTTTATGCGTAAGCCCTCCATAGCATTGTCAATTCCTAGACTTCTTTCCTCGTAGCTTCTAAAAATCATTCCATTACCAAATTGTTCGTAAAAATTTCCTACTGTAACACCCAACCCATGGTTATTATACTGAAAATACTTGTAGGGAATCCCTGTACCATTGTATCTTGTATCGTAGCCCTGAAGAGCATTCAAATAACTTTCAAACCTGACCCCTGCAGTAAAATTTTTAAACGTATAATTGACATTGGCAAAGGCATTCAAAAGTAACTTCTCAGGAACAACAGGGGCTCCTATCAAAGAATCAGGGTTATAAAACTGGAAGTCGGTCTGGAAGTTACCGGTAAGTTGCCCTGTGTTAACAGTCTCCTGCGCTGCTGCCCTAAAGGCCAACAAAAATAAGAAAGCCATTATAATGGCTTTCTTATTTTTATAAATAGTAAGATTTTCAACCATAGATTAATCCTGATTTTCCGCTTCAATAATTTCTCTAACGCTTTCAATTAATTTTACTTCACCTCCATCCCCAAAAGCAGTAAATTGTTTTACAACCTCCAAATTACCGTTAAGAATAAAAGTATGTGGTAATAAATTAACTCCCATTGCCCGCTTAAAATCTCCATTTTCGTCAAGATAAAACTCATATTCCCAACCTTTACCGTTAACCAATGGCAGTACATTTCTAGCTGTTCGAGAATCGTCTGTAGAAATAGCGACCAATTTCACGCCTGTTTCTTCAACCCAGTCTTCATAAACCTCAGCTATAGCACCCATCTCTTTCAAACAAGGACGACACCATGACGCCCAGAAAGCTAAAATAATAGGTTTCCCATCATTTGTAATTTCAGAAGTTGAAGAGTTGGCACCTTGCAATGTTTTTATAGCCACTATCGGTAAAGTTCTCTGATCGCTAACTTCCTGAGACTTGAGGCATGTAAAGATAAAAAATGATGCAATGATAAATGTGAATGTTTTCATGTTGAATATTTTCAGTTTAATAAGCAAATATAGTTCCCAGTTTGATTTATTGAATTACAATTTTTCTACTGACAATATCTTGGTCAAATGTTATAACACAATTATAAATTCCTTTTGGCAAACCAGAAGCTGAAATAGTCTGATAATGGTAACCGGGGCTTAATAATCCCTTGCTTTCACCAAAAACTTTTTGCCCTAACACATTATAGAGTGCGATTTCTGTATTTTTTTGTTCTTTAATGCTAAAAACAATAGTTGAAAAGTCATTAAAAGGATTAGGATAAATACTCAATTCATTGATATAATCCAAATCACTTACATTAACAAAACCATCAAGGCCAACTTGCTTTGAATTGAAAATTGTTCTTTTATTTTTATCTGTATCATATTGTTGAACCAAACCGATTATTCTTACATCTTCCTCCTTCATAGTCAGAGGGAGCGTGTAAGTATATATCTTTGTATAAGTTTGTCCTTCAACAATAGGAGATGGCAAAGAGCCTTGTTCTCCAAATGGTCCGGCTAACATGGCCCTGACCACATGACGATGGACATAATCTGTAATCGGGTTTCCTAATCCAAACATAGGATGATTGCTGGCTGTATCATAATTATTAACCTGATCCCAATTTGCACCTGTTCCTGTAAGACTGTCTTCAACAATAAAACAATTAAACCTAATGTCTTTATCAAGATTGGTATAAAAAACGGCAGTCAATGTAATTGAAACCTGTCTTGTAGAAGTATTATAGGTATTGGCAACATTTACTTCAACAGGTGAAACATGTTGCATACGTTCAGCAGTTTTTATATTCCAGAAGCCTCTTCCCATACCTACCCCATCAATATCAGAAAATTTGAATCTGTCAATCATACCTGCCGGATAACCGGAAACAAATGTACTGTTAACAGTATTGCCGTAAGTAAAAGCCATTCCATCACCATTGTGCACAGCAGCTGCAATAACATTAGGATTGGATTGAAGTATTTGTTCAATTTTAACAGAACCATCTGGGCAATAGCCACACCATGCGCCTGTAGCTTGTTCAAGCAATACAAATTTGGGAGGAATTTGACTCACAACAACAAATGAGCCCTCTATTGTATCATTACTATGGTTAAGGTCGGTATTGCCATTCACCTGTGAAATCCAAAATTTAAGAGCGTATGGACCGGAAGTTGTGGCATTATAACTTACAGGATGAGTAAATGCTAAAGAAGAAAAAGGGGCAATATGAGTACCGGTAAATTCATAAGTTTCAGGTGCAGCATTATTTACCGAATAGTTGATTTTGTACGAAGTAACAGTATCAGTTCCCCAATTTTTAACATTTCCTTTTAATTCAACATTGCCAATTCCATAATAATCTAAAACATCAAGAGCATTAACGCTCATATCTCTTGTGGGAGGCTGTGTTGCTACAAAATATGATTCTTCATAAGAAACAAATTGCCCTCCTGAGGCATAGATATAACCAAAAAGTTCGACTTCATAATACCCTTGCCCATAAGAACAGCAAATACCATCACCATATGAATCATTTATTCTGAAAACCAATGGCTCATCATTTGGAACACAGACATTTTGAAGAAACAACTGACCTCCTGTAATATTCTGGTATGGACCACCAGAAGCATATACAGTAGTATCTGTTGCATGTTTGAGCACCCAAGTTGTCTCTGAACCATAATTATCAGTATGTAGCCGGATTTTCACTTCTACTTCTCCAGGACATTGCCCATAAGATGAAGTTATTGTTAATATTAGGGCTATTGCAGTTATAAATAAAAAATAAAACCTCTTCATATACTTGATTTTAGAATGTTTGCTAATGTTAAAGTAAAACTATCTTTGCAAATTTAGAAAAAAAACATTTTGACTTTGTTATTTTTATTTAAATAATTAATTTTGCAAAGAAACATTGAAGACAAAAATAAATATTAAATAGTACTTTCGATTATAAATTTTTTAATTAAAAACTTATCTTATTATGGCAATTGAATTCACAGATGACAACTTTAAAACATTAGTTTTAGAATCAAACAAACCTGTTTTAGTAGATTTTT
Source organism: Bacteroidales bacterium (assembly GCA_028698995.1). Classification (GTDB taxonomy): domain Bacteria; phylum Bacteroidota; class Bacteroidia; order Bacteroidales; family PXBB01; genus JAQVVM01. Next base: position 24,100 of record JAQVVM010000026.1, read on the forward strand.
GGGCAGAATGGTGTGGCCCATGCCGCATGATTACTCCCATTGTAGAAGAAATGAACAAAGAATATGATGGAAAAGCAGTTATCGGCAAGCTCAATGTTGATGAAAACCCTGATGTTTCAATGAATTATGCAATCCGCAGTATTCCCACAATTCTCTTTTTTAAAAACGGTGAGATTGTCGATAAACATATTGGTGCAGCTCCAAAATCTGTTCTTGTAAGCAAATTAGAAGCGTTACTGTAAAATTATTTCTGAAAGCTTCAGATTCTATTTGCTTTCAAAAAAATTATGGGGCTCAAAATTGAAAAAAATGCTGTTGATACTTTCAGCAGCTTGGATTTGTTTGCAAAACAAGTCGTTGAAGGTTTTATTACAGGCCTTCACAAAAGTCCATTTCATGGATTTTCTGTTGAATTTGCAGAACACAGACTTTACAATAAAGGGGAGTCTGTAAAAAATATTGACTGGAAAGTCTTTGGAAGAACCGATAAACTCTTTGTCAAGAAATTTGAAGAGGAAACAAATTTGCGCTGTCAGATTGTTATTGACAATTCTTCTTCAATGTTTTTTCCTGAACAAAAGACATTAAACCTACAAACACCCAACAAAATGTATTTCGCAGTACACGCTGCTGCAGTCCTGCTTCATGTTCTAAAAAAACAAAGAGATGCCTTTGGTCTGACTTTATTTTCAGATAACATTGAACTGCATACTCAAGCTAAATCAACAGGGATTCACCACAACTACATTTTAAACGAGCTGGAAAAACTTCTTAAATACCCCGATTATAACAATAATAAAAAGACAGCACTGACTCATGTGTTGCATAATGTTGCTGACGCTGTTCATAAAAGATCTCTTATTATCATATTCAGCGACATGCTCGATTCCTTCGACAATTTTAATGATGTTCTTCAAGCACTTCAGCATCTGAAACACAACAAGCATGAGGTCATTTTATTTCACGTTTTTGATAAAAAAAAGGAAATTGACTTTAATTTTGAAAATAAACCCTATAAGTTTATAGATATTGAAAACTTGGAAGAAATCAAACTGAATCCTAAAGAGGTAAAAGCACGCTTTATTAAAGCCAGAACAGAATTTAAAAAAGAATTATACTTAAAATGTGCCGCTTACAAAATTGAACTTATTGAAACTGATATTAACCAAGGATTTGAACAAGTCATATTTCCTTTTTTTGTAAAACGACAAAAACTACATTAATTTACAGATAATTTATACATTTTTATAACTTTGAAACCTACATTATACTAGTAATTTGAAATGCCTATATTAATTCTTTATATTGCCATAATATTTATATATGCATTATATATCTTTTATATTATCAAGTATTTAGATAATAGCAAGGTAACAATACTTTTTATTGTTCAATGCTTTTTAATGGCCTTTTGGACATATTCTCTTACAATAGTAAGATTTTCAGAAAATACAAATTTTATCCATCTTTTTTCTCGATTAGGCACATTAGTCTGGGTTTTACTTTTGCCTGTTTCATTGCATTTTATCATTTCATTTATTAAAATATCAATTTTTAGAAAACCATACAGAGTAATATTTATTTATTTGCCCTCTCTATTTTTATCAATACCAGTTATATTAGGGAAACTTATAGGTATTGAGTTTTCAGGATTGATAAAAACACAACATGATTTAACATATTATACAATTTATAATATCAGTGCAGCTGTTTATGTGCTACTCAACCTTTACTATCTTATTAAATGGGGATACAGGTCTCAGGAACACAACATCAAAAGATTCTCAAAGGCTTATTTATTAACAGTTTTTATTTGTTATTCGTTTTATTGTATTTCATTTTATTTAGAAGTTAAATTTGGTTATACTTTCTACTTAATCACTGTCCCCATTATTTTTTTATTGCTTTCAACAGGGATTTTAATTGGATTAATAAGAAACAGAATTGTTCCATTGGAATTTTACTTTAACGCAAAAACAATTGTTGATGCTGTTTCGGATGGTGTTATCTTAATTGACAACAAACTTATAATCAGAAGAGTAAATCAAGCTTTTCTCAAAATTGCCGGTGGCAATAGCTCTGATTTTTATAAAGGTAAAAATGTGAAAGATATTCTGTTTAAGATAAACAAACCTAACTTTATTGATGACATTCTAAAAAGTGGTTCTGTTTTAGAAAAAGTTATTGTAATTGAATTTGAAAAGGATATCAAAAAAACAGTTTTGTTTTCCGGAAAAGTTTTTTTTGATAAAAATAAAAGATTTAATGGCTGTGTGTTTTTTCTCAAAGACATTACTTTGCTGGAAGAAACACAAATGGAACTTAAAAAATATAATGACAATCTTGAGTTAAAAGTACTGGAGAGAACTGAAGAATTAGATCGTATTAACAGCCAACTGTTACAGGAAGTTCTTGAAAAGATAAAAGCACAAAAGGAAAGCGAATCAAATGCCAATATGTTGAAATTGCTTATTGAGACAGCTCAAGATGCAATTTATACGGTATCACCCGAAGGCTTTATTACAAGCATTAATAAGTACATGTGTGATGCAATGGGTTATGCTAAAGATGAAATAATGGGTAAATACTTTGCAGAATTTATTCATCCGGATGATGTTCCCAGAGGCATACAGATTCATGAGATGATTCAGTTAGGTCTTAAACCTCCCATTTTTGAACTGCGAATTCATCATAAAGACAATCATTATGTTTTCGCTGAATTCTCAACTTCACCAATCATTATTGATGGAAAACCAAATGGCACTTTGGGTATTGGAAGAGATATATCTGAACGCGTTTTTGCCCAACAAAAAATTCGTGAAAGTGAAGAAAAATACAGGTTTCTGGTTGAAAATGCCAATGATGTCATTTATTTAACTGATAATGTAGGCAAAATAAATTTTATCACTCAAAATGTCGAAAAATTAATTGGTTTCAAAGCTGATCAAATTATTGGAAAAAGCTTCTTTGATTTTGTATTTAGTGATGATTTAGATAGGGTTAGAAATGGATTCAGCAAAACCCAGTTTAAACTTATTGACATCAATGAATTTCGAATTCAGACAAAAGAGGGTCTTATAAAACATATAAGATGCACTTCAAACACAAATATTGAAAACAATCAAATAATTGGTATCAATGGTATAATATCAGATATTACTGCTGCCGTTGATGCAAAAAATGAATTAAAAGAATCCTTAGAAGAAAAAATTGTTTTATTAAAAGAAGTACACCATAGGGTAAAAAACAATTTGCAAGTCATCATTGCTTTGCTGCAACTCGAATCATATAACACCAATAATTCAGAAACACACAGAATAATAAAGTGTTTTGTTGAACGGCTTACTTCTATGAAACTTGTTCATGAAAAACTCTACCAAAGCGAAAATCTTAAAAATATTGATTTACCAAACTACATTGGAGACTTGGTGAATCATATTAATAATACTTACAATGCTGATAATTCTGATATAAAACTTATGGTTGAAGTGGATAGATTTCACCTGACCCTTGATACCCTGATACCAATAGGACTTGTTCTAAATGAATTAATAACCAATTCATACAAATATGCTTTCCCCAATGGAAAAGGAAATATCAGAATTGCATTTACTAAAGATGCTGATGACATTTACCTCCTTACAGTTGAAGACGATGGCATAGGATATAATACCCATAACATTTTAGAAGAATGCAATACTTTGGGCTTAAAGCTCGTCAAATCATTGGTATGCCAGTTAAACGGTTCAATAGATATCAGAAATGGGAACGGTATTAAGTACATCATTCAATTTACAGACATTTACAAGAAGTAATTAATACTTCTCTTGTTTTTTACCACTGATAAAATAATTTTCTATCTTTTACAAATAACAAATTATTGTACTTTTGTCCGTTTATTTTCAAAGGATATGGTTTTTTCTTCACTGAGCTTTTTATATATTTTCCTACCTATTGTTTTAATTTTGTATTTTTCATGTCCGGGGAAGTTGATAAAAAACCTTATACTTACCGTTTTTTCCTATATCTTCTATGCATGGGGTGAACCTATGTGGATTATACTTCTGATTTTCAGTTCTTTGTTTGATTATTTCAATGGTATTTTAATTTATAAATGGCGAGGGCATATTTTCTCAAAAGTAATGGTAATTGTTTCCATTGTCGGAAATCTGTCATTATTATTGGCATTTAAATATGGTGGTTTTATATGGGAAAATATTAACTTTTTCGTTGAATTGCCTTTCCCTAAACCCGAAAATACACTACCCATAGGGATTTCATTCTATACGTTTCAGACCATATCCTATACCATCGATGTGTACCGTAAAATTGTAAAACCACAGTACAACATTATCAATTTCTTAATGTTTGTAAGCCTTTTTACACAGCTTGTTGCAGGTCCTATTGTACGATACAAAACAATTACCCGTGAAATTGAAAACAGAAAAATTAATTGGGATGATATCTGGTCGGGAGTTTCACGATTCAGTATTGGTATGTTTAAAAAAGTTTTGATTGCAAATACAGCAGGGATGTTAGTTGAAAAATACCTCGATGCACAGTATTTTAATCTGTCAATTCCTGAAGCTTGGTTTGGTATTACAATGTTTTCGGTACAATTGTATTTCGATTTCTCAGGCTATTCTGATATGGCTATTGGTTTAGGAAGAGTATTTGGCTTTCATTTTGATGAGAATTTCAAGCATCCTTATGCTGCAACATCAGTGGCCGATTTTTACCGCCGTTGGCATATTTCTTTAGGTAGATTCTTCCGCGATTATGTATACATTCCTCTTGGTGGAAATCGTAGAAAACAAGACAGAAATATCATGATTGTATGGCTATTAACAGGCTTATGGCATGGTGCAAGCTGGAATTTTGTACTTTGGGGTGGGTATTTTGGTTGTTTCATGATAATTGAAAAATATTCTAAAAGTATTTTAGACAAAACACCCTTAGCTATAAAACATCTCTATACTATTATTCTGATTATCTTCAGCAGAGCTATTTTCTATTTTGTCGATTTTGATAAATTAAGGGCTTTTATCGGCATTTTATTCACTTCAAAGAAGCCTATCAACCCTGCTTTTTACTCCGATTTAAGCGCTCATTCATTCTTGTTTATTTTAGTCATCATCTTGTGTATTCCATGGAATGAAATTTTGGCAAAAGACAGCAAAATTTGGATTGTTTCAACTAAATTTTACAACTCATATAGTTTTGCCATAAATATTCTTCTCTTGGCTCTCTCAACAATTATGCTCGTTGACGCCACATACAACCCATTCATTTATTTCAGATTCTAGAAATGAAAATCAAAATATATATTATTCTACTTCTCTTTATCATTTCAAGTCCCTTATTTTTACTTTTTACTACTGAGAATATTTATGTTTCTCAAACAGAAAGAAGAGAATTGGCAAAATTACCGAAATTAACATTTTCCTCTTACCTCTCTGGTTCATGGAGTAATGGTATAGATAAGTACATTGATGACCATTTCCCCTTTCGTCAAAATATTATTTATATTGCTTCAATTATCAGGCACAATATGGGCTTTCAAATTAAAGACAGAGAAAGGATTTTGTACATACCCCGTTTAAAAGGAAATGCTAACTATCCAGATGACCTCGATTCTGCAAGCAAAATTAATTACCTTACAGATTTTAACGAAGCCATGGCAGGCAACCTGCTTGTATTAAACGGTTGTATTTATACCCTGAACAGTGGCAGCCCAACTGTCGCCCCTGCATTCAGCAAAATGCTCAGCGACTATGCACTCCAATTTGAAGGCAAAGTAAGAGTCTTCTCATGCGTTGCCCCTTTATCATCAGCTTTCATCCCTGTTGAAAGATATGCCCGATACAATGGTGAAAACAAGAAAACATTAGATGCCATACGCGACAATTTAACTAATGGCGCAATCTTTTGTGATGTACTCGGTGAATTAAATAAACATCCCAACGAAAAACTGTTTTTCGGCAGTGACCATCACTGGACTGCTTTAGGAGCCTATTATGCCTATATTTCTTTTTGCGAAGCTGCCGGATTTGAAGCTATTCCCCTTGAAAGTATGACCTATAAATACAAATATCCATTCCTTGGAACACTTTATGAACAAACCAGAGATAAAACGGTAAGAGATAACCCCGATACTATGAAATATTATATGCCCGATGTATTCACTGTTGCCGAAAGATACAATGCCTACAATTATAATGCACCCTGTCATTCTGAAGTGTTCTGTGAACATTTCTCAGGTGGTGGCAGCTACTCTACCTTTCTTTGCGGTGATGCACCCCTTATTAAAATTACAACAGATACTAGGAATGGGAAAAAAGCTGTCGTTATTAAAAATTCTATGGGCAATGCTTTCTCTGTTTATCTCATCAGTCACTATGAGGAAATATTTGTTCTGGATTTCCGTTATTCAAAACACAATCTGATTGATTTGATTGAAAAAAACAATATTAATGACATCATCTTTGCACTGGGTATGTACGGTGCTGTAAATCATGGTACTATAAATATGATGAAACAAATGGCTTTCAATAGAGGGAAAATGCCTGAAATAATTACTTTACCCGATACAGTCGCTCCGGATATTATTGTTGACAGTATTCCTCCAGAGGAGTTTATAAATGAAGAAATAAACACCGACAGCCTATCTGAAACGATTAATTAATGTATGAATATTAAAACAAAATTCTTTATAGTCTGCTTTTTCCTTAAAACTATCTTTATTCCAAATGTCAAAGGTCAAACAGACTTTTTAATTCCTGATAATTTGAATATTGATACCAATTATTGGTATATCCAGTTTTATTCAAATTCAAATGCACAAAAGTTGCTGTCTTTGTTTGAAAATACTCATAATGAGCGACTTACCATATTTCATTTTGGTGCAAGCCATATTCAAGCTGAAGTTCTAACAAGCAGAACAAGAGAACTACTTCAGCAAGAATACGGCAACGCTGGAAGAGGACTTATTTTTAATTACGGTGCAGCAAAAACATATTCTTCAGTAAATTATACTTCTACTTGTTCAGGACAATGGAAGTTTGCTAAAAGTTTCCAGATTCCTCCCAAAATACCACTGGGAGTTATGGGAATGACAGTAGAAACTACTGACAGTATCGCTTCTCTTGACTTTGTTTTTAAGAATGAAATTACTGCTGATAATTACAAACTTCAATTTCTATTTAACATCAATGAACTAACACCGGATCTAAATATTATAATTGATACGACAACATATTTCTTTGGGGAGACTGAAAGGACAATGTTTATGGGCAGAAATTATTATGAACTAAACATAGATAAAGGATTTAAGGAAATTCACATCAATATTATACCCAGCAACAGGAGCAACACTTTATTCAGATTTTACGGAGCCAATATCGAAAAAAACACAACAGGCGGGGTAATGTATCATTCTTTAGGTGTAGGTGCTGCACCTTTTGAATCTGTTTTACACATCGAAAATCTTCAGGAACACTGCTTACTCCTTGAACCTGACATTGTTATTCTTGACTTTGGCACAAACAACATTCTTTATCATAATAAAGTTGAAGCACGTGTTAAAAGTTATATCGTAGAAGCAATAGATAAATTCAGAGCTATAAACCCCGAAATTCTTATTGTACTTACATCAACTCAGGATCTTTTCTACAAACGAAGATTTATTGATGCTGCTATTTCTTTTACCTCTCTGGTAGATTCAATTGCACAAGCTGAAGATTGCCTGTTTTGGAACTGGTATGACTTATCAGGTGGATATGGCACCATTAAAAAATGGGCACATGAAGGATACGCAAGAAGGGATCATATTCACTTAACAACAAAAGGTTATGAATTAAAAGGTTACTTGCTCTTCAAATCTTTTATGAACACGCTTTCCATTTTAAAAGATAACCCTTCGGTCTCATCTCACGAAATATGTCCAATTTTTTATGATTTTAACGACAAAGCTGCAGAAAATCAACATCGTAATTCAACAAGATACCGCATAAAAAGAGGTGATACGCTTTCATCGATTGCGCTAAAACATCATACAACAGTTGCCCATCTCAAAAGAATTAACAACCTCAGAAGTGACATGATAAGGGAAGGAGCTATATTGATTATTGAATAAATTTGTACATGTCTTTCCCTCATTTTAAAATTCACAAAGCTTGTTTGTAAATCATTGACTAAAAACAAAAAAGCCCTGAAAAATCAAGGCTTTAAATACATTTATTTAAATATTTTTTATAATTTAGATGGCTGTTCCACCGGCCGGAACTCTTAAGGACATAATATCTCTGTCAAATAAGTACATGTTATGTTCGCCTAAAATATTTAATTTGTCAATAATACGCCTTACAGATGCTTCCTCTTCTGTTTGTTCTGAGACGAACCATTGCAGCCAATTTTGTGAAGAAAAATCCTTATCTTCAACAGCAACGTGCAGAATCTCATTAATAGATGATGTTATAAATTGTTCGTGTTTCAGAGTTTCAGCAAAAGCTTTATTGACAGTTGAAAAATCAACCGGAGGTTTCTTAAATGAAGGAATAATTGCTTTGCCTCCCTTTTCATTAATGAAACGTATAAACTTAAGCATGTGCATATGTTCTTCCTCAGCTTGTGCATAGAACCAATCAGCTATACCTTCATAGCCCATTGTTTCAGCCCAAGAAGCCATTGCCAGATACAGATTTGAGGAATAACCCTCTTTTTCAATCTGCTCATTCATTATTTTCTCTAATTTTTTTGATAACATAGTATTTAATTTTTAAATTGTTACTAAATTAATTTTATGCAAAATTAAAAAAAACTGCATTAATAATTAAAAATATGTACTTAAACGCTCTGTTAAATATTGTTAAGGTTAAATTCAAAAAATGAAAAACTGTTTTTTTTATTAAACACATCTGTCAATCAAAGAAAAGTATTTAATTTAGCAGAAAAAAAATATGGCAAATTATCAGAGGTACAACAACATTATTGGCTGGCTTGTTTTTATAATTGCATCAGTAGTTTACATACTTACAATTGAACCTACTTCTAGTTTCTGGGATTGCGGAGAATATATAGCTACCTCCTACAAACTAATGGTTGGACACCCTCCCGGTGCTCCAATGTTTCAATTAATTGGTCGTTTTTTTTCACTTTTTGCATTTGGTGATGTAACAAAAGTTGCTTGGACTGTCAACCTTATGTCAGGTTTAAGCAGCAGTTTTACAATATTATTTTTGTTTTGGTCAATTACCATGCTCGCCAAAAAACTTGTTACTTCTAACGAAGAAATGTCTTCAACAAAGATGTTTGCAATTTTTGGCAGCGGTATCGTTGGGGCTTTAGCTTATACTTTCTCTGACACGTTTTGGTTCTCTGCTGTAGAAGGGGAAGTTTATGCCATGTCTTCATTTCTGACTGCCGTAGTTTTCTGGGCTATGTTAAAGTGGGAAACAGAAGCCGACAAACCCACTTCTTTACGATGGATTGTTTTAATAGCCTACATTATGGGTCTTTCTATTGGAGTCCACTTGCTTAACTTACTTACAATACCGGCAATGGTATTCATCTATTATTTTAAAAAATATAAAGTAAGCCCTTGGGGGTTTGTTAAAACATCATTTCTTGCTGTAATCCTATTAACTTTTGTTCAGAATGGCATCATCCCTTGGATCATAAAACTGGACTGGCTGTTTGAAAAGTTTTTTGTAAACGCTCTGGGTTTACCCTTCCATCTGGGTAGTATCTTTTATTTTGCGATTATTATTGCAGGTATTGTTTTTGGTTTGCTTTATACTAAAAAACATCAAAAAGTTATCGCCAATACGCTTATTCTTTGTTTTGCATTTATTTTAATTGGTTATTCTTCCTTCTTTATGTTGGTTATACGTTCAAATGCCAACACACCGATTAATGAAAACTCCCCTACTGATGCACTGGGATTAATGGCTTACTTAGGCAGAGAACAATATGGAGACTGGCCAATAGCATACGGACCTTATTACAATGCACCTACTGTTGGTATAAAAAATGGCAATCCCGTCTATAAAAAAGACACTGCTTCCAAGTCCTATATTATTATTGATGATGGCAAAAGTATTGACAGAGAATATGATGAACGTTTTATGACAATCTTTCCTCGTATGCATGGTACCCGTGGTGATCAGGTTTCTGCATACCAGTTATGGGGAGATATTAAAGGCACTCCCATTCAGGTTACTCAGCAAGATGGCACAAGAGAAGTAGTTTACAGACCAACATTTGGAGAAAACCTTCGTTTCTTTTTCAGATATCAGATTGGGCATATGTACTGGAGGTATTTTATGTGGAATTTTGCAGGCAGACAGAATGATATTCAGGGTCACGGAAGTCCGATTGAAGGAAATTGGCTGAGTGGTATTACATTTATTGATGAGATGAGATTAGGCCCCCAGTTGAACCAACCATTCCACATGCTTATCAACAAAGCAAATAACAAATACTATTTTCTACCTCTCATATTAGGTTTTATTGGCCTTTTCTTTCATTTACGCAGAGGTTATAAAGATGCACTCATTGTTGGTTTGTTGTTTTTAATGACTGGATTCGCTATTATTCTCTATTTGAATCAAACCCCCTACCAGCCAAGAGAAAGAGATTACGCCTATGCGGCCTCTTTCTATGCTTTTGCAATATGGATTGGCTTAGGCGTATTTGCTATTATTAATTTTCTCAATAAATATTTTCAAGGAAAATTTGTAGCAATTATCACAATCATTGCTTCCTTGTTTCTTGTACCGGGAATAATGGCTAAAGAAAACTGGGATGACCACGACCGCTCTCACAGTTATAAAGTCAAAGATATAGCTCTGAATTATCTTGAATCCTGTGCACCCAATGCCATACTATTTACCAATGGGGATAATGACACTTTCCCTTTATGGTATTTACAGGAAGTTGAAGGCATTAGAACTGATGTTAAAGTCTGCAACCTGAGTTTGCTGAATGCTGATTGGTATATTGACAATATGATGAGACACAGAACGTATGATGCCCCTCCAATCCCTCTTACATTGACTCCCGAAAAATATATCGCCCGCACTCGAAATATTGTGTATATTATTCCTGATGCTAGATTGACAGGTTATTATGATTTAAGGGAACTTATTGATTTTGCTGCTGATGACAGTAAAAAAATGCGCACCCAATCGGGTATGATTGAATACATACCAACAAATAAATTCAGCATTAAAGTAGATTCTTCTATTGTTGTTAATAATGGTACTGTCCGACCCGAACAGGCAAATGAGATAGTACCGGTATTAGAATGGACTTTTAATCAAGAATACATATTGAAAAACCATTTAATTGTTCTTGATATATTAGCTTCCAACAACTGGGAAAGACCGGTGTATTTTGCAACTTCTGTCGGTCAGGATAATTTCCTCGGCTTGGAAAATTATTTTCAGTTGGAAGGAATGGCTTACAGATTAGTACCTTTTAAAACTCTTAGCAGTGATGGCCAGCCCGGAAAGGTTAATACAGAAATCTTATATGATAATATGATGAATAAATTTAGATGGGGAAATATTTCAGATCCAAGATCTCATCTAATGCAGGACAATACAAAAGTTTCATTTTATATGCTCAGAAATGCTTTCTCACGTTTAGCTCATGAATTGGTTAATGAAAATAAAATGGATTCTGCTATTGCTGTCCTTGACAAATGCTTTGAAGAAATTCCGGAAACTTCTGTCCCTTACAATTTATATATGTTTTCTCTGGTTGAAGCCTATTACAGAGCAGGTGCTACTGAAAAAGCAAATGCATTATCTGAAAGGGTCATAGAATTAGCTGAAAGTGAATTATCTTATTACTTTAAATTCGGCCCGAAATTCAATAATGCACTTGATAATGACATTCAACTGTCACTGGGTTTACTTCAAAGAGTTTTTCAAGTGACAGCCAGATTCGAGCAAACTGAAATTTCTGAAAAAGCCAAACTATTGTTTCAGAGCTATTATCAAATGTATTCACCAAGCAATTAGCAAATAAAGCAATTACTTTTCATACAACAACTTATAAGCCTTGTATTGTGGATAATTCCATGAAAGAACACCTTTGCTTTCCCAACTGGTTTTGAATTTCTCCTTTTTACGTTCTATACGCTCTATATATTCATCTGGTGTCATGTATCTGTAATCAAAAGGAAACTTACTTTTTTGTATAGTGTCGATCTGATAAAGGACTTCGGGAGATTTATCCAGATATGGTAACGCTTTTGAAGATAACCTTGACAAAAAATTGAGATGAACAAATGAACGTTCATAATTATTAAAATTATAACGTGCAATAATACAATCCCAGTTAAAAACGGAACTCAAAACCAATATAATAACTAAAGAAGCTGCATTTTGACGCAGTAAATAAAAGTTTGATTTGTTTGATTTCACCTTGATATAAACGGTATAAAGGCAATAAATTGTAAGAAGTAAAAACATATAAACTCCTATTCTTTTATATGCCAATGAAAAATAATAAATGTACCAGTAATTGCGTATCCCGACCGAAATAGCTAAAACAGCATTTTGTAACAGCCATGTATAACTAAGATATTTAAGGAATCTGTTTTTATTATAAAAGCTGATATTTCCTCTGAAGAAAAATAAAACCAATACAACTGACAATATAATTGAAAAGATGAGGAGATAAGTTCCCTCATGTACAAACTGCCGCAGGTATTGACCACTCCATTCAAAGTTAAACCACACCCATTTGATGTCAATAATATTGACAACGAGCAGTACTAAATTTAGAATAAGAAATAAAAAAACACCTGCTTTTAACTCATTATTAAGTGCGTTTATTGAAAATTTTCGTCTTATTCTTTTACGAATTCTAACAAAAAAATCGCTTTTCTTTGAATAATTCTCAATCCCAATGAAATATGGTGTTTGCATAAAGATAATCATGCTAAAAAGTAAACCCAGAAAAAAAGTTAAAAAAACAAGAGGGTCAAAACTTCCGAAAATTGCAACCATTATTTTGTTTATAAAATGCCCCATATTTATCAGCATTTGATCAAAAACAGGATTGGAATTCCTGTAAATAATTACAAACACAATAATTACCAATAATGGCAATAGAAAAATCCTCGATCTGCGAAGATAAAGCCCCATTTTCTTATTCTTAAAACGCACATCTGAGATCTTTCTGACAAACTTTGAAGGCGCATAAATTGAACTGTTAAAGAACAGTACAAAAGCATGAAGAAATGACCTCACTTCAGGATAAATCTGTGTTCCAAGAAACAAAAAGAAAATTATAAAATGCACAAAGTAAGTCCAAAAGGAATATACAGCTACAGTTGCAAAAGCTGTTATCAGAAAACTTGAAAATGCAATAACTGATGTAATCCCTTTGAGATTTATTTGTTTTAACAACAACAACATGGCAACTACAAAAAGTTCAAAAATCAACAAATTCAAACCAAGTGGTTGGTTGTGAAACAAAAATGCAAACACAAGTGCTGTCAGAAAAACAACAATTAAAATTCCTTTTTTATTCATAATACTTAATCTAAAAATTTATCTAAAAACGCAACTTAATTCAAGATATTTTATATTCATCCCTATTCTTGGATTAATCTTTAATTATAAAAAATTACACAATATTGATATCTTGCCCGTTAGGCATAAATATCAATAAAAATTACCACTAAAGGGAAATGGTTTCCCCGTAAGGGAATTTATCAGGGAAACCTTTCTGCTAATACCAATGTCATTAGTGTCAAAGATGACAATATTCCCCAGCGGGGAATAATATTAATAGCCACGGGTAAGCGCAGCGACACCCGTGGCCAACAGGAAAGAATAAATGGGTTTTGGCACACAAATTTGTTGTATTTTCCAAATTTTGTGACAAAACATCATTATATGATTAACAGTTGTTTTCAAAATTATGTTATTAGTATCAACAATGACAAAATTCCACAGCGGGGAATAATATGAAACAATTCATTTTTTAACAACCTTAAATTTAGTAATTTTGCACCTTAATATTAAAAAAATGTCATACCTTAACGAACATTTGCTTCCTGGCACCGCAGGCAAGTTATCCCTATTGATTGCATTAATTTTTGTGCTTGTTTCTACAGTTTTCTTTCTTCTGTATGACAGAAATAAAACCAACAAAAAACTTTATCTGTTTGCAAGAAATTTTTATATCTCACATTTTATTCTCATAACATTTGCTGTTTCTGCCTTGTTTTATATCATTTTCAAAAATTATTTTGAATACCATTATGTATGGAAATACTCTTCATTAAACACACCTGTTGAATATATCATATCTTGCTTTTGGGCAGGTCAGGAAGGCAGTTTCCTTTTCTGGATTTTTGTCCAGGGGCTGATTGGTTTATTTTTGATTTTCCAAATAAAAAGCAGGCATCCTATAGCATTAGTCGTGTTTTCACTATTCCAATTTTTGTTATTAATTAATATTATTGGTATTAATGTGGGTAGTACTACTATTGGAACAAGTCCTTTTGCATTATTGAGAGAGGCTTCAGATGATGCTGTATTCCTCAGAGCTGATTATCTAAGTTTCATAACAGATGGTAATGGTTTAAACCCTTTATTATTAAATCCCTGGATGGTTTCACATCCCCCACTGATTTTTATAGGCTATGCGCTCACGCTGATACCATTTGCGCTTATTGTTTCAGCTTTGCAGGAAAAAAATTACATAGACATTATTAAACCTGCTATTTTTTGGACGGTTACAAACATATTATTTTTGGGATCAGGAATCATTGTTGGTGGTGCATGGGCTTACGAAGCGCTGACATTTGGAGGTTTTTGGGCATGGGATCCCATCGAAAATGCATCTCTTGTACCCTGGCTTTTGAGCCTTGGGGCATTGCATCTATTGATCATTGTAAAAAAAAGAAGACAGTATGTTATGGCCGCTTTTTCTTTTGTAGCTCTTTCTTTCTGGTTTGTTCTTTATGCCACTTTTCTTACACGCAGTGGTATCCTAAGCCAGACATCTGTTCATTCGTTCAGCAACGACAGCACTTCTTGGTCGTTGATAGCTCTTTTAGTTGCTGCACCTATTATTTTTATCCCTCTGTTGATAAAAAGATATAACTTCTTTATTCAAAAAGAAAACAATAACTTTCTAACAAGGGATTTCTTCTTATATTTAGGAGCTGTTATTCTTTTACTTTCTTCATTTCAGATAATTTTTTCAACATCCCTGCCTGTATTTAATAATATTTTCGGCTCTTCACTTGCATTGCCCCTGAACAGCGAGAGCTATTACAACATTTGGCAACTTCCTTTTGCTGCTATTATTTGCATACTGATTGCTCTTTCTCAATACCTATCTTTTGAAGAAAACAAGCTCATCCCTTTTTTGAAGAAAATTTTATTACCCTCATTGTTGTCATTATTAATAACTCTTGGAGTAGTATATGCTTTTAAGTACACCAAATTCTCATACATTTTACTCCTATTTTCAAGTTTGGTATGTGTATTTTTTACACTGGATCTATACCTCCGTTTTGGCAAAACAATCACCAATTTAACTGCGGCTATTGTTCATCTTGGTTTTGGCATTTTCATCTTCGGAATAATCTTGACCTTCAGTAACAAAACAAATCTGCGTTCAAATTCTGGAGACAGAAGTGAAAGTATTATTTTGCCTAAAGAAAAAATGGTAACGGCAGGACCTTATGGTTTTGTGTATTCAAAAAATGAATTAATAGGCAACAGACTTTATTTCAATGTGGATGTCTTTGAAAAACAAACCAATAAATTAAAACCTAAATTCAGCTTAAACCCGCATATAATCATTAATGAAAACATGGGAAATGTTTATGAACCTTCTATTCTGAAATTTGCCCGTAAAGATATTTTCATCTACATAAGTCATGTTGACATTGAGCAAATACTTTCAAACGATCCTTATGCTTTTAAGGAGACATTAGAAATTACTATTAATGACACCGTCCACTTTACAAATACCTTTTTAATCCTCGAAGACTTTGATGTTTCAGGAAATGCCGACAGTGAACTCATAAGTTTTTTTGGAATTAAAGCACAAATTAAAGTTCATAACCCGATTGGTAATGACTTCCTGTTTACACCGACCTATAAAATCATTAACAATATTGTTCAATATGAAGATGCAATTAATGAAGAACTTGGAATTAAAATCCGTTTTAAGGAAGTAAGTAACACCCCAAATACCATTTTGATTGATATTTTTGAGCTTAACCCTGAATATATAGTTATTAAAGCAACTATTTTCCCATTTATCAACATCTTGTGGCTGGGTGTTATAGTGATGTTATCAGGACTTATGATTTCTTTTTTTAAACATCTTAAAAAAGTAAGAAAAACTACGAACTTATAGACTAGTCAGAATTACACAAAACATTGCATGACAATGTTTTACGCTATGCAAATTTAGAATTTCCGATAGACCTGAGTCCTATATGAGGGTGTTCCTGTTACATTGTATAAAATATTTAAGTGCTTTAGTCAAGACAATTATAAAAACTCAGTTCTTTTTTGTGTCAGGTATTACAGGAAATGAATTGTCCCGTCCTAATAAACCAATTATAAAAACCCTCAAATAAGTATAAGATTCAGGAAAAAATGTATTTTTGCCCTTGATTAAAAAATTGAGATTATGAGGTCGTTACTTTTGTTTATAACTTTTTCAAGTATTTCCTTAAATATTCTTGCTCAATTTCCCCCTTCTGCCGGTCAGACTGGCACAACTGCCATTCATAAAGACAGCAGTGTTTTTACTGCTTGGGCTTCCGGTTGCACTGTTGAAAGAGGACCTCAGGATTTATCCAACCTATCTCTGGGTCTTGCAATCGCAGGAGAAAACTGGATGGCCACAGGAAAATCAGGTGTCAATGGCATTGTCAGCCTTGGCGATGGTGGCTTTGCCGTTCTTAACTTCGAATTCCCAATTACCAATGGATTGGGTTGGGATTTTGCAATTTTCGAAAACAGCTTCACGGATGATTTCCTTGAATTGGCTTTTGTCGAAGTAAGTTCAGATGGTTTGAACTATTTTCGTTTCCCTGCCACTTCTCTAACTCAGGACAGTATTCAGGTTGGGGGCTTTGGAACTATTGATGCCACCAAAATTGACAACTTGGCCGGCAAATACAGGGCGCAATTCGGAACACCTTTCGATCTTGATGAACTCAAAGAACAATCCGGACTGGATGTAAACGCAATAACGCACGTTAAAATCATAGATGTTGTAGGTAGTATTTCTAATGAATTTGCCACCTTCGACCAATACGGCAATAAAATAAACGACCCCTTCCCTACCCCCTTCCCATCAAGTGGTTTCGATCTCGATGCCGTTGGCGTTATTCATAATTCGAATACCAATATCAACAACTTATCAGATGGTAATTTTGTGTTTAAGTTTTTCCCAAACCCTGCATCCAACTTTATCTCTATAGAGTTTTTGGCAAATAAAAATGAAAATATCATTTTATCAATTATTGACATCACTGATAAAATTCTATTGCAGCAATCAATCACTGCTACTACAGCTATGAACTACTGCACATTTGACATCTCCCAACTCCCTGTTGGTATTTATATTATGCAAATAAAATCAGATACTTTCACCTCAAATGAGAAGCTAATTATTTACTAATTTACCATTTTCAATTTTATTTATACGAATTGAATCAAAGGAATCATTATCTAAAACATTTTCATCCTGACTTGTCCAATTTTGCGCGGTCTTACTTTTGATTTAGTTTCAAATATTTTACACTTTAACATTTTTAAGCTTTTGTCAATTTTATTGCAATGAAGATCCCGAAGAGCGTAAGCGGCCTTTTAAAAATTTGCCTTAAAAACAAGGGCTTCATTATTTATGATTAAAAGCCAATATCAAGGTAAAAGTAACCAACGAGTGAGGTAGCTGAAATTAATTTTTATTCAGTATTTATCCCGAACGGCTTTGGTTACGTTAATAATGAAGACCGATAGTTTTTAGCAAATTTTTAAGCAGCCTTGACTTTTGCTCTACTTTGCGTCAAGGCAAAGTAGAAATATTAAAAAATAAAGTCTTGCACCTTTAATGAAAAGCTGATAATTTCAAAATTTTTATGGACATTTTTATAAAACTGAATTGTAAAAACTTTTAAAATTACAGACATTATTACCGGAATTCAAAAATACTTTAATCAATTCCTTTATCAATCCTCTAAATACCCAAAATTGCCATTATTAAAATCTTCATATGCTTGAAGAATTTCTTCTTTTGTATTCATTAAAAATGGACCATAAGGATAAATCGGCTCTTCAATCGGCTCGCCACTCATCAGCAAGATAACAGACTTTTCTAAAGATTCAATCTTGATATCAGTGCCATTATTTTCGAATAATGCCAATTGGTCTGTATGTGCTTTATGTTTTTCATTCAGGCATATAGAACCTTCTACTACAAGAATAGCTGTATTATGGTCTTGCTTTAAACTCATTGTAAAAACCGAACCTTTTTCAAGCCTGATATCAAAAAGGTTAACATCGGTAAATGTTTTTGCTGCCCCTTTGATATCTTTAAAACTTCCTGCAATCACATTCACAACACCTTCATTATTATTCAGAACATACTTCCCCATTTTAGAATGAGGTATCTCCTGATACCTTGGCTCTGTCATTTTGTGAGCTGCCGGCAGGTTAATCCATAATTGAACCATCTGAAAATCACCTCCCTTTTCCACATAACTTTGGTGATGATATTCCTTGTGTAGAATGGCTTTACCAGCTGTCATCCATTGCACATCTCCTTCTGATATTATGCCGCCATGTCCTGCACTATCGTGATGGGCAACTTTTCCATGATAAGCAATAGTCACAGTCTCCAAACCTCGGTGTGGATGGACACCTACACCACGTTTCTCTGAGGATGGCGGATAATGCATTTTGGCATTGTAATCCAATAAAAAAAATGGACTCATCCTTGTATCTGAGTGTATGCCTCGTGGAAAATAATTATGCACTTTAAAACCATTGCCCACCCAATGAAAAGGAGGCGGATTTAAGATGCTTTCGACTTGTTTTATCGTACCCATGTGATTATTTAATGTTTCTTAAATTAAACCTTTATTTACTATTATCGCTCAAACATCATGCGCTCGATGTATTCTCTATAATCATCCATCGCTAAGGATATTAAATCATAAGCTTCTTGATTGTTATAAATATGTGTAATGACACAACGCTTTAGGTTGTCACCTGGCATTTGTTTGTAGGAAAGAAAATAATGCTTCAGACGGTTTACAACTGCCTCTGGTATTTCGCTAATATCCTTGTAATGAGAATATAGAGCATCATCTTTAAGTACTGCAATTATCTTATCATCGGCTTCATTTCCGTCAATCATTTTAAAACCCCCTATGGGCCTTGCCCGAGCAAGTATATCTCCATGTGCAACATCCTTTTCTGTCAGGATGCAAACATCCAATGGATCTCCATCGCCTTTTATGTCGGGATTATTCAGTGCTTGAGCACTTAATTCCCCTACCCTCTTCCCGCAATAGGTCTGAGGTATAAAACCATATAAAGCGGGCAATATGCTTGAAAACTTCTGAGGTCGGTCAATGGTCAGATATCCTGTTTTTTTATCTATCTCATACTTTACAGTATCTGTTGGAACCATCTCTATAAAACAAATTAACTCTTCCGGCGCATCATGTCCTATGTCAATACCATGCCAGGGGTGTGCTTTATACCTTAATCCTAACAACTTCCCAATGGGGTCAATCGGAATTTTAGCCATACTTTATTATTTAATAAATGAATATTTTATTTTGAAAATTACTTCTTAATATAATGGTCAATTGAAAATTTACCCCCTCCGGTAATAAGTAAAGTAATATAAAAAATAAGGTATATAAGGCTAAGTTCCTTGGCTGCAAATGGATCTGCACCATGAAAAACAAAGGCAGCCACAGCCATGGTTACAATTAAAGGGATGACAACAAAACGTGTGGCAAGACCCAAAATTAAAAATATGGAACATACGAACTCAGCAAAGACAACCATATATAAAGACATTACAGGCCCAACGCCTATAGGGTCTAAAAAGTTCTCACCACCACCTGAAAGTAATAATTTTAACTTGCCATAACCATGCGTTATCATAAAAATACTGATTGCCACTCTAAAAATTAAAAGCCATACATGAAAAATACCCTGAGGATATGTTGTTTTAAATAATGATTTCATAATAAAAAAATATTTGTTAATAAATTATTGAACTTTAAAACTGCAAAATTAGCGAGATAATCACCATTACTTACTATTTTTGTATTTTTTAACATTATGAGAATAAAAAGAAGCTATCATATAGATTCCCTTGAAATCTTCTTGGAAGGTCTCATTGAATGGTTAAAAGACAAAAGTCCTGTTGCATGTTACAACAGCAATGGTTTTATTGACAAATATGGTGCTTACAACCTCATTGTAGGTGTTGGTGCAATAAGCGAAATTTCAGTTTCATGCAAGGATCAATGGAAGGATCTAAAAAAATTTCTGGATTCTAAAGACAACTGGTTCTTCGGTTTTCTGAGTTATGAAACTAAAGATTTTATTGAAAATCTCTCTTCTTGCAATGAAGATGGTATAAAAATGCCCGTTATTCATTTTTTTATCCCTCAAATTGTTTTTCTTTTTAAAGATAATTTGCTTGAAGTCGAGTTCAACCCACTTTATTATGCCGAAAATAAAGTTGAGACTATTCTAAGTGAAATTAAAAACAAAAAAAAGAACAGTAACTGCTCCATTAACGCACATGTTAAACCCCGATTGAGTCGTGATGAATATTTGGAAAAAATCAAAGAAATTCAAAAACATATTAACTATGGTGACATTTATGAAATGAATTTCTGTATGGAGTTTTTTGCTGAGGCATTTGAAAATATTTATCCGGAAAATCTTTATAAAGCCCTGAATGAAAAATCCCCAAATCCGTTTTCTTGTTTCTACAAAATCAACGAAAAAGCCCTGATTTGCTCGAGTCCTGAACGTTTTCTACGTAAAATCAATTCAAAAATAATCTCCCAACCCATTAAAGGTACTGCACCCCGTAGTCCTGAAAAAAAAATTGACAGAGAATTCGCTAAAGAACTTTTAAAAAGTGAAAAAGAAAAAAGTGAAAACGTAATGATTGTGGACTTGGTGCGAAATGACCTTTCAAAAATAGCTCAAAAAGGGAGTGTATGTGTTGATGAATTATTCGGTATTTATTCATTCCCATTTGTTCATCAAATGATTTCTACTGTTTCTGCAGAATTAAAACATGGCATTGACTTTACTGATGTTATTAAAGCCTCTTTCCCTCCAGGCTCAATGACAGGAGCACCAAAAATAAGAGCCATGGAAATTATTGAAAAATATGAAACCAGAAGACGCGGTCTTTATTCTGGCACTGTTGGCTATATCTCCCCTAACAAGGATTTTGACTTTAATGTTGTTATCAGAAGCATTCTGATGGACACACAAGCAAAATACCTTTCCTTTCATGTGGGTGGAGCAATCACAGCTCTTTCAGATCCTGAAAAGGAATATGAAGAATGTTTACTGAAAGCGGAAGCCATGTTAAAGGTTTTAAAACAGCAAGAATAGAAAACACCTTTGGGGAATACCCTAATTTATTTCAAAATATATTGCAAAGCAATTTATCTTTGTATTAAAATTTAAAATGATGCTAAAAGCATTTAAACAATTTATTAATGACAATGAATTATGTAGCATTAATGAAAAAATCATTCTTGCTGTCAGCGGGGGCATAGATTCAGTCGTCATGACACACCTTTTTCACAAAGCCGGATATGATTTTGCTTTGGCGCATTGCAATTTTCAATTAAGAGCTGAAGAATCAGAAGAAGACATGCATTTTGTTGAAAGCTTGTCAAAAAAAATTAAAGTCCCTTTTTATAAAATAAAATTTGACACAAAAAAATTTGCTTTAAAAAATGGAATCTCAATTCAAATGGCTGCCAGGGAACTTCGTTTCAATTGGTTTAAAGAACTTTTAGTCACAACGGATTTCGACTATATCGCATTGGCTCATCACAAAAACGATGTAGCTGAAACACTTCTTATTAATCTTATCCGTGGAACAGGAATCAGCGGACTTCACGGCATTTTACCTAAAACAGACGGATTTATCCGCCCATTGCTTTTTGCAAAAAGAGAAGAAATTGAAGAATATGCTGTACTTAACAATATCTCTTTCCGTATCGACAGTTCAAATAATGAAGATAAATACATAAGAAACAAATTACGCATTAACATCCTGCCCCAATTATCCCAAATCAATCCGGCTATTGTTGATACTTTTTATAAAACTGCTGAAAACATCTATAATACCGAACAGATTTTTAATCAAAAATGTGAAGAAGTTAAAAATAGGGTCCTTACTGAAAATAACGGCAGGTTCTCCATCAACAAAAAACTTCTGCAAGAACAAAAATATCATGCAACGTATCTATACCATATTTTAAAAGATTTTAATTTCAACTCAAGTCAAGTAGCTGGCATGTCAAATGCTTTAGTTAAACATTCAGGGGCAATTTTTCACTCTGACACTCATATTTTGATTAATGACCGTGATTGTTTTATAATTCAACCGGTCGAAAAAACAGATATCTTAGAATATCAAATAGACAAGAACACACCTTGTATTATTACACCTATTTTCAGCTTGAAATTTGAATTATTGAATCTTGCAGATATTAATGATTATAAAACCACTGACAATTTCTCGGCATTCCTTGATGCATCTAAATTGCAATACCCCCTGACACTCAAAAAGTGGAGAAAAGGAGATTCATTTGTACCGCTCGGGATGAATCATAAAATGAAAGTGAGCGACTTCCTTATCAATAACAAAGTTAATCTTCTTGACAAAGAAAAGATACTTACATTATGCAATGGAAATCATATCATCTGGCTGGTTGGAATGCGAATAGATAACAGATACAAAATTAATGACAAAACAAAATCTGTTCTTAAAATTACTTTCAAAAATAACATCTAAAACCTCTAATCTTCAAAAAAAACTTGAATTAAAAAAATAAACATGAACAAAAGCATAAAAATTGGTATTATAGGCGGTTCAGGCCTTGGAAATTTGTCTCTTTTCGAAAAATCTGAAGAAAAAATGCCACAAACACCTTTTGGAGAAATTTCCTCCCCCCTCCTTTGCGGAAAAATATTTGACAAAGACATTGTAATTCTCGGCCGACATGGCAAGGAACATACAATTCCCCCTTCTCAAGTGAATTACAGAGCAAACGTATGGGCTTTGAAAAATGAAGGCTGTACTCACATTTTAGCTACAACTGCTTGTGGAAGTCTTACTGAAGAATTTTCTATGGGAAATTTTATCATCCTCGATCAATTTATTGATTTTACAAAATTTCGAAAAAATACTTTTTTTGAAAAGTTCGATCCCCACAGTCCTATTCATACCTCAATGGCTGAGCCTTTTGATAAAAACTTACGAAAAGCTCTGATTGAGGCAGCTGCAGAAACAAATGTCAAGTATCATGAAAAAGGCACGATGATTTCTATTGAAGGTCCTCGCTTCTCTACCAGAGCAGAATCCAGAATGTTTAAACTTTTTGGTGCCCACCTGATAAATATGACTGTTGCTACTGAATGTATTTTATCAAACGAACTTGCAATTCCTTATGCGGCTATTGCTTTAGTTACTGATTATGATAGCTGGAAAGATGACGGACATGAGGTTACATGGGAAACTGTTCTTGAAAACTTTAATAAAAACATGCCTGTACTTAAGGAAATTCTTTTAAAAGCTATTTCAAAAAATATCTGAAACGGCTCTTAGTTTTTAAATATCATGCTGTTTATTGCTTCTAAAACTTCATTTTGATAAATTGTCCGTACGTCTTTAAAATTCATAACCTTTTTAATGTTATTAAAAAGTAAAGAATTACCAAGAACAGTAGCACATATGGAGGATGTCTCAAAAATGAAAAACTTGTCATTCTGAGAACTCAGACCTTTTGTAAAAGCTCGATAAAGCAGCGATGACAGTAATTTTCCCGAAGGGAAAAAATGTTAATAGCCACGGGTTTTCAACCCATGGCGAAATGAAACGGAAGTTAATTGTTTTGGTACGCAAATTTGCTGTGTTAGCAAATTTCGCAACAAAACATAATTATATGATTAACAGTTATTTGCAAATTTCTGTCATTGGTAGAACTCAGACCTTTTGTAAAAGCTCGATAAAGCAGTGATGACATATATTTTCCCGTAGTGAAAAAATGTTAATAACAACGGGTAAGCGCAGCGACACCCTTGGTAAAAAGGAAAGAAAAAATGGGTTTTGGCGCATGATTTTGTTTGAATTTTTTACAAAATCTGTGACAAAATATAAACAACAGAAAATCAAGCATTTATAAAAAATGTCATTGGTAATGAAACGAAAAATCTGAATATCAATATGTTGAGATTTTTAACTGAGTTCAAAATGGCAAAAAACAATACTTTTGAGACATCCTCTTTTTAGCACAAAAATCTTTAAAAGGATAAAAGGGAGCATTTAGCACTCATGTTTACGAAGACCGAAAACGGCCTTTTAAAAATTTGCGTTAAAATGGAGGGGTTCATTACTCAACTAAAAAATCATTTTTCAGTTAATTAAAGCAACCAACGAGTGAGGGTGTTGTATCTGAATTCAACAAAGAATCCATCCCGAACGGCTTTGGTTGCGCCGGTAATGAAAGCCGAAGATTTTAGCAAATTTTTAAGCAGCCTTGACTTTTTGTTACTTTTTTGTTAAGAAAAAAGTAAAAACATTCTTTTAAAAGCTATTTCAAAAAATATCTGAAACGGCTCTTAGCTTTTGAGCATCATGCTGTTTATTGCTTCTAAAACTTCATGCTCCCTGATATCTACCATGCACTTAAAATGCTTTTTTGGACATTCTTTAAACCCTATTTTACTACATGGTCTGCATTTGACATCAAGATTCTCAAAAATTATTGAATTCTCCTTAGTACTTGTGGGCAAATAAGGAAACATGCCAAAAGAAGGCACTGTGTTACCCCAAAAGGAAATAATCTTTTTATTTAATGCTGCTGCAATATGCATCAAACCGGTATCATTTGTAAGAACAACTGTCGAATGTTCAATTACTCTTACAGACTCATCAAGTGAAAGTTTACCGCAAGCATTAATAATATTTGGATTTCCTTCCGAAATGGAGCTTCCTCGAACTGCATCGTTTGAGTCACCCAACAATACAACTGGGAAAGTAATATTCTTGCAAATGTTAATGATTTTGTTTACAGGAAAAAGCTTTGTGTTGTGTTTGCCCCCAATTATCCATGCAATAAATGGTTTGTCAGGAATATACCCTACAGGAGCCAATATATTTTCTGATATAAAATAATCCAGGCCTAGATAATCATTACAAACTCCTAAATAGGCTACTGATGCCATATACCTGTCCACTATATGAACCGGGGGCATCTTGTTAACTTTAATATTAACCAAAAGCCATTTCTTAATATTTAATTTATTAAAACTTGTGCTTTTGATACCGAGTTTAAAAGTCAGTAAATGAGAACGAAGGTTATTATGTAAATCAATAATATCTGTATAATGTTCATTTTTTAAAATATGTACCAGGTCATTCAAATTATTTTCAAGGCAAATGACTTTATCAATATATTTATTATGTTCAAGCAAACCCTTGTAAACAGATTTAGTAACATAATGAATTGTACAATCCTGTAGTTGTGTTTTAAGACACCTTAATACTGGGGTTGTCAGTACAATGTCGCCAATCGAACTGAATCTGATAACAAGAATCTTTTTCAAGAGCTATTTTTTTACAAATGTAAATAAATTATAATTTTGCAATATGATTTTTGTTGACACACACACACACCTTTACCTCGAACAATTTGACAATGACAGAAATGAAACTGTAAAAAGAGCTGTTGAAAGCGGCACAAAAATTATGTTGCTACCTAATATAGACACAGCATCTGTAAAGCCTATGATGGAAATGGCGCATTTATATCAAGGTATTTGCTTTCCTATGATAGGATTACATCCAACATCAGTAAAAAAGAGCTTTCATAACGATTTGATCGCTTTGGAATTGCTTTTGAAAAAACACACTTATTGTGCAATTGGTGAAATAGGCATAGACCTCTATTGGGATATAACTTTCAAAAATGAACAAAAGGAAGCTTTAAGACATCAAATTAAATGGGCTCATAATTATAATCTACCTATAGTTATTCATTCCCGAAATGCCCTTGATGACATATTGAACGTTCTTAATGAAAATAGCTTACCAAAAGTCAGGGGTGTTTTTCATTGCTATCCGGGCGATTCCAAAACAGCTGAAAAACTTGTAGAAATGGGCTTTATGATTGGTATTGGTGGTGTTGTGACTTACAAAAATTCAAAAATGCCTGATGTCATTAGAACTGTTGGGTTAAATAATATATTACTTGAAACTGATGCCCCATACCTTACTCCAATACCTTTCAGAGGACAAAGAAACGAAAGCGCTTATATCCCCATTATTGCACAAAAAATTTCAGATATTTTACAAATACCCTTAGAATTAGTGGCAAATCAAACAACAATGAATGCCCGAAAATTATTTAACCTTAACCTTTAATGAAAGCAAAACCATCAATTTTTATTATTTATACAGGCGGCACGATTGGAATGGTCAAAGACGAAGCTTCAGGCACTCTAAAACCTTTTGACTTTGAGCATCTTTATGCACAGATTCCTGAGCTCAAAAAGTTTAATTACAACTTTCAGTCTTTTTCTTTCGAGCATCCTATAGATTCATCCGAAATGAAACCTGAAATTTGGATTCAGTTAGTGAAAGTAATTGAAAAAAATTACTCCGACTTCGACGGATTTGTCATCCTGCATGGTTCTGACACAATGGCATTTACAGCATCAGCAATAAGTTTTTTAATTGAAGATCTCAATAAACCAATAATTTTCACAGGTTCACAATTGCCTATAGGTGTTATCAGAACTGATGGAAAAGAAAATTTTATTACTGCTGTTGAAATAGCCGCTGCAAAATATAAAGGGCTGCCTGTTGTACCCGAAGTAGGAATTTATTTTGAATATAAATTACTAAGGGGGAACCGTACACACAAATTCAACGCAGAACATTTTAAAGCTTTTAGCTCTGTTAACTACCCTTTACTTGCTGAAGCAGGTGTTGATATCTTATATAATAAAACGGCGATACATAAACCCATCAAAGACAAATGGCCAAAATTTCATAAAAAACTTGAACCAAATGTTGGCGTTCTTAAACTTTTTCCTGGAATCAGTCGTTGTTTTGTGGAAAATATTCTTAATACTGAAAATTTAAAAGCTATTATTTTAGAAACCTATGGGTCAGGTAATGCACTTTCTGACGAGTGGTTCATTAAAGCTCTTGATAAGGCTCTTAACAACAACTTGATTGTTTTAAATGTGTCGCAATGTAGAGGTGGATGGGTAAACCAAGGAAAGTACACGTCAAGTATTAAACTCGCTGAAATTGGTGTTATTAGTGGACACGATATAACTACAGAGG
The DNA here is from genome assembly GCA_028698995.1 of Bacteroidales bacterium. GTDB lineage: Bacteria > Bacteroidota > Bacteroidia > Bacteroidales > PXBB01 > JAQVVM01. The sequence continues at coordinate 51,736 of JAQVVM010000026.1, forward strand.
CTGCCCTCGCTAAATTGATGTACTTACTTGGCAATTACAAATCGCTTAAAACTGTTAAAGAATTGCTTCATAGATCTATCAGAGGAGAAATGACAGTCCGTTTATAACTGATTATCAATAAAATTCACATTATTTTCAACATATTTTTTAACACAATGTATTTTTTAAAATTGTTTTGTTATTTTTGCTGTAATTTTTAAAAATCAAAAATCATGAGTAAAAAAGTATTATCAGGTTTTTTTATAGTTTCGCTTGTTGCAGTTATTTTTTCTTCTTGCGGAAAATACGAAGATGGACCCTCTTTCAGTTTGTCTACTAAAAAGAATAGAGTAGTTAACACTTGGAAAATTGAAAAAATATTTGTTAATGATGTTGACAGAACCAGTCTCTTCCAAGCTTTTATTGATTCTTACAAAGTTGAATTAACTTCTGATGATAAAGTCGTTGAAACACTTACATCTATTTTAGGGACGCAAACAAATAATGGAACATGGGAATTTAGCAGTGGTAAAGAAAGTATAATTACTACGATCTCAGGGAATAAAATATCCTATCGTATTCTTAGACTTATGTCTGATGAAATGTGGCTCGAAGAAATGGATGGAAATAACAAATACGTACGTCATTTTATAACTTTCAGTTAAAATAAGGAGAGATGGCCGAGTGGTCGAAGGCGCGCGCCTGGAAAGTGTGTAAACGTCACAAGCGTTTCAAGGGTTCGAATCCCTTTCTCTCCGCTCTCTTTTTTTTTAAAAAAAAAATGTTTGATAAATAAAATAAATAATAATTTTGTACTAATTAATTAAAACTAAACTAAATCAGTTCTAAACATGAAAAAATTAATTGCTTTTTTGTTTTTAGTGGGTATGATTACTTTAACTGTAAACAAATTCACTTACGCACAAGACACTGTTCAAAATGGACAAAATCAAGAAGTTGCAGCAACAGACTCTACAACTGATCAGGCTGAAGAACCTGACCCTGCTGCTTTACAGGATTTAACTCCTCCTTCAACCGAAGGGCAGTCATTCCATTATATGATCAAGGAAAAATTTATTGAAGGTGGCGCAGGATTTATGTTTGTTATTCTTCTTTGCCTTGTTATTGGTTTAGCGTTATGCATTGAACGTATTTTGTACCTAAATCTTTCTTCAACAAACACTGATAAACTCATCAAACAAGTTGAAGATGCCTTGGCAAATGGAGGCATTAATGCAGCAAAAGAAGTTTGTAAAAATACAAGAGGTCCTGTTGCAAGTATTTATTATCAAGGTCTTGATAGATTTGATGAAGGACTTGATGTCGTTGAGAAATCAATTGTTTCTTACGGTAGTGTTTTAATGGGCAGATTAGAAACAAATCTTACTTGGATTTCTCTTTTTATTGCTGTTGCTCCTATGCTTGGGTTTATGGGTACTGTTATTGGTATGATTGGCGCTTTTGATGCTATTGCTGCTGCTGGTGATATTTCTCCGGCTATCGTTGCAAGTGGTATTAAAGTGGCTCTTCTTACTACTGTATTCGGTCTTATTGTTGCTGTTATTTTGCAAGTATTCTACAACTATATAGTTTCTAAAATTGACAGCATGGTTAATAAAATGGAAAATGCATCAATTAATTTGATGGATGTTTTAATCAAAAACAAAAAATAGTTATGGAAAATTTAGTCAGTATCTCTTTAGTTATTACCTATATACTTTTTGGTATCACTTTGGTAATCTCTCTCTTAATGCCACTACTATTTACAATTAAGAACTTCGACTTCAAAAAAGCGAAAGGTGGCATTATTAAAATCGGAATTCTTTTGGTTATCCTTATTTTTGCCTTTGTTGTTTCTTCTGGTGAAATTGGACCTATACATGAACAGTTTGGAATAAACTCATTCCAATCTAAATTAATTGGTGGTGGTATCATTACTACTTATTTACTTGTTATTTGTGCTTTTATTGCTGCCATTTATTCAGAAATTGCTAACAAATTAAGATAAATCTTTTAAATTATGATTAGTAAACAAGCTCCGGAGGTTAACGCAGGTTCAATGGCTGATATCGCATTTCTTCTGCTTATTTTTTTCCTGGTTACTACAACCATGGATGTTGATAAGGGATTAACCAGAATGCTTCCTCCTCCATTAGACCCCTCAACTCCACCTCCACCGGAAATAAAAAACAGAAATGTTTTTAGCGTACTTATAAATTCCCGCGACCAACTCCTCGTTAAAAACGCTCCAGGTAATATTGAAACACTGAGAGAACAAACTAAGGAATTTTTACTTAACCCTAATAATGATCCCAGCTTATCTGAACAACCTCTTTTCTCTGAAAGATCTTCTCTGTCTGAAAAAGAAAGATTGGCTTATGAAATACTTGGAGATATTAGGGTATCAAGAGGTGTTATCTCACTTCAAAACGACAGAGGAACTTCCTATGATGTATATATTAAAGTGCAAAATGAACTTGCTGCTGCTATCAATGAAATAAGAAATGAATTGGCTGTTGAAATTTTCGGCGTTGAATTTGACAAATTAAGAAGCGAAGAACAAATGGAAGCAATTCGAACCGCTGTACCTATGAGAATTTCAGAAGCAGAGCCTAAAGACGTAGGAGGAAACAAATAATGGCAAAATTTCAAAAGAAAAAATCAACCAGTTCACCGGCAATCTCTACAGCATCGCTCCCCGATATTATCTTCATGCTTCTTTTTTTCTTTATGGTTACAACGACTATGAGAGAAACAACTTTATTTGTCAAAATAGTTTCCCCCGAAGCAACTGAAGTTCAAAAACTTGAAAAAAAGGCCCTTGTAAGCTACATATATATTGGAACTCCTCTTCAAGCCAATGTTTACGGAAGCGAACCTCGTATTCAACTCAACGACGCTTTTTCAAATATTTCAGACATTTCTGAATTTGTTGCAGCTGAAAGAGAATCAAAGGACGAAGCAGACAGACCTTTCATTACAACTTCCCTCAGGATAGATAAAGATACAAAAATGGGCATCGTTACTGATGTTAAACAAGAACTCCGTAAATCAAACGCCCTTAGAATTAACTATTCAACCAGACAAGTTGGAAATCTAAAATTATAAACGATTATTTTATTATAAAAAGGCTACAGAATTAATCTGTAGCCTTTTTTTTTGTTCTTGAGTTAATTAAAATCAACAAAGTCACTACAACCAATACTGAAATTGAAACAATATATAGCGAATTAAAATAGGTATCTTCAAGAATTCCCATGTCTATCACCCCTCTCGAATCTGCATATTGAAGTAATACTGTTATGGAATTATTAACAAAATGTATAATTATCGGATACCATAAATTATTTGTTTTCCAGTAAATAAATGCCAATATCAATCCCAAAAAGAAACGTGGTAAGAAAGTATAAAATTGTAAGTGAATAAAACTGAAAACAAAAGCTGAAATAATTATGGGCATATATAAGTTCTTCATACCCTCTTGCAAAACCCTTTGAAATACACCCCTGAACAATAATTCTTCACCAATTGAGGGCACCAATGCCAGTACAAATAAATTCAATAACAGCCCCATTATGCTTTCTACTTTAAGAAATTTTATGGTTAACTCCAACGTTTTTTCTTCCATAGAACTCATCCAATACTCAACTCCGCTCATGAATTCCGGAAACTGCATTTTATCATTGATTTTCATCAAAAAATCAACAATGGGAAGAGAAAAGATTATTAATAAAACACTCATTATAAATAATAGGAAAACAGGCTTACTATCTAATTTTAAGTATTTGATATGTTTTTGCTTAATCAAATAGCAAAAGAATATGGAAGGAATTATAAAAATAAACAAATGACTAATAACCTGTGAAACTTTTGCAAATAAAATACTTTCATTAGTCTCTGATATAGATAATGTATGTATGTCTATACCTAATACAGTAGCCAGAATTATATTAACAAAACTCGCTATAAACATCCCCAATATTAATAATAAACCTAAAAGCATAAGTTTTAAAGGTATGGGAAATTCTGATAAAAGCTTTCTGTTGAACATAAATAATTTATTTTTGCATAAAAAACTTGGTAAAAATAAGAAAAATATCATTAGGTGAATTTCCTCTCATTTTAGCACCTATGGAGGACATTACAAATCATGCTTTCCGTATCCTCTGCAAAAAATATGGTGCTGATGTCCTTTACAGTGAATTTATAGCCTCTGATGCATTGGTTAGAAATATACCAAAATCATTGGAGAAAACAATTTTCGATAACCATGAAAGACCATTCGGCATTCAGATATTTGGAAATGATCCTGCTGTTATGGCCGAAGCAGCAATGATTGTTGAAAGTTTCTGCCCCGACTTCATTGATCTAAATTTTGGGTGCCCTGTTAAAAAAGTTGTTGCTAAAGGTGGAGGTGCTGCACTATTAAATGACATCCCAAAAATGCTGAAGATTACTGAGGCAGTGGTTAAGGCTGTTCAAATTCCTGTTACTATTAAAACCCGTTTGGGATGGGACGAAAAAAATAAACCTATTGTTGAATTAGCCGAAAAACTTCAGGACTCAGGCGCAGCCGCAATTGCAATCCATGCAAGAACTAAAGCTCAAATGTATGGTGGAAAATCCGATTGGACACTCATTGGAGAGGTCAAAAAAAACCAAAATATGAAAATTCCTGTTTTTGGAAATGGCGACATTGACAGCCCTGAAATGGCGATTGAAATGAAAAATAAATTCGGAATTGATGGGCTGATGATTGGCAGAGCTACAATTGGTAACCCCTTTATTTTTAATCAGATAAAAAATTTTATGAATAAAGGTATTCTTATAAAGGAACAACCCTTAAAAATTCGTGTCGAAGCTTGTAAAGAATTACTTCTTAATACAATTATAACGCATGGTGAAAGGAAAGGGATATTGCTACTCCGTAAGCATTATACGAATTTCTTCAAGGGAATAAATAACTTTAAACCAACACGCATGAAGCTGGTAACAAGTACTTCAGTTAATGAAATTATAGATTTACTTGATGAAATTGAAAAAAAATTCAATTCTTCTTATCTGACCGAATGATAATGAAGAACAAAACCTTGTTTAAAATTGTATTTATTATTTTTAACTTATGGGGGTTAGCAAAAAGAGAAATATTAATAACAAAATTCTATCTTAAATAAGTTGAAACTGCTCGAAAACCGGATTTATATATAGATGAATTTTCTGTTGCTATGCTTCCTGTTTCCTTTCCGCAAAGTACAGCTCTAAAACCCTGAGTATGACTAATTGTCCATTCTGTAATACCATGATCAAATGCTAAGAAACCTATTGATTTCCTTCTCCGCCCCCTGGCATTTGACCTTTTATCATATGCACCATTTTTCAATAAAGATTGCACATAAACCCACTCCTCCTCTGAAGGCAATCTAAATAATACCTGTCCTTCTATATGTCTGTTTGCTAATTCTTTATTTTCTATCTTTGTCAGCCAAGCACAATAAAACTGAGCTTGCCTGAAACTGACACCTAGTATGGGCTGATCATTTCTTTGACTGCTACGCCATAAGCTGCTATCTGACAATTCCGGTAAAATATTTTCATAAGAATAATATCTCATGGCTTCAGGTCCACCTGATATTGAATCTAATATTTGATAATCAATTATAAATAAACTATCCTGTAGATTCTCTTTTATATTATTTATAAAATTATTGTACTCATTTTTTGTAACCAATTCTCCCATCCAAAAAGCATTCACACTTATTATTTTACCCATAGAATCTTTATCTGAGACATAATTGCCACCAGGGACAAAATGCATTCTCTCGGGATCACTAAAATAGGAGGCCTTTTTATTTCTCTTTTGAGAAAACAATTGAAATGATAAAAACACTATAATGATTAACAGTATATTTCTCATATAAAAATTATATAGTTTTGTAATTTCTATACTCCCCTATTCTATATCCGCTCAATTTTTCAAAATAGTACAAAAGCCCTGCTTTTAAACCAAAGTTTTTTTTACTTGGATCAAAATTAAATTGCCAGTTCTTTTGCATGACTCTGTTTGTGATAACTTTTGGATGTGTTCCTTCAAACTTAACTAATGAATCTATACATCCATAATCAAAAGTCTCACCCTTTTTAATATTTTTCTCTAACCAGTGATCATCATGCCATAATTTATGAAAGTATTTTTGCTTTGCTTGTTGTAAATCTGGTGGTTTAACCCAACCATAATGATAAATATAAGCATCAATAGGTTTTACTTTAATTATCCTATTGTTAATCCTGAATCCTTGTGCATCCCTGAAAGATTCAATTCCTTTTTTATTCTTTACTATTCTAATTTCCTTTCTGTACCACTTTCTCGAATCTCCTACAAAATCATATGATCCGTAAAAATGCAAGTAATTAAAGAGTAATCCCTCAACTAAATCAGTGTCTTTCCATTTTATCATAGCTTCATTTATAACAGGCAAATACTTTTCATGAACAACCTCATCTGCTTGTATATAGAAAGCCCAGTCTGCTTTTGATGAAATAAATGAAAATGCCTTATTTGTTTCTGAAGCAAGTACCCGTCCTCCTTCTCTAAGACTATCATCCCACACTGTATGTACAATTTTTATTTTATCCGAATTGATACGTCTGATTAATTCTTCAGTTTCATCCTCCGAATTCCCAACAGCAACAATAAACTCATCACACAAATCCAAAATTGATGTGATTGCTTCTACTATTGGATAATCATATTTAACTGCATTCCTTACAATGGTAAAGCCACTTACATACATATATAGGGTTATTCAAAAAAACTATTGGTTATTCCTGTATAATTAAAAGGAGTAATTTTTTTTAAATATTTCTTTAACTCATCACTAATTTCAAGATTGTTAATAAACTTCTCAATGTCTGCATTTGTGATTTTTTGTCCTGTACGTGTAAGCTCCTTAAGCTTTTCATAGGGTTCAGGATAAAACTCTTTCCGAAGTATTGTCTGAATAGCTTCAGCTACTACTGCCCAGTTATCATCCAAATCCTTATTGATGGCAGCCTGGTTGATACTAAGTTTCTCAAGTCCACGTAGTATTGACTTAATAGCAATCAGTGTATGAGCTAAAGGAACACCTATGTTCCTAAGGACTGTTGAATCTGTAAGATCCCTCTGCAATCTTGAAACAGGAAGTTTTGAAGCAAGATGCTCAAATAAGGCATTTGCCAAACCCAGATTTCCTTCAGCATTCTCAAAATCAATCGGATTCACTTTATGAGGCATGGCTGATGAACCAACTTCACCTTTCTTTATGCATATCTTAAAATAATCCATCGAAATATACATCCAGATGTCCTTACATAAATCCAGCAAAATTGTATTGATTCGTTTATATGCATCGCAAAAAGCGGCCATATTATCATAATTCTCTATCTGGGTTGTAACTTTTGAGCGTTGTAATCCTAAAATATTATTGACAAAATTATCGGCAAATCCAATCCAGTCAACTTCTGGATAGGCAATGTTATGGGCGTTAAAATTCCCTGTCGCACCACCAAACTTTGCTGAAAATGGAACAAGTCTGAGTTGATTTATTTGATGCTCAAGTCTGGATACAAAAACCAATATCTCCTTCCCCATACAAGTTGGGGAGGCTGGTTGTCCATGTGTATATGCAAGCATTGGAATATCCTTCCAGCCTAATGCAGACTTTTTTAACAAAGCTGTGAGTTCTTCAAGTAATCCAATCATGACATTTTCCTGAGCATCTTTAATCATCATTGGAAATGCAGTATTATTAATATCCTGTGAAGTTAAAGCAAAATGAACAAATTCTTTATACTTGGTTAATCCAATTTCGTCATATTTCTCTTTAATAAAATACTCAATAGCTTTAATGTCGTGATTTGTGGTTTTTTCAATGGCCTTAACCTTTTCAGCATCTTCAACCTTAAAATCCAAATAAATATTTTTTAATTTATCAATTGAAGATATTTTAACTGATTTCAGCTCTTCTAATGGAAGATTCAGTAATGCAATAAAATATTCAATCTCTACTTGAATTCGATATTTTATAAGAGCCTTTTCAGAAAAGTAAGGTGAAAGCTCTTTTGTACTAAAAGAATAACGACCATCTACTGGTGAAATACAAAGTAAATCAGAGTTTTTCATTTTTTTATTACAAATATAATTTATTTTTTTTAACAATATTTGAACTTCTTAAAATAAAAAAGGCTGCCATTTATTAATAGCAGCCTTTTTTTTAGATTTAAAGAAAATTATAAATCTGAAATAATCATTCTTTTGGTAGTTGAACGCTTATCATTACCAATTTTGAAGAAGTAAACACCTTCAGTTAAGCCATTACTTCTGTAGTTGAATTTATTCATCCCTTTGTGAGCACTTATGGCTTCTGAATAAACAACTTTGCCTATCATATCAAAAACCTCAAAAGAATACACATCATTTACATCTGAAACAAATGAAATCTCAGTGTTTCCGGAAAATGGATTGGGTTGGTTTTGAAATACTTCAAAAGCATTATCATCAATCATTTCAATACTTAAATGAGTAGAATCAATAACAATTTTGTAATAATCAATTGTATAGGGGAGAACGATTCCACCACCTGCAGCAACTGCTTGAGCATCAATAACCAATGGCCATGTTCCAACAGCTGAATGCATACCGGTGATTAACACACAACCTTTTTGTCCACCATGCCAAAATCCTGATACAGTGTTTGTTGCATAGGAAAATCCTGGAGGTAAACCTTGAAAACCAGTGATACCGATTGAATCAATTTGTATAAGAACACCACCAACACTTGTGTCTGAAGGGACAAAAACGGTCATAACTGTTTCATAAACTGTATTGGCATAAGCATGTGGTAAATTTGTTGCACTGTCAGGATAAACTCCTGGTGTAGTTTGAGGACCTGGAACACATGGCTGAGCCATCATTGCAAATGTAATTCCTAAAAAGGGAATTAATAATAGTAATTTTTTAATCATTTTTTTTTTATTTAAGTGAATATTAATTGACCTGTGCAAATTTAATCTTTTTTTTAATTTGTGATAAATTTTTAATTAATTTAATAAAAAAGGTTGTCAAAAAAAATGACAACCTTTTAATCAAAAATTATTTCTCAAAGCTTTATTCAATGCTTTTTTCCTTGTCTTCTTTCTCTTTGTTTTTCTTTGCTCTTTCTTTGAGTTTTTCTTCTGCTATGGTTTTTTCACTCTCTTCCATTTCTGTTTTAAGATCAGACAAGATACTTAAGTCTCCAAGGGTGGTTTTCTCTAAACTATCCTTAACCTTTTTAACAGCTTTTTTCTCTTGATTCTCACTTACTTTTTTCTCTTGATTTTCTTTTTCCTTAGCTTCAGATACTATATCCTGATGATATTTAGAGTGAGATACAATAATTTTTTTATTCTCTTTTGAAAATTCAATGACTTTAAAATCTAATGTATCATCAACACGTGCAGGTTTGCCGTCTTCTTTTATTATGTGACGTGATGGTGCAAATCCTTCTACTCCATAAGGTAATGTAACGATAACACCTTTGTCTCCTACACTTAAGATTGTACCTTGGTGTACTGAATCAACTGAAAAAACAGTTTCAAAAACATCCCATGGATTCTCTTCTAGTTGTTTATGTCCTAAACTCAATCTTCTGTTTTCTGCATCTATTTCGAGAACAATTACTTCAATATCTTCATCAATCTTGGTAAATTCAGCTGGATGCTTAATTTTTTTCGACCAAGATAAATCAGAAATATGAATTAAACCATCTACGCCTTCTTCAAGCTCAACAAAAATTCCGAAATTGGTAAAATTACGCACCTTGGCATTATGACGAGAATTCAAAGGATACTTTTCAACAATTTTCTCCCATGGATCAGGGATAAGTTGCTTGATACCTAATGACATTTTACGTTCTTCCTTATCTAATGTTAAGATAATAGCTTCAATTTCATCACCAACTTTTAGAAAGTCCTGTGCTGTTCTAAGATGCTGCGACCATGACATTTCTGAAACGTGAATCAAACCTTCAACTCCAGGTGCAATTTCTATAAATGCGCCATAATCAGCTATAACCACAACTTTTCCTTTTACCTTGTCTCCGATTTTTAAATCAGCATTTAAAGAGTCCCATGGATGTGGTGTTAATTGTTTAAGACCTAATGCAATACGTTTTTTATTTTCATCAAAATCAAGAATTACAACATTAATCTTTTCATCTAATGTAACAATCTCATTCGGATCATTTATTCTACCCCAAGATAAATCTGTGATGTGAATAAGACCATCAACTCCGCCCAAATCTATAAACACACCGTAAGAAGTAATATTCTTAACTGTGCCTTCTAGAATCTGACCTTTTTCTAATTTTGCAATGATTTCTGTTTTTTGTTGTTCAAGTTCTGCCTCTATTAATGCCTTATGAGAAACTACAACATTCTTAAACTCATGATTAATTTTAACAACTTTAAAATCCATTGTTTGTCCAACATAAACATCATAATCACGAATAGGTTTTACATCAATTTGAGACCCAGGTAAGAAAGCTTCTATTCCAAAAACATCGACAATCAAACCACCCTTAGTTCTGCATTTTACAAAACCCTGAATAATTTCGTTTTCCTCAAGAGACCTGTTTACTCGTTCCCAAGAACGCAATACTCTCGCTTTTTTATGAGATAACAAAAGTTGTCCTGTTGCATCTTCCTGAGTTTCAACATAAACCTCTATAATATCGCCTGGTTTTAAATCATGATTGTATCTTAATTCTGATGAAGGAATTACACCATCAGATTTTGATCCTATATTAACAACTATTTCTCTTGGATTTTTAGAAACAACAATACCATCTACAACTTGCTGTTCTCCAATAGAGTTTAAAGTTTTTTCATAAACATCCTCCATAGCAAGTCTTTCACTCTCAGCATATTTATCTTCTTTTTTCCCAATTGAACCCCAATCAAATTCATCTAATGGTTCAATGTCAGAATATTTAATTTTTCTATGTCCTGTTGGCTTCGTCTCTTTTTCTTCCGAAATTGGAATTATGGGGCTGGCTTCTTCTTTTTTTGAGACCTCTTCTTCCAATTTTTCTTCATTTGTTATTTTATCTGTTTCTTGTTCAGATGTAATTGCAGAAGATGTTTCTGTTGAAATTGGAATTTCTTCATTTTTATCTTTTGTAATTTCAGCAACTGTTTCTTCGGCCTGAGTGTTTTCATTATCTATGTTTTCCTCTAGTCCGTCTTTTGTTTTATCAACTTCTTCGTTCATTTAATAATTTTTCTGTGAAAGTGTTGTAATAATTTTACTAACATTTTCTGGTTAATACTAGGTTAATTAATAATTATATTTTTGGGTTTGCAAAATTACTAATAATTCTTCAAACTAACAAAGGTTTTTTATATCTAAATTTAACAGAAAGTTTAATATGGGGGCTTTTTCTTTATTTGATGTGCTAAGATAAGAATTGAGATAATCTGAAGTAGAAAAAATCTAAATTTCTTGAACCTCTGTTATTTCTTAAGAAAGTTTGAATGATGTTATTGTTTCCTTCAGCA
>JAQVVM010000106.1 GCA_028698995.1 Bacteroidales bacterium
ATTCATAAATAGTTTTATTTTTAAGCAAAACTATTTCAAATCGTTTGAACCTCAAAATCTCCTGTAATCCCTTTCTATACAATATTTCAAAGAACGTTTTATTTTTATATCAAAACAGTAGTGATATAAAATAATAATTTGATGTTTTTATGGATGATTTTTAGGATTTAAAAGAAGTAAAAAGTTTAAAGTGTTTCAGACAAGAGGCTTTAAGTCCCTGCCGCTGAAGCACGCAGCTTGTTGAAAACAAGAGCGGTAGAACGTCAATACCTTTCAAAGAACTTAAGTGGTTATCAAATGGATTAGTAAAATAATTGAAAAATATTGCATAAATGTAACTTTAAAATTACTTTTGTAAAAAATATTGTTTGGAACGAATAAGAACTATTGTGGTCTATAAGAACTATTTTTAGGATTTTTGTCAAATCAAACAGAGAAAGTTCAAAATAAAATTTTTAAATCCTTGAAATAGTTGAATATCAACAGCATATACTTAAATACTCCTGAATGAATTTCAGAAAAAAGTCAGAAAACACCGTAAAAGGAAATTGATGTAGCAACAAGATTGATGAAAGCGTATGGCGAAACATAAAATTAAAAGTCATGAAAAAGGAAGATAAAGATTTTAAAACCTGCTCAGAGATAAATGATAAGGTCAATAAAAAAAAGGGTACAGCGCATCGAGAGCAATCAGACAGAGAATTTAACACAATCAAAATCGGGCTTTTGCTTCGTCAGGCCAGAATGTCAAAAAACATGACACAAGAGGAACTGGCAAAGATAATTGATAAAAAAAGAACTTATATTTCAAGGGTCGAAAACGATGGCAGCAATATTACCTTAAAAACACTTTTTGAGATTGTTGAAAAAGGTCTTGGAGGAAAAGTTGAAATAGGGATAAATGTTTAGATATTTATTTCAATTATAGTTGGTTATGGGAAATATCAGCAGATCAATATTTAAAGCTTTACTCACCTTTGTGATTGTATTCTTTATTCTATTTTTATTGCTTTGGAACGGGTTTTTATTACAGGTACCCTCTTATGAAGACATTAAAAGCTTTAAACTTCCGGAAGCTTCGGAGGTTTACAGCAGCGACAGTGTTTTACTTGGAAAAATATATACCGAAAATCGCACCTGCATTTCTTTCGAGGAAATACCGGATAGCCTTATTAATTGTCTTATTGCGACTGAAGACAGTCGGTTTTATTGGCATAATGGTGTGGATATTATTGGTTTGATTCGTATTGGTTTCAAAACCGGATTATTTGATAGTAAATCGGGAGGAGGAAGCACCATAACGCAACAATTGGTAAAAAACAGATACCCAAGGAAGAATTTCAACACCAAATGGCTTCTTTTTCACAAGATCCGTGAATGGGTTACAGCCATGAAATTTGAGCGATTGTATTCAAAAGAAGAAATACTCGTACAGTATCTGAATACGGTTCCTTTTGGTCATAATTGTTTTGGGATACACACCGCTGCACAATACTATTTCGATAAAACACCTAAGGCGCTGCATGTTCATGAAATGGCCACCTTAATCGGACTTTTAAAAGGCACAAGCTATTACGATCCTGAACGCTACCCAGACAGATGTATTATGCGTCGAAATCTTGTACTGAGTAATATGAATAAGGAAGGGTATTTATCAAGTAGCCAATTGCATACAGCCATTAATTCGGAACTGATTTTAGCTGAAAAAAACAGCCAAGATCCCCCAATAGCGCCTTTTTTCATGGAACATATAAAATCCAGATTGAAAGAACTATTTAGCACACAACCTGAATATGGAAAAATTAATCTTGACCCCTATACTGATGGTTTAAAAATATATACAACCATAGATTCGAGGGTGCAAATTCATGCAAACAATGCCTTAAAGAGCCATTTAAATACACTGCAAAAGGAATTTGATAATGAATGGACTTCATGGAGATGGAAGAATAATAAAGAAATCCTTATTAAACTCCTTAAGCTTAAACGCTATACAGGTTATAGAAAGGTGTGTGCCTACTTAAATAATGAGACGTTATTTACACCGGAAATTGATTCACTCCTGAAGCATATGAAAGAAGATTTAACACAGCTGCGCTCAGGGTTTGTTTGCATAAAAAACACAGGAGAAGTACTTGCATGGGTTGGTGGTAGCGACTTCAGTAATTCACAATACGACCACGTGAAATGCACCAGACAAGTAGGCTCAGCATTTAAGCCTATAGTTTATGTAACGGCTGTTGATCAAGGTGTAAACATCTGTAATTATTATAAAAATGCAAGGAAAGCGTATAGCCAATTTGATGATTGGAATCCAAGAAATGCAAATAATTCGTATCAAGGCGAATATACAATGAAGGGCGCACTTACCTATTCCGTAAATGTTATTTCGGTACAAGTTATACTTCGAGCGGGAATTTTGGATGTGTTAAATGTAGCGCGCCAGATGGGTATAACCACAAATATCCCTAATGCTCCAAGTATCTCCTTAGGAACACCGGACATAAGTCTGTACGAAATGGTAAATGCCTATACCTGTTTTCCTAATGGAGGCAAACGCGTTGACACCAAATACTTAAAAAATATCCGGCTCTCTACGGGCGAAATTATTTATGAAGATAACGTAAATGAGAGTGTCGAACTTTTTACTGAAGAGGTTGCTGCAATTATTACAAATATGTTGGAGTCTGTGGTTAATATTGGCACTTCCCAAGCTATACGCAGCAGGTATGGATTAAAAGGGCCCATAGCAGGAAAAACAGGTACATCCCAAAATCAATCAGACGGCTGGTTCATTGCTTATACGCCACAGTTTACGGCAGGTGCATGGGTTGGCGCAGACAATCCTGATATTCATTTCAGGTCTATTTCTGAAGGCTCTGGATCTAAAACAGCACTTCCAATATGGGCAAAATTTGCATTAAGTCTTGAAAAAGACACTAACTGCTCTTATTTGATGAAAGGGGAATTTACACCCCCCTCAGAAAATTCATTGCGGTGTTTGAACCTGCCATTGTATAGGGAATAGAATGCTCTTGCAAAAAGGGGTATAAGAATCAAGATATAACACTTTGAAGATTTTTGAAGGAACTGCTTAATAGCGACAGTAAAAAAGTAAAAAGTAAAAAAGTTCAAAGTTAAAAGTGAAGGCTATTGGGGAGGTTGGGGATGGTGGTGGTAAGGTTTATTTTTTATAGTTTTTGTTAGTTTGTATTACACATAGCAACGCTAAAGTCAGGGCTAAATTAGAATTTGATAATGTCTTAGGGTTAACGGTGGCGGTATGGCACAAATGGCGGGTTTAATCGCACTTCCCTGTCAAACCACATCCAAAGTTAATTAATATGTTCATATCTATCAAATATATATTCACCCGCCATTGGGCTAAGCCTTGCTGTAGTGCGCTGTACTTCTAACTCAGTTGTGTCATTGAAGACTGAAGTTCCAAGTTATTTTTAGTGTCCTTGAATAGAATTGTCACGTGTCTTCCTCTATTGTTCACATTGTACTGAGATTTAACAACGGGTGTAATACTCTCAACTTTGCAGTCAAGAATACATTTAATTCCTTTTACTTTTTTGTCCCCTAATTTTAAGTCCTTTGATTCAAAGTCAAATTTTTTCTCTTTTTTGAATTCGTGTTCTTTTAATACCAATGTCGAGTCTCTGTCCATCTCCGCTTGAGTCTCGTTACGAAGTTTTATTGTAAAGTCTTGCATTGAGATGAGTACTCCGTCCAAATGAACTAAAGTGCCCATTGGAATTTGTTGTCCGTCTTGAATTCCGTCAGCCTTAATTATGAAGCCAACGCTGTTAATTGTAGTTACAAAAAACTTAATAGGAAATGAATTGATTGTAATCTCTGTATTGACTTTAACCAAATCTATTCTCCCGTCATTCTTTGCTCTTGAGACTGCGTCTCTCGTAAACGATTTTGCCATAAAAAATCCTTTTTGGGCATTGATTTCACTTACCTTTTCTGAAAAAATTATTATTTCATTTTTTCCGACCTTTTTGTTCCAGTTTTTACACTCAAATATGAAAGTTACATTTAGGTCTTTACCAAAATTTGCTTGTGCAAATAAGTCAATCTCGTTTTTGGCTCCTTTAAGGTATAATATCTTATTTCTTTCAAAAATAATGTCTGCTTCTCGTAAACCAGGTTGTGTTTTAAAAATATGTTGTTCAATCGCATGAACTGCGTCTTCTAGTTCTTGTCCCTTTTGTTTGGGTATTTGAATATTTTTCATGTTAACATTTATTCTTTCGGGAAATATTCTGACTAACGTCAAACTTTAAAATTTGATTATCAGGTAGTTACAATTCCGAGTTCTTCATTAGTCAATGCAAATTTAGTGATTTGTTTTTTAATTCTTTTCACTAAGCCAAGTTTTCTTTTTTCA
>JAQVVM010000077.1 GCA_028698995.1 Bacteroidales bacterium
TGTAACTGTTACTGTCAGTGCGCCTTCAGTTGCCCCTACATCACTTACAGCCACACCCTCATCTATTTGTTCAGGCTCTTCAACAATTACGGTTAATGGTGGCTCTTTGGGTACCGGTGCTGTATGGCAGCTCTATACGGGCTCATGCGGTGGTACTTTGGTTGGCAGCAACAGCACAGGCTCTTTCAGCGTTTCACCAACAAGTACTACAACTTATTACATCAGGGCATCGGGTACATGTAACACAACAAGCTGTCAATCTGTAACTGTTACAGTCAGTGCGCCTTCTGTTGCCCCTACATCACTTACAGCCACACCCTCATCCATTTGTTCAGGATCTTCAACAATTACTGTTAATGGTGGCTCTTTGGGTACCGGTGCTGTATGGCAGCTCTATACCGGCTCATGCGGTGGTACTTTGGTTGGCAGCAACAGCACAGGTAGTTTCAGTGTTTCACCAACAAGTACTACAACTTATTACATCAGGGCATCGGGTACATGTAACACAACAAGCTGTCAATCTGTAACTGTTACTGTCAGTGCGCCTTCAGTTGCCCCTACATCACTTACAGCCACACCCTCATCCATTTGTTCAGGCTCTTCAACAATTACAGTTAATGGTGGCTCTTTGGGTACCGGTGCAGTATGGCAGCTCTATACGGGCTCATGCGGTGGAACTTTGGTTGGAAGCAACAGCACGGGCACTTTCAGTGTTTCACCAACAAGTACAACAACTTATTACATCAGGGCATCGGGTACATGTAACACCACAAGCTGTCAATCTGTTACTGTTACAGTCAGTGCGCCTTCTGTTGCCCCTACATCACTTACAGCCACGCCCTCATCTATTTGTTCAGGCTCTTCAACAATTACAGTTAATGGTGGCTCTTTGGGTACCGGTGCAGTATGGCAGCTCTATACCGGCTCATGCGGTGGTACTTTGGTTGGCAGCAACAGCACAGGTAGTTTCAGTGTTTCACCAACAAGTACTACAACTTATTACATCAGGGCATCTGGCACATGTAACACAACAAGCTGTCAATCTGTAACTGTTACTGTCAGTGCACCTTCTGTAGCCCCAACATCGCTAACAGCCACGCCCTCATCTATTTGTTCAGGCTCTTCAACAATTACTGTTAATGGTGGTTCATTAGGTACCGGTGCAGTATGGCAGCTCTATACCGGCTCATGCGGTGGTACTTTGGTTGGCAGCAACAGCACGGGTAGTTTCAGTGTTTCACCAACAAGTACTACAACTTATTACATCAGGGCATCGGGTACATGTAACACAACGAGCTGTCAATCTGTAACTGTTACAGTTAATACGGCATCTGTAGCTCCCACTTCTTTAACTGCAAATCCGACAACAATATGCCCCGGAAACAATGCCACGATTTCAGTTAATGGAGGGAGCCTTGGTTCAGGTGCTGTATGGCAAATGTATTCGGGTTCCTGTGGTGGCACACTTATAAGCAGCAACTCTACTGGCTCTTTTAGTGTGTCTCCTACAAGTGCAACAACCTATTATATAAGAGCCTCAGGTGATTGTAATACTACTTCTTGCCAATCTGTTACTGTAAATGTCAATACCAATTCCGTTAATCCTACATCTCTAAATGCATCACCGGCAGTTTTGTGTTCAGGTGGGAATAGTTTAATTACTGTTAATGGGGGCACATTGGGTACCGGAGGAAGCTGGCAGTTATTTACGGGGGGCTGTGGTGGCACTTTGATAGGGAGTAATACCACAGGATCTTTTACAGTCATACCGACAAGCACTACCACCTATTATTTGCAAGGATCCGGCACATGCAATACAACAAGTTGTGTAAGCACATCTGTTACCATTAGCAGTATTTCAACAGCACCTACATCAGTGGCAGCAAGTCCTGCAACGATATGCTCAGGCAATACAACCACACTTACAGTTAATGGTGGCTCATTAGGTGCTGGTGCAGTGTGGGAATTGTTCGAGGGAAGTTGCGGTACCACTTTGCTGGCTTCAAATTCAACAGGTATCTTTACGGTAACACCTTCTGTAACAACAACTTATTTTATTCGTGCCAATGGCAGTTGTAATACTACAGGCTGTACTTCAGTCACAGTAAATGTCAATCAAAGCTCCACAACACCGCTCTCTCTAACAGCAACACCCAGTAACCTTTGTGCCGGTACTTCTTCAACCTTATCAGTCAATGGTGGTTCACTGGGTGCTGGAGCAACATGGCAGTTGTACGAAGGCAGTTGCGGTGGCTCTCCAATTTCTACAAATACCACTGGCAATTTTACTGTAACGCCCTCAACAACAACAAATTATTATATCCTTGCAACAGGAAATTGCAATACAACCTTATGTGTAAATACAAGTGTTACTGTAAACTCAACATCTGTGGCACCCTCTTCCATTACAACCTCTCCTTCATCCATATGCGCCGGAAGCACATCTACATTAACTCTAAATGGTGGATTGCTTGGTGCAGGTGCCTCATGGCAGTTGTTTTCCGGTTCCTGTAGTGGTGTTTATATTGGAAGTAATACAACGGGTGTATTTTCTGTAAGTCCAACACAAACAACAACATATTATATTCAGGCTACCGGTTTGTGTAATACAACAAGTTGCGTTCCTGCAACAATAACTGTAAGTGACACCTCAGTTGTACCAACATCTATTACTGCCAACCCCGCCTTGATATGCACTGGTAACAATACAACCCTAACCGTAAATGGCGGTGCTTTGGGTAGTAATGCATCCTGGAACCTATATGAATCATCATGTGGAGGAACATTATTAAGTTCTAACATTACCGGTGTTTTTTCAGTATCTCCACAGTCCACAACAACATATTACGTTCAAGCTGTTGGCTTATGTAACACAACACCTTGCGCAAATGTAACAGTAGTAATTGGTTCAAACTCCATCGCTCCAAATTCATTAATGATTACACCTTCTCCCCTTTGTGAAGACTCTACAGCCACTATTACCGTTGTTGGAGGATCATTGGGAAGTAATGCTGTATGGGAGCTTTTTACCGGTTCATGTGGAGGCACTCCTATAGCCAGTAATACCACAGGTATCTTTTCAACCAACCCTTCAGTTTCAACAACTTATTTTGTTCAGGGCACAGGCGAATGTAATACAACAAATTGTGTTTCATCCACACTCACTGTAAACCCTATCCCTGATAATGCCTCAATTATTTTGGGTCCTGCTTCAGTATGTGAAGGTGCTACTAACGTTACTTATACAGTTACACCCATCAATGGTGCTGTAAATTATGTTTGGACTTTACCTAATGGGTTTACAGGAAGCAGTAATAGCAATATTATCACGCTAAATGTTCCTACAGGAGCAGTTTCTGGATCCATAAGCGTTTATGGAAGCAACAATTGTGGCGATGGTGGGAGTTCAACTCTATTTATTAATGTAAATCCTTTGCCAGTTGTCAACTTGTCTGCTTTCAATTCATTTTGCGCAAACGATTTAGCCTTCAATTTAAGTGGTGGCACTCCTATTGGTGGTTCCTATACGGGTTTAAACGTGAGTAACGGGATGTTTAATCCTCAAACTGCAGGTGCCGGCACTCATATCGTTACTTACACCTATACTGATAACAACGGATGCAGCAATACAGCTACTAACACAGTAATTGTACATGCTTTACCCTTAGTCACATTAGATTCAATAAATAACATTTGCGAAAATGTATCCTCTGTTTCTTTAATTGGAGGACAACCTGCGGGGGGTACATATTCTGGCAATAACGTTGTTGCAGGTGTCCTATACCCATCAGGTGCAGGAATTGAAGATGTGTATTATTCTTATACCAACACCAACGGTTGTACAGACACGGCTCATGCTGCTGTTCTTATTGCAAATGAAGTTACTTTATCAAGTAATATGGTTTCAAATACAGTTTATACAGGCATGAATACAGAAATTACTTTTACAGCTATTCCCGCTGGTCAAGGCACATACAATTTCTACGTGAATAATGCACTGACACAAAGCAGTATAAGCAATCAGTTTATTTCATCTACATGGAATCAAAACACTATAGTTACTGTTATGCTTAACGAAGCATGCAGCGATTCGCTAGAGTTGCTTTTAAAGCCTATACCCAACGCCTTTATACCTCACAATGCCGACGGGGCCAATGATATATTCATGCCACATGTTGAACTTACAATTTTTAACCGATGGGGACAAGTGCTTTATCAGGGTCAGGAAGGATGGGATGGCACATATAAAGGTAAGAGAGTTTCTGCAGGCACTTATTTTTACTTAATTACCTTCAACAATAATTTGAATTCAGATTTTCATATTAAAGGAAGTGTTTTATTGATTGAATAGCTTCCCTCTTTTTTTAGACAATTTTAATGTATATTTGTTTCTAATTCATTCAAATAATAAACATTAAATGAACAATACTTCAGAAAAGCTTGAAAACATGCCTAATATTGGCAATGTCCTGGCAAAAAAACTTATATCTATCGACATAAAAACACCTGCTCAACTTATTGAAACAGGGAGTGAAAAAGTTTTTCTTAAGTTAAAAACCATTGATAAAAATGCTTGTTTTAACATGCTTTGTGCTATTGAAGGGGCTATACAAAATATCAGATGGCATAATTTAACCGATTTTAGAAAAAACGAATTACTCGACTTTTATAGACAGTTTAAATAAAATAAATAAAAATTATCTATGCCTTCTCAAAAACCTCTTAAGAAAGCCAACTTTAAGAATAAAACAGCAGTTAAAAAACCCGGACTTGCACCTGGGACATTGATATATACTGGTCATAAAAAAGAAATACCGGTTAAAATGCATATCATGTATTATAAAGAAAACTTTTTTGAAGAAAAAGATATAACTGTCTCTGACATTTTGTGCAAACCTGACGAAGCAGATATGAATTTTTGGCTTAATATAGACGGTATTCATCAAGTCGAATTAATCAAGAAAATTGGTAACGATTTCAATATACACCCCCTTGTACTCGAAGACATAACCCACAACGTTCAGCGTCCAAAAATTGAAGATTATGAAGATCATC
Source organism: Bacteroidales bacterium (assembly GCA_028698995.1). Lineage (GTDB taxonomy): Bacteria > Bacteroidota > Bacteroidia > Bacteroidales > PXBB01 > JAQVVM01. The sequence goes on from JAQVVM010000077.1 coordinate 5,056, forward strand.
TTTATATTGTTCTTCGCATGTTTGAATACAATAAAGATTTTATGAAAATTAACAATGAACAGATAAGCTTCGTTCTTGGAAATAATTACCTCATTACTTTTCAGGAAAATGCCGAAGACCTTTTTAATAATGTTAGAGAACGTTTACGCAAAGAGGGTACAAAGTTACGAAGTCATAATTGCGATTATCTCGCATATGCTCTTATTGATGCAATTGTTGACAACTATTTTCATATCCTCGAAAAAATCGGTGAAGATATTGAAGAACTTGAAGACAGATTAGTGCTTAATGCGCAGAAAAACGACATCCTCAAAGTTCACCAGCTACGCAGAGAACTAACACTTCTTCGAAAATCTGTTTGGCCTCTGCGTGATGTGCTTAATGCAATGCAGAGAAACGAAAACAGCTTTTTTAAGAAAGGCACAGAAATATATTTACGGGATGTTTACGATCATACAATACAGGTTATAGATACATTAGAGTCCTACAGAGAAATGGTAATTGGTATGCTCGATGTCTATCTGTCAAGTATGAGTAACAAAATGAATCAAATAATGAAGGTTCTCACCATTATTTCAACTATTTTTATTCCCCTTACTTTTCTAGCTGGAGTATATGGAATGAATTTCGTTAACTTCCCCGAATTAAAGATGGGATGGATGTATCCATATGGATTTTGGAGTTTCTCATTAACTGGAACAGCTCTTATGCTTTGGTTTTTCAGACGAAAACAATGGATTTAAATCAATTGAAAGAAGGCAACTATTTAACTTAAGATATTAAGTATAAACTTAGATTTGCATAAAAATAATTTAATTTTAACTAATTATTTTAAAATAAAGAATAAATTTGTAGGGTTATATTTACTCTTTATAGAAATAATTTAATAAATGGGTATTCATTTATAAATCTTTTTTTTGTTAAACCTAAAACACATGAAAATAAATTTTAAATGTCTCTTTTTATTTCTTGTGATACAATTTTTATTATGTTTAAAAATAAACACAATAAATGCACAAGCACCACAGAGTTTCAAGTACCAATCAGTTATCAGGGATAATGCAGGCCTTATTATAGCCAATCAAAATATGGCTATTAGAATTTCAATAATTCAAGATTCAACAACAGGCTTAATCGTTTACCAGGAATCTTTCAACCCAACGACCAATCAATTTGGTTTGGTTAACCTTAATATAGGAAATGGGACTGTTTTAAGTGGTAGTTTTTCGGGTATAAATTGGGGTAATAACAACTTTTTTATTCAAGTTGAAGTGGATGCAGGTACTGGTTATGTAAACATGGGGACTACACAACTTCTCAGCGTTCCATATGCATTATATGCTGAAACCTCAGGTAGTGCCAGCACACCGGGGCCTACGGGTGCAACAGGACCCATAGGTGCAACAGGACCCGCAGGTGTAACAGGTGAGACAGGTGCCACAGGACTACAGGGTACTACAGGTTCACAAGGTGCAACAGGTATTACAGGAGCTACCGGTCCAACAGGCATAGGTATTAATGGAGCAACTGGTGCTATAGGAATAACAGGACCAACAGGTGTTACAGGTGCAACAGGACCTTTAGAAACTGGATCTGTCAGTCAAACCTTACGTCATAATGGTACCAACTGGATTGCAAACAGCCTTATTTACAATAATGGAACAAATGTGGGTATTAATACTACTACGCCAGCTGCCAGACTTCATGTTTATAATAATTTAGTTGAGGCTAAAATTGGGACTACATATTCTGCAATTGAAGCTTTCAATGGAACTACAGGTGTTGTTTTGGGAAATCAAAATTATGCAGCTATGTTTTATGGAGATGCAATACCTGCTTCAAGTAACACCTATAATTTAGGAAATTCTTATAGCGGGTTTAAATCTTTATATCTTACAGGTAAAATTATTTTAAACGGAACTACCCCTGCAAACATGGTTTTAGGAAATGATGGTACAGGGATGCTTTCATGGCTTGCCATGCCTTCATTGCCCACAGGCACATCAAGTCAGACTTTGCGCAATAATGGTACTAACTGGGTTGCAAATAGTCTTTTATATAACGATGGAACCAATATAGGTATTAATAATTCAAATCCTTTAGCAAAGCTGCAAGTTAATTATGATCCTCTGAATTATACCAGAGTTGGACATACATCTTATGCGTTAGAGGCTTATTACAATGGTTTCGGCACCAAACTGGGCATGCTTAATTATGCGGCGGTATTTGAAGGGGATGCTGTGCCGGGCGATCCTGATATGTACAATTTGGGAGACAATTTGCGAGGGTTTAAAGATTTGTATCTTACAGGTAAGATTTTTATAGATGGTGCAGCTACACCAAGTAAATATTTAGGAACCGATGCTTTAGGGTTTTTGTCATGGCTTACCATACCCTCCTTACCCACTGGAATAAGCAGCCAGACTTTAAGGTATGATGGTGCAGACTGGGTTGCAAATAGTCTTTTATATAATGATGGAACCAATATAGGTATTAATAATTCAAATCCTTTAGCAAAGCTGCAAGTTAATTATGACCCTCTGAATTATACCAGAGTTGGTCATACATCTTATGCGTTAGAGGCTTATTACAATGGTTTCGGTACCAAACTGGGCATGCTTAATTATGCGGCGGTATTTGAAGGGGATGCTGTGCCGGGCGATCCTGATATGTACAATTTGGGAGACAATTTGCGAGGGTTTAAAGATTTATATCTGACTGGAAAGTTATTCATTGATGGTGCAGCAACGCCGAGCAAATATTTAGGAACCGATGCTTCAGGTTTTCTTATCTGGCAGACGATGACTTCTTTACCTACAGGTGCAACCAATCAGACTTTGCGCAACGATGGCACCAATTGGGTATCAAGCAGCAACCTTGTGAATGACGGAACACGTATTGGTATAGGTGTTACACCCAATTTTGATGAGCTTTTTCATATCCATGGTGGCGCTGGTCAACCATGGCCAAAAACGAAATTCACTTCATCATTTACAGGATCTTCAGAAACAGATGGTTTTTTTGTAGGTCTCGATGCAGATGATGGTGTAGGTATGATTTGGAACCAAGAAGCACAGGGTATAAGATTTGGCACAAGCGGCACCGACAGAATGATTATTGATGCCTCAGGAAATGTGGGTATTGGCATTGCAACACCTATGCCTACTGCTCAACTACACACTACAGGTACAATAAGGTTTGAAGGAGCCGGAGGTCCGGGTGTAGGCAAAGTACTTACATCAGATGCTTTAGGTAATGCAACATGGCAAGAATCATCATCAATACCTTCAGGCAGTACAGGAAAAACCTTACGCCATGATGGCTCTGCATGGATTGCCAACAGCTTATTATATAATGATGGCTCTAATATAGGCATAGGAACTACAGCTCCAACACAGAAACTGGATGTCAATGGTAGTATTAACGTGAGCGGACAGTTTATTTCTACTGCTTTAACAGGTACTGCACCTTTTGTTGTGAGTTCTACTTCAAAAGTAATTAACTTAAATGCTGATAATTTAGATGGTTATCATGCGGGCAATGCAACATCTCAAATACCTTTATCAAACGGCACCATTAATTCAAACCTTAATGCAGATATGGTTGACGGAAAACATCAGGCAGTGCATACTGAATGGTTGCAATTCAGCTCTTCAAATACTTTCATTCTACATACTTTTGCTACCGGAGTACTAGAAACAGTAGGAGTGTCAGGAAAAATTCAATTAAGATGTACTAGTGTAAATGGCATTAAATGGATTGCCTACCTTAATGGCACCAGAACTTCAGGGACTCTGACAATAGGAAATTCAACTTTCTGGACTGTGGGATCAGGTAATGATGATTTAAAAATAACTATTACTCCAATAAGTAATGATATGAATGTTGGCACCGTTGAACTACATCAGGTCAATGGTTCATGGACAAGCGGTTTAGTATGGGATACTTTTTCTGCCGATTAATATAATTAAATAAGATTTTTTTGCTGAAATTTGTTTATTTAAATTTTTAAATTATATATTTGTATAGTTCATCTGTATTTCAAAACAATTCATTAAGATGAAAATATCTACCATAAAATCTTTTTCCCTTACAGTGCTGTTCTTTTTGACAGCCGCATTTAGTTCCGCACAGACAGAAAGTGCCGGATTGTATGTGGGATACAACTTTGGAAAATTCACTCCTGGTTTGGGGAATATTATTTCCACTACTTTTGTATATAACCAAATGTACGATGCTGATTTCAATTATAACAGCTTTATTCATGGACCGACCTTAGGTGCTAGATATGTTAAAGGCCCTCTGGTTCTTGAATTTGAATGGCTTTTCAGACATGGGGGCAAGATGGAATCAACATTTATTGAACCAAATTCAAATTCAGAATGGAAACTGGGATTTAAAACACGTTATAATTCATTCCTTATTGGCATTGGTCTTCACTATGGAATTGTTACATTAGGTGGAGGAATTGAGCTTGCAAAATTCAAACTTTTCACCAAACGATATCCTGTTGCCGATTACGACAAGGAAGGTTGGGACCAAAAAAATAATTTGTACGGGAAAAAAATAATTCTATCAGAAATGTTTGATTATTCAGGAGCAGGTATGTTTTATATTGATGTAATGCCAAAAACAATCGGGATACGTTTCTTTTACTCATTACCACTTGCTTCCACTGATTATTCATCATTTCCTAATACATATAGATTCAGACCTTCTAATATGGGAGTATCTCTGTTGTTTAACATTATAAATGCCGATTACAAATGAGAAAAATAATTCTAATTTTATTTGTGATGAGTATTTCTTTTATTAAGGGATACTCCCAAAGCGATGTCAATATTGTGTTTCATGTGAATCCCACATTAAACATGTTGAAATACGAAGGTTATAACCTTTCAAAAGGCACTTATGCAGAAGATGGTTCAATACTTTTAAATTATAGACCTAAGTTGAATATTAGTTATGGTGTTTCATTTAATCTTCTCCATACATTGCATCTGGATTTGGGTTTTAACCGATATAGATATCATCTTCCTTTCGAAAGAGAAGCTAATTACGAACAAACTTATGACTTTCAAATTACAAATTATGTGTCTCAGATTGGAGCTAATATTGGCAAAAAAATTTCGCTTACCCCATACGTGGTTTGGGGTTTAACCCATGTGATGTTTGATTCTTATTCGATGTACTTTGATAAATATAAAGTGTATGATGGATCATGGGATGGGGTAACACTGACCTATGGCTTTGGAGCAAAAGTTAGTTGTTTCGCATTCGAGCCACTTTTCTGTTCATTTGGTTTTTCAAAAATGTATCCATGGATGGCGGGAGATTTGTTTGATTCTAGTATTATGCACGAAGCAGAAGGAAGTATTATGAATTTTAATACAGCCGTGAAACAACTGAATTTTCAGTTATTTCTTGGATATATTATTGGTAAAGTTGAGTAACCTTTTATTATTAATCTTATGAAAAAATATATAACTTTTTATTTATTTATCCTTCTGGTTTTTGGTGCAGCTTTTCTTTCTTCTTGTACAAAAGAACCTTACATTGAAAAACATGCAGGGCCTTGGAAAATTAACAAAGTTGAAAAAGCATGGTATAATTCAACGACTTCCCCTAATCCAGATTCATTGGTTGTTTACGAAAGCGACACAGTGGGCTATTTTATCTTCTACAATTCAAATCCAAAAGTAGTATATGTTCTTGCAACTTATCCTTCCAACTCTTTTTCACAATGTAGTGAATTAGAATACGAAATTCATCCCAATCACAATGACATTTTAACTATTGGGTTCTATAATAGTTCTACACAGAGTAACTACACCGTCTATACTGTTGATAAACCAAATAAAAAAAATCAGATTTGGACTACAACTTACTGGTTTAATTCTCAATTAATTTGTGAAACCATCTGGGTTGAAAAGCAATAAATCATAATACTTACAATATCATATAACTTTAAAATTAAAACTATGCATAAAACAATATTTGTTCTTTTACTAATTATTAGTTTTACAGGATTAAATGCCCAAACCATACAAAACAGCAGTTACGGTACTACAGGATATATTAAAAGTGACGGTACTATTCAAAACAGCAGTTATAGTACTGTAGGATATATCAAGAATGATGGTACAATCCAGAACAGCAGTTACAGCACAATTGGATATATCAGAAGTGATGGAACGATACAAAACAGCAGCTACAGCACTGTGGGATATGTTAAAACCGATGGTACAGTACAAAACAGCAGTTACAGTACTTTAGGTTACATCAAAGACGACGGTACTGTTCAAAACAGTAGCTATAGCACAATCGTCTATGCAAGAGGAGTAAAAAAAGAATGGGCTGCAGTGGTTTATTTCTTTTTTCAGTTTGATTAAACAATAGCCCAATTGAAGCTAAAGGATTAAACCTTTTTAGCTTTCTTTTCAATTTTTTCTGCTTTTTTCTCCTTCTTTGTTTTTAGTGGTGATTTTTTACCTTCTTTTTTTGCATCTTGTGATTTTGACATGGTCTTAAATTTTTATGTTATTGATAAAGAAATATATTCTTAAATTAATGTAAAGTTACAAAGGATATTTTTATTATTGAAACTTTGATAACAAAAAGTAGAATTATTTCATAAAGAAATTTCATTAAACCGATAATTTGGTCAAAATCCCTTACCTTTGTGAGCCAAACAATAAAATAATTTTTAATGTCTGAAACGACTATCCGTAAAGCCTTACTAAAAGATTTGAAGACTATCGCTGACTTTCAGAAAGCAATGGCCATGGAAACAGAAAATCTCGAGCTTAACATTGATATATTAAGCGCAGGTGTTGAAAAAGTAATCCTTAATCCACAAATGGGCTGTTACTATTTGGCAGAGATTAAAGGAAGAATATGCGGATGTATGCTGACTTTATACGAATGGAGCGACTGGCGCAATGCTCAGGTTATTTGGATTCATTCAGTTTATGTAATGCCAAAATACAGACAAAATGGTGTTTTCAAGGCATTGTATATGTTTATAAAGAATGTTGTCCTTTCAGATTCATCCTTAGCCGGGTTGCGCTTATTTGTTGATAAAAGAAATGTTACAGCTCAGACTGTTTATAAAAAAATTGGCATGACCAATGAACATTACGAGTTATTTGAATGGTTGAAATAAAACAAAAATTTATGAATCATGAGTAAAATCGCAGTTTTCCCAGGTTCCTTTGACCCTATAACAAAAGGTCATGAGTCCGTTATTAAGAGAGCTATTCCCTTATTTGATAAAATAATTGTTGCTATAGGAGAAAATCAGAATAAAGCTTCATTTTTTCCTGTTGATAAAAGAATTAACTGGATTAAACATGTTTTCAGAAATTGTCCTTCTGTTGATGTAGCTGTTTATCAAGGACTTACTGTTGAGTATTGTAAAATTGTTAAAGCAGAATACATCCTGAGGGGTTTAAGGACATCAGCAGATTTTGAATTTGAAAGAAGCATCGGGCAAATAAACAAACAACTTTATCCAGAAATTGAGACCATATTTTTACTCACTACTCCCGAATTTTCAGCACTTAATTCATCCATTGTCAGGGATATTGTAAGACATGGAGGTAATGCTTCTGATTTTGTTCCGGATGGTGTGTTGAAATAAAATGATATCAAATTCCGTTTGATTATGAACCTCATTTAAAACCCACTATGAAATTAAGTAAACAAATCAATATACGGTTAATAATGCTCCTCTGGGGCACACTTTCATTTTCATATGCACATACAACAAATACAATAATTGAAGGTACAATAAAGGGAGCAGAAAATAAAATTTTACGTCTTTACACCTATGAAGACATGCTTACAAATACTGAGAAAAAGCTTACTCAGACTCAAATCAATAATGATGGAAAATTTAAAACTGAATTAAACATTTCAGAAGTTACTTTTGTCTTTTTCAGAATCGATTTTTCTCAGACTGCACTATACATCGAAAATGGCAAGACCTACAAACTTCTTTTTGATGATTTTGATTCAACATCCTATAACGAAATATCAAATCCCTTCCTAAACCCACCTCAACTGTTCGTTCAAATCGAAAATTCAGATTCCACTGAACTCAATCATGTTATTTCAGAATTTGACAAATCATACAACCAACTAATTGCAGACTTCTCCGCTGTATTTATTAGAGGTCGAAATGAGGCTGTAGTAAGAGATTTCAAGAACAACATTCAAGAAAAATATGGTCACATAAACAATCCTTATTTCAAAAAATATTCGGAATACAGAATTGCTCTTTTAGAACAAAATGGAAAGATAAAACCTTTGGGTGTTCTTTTTAAAGATTATATTTTTGAAAGAGACCTGCTTTTAAATAACACAGCATTTATGGAATTTTTAAATCAGTTCTTCTCAAAATATTTCACCAATATAAGTAAGGACATCAAATTCCGCGACCTTGAATTTACAATTAATGAGCTTGTTTCATATCCGGCATTAATTGACAGTGTTGGTAAAGACAGCATTTTAAGAAACGAACAATTAAGAGAAATTGTTGCAGTCAAAATACTTGGAGAATTATGGCAATATCCGGGTTTTATAAAAGATAATATTACCAAAATTCTTTTAGATATTTCAACTCAAAGCAAGTTTAGTGAGATAAAAATCATGGCTGAAAACCAATTACAGAATCTTACCGGTTTTGAAACCGGAAAAACAGCTCCAGTATTTACTTTACAAGATTTTAACAACAGCACTATTAATTTAAGTAATTACACAGGAAAGTTTGTGCTTTTATTTTTCTTTAAAAGCTCTTGTGTAGCTTGTATAAATGAAATGGATGTACTGAAAGACATTGCTTCCAATTTCAGTGGTAAACTCGAAATTATTGGCGTATCATTAGACATGAATCCCCTTCAAACAAAACATTTTTTAGAAAACAAGAACTATAATTTTTCATTTGCTCACTTTGACTTTAACTATGACTTGTTGGATGGATTTAAAATCAGAAGTGTTCCTTTTTTTATTTTATTTGATAAGGGTGGAAAAATCAGTCGTTATCCCGCCGCATTTCCAAGTGAACGTTTAGTAAATGATTTGACAATACTTATAAATTAGTTTTTGATGAAAAATAAAATAACATCAAGAAAATCACGTTCAAAAAATTATTGAATTTCAGGCATATACCATAATGCATAATATTATTTGACAGCAAAAATCTTATGAAAATTTTAAATACAATATCTGCATTCTTCATTTTAACGCTTCTCATTCTGATGGCTTCATGCCGTAAGGACGAGTTATATTTTGAAACAGATGGAAAGCTTAGTTTTTCTGCTGATACTGTTATGTTTGATACGATTTTTACAACAATAGGATCCACAACAAGATATATAAAAGTTTACAATACACATAATAAAACAATTAAAATTTCCTCTGTTTTGCTAGCAGGTGGTTCTGCTTCAAATTTCAGAATTAATATTGATGGTGTTCCTGCTATTGAACAGAATGACATTGAATTGGCACCTAAAGACAGTATGTTTATTTTTGTCCGTGTGACTGTTGACCCAAACAACATCAACACTCCTTTTGTAGTAAGTGATTCTTTAATTTTCACTACCAACAACCATCAACAAAAAATCAAATTGGTAGCATGGGGTCAGAATGCCCATTTTCACACACCTCAGTACCATCCCTATAACATGTCACCCTATTCTGTTGTCAGTGGCAACACTACTTGGACAAATGATAAACCACATCTTGTTTATGGTTGGGTTGTTGTAGATTCGGCATCCACACTCACAATACAGGAGGGTACACAGATCTATTTTCACAATAATTCCGGTATTTGGGTCTATAACGACGCTTCTCTAAAAGTGGAAGGCTCTTTAAACCAACCCGTATATTTTCAAGGTGACAGGCTCGATGCGTGGTATAAAGACTTGCCAGGTCAATGGGGAAGGCTTATGTACAATGGGTATTTATTCTCGATGGGCATCTGGCTTTCCAATGGCAGTATTAACAATGACATCAACTATGCAATCATTCGCAACGGCGACACAGGTATTAAAGTTGACACTCTTGGTAACTCATTAAATCCAACTTTAAAAATACGAAATACCATTATTGAAAATATGAGTACAGCAGGCATCTATGCGCAAGGTTCTTTCATTGAAGCAGAAAATGTACTGATAACAAATTGTGGTCTTCATGCACTTATTCTTTCAATTGGTGGAAACTACGACTTCAAACATTGTACATTTGCCAATTACTGGAATTACTCAACCCGTCAGACTTCATCACTTGTCATGAATAATTATTATACTGATATTAATAACAATATTCAGATCAGGGATTTAACCAAAGCCTATTTCGGAAATTGTATAATATACGGTCTCGTCGAAGAAGAGCTTTTGCTTGATAAAAATAATAGCGGATTGTTTGAATTTACCTTCGATCACTGCTTGCTAAAAACAAAACTTAACACATCTGACCCAACTCGTTATGTTAATTGTTTAATTAATGCAAGCCCTCTCTTTGAAAATTATCCCGAAAATAATTACCAATTAACAAATTCATCCCCCTGCAGAAATATTGGTGATATCAATATAGCAGCTGATGTCCCAACAGATATACGTAGCATTTCAAGAATTGCTACCCCTGATATTGGGCTGTATGAAAAAGAATAAAATAACAAGGGGCATTTTTTTTCGATAAAAAATGTTTAACAATTAAATTTTTTATAAATTTGTCTTTTGGCAAATGGCTCAGAAGTTTAATTAAAACATAAAAACCATGCATACAAAAAATTTTTTACCCACTCTTTCATTACTGATTCTTGTAATAGCTATTTCTGTTTTTAGTTGTAAAAAAGAGCCTAAACCCAAACCTGATGATGATGAACCATTAATGGGGATTGAGTGTCCCGGTTTTCCCATTGTCTATGATGCCGACAGTAACGCTTATCAAACAGTTCTTATTGGTGAACAATGCTGGATGCGTACAAACTTGAATATTGGTGTTTATGTAGAAAGCACATATTTGGGTGAGCCTCACACAAATGTAACCAGCGATAGTATCATAGAAAAATATTGTTTTAAAAATGACACCAATTTTTGCATCGTTTACGGTGGCTTATATGATTGGGATGAAATGATGACTTATAGTATCACTGAAGGCGCAAAAGGAATTTGTCCTGCAGGTTGGCATATTCCTACAGATGGCGATTGGAAAGAACTTGAGCTGACTCTTGGTTTAAGCCCAACTATGGTTGATTCAACCGGATACAGAGGTTTTTATCAAGGACAAAAACTTCTGAAAAATTCTGAAACAAATTTCGATGCAATGTATGCAGGTTATCGTTTCCTTAACGGCCAATTCAGCCATGAAAATTATTATGCTTCCTTTTGGTCATCCAGCTTAAGAAATGATTCTACAGCATGGTACCGAGGAATTACCATTGATAATCCTCAAATACATCGTGAAAGTTTTGGAAGACAAAGGGCTTATTCCGTAAGGTGTATTAAGAACTAAAGAAACAGATTTTACTTCAAAAAAACCATCCCTTAAAGATGGTTTTTTTTATTTTTACCAGAATCAATCATTAGGCATTTGAAAAAACAAACTAATGATTCCATGAGGATAACCCCGAAATGATTTATCCAATGGCTTTTTTGAAAGGCATTGAAAATAAATCTTTATCGATTCAGCATTTTCCTGACATCGACAATGCGTCACCACAAATTTATCGCAGCACATAAACATCCGATTTATCATTTTTGCTAAAAACAATTTTTTGAAAAATAAAATATGCTTTATTCACAAATGGTTACGAAGTGCCGGAACGGCATTTTAAAAATTTGCGTTGAAAATCGAGAATTTCTTTACACAACATATAAATACATTTCAAGGTAATTAAAGTAACCAACGAGTGAGGATGTTGAAATATATTTTAACTCATAATTCATTCCGAACGGCTTTGGTTACGCCAGTAAAGAAATTCGATGGTTTTAGCAAATTTTTAAGCAGCCTTGATTTCCTGCCTGCCGGCAGCTACCGTGTGGACACATCTTTTTCAATTTGTTTGGCGAGTATCCACCCCTGATAAATCAAATCAAACTTGTCCAATCCCCTTTTCATTGTTATAGGACCAGGTGGTCTTTGTTTTGTATAACCCT
>JAQVVM010000078.1 GCA_028698995.1 Bacteroidales bacterium
AAACCGGGTATTCAATAAAAAAAACGGGTTTTCAACGGGAGTTATTACCACATATTCCACAAGCCCGTGGCTTTGCAAGTATTATTACAGGGATACGAAGGTGTGGTAAAAGCACGCTTCAGTTACAGGTAAAAAAGTATTTTTTCCCTGACGAAGGTTTGTTCTTAAATTTTGAAGACCCTCGCCTCTCAGGCATTAAAACCAATGACTTAGAGCGTTTATACAATGAAATAATTGCCCGCAAAACGAAGGTTTTGTTTTTTGATGAAATACAAATTGTAGAAGCATGGGAAATTTTTATTAATCAGTTGTTGCGTGAGGGTTTTTTGATATATATAACGGGTTCAAATGCATCCTTGTTGAGTAAGGAACTAGGCACGCACCTTACAGGAAGGCATATTTCTTCTGAGTTATTTCCCTTTTCATATGCTGAGTTTTTACAATTTGAAAAATTGGAACCAAATGAAAAAACATTTAAAGAATATACCCGAAAAGGAGGAATGCCGGATTACTTGCGAACCAATAACAATAAATATTTGAATGATTTATTAGATGATATATTAATAAGAGATATTGCCATAAGACATCATATCAGGGATGTTAATTCATTACGACAATTGACAATTTATTTATTGTCTAATATTGGCAACCTAGCTTCAGCCAACAAGTTAAAAGGCATGTTTGGCATTAAATCCAGTACCACAATTTTAGATTATTTTTCTTTTTTAAAAGATGCTTATTTGATAGAATTTGTTCCATTGTATGATTACTCGCTGAAAAAACAATTGCGAAATCCACAAAAAATCTATGTGTTGGATTTAGGGATTTATCATCAGAATAAGATTGTTTTTTCTCCAAATGATGGTCATATTTTAGAAAATATTGTTTACCTGCATCTAAGAAGAACAGGGAAAGAAATTTTCTACTATCAAGGGCATGGCGAATGTGATTTTGTTGCCACAGACAGAGGAATACCTACTGAATTATATCAGGTATGTACAGAAATTAATAGTTTAAATATTGACAGAGAACTAAATGCTTTGTTTGAAGCGATGGTTTATTTTGACAAAAAAGAAGCATATATCATTACCCAAAACCAAACCGACAGTTTTAAAAAAGATAATTTAACTATTAAAGCCATTCCAGCATGGCAATGGATAATGAAATAAATCTTCGTGACCCAAATCCAATTACCCTTTGACTATTAAGTTTGTTATCCTAAGTAACCTTATCCAATGCCGATGCTTAGTCATCGTTTCAGTTTCCGCTCTGTTTGCAAAATACAAATAATCAGCAGCGGTTTTTAATAATGCGGTGTTTGCGACTTTTTGGTGCAATAGGATGCAAGCTTGCATTTACTACTTAGAGCCTGCTGTTCCGATAACCATCGGAACACACAACACGCTCATTTGTATATGTAAATAATGTCTTCAATAAAAAATAAGTGCAAGGAATTTTATTTATAACAAAGAAAATCCATGCATTGAAACAAATAATTCAATGATAGAAAAGAGGTTTTTACTTAAAAAACCGCACTTGAATTTTGAAAAATGGATATCTCTGAAACTTTTTGCGTGTGTATTAGTCTGATTCACGCCGTCTTTTTCGTTACTTCGGCTCGAAGTATTATTATACATCATCACCTCGTGGCCTCAAATCCGGCGCACCTCAGACTTTTTCAGCAGACCCTATTTATAATCAAAAACAAGCTTCGGAGGACTGTCATATAGACGAAAACATTTTGCCCAATCATCATATTTTTTTTAATTTTGCAGTAAAAGTAAACTAACAAAATGGGATTGATATTTTTTAAAATCAACAAACATAAACAGTTTAACTATAAACCTGTTTATTACGATGCACAGAAAGAAGAGCTGGAAGAGTTGAAGAAGAAAGCAGTTTCAGCCGATGATTTGTCATTAGAAGAAATGCGTGCAAAAATGAAAGCCCGATGGCAAAAGGAGAGGAAAGCAAAAACCGGTAAATTTACAACGGTAAAGATTGTTTTTGTACTCTTTTTACTTTTACTGATTATTTATTATTTTCTAAATTAATTTCGGTTTTGTAATTTGAACACCCCTTGCTTATGGCAGATATAATAAAACTTCTACCCGATTCTGTAGCCAATCAGATAGCTGCCGGAGAGGTGATACAAAGACCGGCTTCAGTAGTCAAAGAACTGATGGAGAACGCCATTGATGCGGGTGCTGATGAAATACGCCTCATAGTGAAAGATGCAGGACGCACTTTAATTCAGGTGATTGACAATGGTTGTGGTATGTCTGAAACCGATGCCCGACTTTGTTTTGAGAGGCATGCCACTTCAAAAATTAATGCAGCTAAGGACCTGTTTTCAATTCACACCATGGGTTTCAGAGGTGAAGCCTTGGCTTCTATTTGTGCCATAGCCCACGTGGAATTAAAAACGCGCCGGAACATTGATGAACTAGGCACACTGATTGTCAATGAAGGCACCCACATTAAAAGCCAGGAGCCTTGCCAATGTGAAAAGGGAACATCCTTTTCTGTAAAGAACCTATTTTTTAATGTCCCTGCCCGCAGAAATTTTCTCAAATCCGACCAGATTGAGTTGAGACACATTGATGATGAGTTTCTGCGACTCGCAATCGCACATCCGCATGTGAATTTTACATTTTTCCATAACAACAAAGAGACCTATCACCTGCAAAAAGAAAGCTTGAAAAAGCGACTGGTAGCCTGTTTCGGCGAAAGCTACAACCAAAGGTTGGTACCTCTCGAGCACAAGTCTGAGCTTGTAAATATTACGGGGTTTATTTCCAAACCCGAGTTTGCACGAAAAACCAGAGGAGAACAGTATTTCTTTACCAACAACAGGTTTATGAAGCATGCCTATCTGAACCATGCCGTTTTCAGTGCATTCGAAAATATTATCAAACCCGACTCTTTCCCTTCATTTTTTATTTTTATTCAGATCAATCCTGAGCAAATTGACATCAATATACACCCAACAAAAACAGAAATCAAATTTCAGGATGAACGTCTCATGTACAGCTACCTGCATGCTACCGTAAAAAAAGCACTGGGTGTACACAACGTCATGCCAAGCATTGATTTTGATAAAAGTAAGGAGTTTGATTTTACCCCACTAGGGAAAGATGCACAGATAAAGCCCCCCACAGTTAAAGTTAACACAAGCTATAATCCCTTCGAAAAAAACAGTCCTGCTGGTTACAGTTCACCTTCCCATCTGAAAACAGATGCTAAACAATGGAAGACTTTATATGAAGAAATTCTTCATAAATCTGATAGCGAGCCTGAACAAACCCTACTTTTACCAAAAGAAGAAGAAATTGAAAGGAAAGAAGCTGATTTTTCGTTAACTGCAAATCAGGCAAGGCTTAAGTTTTTACAGATTCAGGACAAGTATATTCTTACTCAGATAAAATCGGGTTTATTGTTTGTTGACCAGCAAGCTGCACACGAAAGAATTTTGTTTGAAAAATTTCTGATTTTTTTTAATAACAAAAAGGCTGTTTCACAGCAACTTTTATTCCCTCAAGTTATTGAATTATCTCCTGCCGATGCGGAGCTTACAAATGAACTATTGAAAGAAATTAGAGTTTTGGGTTTTCAAATTGAACATATTGGTAAGAACAACTTTAACATCAATGGAATGCCAACGGATGTTAAAAATGAAGACGTTAAAATTGTCATCGAAAAAATGCTCGAAAGCTACAAAGGTCATTTGTTGTCTTCCAAATTCAACAAAAATGAGAACATTGCTGCTTCATTAGCAAAGAACTTATCGGTAAAAAGCGGCAATATGCTTCATAATGAAGAGATGAATGACATTATAGATAGGCTCTTCGCATGTGAAATACCTTATGTTAACCCAACAGGAAAACCTACTTTTATTATTTTGCCATTAGAAGAACTGGAACTTAAATTTTTAAATAAAAAAATATGAATTTTAAAATTGGAGGATTTGGCGGACTGACACCGGCAGTAAAAAATTTGTTAATTATTAATGTGTTGTTTTTTCTGGCCACTTTCTCATTAGGTCGTACTTTTAATGTGGATTTGATTGAGCTGCTGGGGCTAAGGTATTTTGGCTCTGAAAAGTTTGCCCCCTATCAGTTCATCACATATATGTTCATGCATGGGGGATTTACTCATATTTTCTTTAACATGTTTGCTCTTTGGATGTTTGGACGCATTTTAGAACAGGTATGGGGTCCCAAACGCTTTCTTATTTATTACTTTGTAACAGGAATTGGTGCAGCCATTGTTCATTATGCTGTTTTTTACTATCAGATGTATCCTACTATTGCGGGTGTAAACAGCTTTTTAGCCAACCCCGACAGTCAAAGTCTTCAGATGTTTCTTGATTCTGATAAATTCATAATTGCTTCAAATGAGATGAGGCTCAATTACAACAATTTTGTTCACTCATACAATACCGGTGTTTTTACTGATCAATCTGTTGCTATGGAAACAGCTATCGAATATATGGCTCAGTATAAAAGAGATTTTTTAAATGCGCCTCTTGTTGTTGGTGCATCCGGTGCTGTTTATGGTATTCTGCTTGCCTTCGGGATGCTTTTCCCGAACACATTGTTGTATATTTATTTTGCTATACCTATTAAAGCCAAATATTTTGTCATTATCTATGGTGCTTTGGAACTTTATCTCGGTATTTCAAACCAGGGCGGGAATATCGCTCACTTTGCACACCTCGGTGGGATGATTTTCGGTTTCATTTTAATTAAAATCTGGAGAAAAACCACTAAAACTTTTTACTAAGATGGAAACCAATCCCTTTGTTGAGAAAATTAAATGGTACTGGTATTACAGAAGGACCTTAAGTATCATCTTATTAGTCAATCTATTTGCATTTGCACTCTTAAGAGACAACTTCTTTTCAATATTTTACTATTGTTTTTTATTGTTTTTTGCAGGAAATCTGCTTGTTCAGCAAATGAACAATGCGAAACTCATAACTTCTTACATTATTGGTTTTTTGAGTGGAGGCGCTATCTATACTTTATGGCTCGGAGAAGGTGTTGATATCTATGACAATGTGCTCTTTCTGAGTGCAATGCAATCCGCTGTTTGGACAATGCTGGTTTCTGTAACTTTTTTCAACCCCAACTATGCCTTTAAAATTGCTATTTTGCCCTCGGTCAAATTAAAGTATATTACCATTCTTTTTATTATTTTAAATTTATTGAGTATTGTTAAACCCGAAATATACCTGTCGCACCTTGGAGCATGTGTTATAGGAGCTCTTTACGGTTTCTCTTTGACAAAAAGATTTGCAGGCTTTTTTAAATTTTCTAAAAAAAGGAAAGCTCGCATGAAAGCTGAATACAATCCCGACAGACCCCTGACGGATGATGAGTATAAAGCCATCAAAGCTGAAAAACAAAAGAAAGTTGACGGCATTCTTGATAAAATTTCTAAAAATGGGTATGAGAGTTTAAGTAAAGAGGAGAAAGATTTTCTTTTTAAATTTGGCAAATAAATTTTAAGTCATTTTAGTGAAAAGTAAAAATAAAAAGTCATTTTTACATATCGTTTTCAGGTTCATTACTTATATTTTCCTGATAACTTTACTTTTCTCATTCGCATCAAGGTATATTCCCCCAAATAAGTTCTTGCTGCCGGCCTTTTTAGGCTTATCTTTTCCCTATATTTACTTTTTCTGCACTATAATAACCGTCATATGGGTTTTGAAGAAAAAGAGAATGGCTTGGGTTTGTATTCTCATTGAGATTATTACAGGATTTGGAATAATAAAATTCTTCAATATTTCAGGACAGCATTTTGAAGAAAATGCAAACGCTTCAAACCCATTTAAAATAATGTCCTATAATGTGCGGATGTTCAATTTATACAACCCTTTAAAAAAAGCAAACAATAAAGATAACAGGGATAGTATTTTTAAACTTGTACAGGAAATTGAGCCTGATATCATTTGCTTTCAGGAGGCTTATTATGATACAGACCACAAATTTAAAACCATTGACACCCTAAAACAGATTCAGAAAGCCGGAAATGTTCATGCATATTACCCTGCTGTCAGGAGAAATCATAATTTTGGGCTTGTTACCATGTCTGTTTACCCGATTATTAATGAAGGAGTTGTTTTTACAGAAAACGGCAAAAATGATCTGAGCATTTTTTCAGACATTTTGATAGGTAATGACACGATTCGGATTTATAACGTCCATTTTGCTTCAATTGGATTGAGCAGTGAAGATTTTGTTTTTGTTGAAAATGTTAGTAGTTTAAATATCGAAATAGCTGATTCAGATGAGCTGAAAGAGGGGTTTGCAAACATCGTAAAGCGTCTTAAGAAGGGTTTTATTTTAAGGGCTTCACAGGTTAATTTGCTAGAAACCCATTTGAATTCAAGCCCGTATCCCTATATTCTTTGCACTGACCTTAACGATACCCCGTCCTCATTTGCTTACAATGTTCTTGAAAAAAACATGAAGGATGCTTTTCTTACAGCCGGAGAAGGCATTGGAAAAACATACAACGGTTCTTTACCCTATTTCAGAATTGACTATATATTCTACTCTAAGGGCATTAATGCCTACAATTTTAAAACATATCCAAAAGGGTTTTCCGACCATTTTCCAATTACTTCTATCATGACTTTAGATTGATAAAAAAACTATCTTTGTAAAAAATTAAATTATGATTTCATCATTTATGAAAAACCTGTCTTTTATAGCAGCATTGCTATTATTAAGTCTGACTTCCTTAGCGCAGAAGCCTTTTAAAAGCCTTTCTATCGGATTTGAAATGTATCAACCCAAAACTCTTGGTGACACTCTAATGCCTGAAAGTTTCAGTACAGGAACTCTTACACTTGACACAGCTTTAGCCGGAGGTTATGTTTGTGGCAATAATACCTATGGTGACTTAGCCAAAGCTCAGATTTTTAAAATGCCCGACAATTTATCTTATAATGTCAGAGGAGTAGGTTTACTCATTGGGGATTTAGTTGTAGCAAACCCTGTTGAAGAGCTTATAATTAGTATTCATGATACAAAAGGAGAGGGTAACTTCAGCAACCCACCTGATACACTTGGAGCCCCGGGGTATGCTTTTTCTCAGATAAGTGTTCCTGCAAGTCTGTTGGTAAACAACCAGCTTAATATTATTGATTTTAACACAGAAATATTTGTCAATGATGATTATGCCCTTTGCATGGATATCAGTGGATTTGCAACAAATACCATAGGGCTTATGAGTACGACAGACGGAGATGCACAGAATTCTGAAACTGCCATGGAGAAAGTTTCAGATGGCAGTTGGTATTCAATGCTTAATTCATGGGGATGGGACGCTGAAATAGGCATTTTTTCCATCATAAATGGTGCCTCTGCTCATACAAACAACATCATACCTAATGAAATGGCCATTGACGTTTTTCCAAATCCCATCAGTTCTGAGAACCTCTTTCTGAATATTCAATCAATTGATAATGAGATGGTTGATATAGAACTATTTGACGAAAAAGGAGAAATGATTCAGAAATTCTGCAACAACAAGATTAATGTGGGATTGAATACTTTGTCTCTAAACTTTACGAATTTATCTCAAGGACATTATTTTTTGAGAATCAATAATAACAAAAAAATATATATTAAAAAAATTGTCGTGATTTAAAAACTTCATTATTTTTGTTCTTTATTCAATAATTAAAAAAATAAAATATGAAAAAAATTTTTACACTTTTAGCCTTGGTACTTTTTCTGAATTTTGCCTTTGGGCAGGCTTTAGATATCATGAACACAAATGATAACGGTATCAGATTTGACAAGTCCAAAATTCAAACACCCTGTAGTAAAAGCTCAAAATCCAGTACAGAAAGGTGGTACAACTATGGAGAAACCATGGATTTATTTCATGGTGAAACCTCAGAACTTTATGGCAATAACCTTTTCCCTGACACTACTATTTTAGTTGACTATGGTACTTCGGGCTATTCCGGCCCATGGATTCATGCCATAGGAGATATGCTCGATGTGAAATCGATATTTTTTAATGACCCTTTTCTTCACCCCGGAGAACTTGCCTTAAATGCACAAAGTACATACAGACTTGATTCTGTAGGTGTTTTATGTATATATGAAAGAAACATGGCAGATCCCAATGTTGTGGATACTTTAGTTATTGAAGTAGCTGTTAATCATAACTTTACCACTGCATATTTTTCTACTAGTACTGGTAACATTCCAGCAAATTTGGGTACTGATACTGTATTTATTAAAAGAGTTGATTATTCTTATACTACAAATGCTTTAGGAATTGCCACTAAAAAAACGTATAAATTTCCTTTAACACAACAGTTCTGGGAAGATTCTTTAGACTGGGGCGGACATTACATTGAAGTCGCCACTCCTGATGTTCCTGTTGTTGTGGCTGGTAGCTTTGTCTTTGCATCAGTTTCTTTTATTCCCGGTTATACTTGGAATGCCAATGTTGATACTTTGACCCAGAAAAACAGATTATTCTTTCTCACATACAAAGAACAAGATGGCATGTTCCCTATCTATAATAAAAAAGATTATAATATTTCATATCTGATTCCTCAAGATGTTAGGTATAATGTTGCAGGTTCATGGAATGGTTTATATATTCCATCCTTTGCCTATATGGGTTCCGGCCCCACTTATAATTACGAGCATCATTTGATTTATTACAAAGTTGTTTGCGAAACAGGTTGCGGCGTTGCAGGTATTGAGCCTACAAATCAAGCTGTTAATTCCATGGGAGATGCTTATCCAAATCCACAAAATCTGGGTGAAACTATCTACATCCCATTGCAAAATACTACTTCTAATTCAAAATTATACATCAGAAATATTTTAGGTCAAAACCTTATTCAAATTGACCAAATTACAACCGGTAATCAGGTGATTGAAGTCAATACATCTCAACTTCCATCCGGTGTCTATTTATATACTTTAGAGTCTGAAAATCAACATATTACAAAGAAATTTTCCATTCAAAAATAAATTAATGTTTAACTAAAAAAAATGAAAAAAATGAAAAAAATTACAATTTTATTACTTGCCCTTTTTACAGTGGGTATTGTTTCTGCTCAAAGAACTTTCAATACAGAAACAAATGTGTTGTCAATTTCTACGGAAAGCTTTGTGCAATCCAAAATAAACGACACATTGTATCCTCCTTCAGCATTACTTCCTTGCTTTGACTCATTAACAATCTATGGTGGGACATTTGGATATGTTAGTGGAAGCAACAGTTTTGGAGACAAAGAAAAAGCACAACGCTATGTAAATCCCCCGGCAGGAACGATTTCTTCAGTTTTGGTTTATGCTCTTGCTAAAAGCACTACTGGTACTTCTTCTGTTAAAATTTACTCAGTTGACCCCACTACTAAAAAACCTCTTACCATGTTAGGTCAGAGTTCAAACGTAGACTTATCTGCAGTTGTTGTAAATAACGTAACACCTTACAACTTTACAACTCCTGTAAGCGTTACAGCTGATTTTGCAGCCAGCGTTGTTTTACCAACAGGCGCAACAGATACATTGGTAGTTGTTTCAACTAAAAATGGCTGTTATTCAAATGATTCTCTTACATGGGAAATGCAAAGTGACAATAACTGGTATTCATTTGTAAGCCAATGGACATCAGGTGGTGTTGGCATCAATATAGATATGGTTATTTTCCCTGTTGTACAAACAACTGTTGGTATGACTGATATGTCAGCTGACAACCTCATCAGTATTTATCCTAATCCTGCTAACAATTTTGTATCTGTTGCCAGTGTAAATGTAATTGAAGTTATCAATCTTTACAATGCATTAGGTCAGATTGTAAAAAGTTATGATGTTCAGGAAAATGTTTATGAAGTAAATGTTTCAGAATTGGAAAAAGGATTTTACTATATGCAGGTACAAACAAATGCCGGCATAGTTTCAAAAACACTTATTGTACAGTAATAAAATATTGTTGCAAAAAAAAGAGGATGTTTTCATCCTCTTTTTTTTTGTTTACAATTAACCTATTTCAGCTCAGCCAGAGCTTCCTTAATTCTTTTTATAGCTTCAATTAAAAGATTTTCGGAGGTGGCATAAGAAAAACGAATACAGTTTGGATCACCAAATGCAGAGCCGGGAACCATGGCTACAAATTTTTTATTAAGGATGTACATACATAAATCACTGTCATTATTAATTTTTGTTTGCCCATCAGTTTTCCCAAAGTAGCTTGAGGCATCAAAAAAGACATAAAACGCGCCGGGAGGGACATTGGTTTTAATGCCCGGAATGTCCTTTAAGAGTTCCAGAACGAGGTCTCTTCTTTTGCGGAAAGCCACGAGCATGTGTGCTGTTATAGAAGAGTCTGTTTTAAGTGCATATAATGCAGCCCTTTGAGCAATAGATGAAGGTGCTGAGGTAATTTGACCCTGAAGTTTGTCGCAAGCTTTAGCAATGTCTTTATGAGCAGCCATATATCCAATGCGCCAACCGGTCATGGCAAAGCCTTTGGAAACACCATTAACAGTAATAACCCTGTCTTTAATAAAGCTAAACTGAGCAATTGACTGGTGCTCTCCATCAAAAATAATTTTTTCATAAACCTCGTCAGACAATATAAAAACATGGGGATATTTCATCAACATCTCAGCAATTGCCATCAATTCATTTTGGGTATAAGCTGAACCTGTGGGATTACAAGGTGTGCTGAATATGATGAGTTTTGTTTTGGGTGTAATGGCATCTTCTAATTGTTTAGGAGTTACTTTAAAATCATTTTCTATGGTAGCAGAAATATAAACTGCTTTTGCCTCAGCAAGCTTTACAATTTCTTTATAGCTTACCCAGTAGGGAGCAGGAATAATAATTTCTTCTCCGGGGTTTACCAAAGATAGTACTGCGTTGGCAATAGATTGTTTGGCTCCATTTGAAACAACTATTTGTCCTGGTTCGTAATCCAGATTGTTGTCTGTTTTTAACTTGTTACAGATAGCTTGTCGCAAATCCAAATAACCACTTACAGGGGTGTAAAATGTAAAATTCTCGTCAATAGCTTTTTTTGCAGCTTCCTTAATGCAATCAGGAGTGTTAAAATCTGGCTCTCCAAGACTCAAACTGATCACATCATGACCCTTAGCTTTTAACTCACGACTCAAATTGGCCATAGCCAAAGTTTCTGATTCTGACAACTTGTTAATTCTGTCCGATAAAAAATTCTTCATAATTTGCTCCTTAATTTATTTGTGTTTAATAAGAGGGGAACAAAATAATAAAATTTAATTCACATAAATCTTATTTTGATAAAAAAAAAATTGTGTACGTTTGCAAGAAAAAATATGGAAGAAATACTTGATATCTTAAAATATGTACTGCCATCATTGGTAGTTTTTGGAACAGCCTATTTTGTGCTTAAACTGTTCCTTGAAAATGAAGCTCGAAATCGCAAAATTCACCTGAAAGCTGAAAATGTTAAGATTATTACACCAATGCGTTTGCAAGCATACGAAAGGATTATTCTATTCCTTGAACGTATTACTCCTTCAAATTTAATCATCAGAACTTATAACCAGAATCTTTCGGCCATTGAATTGCAGAGCAAATTGATTCAAACAATCAGAGAAGAGTACGAACATAATCTGTCTCAACAGATATTTATTTCCGACAACGCATGGGATCTTGTAAAATCTGCCAAAGAAGAAATTGTAAAACTTATTAATTCTGCATCAGTAACTATTGACGATAGTTCTCCTTGCAATGATCTTAATCATGCCATCATTCAAAAGTCGCTTGAATATAAGGAACTCCCTAATCATAAGGCCATAGCCTACCTTAAAAGAGAAATCAGTCAGGTTTTTTAGCTAGTGTAGCTTTACACCAATGAGGTGCATAAATTCTGCCCTTGTTTTATCTGTCAGAAAAGCACCGGTAAAATCTGATGTTGTTGTTACTGAGTTTTGTTTTTGAATGCCTCTCATTTGCATACACATATGGCTGGCTTCTATAACCACTGCCACCCCAAGGGGATTTAATGTTTCCTGAATGGCATCTTTAATCTGCATTGTTAGTCTTTCCTGAACCTGTAAACGGCGTGCAAATGCATCAACAATTCTCGGTATTTTACTCAGTCCCACAATATAACCATTGGGAATATAAGCCACATGAGCCTTGCCAATGAAGGGAAGCATATGATGTTCGCACAAAGAGTAAATCTCAATGTCTTTCACCAATACCATCTGACGGTAATCTTCTTTAAAACGAGCCGACATAAGAATGTCTTTGGGATTCAGATCGTAACCATGTGTTAAAAATTGAAGCGATTTTGCAACCCTCTCAGGCGTTTTAATAAGTCCTTCCCTATCAGGATCCTCACCGATTGCTTTTAAAACTTTTTTATAAGCACCGGCAATCTCTTCAATAAGGTTGGGATTGTAAACATCTAATTTTTCGTACCCGTCCATGGTGTTTTCTTTGAGCATTTCCCTGTTAATATCGTTCATAGTGTTTATTGTTAAAATTATTCTCCAAAATATTCTGCGTAGTTATTTTCTGTTTCAAAAACCTTAATAGAATGTAAAATACATCCGGAAATCATAAGGGGTTCTTTAAGTTCATTCCAGATAGCAACAGTAAGGTTTTCGGTTGAAGGCAATAGCCCTTTCATAAAATCCACTTCAAGATTCATGTTTTTGTGATCAATTTTGCTAATTATCTTTTCTTTTATAATTTTACTCAGCTCTTTCAGGTTAATTAAGAAGCCTGTCTGGGGATTAATCTCACCTTTCACGGTGACTTGTAAAATATAATTATGTCCATGCCATAAAGGATTGGAACACAAACCGAAAATTTCTAAGTTTTTTTCTTCGCTCCATTCACTGCGAAATAAACGATGTGCTGCGTTGAAAGTTTCTCTGCGTGTAATGTAAACCATTTTTTATTAGGATAATATTAAACACTTGCAAAAGTACGTATATTTAAAATAAATGAACAAAATACTTGATTTTTGAAAATAAATTTATAAATTTGTTATAATTTTCTATTGTTTATAAAATTAAAACTTAAAACTATGAGAATAATTTTTATTTTTATCCTTTTTTGTGCTTCGATTGTTTTAAATGCACAAGTTACCGGATACACTCCTACTGCAACAGACACTGCTCAGGCTAGAGTTGATCCCAATGTCAATCAGGATGTTAATATGAGTATTAATCAAAATGAAGCCTATTTTGAAGGGGGAAATGATTCATTATTTAAGGTCATTTATTCAAAACTTGAATACTCTGAAGAAGCTATAGCTGCCAATGTTCAGGGAAATATACTGTTATCGTTTTTTGTAAATTTTGATGGCAAAGTAAGAAATGTAAATGTACTTGAAGGAGTGGGACACGGCATTGACGAAAAAGTTGTTGATATCATTAAAGAACTTGTTTTTGTTCCTGCAAAAATGAATAACACGGCCTACCGCTCTCAAGTGTTCTACACAGTCCCTGTCAATGCAATGAGCAAAGTGAGATAGATAAGTTCTTCTAACACTTTCTATTTAATTGCTTAACGTTCTTAATAAGTATTAATTAGACAACAAATTTTTGTTTTTTATTTTTTTTACTAAAGATTTATTGCTTTGGTGATAAGATATTTTTTTACTTTTATGCAGTTTAAAAATTAAGAAAAGCTATTTAATAAAATAAAAATCTTAAAAAAATGAATAAAAAAGGGGTTCCTTATTATGTAGTGGCCGGTAAAAGAGCAATGAACTGGCATAAAGAAAACATTGATAAAATGAAAAAATGTCGTTTTGATACGATTGCAGTACATGGCATTTATTCGATGCAGGAAGCGTTGGATTTTAATCAGGGTTCCATAATTGAACCAATTTATATGTCCACTTCCCAAACATACAGAGATTCAGATGAAATGGAAGCGGCATTGTCCTATCAGATACCAACATGGTGTTATTCACGCATTGCCAACCCTAGTATGTATTATTACGAAGGCGTTCTTGCATTATTAGAATCCTACGGAACAGGGATTGATGCATCCTGTATCGGTACTTCATCAGGTATGGCTGCTATCCAGAGTGCTGTAGATGCATTTCTTGTTGTTGACCCAAAAAATCCGAAAGCCCCCATGAACTTTGTGGGAACATGCCAGGTTTATGGTGGCACATACCAGCAGTTTAATGTTCGTAAAGATCAGGAAAAAGCTATTGAATGGCGCAAAGTTGTCAATCCGGGGAATATTGAAGAATGGGCTTCCAAAATTGATAAAAATACCCGTTTTATTTACGGTGAGCTTCCAAGCAACCCATCACAAAGTTTTTTCGATCTAAAAAAAGTTGCAGATCTGGCTCACAGTCACAACATTCCGCTTATTGTGGACTCTACCGTTGCTACTCCTGCTTTATTAAGACCTTTGGAACATGGAGCTGACATAGTTGTTCAGTCTGTTACCAAATCTCTTTTTACAAGTGGATTTGGCATCGCAGGTGCAATTATAGCCCGTAAGAATATCACAACAAATATTGATAATGATGCCATGAAAGCCGATTTCTGCGGATATCTAAAACTCCTGCCTAACAGAGACAACGGACCGAGTATAAGCCCAATGAATGCGGCTTTGGCTATGAATGACATGAAAACAATCAGAATGAGAATGGATGTTGTAAGTCGTTCTACTATGAAAATTGCCGAATTTTTAAGTAAACATAAACATATTGAAGGAGTTGATTATCTGGGGCTTGAAACACATCCTTTACATAATCTTGCTAAAGAATATATGTTCCTTGTTGATTCTGAATATGATGAATTATACGGTAAAAAAGTAAACCGTTATGGCCACCTGATGTCCTTCAGAATTAAAGGTGATGCCAAAGCAACGAGAAATGTCTTTGATGCATTTCAGAGAATATACAGAGCTACAGATTTGGGAAGAATAAAATCAGTGGCTACCATCCCCGCAATTTCAACCCATCAGCAGCAAGGCGAAGAAGGTCGTAAATTGGCCGGTATTCCCATGAATCTGATTCGTTTATGTGTGGGTGCAGAGCATCCCAATGATATCATTGCCGATATCAATCAAGCACTTGAAGTTCTCGACGGAAAAGTCTATACTGTCACTTATCCGGAATATTCTGCCGGTGGTGCTTCGTCGGCTACTTTAAAATAACACTGTTGAAAACCATATGTAATTTATTAGAGATTTTAATAAGGGCACTTGACTTAAGTGCCCCTTTTATAATAAAAAAACGATATAATGAATAAACCAATTTCCTATTACTCAACAAATTTAAAAACTGCTGAGGTTTCCTTCAGAGAAGCCTTGCTTAAAGGTTTAGCACCCGACAGGGGCTTGTTCATGCCAGAATATATTCCACAGGTTTCTGAAGATGAAATTCTTGCATTTTGCGATATGCCCTATTTTGAAATTGCTTACAAAGTGATGGGGAAATTTCTTAATACCGAGCTTCCCGAAAAGAAGTTGTATGAATTG
Source organism: Bacteroidales bacterium (assembly GCA_028698995.1). GTDB lineage: Bacteria > Bacteroidota > Bacteroidia > Bacteroidales > PXBB01 > JAQVVM01. Next base: position 15,495 of record JAQVVM010000078.1, read on the forward strand.
GTCAAAGATGCCTATAACTTTGATGTACCCTTGGAATTTGTTTGCGATAAAAAGTATGTGATGCGTTTAGATCAGGGACCTACGGCTTCATTTAAGGATTTTGCAGCACGTATGATGGGAAGATTGATAAACTACTATCTCGCTCTAGAAAACCGCCAGTTGATAATTCTTACTGCCACTTCAGGTGATACCGGCAGTGCCATTGCCAATGCATTTTACGGTCTTAATAACATTAAGGTAGTGGTATTGTATCCCGAAAAGGAAGTTACGTTACGTCAACGTAAGCAGATGACAACACTTGGTGAAAATATTCAGGTTATTTCTTTAGATGGGAAATTTGATGATTGTCAGGCACTTGTTAAGCAAGCATTTTCCGACCATGAACTGGAGTATCTCAACCTTTCTTCTGCCAATTCAATTAACATCGGAAGATTGATACCCCAAATTGTATATTATTTCTATGCTTATGCCAGACTGCACAAAAAACACCAAAGTAAAGATATTATCTTTTCAGTTCCCTCCGGAAATTTTGGTGATATGATGGGTGGTGTTCTGGCCATGAAAATGGGATTGCCTATAAAAAAATTCATCATCGCCACCAATGCTAATGATGAGTTTCCAAAATTATTGAAAACACAGGAATACAAAAAAATTGAACCTTCATTAAATTGTATCTCAAGTGCCATGAATGTGGGACACCCCAGTAATTTGTCGAGGCTCATAGCTCTTTATGGTGGGGTTATGGACGAAACCGGTTACATAAGCAAACAACCGGATTACACAATGATGAGAAAAGAAATATATGCCATTAGCATTGATGATGCCCAAACACGACAAACAATTAAAGAAACCTATCATCAATTCAAAGTCCTTCTTGAGCCACACGGCGCAGTTGGGTGGGCAGGCCTAAAGGCATTTATAAAAGACAATCCTGCTGCTGACCTCCAAGAACAGCTTTTTGTTTCTCTTGAGACAGCTCACCCTGCTAAGTTTCCCGAAGAAATTAATACCATACTCGGTATTGATCCCGAACTTCCTGATAGCCTTAAAAACATTGAAAATAAGCAAGAGTTTATAATCAAAATGGAAAATAGTTATTCTGCTTTTAAAACTTTTTTAAAGACGAGTTTTTAATCCTTAAAAGTTTTAGCAAAGATAATTTTCAGTTTAGGCTAGTTTTAATTCAACTTCTACAAACTAACACACCTCTTTCATGAAATTGTATACTTCATTTCTTAAATATTGAGATATTACAGCAAATTAACAATATCTGGTTAATCTAAAGAACAACTTCACCAAAAAACGGCAATAAGAAACACTCCTATAATACATTCCCATCAAAAATAATTGATCTCTCAAAAAGACTGAGAACATTTAATACGACTAAGAGTTGTCAAATAACAACTACAAGTAGAGTAAGTGCAACTATAAATGGTTGATATTTTTTGTCTTTTCGCAATAGGTAAATATAACTTTGCAAAATCAAAAACCTAATAATAAAACAGTATGTTAAATTCAAAATTCATTGGTAATAAAATTTCTGCAGCAAGAAAGAAAATTAATCTATCACAAGCGGAACTTGGAATAAAAGTATCTATCAGTTCACAGGCAGTTGGCAAGTGGGAACGCGGTGAATCAATGCCAGACATCGCTACTTTAAACCGCCTTGCTGAA
>JAQVVM010000079.1 GCA_028698995.1 Bacteroidales bacterium
AAGGTGCTGTTCTTGTAACATATTCGGTTAAAGGAAGTGTTAAAAGAGCTTTAAAAGAGGCCGGTTTTTCTGTTGAAAAATTGCATGGGCCTCCCGGAAAAAGAGAGGTACTGAGAGCTGTAAAAATCTAATTTACAAGCAATCTGTTGTTATTATATCTATCACCTGCAAATTAATTGCTATCTCATATCCTATATCAATATTATTTATATTTTTGTTTCATTCAAAAATGCAAACTGAATAATTATGCAAAAAATTCATTTTATTGCCATAGGTGGAGCCGCCATGCACAATCTGGCCATAGCACTTCATAAAAAAGGGTATATTGTCAGTGGTTCCGATGATGAGATATTTGAACCCTCAAAATCGCGACTGGGGTCTTATGGCCTTTTACCTGAAAAAGATGGTTGGTATGAAAGCAAAATCACTGCGGATTTGGACGCTGTGATTTTGGGTATGCATGCAAGAATTGATAATCCTGAACTTATCAGGGCCAAAGAATTAGGAGTTAAAATTTATTCGTATCCTGAGTATCTTTATGAGCAGTCGAAAGAGAAAAAACGTATTGTTATTGCCGGTAGTCATGGTAAGACGACTATTACGGCCATGATTTTGCATGTTTTGCAACAGCAGGGCATAGAATGCGACTACATGGTCGGCGCACAACTTGAAGGTTTTGATGTCATGGTGAAATTGACAGAATCAGCCCCCTATATGATTATTGAAGGTGATGAATACCTGACTTCTCCCATTGACAAACGCCCCAAATTTCATCTGTATAAACCCCACATTGCTGTTATTAGCGGAATTGCATGGGATCATATCAATGTATTCCCGACTTTTGATTGCTATATTGAACAGTTTGAAATATTTATCAATCTTATTGATAGCGAGGGTACTCTTGTTTATTACAATGGCGATGAAGTGCTGTCTGAAATTTGTAAAAAATCGAAAAACCCTGCCGAGAAAATTCCATACGTAGCTTACCCTAGTTTGCTGGAACATGATAAGATGCAGATAGTAACCGAAAAGGGAAATTTCCCCATTATGGTTTTCGGGCAACATAATCTTTCTAATTTCAAAGCTGCTTCATTGGTCTGCAAGAAGCTGGGCGTATCAGAATATGATTTTCTTAATGCCATCAGTAGCTTTTCTGGAGCATCAAAACGCCTAGAGCTTGTTAAAAAGACATCCAAAGGATATTTTTACAAAGATTTTGCCCATGCACCATCAAAGCTTAAAGCCACTGTTGATGCTATTAAAAGCAGATACACTGACCATCATTTGGTGGCATGTTTGGAATTACATACTTTCAGCAGCCTGAATGAAAATTTTTTACCTCTTTACAAATCATCAATGAACAATGCAGACACTGCTTGTGTTTATTTTAACCCTCATACATTAGCCCATAAAAAACTGCCCCCGCTTAGCATTGAGAAAGTAAAGGATTTTTTTGGAAGAGATGATCTTCTTGTATTTAATGATTCATTAAAAATTAAGGAGTTTATTAAAAAAAAGTGTGATGAATTAGATGAGCGCTTTAATGTGCTGATGATGAGTTCGGGAAATTTTGATGGTATTGATTTTGAGACATTTGCAAATGAAGTTTTATAGTTTTACTATCATTTTGCAAAACAATATAATCATAAAATGAATTTGCTTTACATATTAAATTATAATAATTTTAAACCACAGACTTATTTTTTTGTAATATTGTGATTAAAATCAAAATTTTATGGTATGAATAAGTTTATTTGTGTATTTTTTGGTTTATTGCTCTTTTCAGTTCATTTGAAATCTCAAAATGATGAGTTTTTGAAATTTGATATAACAGAACATGATTTTGGCTTAGTAAAAGAAGAGTTAGGTACTGTAAGCTGTACATTTGAATATACAAACATGTACAACAAGCCTGTTACGATACAAAGAGTAGTAGCAGGGTGCGGATGCACTGCCTCTGAATATACCCAGACTCCTGTAAGACCGGGCAGAAAAGGTACTGTTAAAGTTACTTATAATGCCAACAACCGACCCGGAAGAATTTCTCAGGTTGTTACTATAATTACCGATATTGAAGAAAACCCAAACTTCACGGTAGCTATCAAAGGAGAAGTTATCCCGCGTGAACCTTCAAAACTTGACTTATATCCAATTGCCATGGGAAACCTGCGCTTAAAGTCTTCTCATCTTGCTTTTGAAGATATTAAAAACACCCAGTCAAAAACATTATCCCTCGAATTGTATAACAATTGGACACAAACTATGACATTGAGCATAGCAAGTATTTCCGATTTCATAACATATAGATTTGAGCCAGAACAATTAAGACCTGAAGAGGAGGGCAGATTAATTATTACTTATCATGCCGACAAGAAAAATGATTATGGTCTCATTTTCGACCAATTGCATCTTGCAACAAATGATGCTGATGGACCTGACAAGTATTTCTATATCAGTGCCAATATTATGGAAGATTTCTCTTATATGAGCCTTAACGAATTAAGAAATGCTCCAAATATGGAATTTGAAGAACTGGCTTTTGATTTTGACACAATAAGTGAAGGTGAAAAAGTAACTCATAAGTTCACTTTTATTAATAATGGATTGTCTGACTTACGCCTTCGTAAAATTGCAACAAGCTGTGGTTGCACTGCTTCTGAAGTATCTTCTGATATTATCAGACCTGGCGAAAGTGCATGGATTATAGTTGACTTTGATTCTCATGGGAAAAGAGGCCAACAACGTCAAACTATTACCATAATTAATAATAACCCTCACGATCCGGTAATTCAGCTTGTGATGCATGGATTTGTAAATAGCAGATAGGTATGCAGGCAGAAATAATTTCTATCGGTTATGAGTTACTTAGCGGACATGAAAACACCAACGCATCATGGCTTGCAAATCAACTTTCTGCTAATGGTATTAATGTAAGAAGAATATGTACTGTCGGAGATGATAAAAACGACATCATCTCCTCTCTGAATTCCGCTTTTGAATATTCTGAAATTGTTATCACAACAGGAGGCTTAGGTCCTACGGCCGATGATGTTACTAAAAAAGTTTTATGTAAATATTTTGATTGCAATCTTGTTTTTTGTAAAAGTGCCTACGATAATATTGAAAAACTTTTTAAAGCCAGAGGCCTCAATGTGACTCATATAAATAAAAAACAAGCTGAAATACCTGAAAAAGCCAGAGCTATACCGAATATTTCAGGTACTGCACCTGGATTGTGGTTTGATATTGATGGTAAAGTTTTACTTGTAATGCCGGGTGTGCCATCTGAAATGAAAATGATGTTCGAGAGTTTTATTCTTCCCGAATTAAAACTTAAGTTCAAAATCCCTAAGATAATATCCAGAACCGTTTTAACACAAGGTATTGGCGAATCGTATCTGAGCGAAGTAATTTCGGATTGGGAGAAGAAAATCCCTCCTCAAATAAAACTCGCTTATCTGCCGTCACCTTGCATAGTAAAACTTAGGCTTACTGTTATAGAAAATGATGGTGAATCATTTGAGCATATAATCGAAAACCTAATTTTTGAGCTTAATGAAATTATTGGTGAATACATCTACGGGCATGATAATCAGAAAATGGAGGAAATAATTGGTTCTTTGCTTTCTGAAAAAAACCTGACAGTTTCATTTGCAGAAAGCTGCACCGGTGGCTACCTGTCGCATTTGCTTACATCAAATCCCGGAAGTTCTGAGTATTATAAGGGCTCTTTGATTGCTTATGCCAATGACATTAAAATTAAAGAACTTCATATAAATAGCCAACTTATTGAAGAATTTGGTGCTGTTAGTGAAGAAGTTGCAATTGAAATGGCTTCAAAAATTAAAGACAAATTTAAAACAGATTTTGCTGTTGCAGTTACCGGTATTGCAGGCCCCGATGGTGGAACTGCAAAAAAACCTGTGGGCACTGTGTGGATTGCAGTTGCCGGTAAAAATAATGTGTCAGCACAGAAATTTCTTTTTGGAGAAAACAGAATTCTTAATATCACAAAAGCCTCCATTACTGCTTTAAATCTTTTGAGAAAAGAAATCATTAAATATTACTATGAAAAATAGGGCGTGACTTGGTCTAATTTTTAGCTGCTTTTTTTTATCTGTATATAATAATACCTCCCATAATTGTTTTCATAGATTCACTTCCAGCCAATCTGTAATTAAAAATATAAGCATATGAATCTGTAGGACATTCTTTTCCTTTGAAAGTACCATCCCACGAAAAGTCTGCTTTATTTGAGCTGAATATTAAATCTCCCCATCTTGAATAAATAAATATCTCGCATGTTTCTATTTCATAAGTTGTTTGAACAGCAAAAACTTCATTCAATCCATCTCCATCAGGTGAAAAAGTCTGTGGAAAATAGATACCTGTTTCCTCGAGATTAAAATGAGCCGTAACATTTTCGTTCTGATTGATTACAAAACTTACATCCTTGTCAAAATTATCTGGTGAGAGGACATGATTATTAATAGACCAGTGTGAAAATATATAGTTGTTTTTTTCAATGGCATTTAGAGTAATTAACTGTGGTGCATTGTATGTTTCTGACTGTGCAAGTTCAATAGTAGTTGAATTATTTAGCAACACTTCTCCTGAATTAATAGGGAATACATTAACAGATAGTGTAAAAGTCTGGGGTACAATATTCTCGATAAAGAAGGCAGTAATAGTATCTATGTTTAACAGCATAAAGTTAACCTGCTGTGCATTGGGATTTGGCAATAAAGTATGGCTCTGGGATGACCAGTTTGAGAATGTATAACCGCTTAGAGCTGATGCCTGTAAGTTGATAAAAGTACTATCGGGGAAAGTTCCCGACCAAGGATAGAAAGTGGGGGTGAATGCATTAATATTGATTTCTCCTGAACCGGGAGGTTGAACCAGCAGTGTTATTTTTTTGGGGGAAGAAACCTGTGTGAAATGTGCAATAATGGTATCGCTGCTGCTAAATGTCAGGTTGATATTTGCACTGGTGGCATTTGGACTAGGTGTGTGATGTAGTAATTCCCAGTGTGAAAAGGTATAACCGGGATTGGCATTGGCTATTAAATTATTTGATACATTGCCGTAGAAAGTGCCTGTAAAAGCGAAATTTGTAATATTTATCAAATTTAAATCAATACTGCCAGAGCCGGGAGGGTTCACATTCAAAACAACATTATAAGGGCCTGCAAGATTATAGCAATCTACAAAAGCCTGTTCATAAACAAGACAGCGTTGGTTAATAAAATCGCGGATTGCCTGAACATTATTCTGCCATGTAGTTAAATTGCCTCCCCATCTTGTAATTTGGGCGGGCATTTCAGGAGCAATCCGGTTGACAAGTTCATCTAGAAGTTGAATCATAGCATCGCAACTTAAACCTGAATTCATCAAATCTGCGTAACGGGTAACATAAAGCTGTTTAAACTCAGGACTTTCATCTATCAGTTTCTGCATGATGGTGGTGTGTCCTTGTCCGCCGGGGTTGGGGAGGTTTTCACCAAAACATGGATCTGCATTTGGTGTGGAATTCGGGATGCCTGTATAATTGATGTAATGCCCAAAAGTGGCATCCATATCCCACAATGTGTAACGCCATTTAAGAGACTGACCCGCAGGATTGGTTCCTTTCCACCAAGCTGTATTCCAGTTAAGCCAGTCGGAGCAGACAGTGTGTGTGTTGATGATAAAATAATCTATCAGGCTTAGGAGGTTTAGTCTGTCATTAACATAAGCATAATTTGAAGGATTGCCCATGTTGTTGTTCTGAATATAATTTCTCAGGTTATCCCAGTCATTTTGAGCTGCATTACCACCGTATTCAGACCACGTACCTCCCCAGGTTTTCAGATAATAAATTTCTGTTTTGTCCTGACCATAATAATATTCTGTAAAATCTGAATCGTCAACCTTTTCGCGGGTATCATAAACACCCCAATACTGACCGTTAAGGTACAACACACAAGGTTCATAGGTCCTCTCATCCAACTCAAGATTGGCTCTTTCAGATAACTCATGAATATAAGAATCTCTGATATGTGCCCCTCCGTTTGAAAATGGATAATTATCATTTGCTGCAGCTTTAAAGATCACACGTTGAAAAGCATTCCTGTTTTTTAAAGCAAAAATCTTATGGCGCAAGGCATCAGCATAGCCATGTTCATCTCGAGATACAAAATCAATCCCCCTTTGATCGTATGCCCAACTGTCGTTGCCATGTTTATTGAACTCACCCGTAACTTTTGCTTCAAGAAGCCCATTCTCATAATACTCAACACAACCTAGGGGGCTGCTGGAGTTTCCTCCTAACAAATTACTTACATTTGTCCCTGCAATAGAAACTACAGGAATTGTATGAGACACATTAATAAAATAGGTGTGGAATTCGTATATGCTTGGCAAAATCTGCGGGTTATTGCTATACACACGTGCCTGAACTATTGTTGTGTTGGTAATATTCAGGGAGCTGCTGTAAGTTGCTGATGTTGCTGTAGGTGTATTACCATCAATAGTATATCTTATTACTGAATTAGGTTCAGGAGTTGTAATACTGACATTAACAGCTGAAGGATAAAAACCGCCACTAACGCTAAAGACAGGCATTTCTGCATATTTCTGATAAGAATTTGTTGTATTTGATGCGTTAGGAGTTGGAGTAGTAAAAACACCCCATGTTGCAGAACCATTTGAAATACGGCCGTAGGAATGATTCATCTGTGTCTTATAAACATGAAGGTTGTAACTTTCGAGGATGTTACCACCGGCATCTGAAAACACAATGTATTCGGGATTTGGTTTTGATTGGCTTATCTTAAAGTTTGCGTGAACATTATTACCTATAAATTCATCTCTTCCTGAAGCCCATATTATCCGTACTCCATTAGCAGGTACACTGACACCAGAAGGAATCTGCCATTTTGTAGGATTATTGATATCATCACTCAGATAATACCCGCTTAAATCAAATGGAGTTGCACCCTGATTAAAAACTTCAATCCAGTCTTCATTTTTGTTGTAATTATCAGTAGTTGTTGATAAATTTGATGCAGAGAATTCATTAATTACAATCTGTGAAAAAACAGATAAAGTTGAAAAAAATAACATTAAAAAAATGGAAAGGAAAAATCTTTTCATCAGAAGCTAATTAATTGATTTTAAAGACGCTTATAAGTGGAATAGTTGCCTTTTTAAGCTGCGCAAACATCCAAAATAAATAATGATAATTAAAATCTTAAACTTGATTTATTTTCAAATTAAGTTATTCAAATAATACCCTAATTTTCAAGTATCTCAAATTCCGTTCTTCTGTTTAATTGTCTTCCGTCTTCTGTGTCATTTGAGGCAATGGGTCTTTGGAAACCAAATCCTTTATATTCAAGGCGGGCACTTCCGATTCCTTTTTCAATAAGATAATCAACAACAGCTTTAGCACGATTTTCTGACAAATTTTGGTTATACTCGGCACTGCCTCTGTTGTCTGTATGTCCAGAGATTTGGATTCGTAATCTGGGCGAGTTTTTGAGAAGTGTCACAAGTCTGTCAAGTTCTGTTATTGATTCTCTGCGAAGTGTAGCTCTATCATAATCAAAAAAGATGTTATTTAAAACAATCCTGCTTCCAACAATAATCTTCTGAAGTTCAATATCTTTAATAATTTCCTGGTAACCGGTAGCAAGAGGAATATTAATATTTTCAGAATGGAAAAGATAGCCTTCGGCACTTACCGAAATACCATAATTTTTTCCTGAGGGCAGTGACACCAAATAATTTCCGGTTACACTGTTTGAATTAAAATTGGCGATTACTTCATTCAGTTCATTATCAACTATCTGAATATCAGCTTCTACCGGTGTGTCATCGAGAGCATCTGTAATAGTACCTTTCAAAATAGTAACATACACAATAGGTTTTTCATCAATAAAATTGATGACATAAATGTCCAGATCTCCAGAACCGCTATCTTTTACAGATGCATAATAACCTCGGATACCACTGGCAGCAATGACGAAGAAAAGGTCATCATCGGGGGTGTTTATAGGGTAACCGATATTTTCGGGGGCAGACCATGTTCCACTATCATTCACTGATTTGAAGATATCAAAGCCTCCCATATTATTATGTCCTTGAGAACTGAAATATAATGTTTTACCGTCAGGGTGCATAAAAACGCCTTCCTCATCTAAAGGGGTATTGATAACATTTCCAAGATTCACCGGATTTTCCCAAATACCACTGGAATTAAGTTTAGCGGAATAAATATCCCTTCCTCCCAAACCTCCGGGACGGTTACTTACAAAGAACAGGGTACGTCCATCAGGAGAATAACTGGCAGATGATTCATGGTTATCTGAATTGATGGGGGCGGGGAGTTTTACCGGTGCACTCCAGCTCTGACCCCTTAACTGAGATTCATATATATTTCCAATACCATTATCATCTTTATAAAGCAATAATTTCTGCCCGTCATTTGAAAGTGCAATATTAGAATCATGGCCTCTCGTACTTACCGGTTCTCCAATGTTACGGGCACGAGACCAATTTCCGGCACTATTGGAAGAAATGTAAACATCTTCGTCATATTCACCGGTAATTCTGTCTTTTCCTCCTGTACTGCCTTCTCTTCGAGAAGTAAACATCAGCACCGATTCATCAGATGAAATGACAGGGGCATATTCAGGAAAAGCAGAATTTATATTGTTTCCTATATTCTCAATTGTCACCTTAACCGGTTCTTCAACAAGTCTTTTGCCTGTTCTGCATTGTTCAACTCTTTGTTCAATAACGGGTCCTATTGTTCTTAATTCAGAAAGGTTGAGCATATCAGCATAACTTTCATAGGCAGTTATTGCTTTGTCCCATTCGAGACTCTGATGGTAGGCTTGAGCAAGCAAAAAATAAAGATCTGCTTCAATAGTAGGTTCAAGTTCTTCTGTTTTCTCAAGATAAGAAACAGCCTTGGCTTTGTATTTACTGTTCAAATAACACTTTCCGATTTTATAATTTAACAATGCATCGTTTCTATTGGCATCATAAGCAATCAAATACTGTTCAAGCGCTTTTTCATAATTATTTTGTCTGAAAAAACCATCACCTCTTCGAATCTCAGCAGACTGTGCATAGAATTGAGAAGGGATTATCAAAGCAAAAAAAAGTATGACAGCAAAAAGTACTGATCTGAAATATGGGGTTATCATCATTATATATATTATTATGTCAATTTTCTGATTATCTGATTCTGGGAGTTTTGCCATAGAATCTTGAAACTGGAGGCGGAATATAACGCAATGAAAATTCAATACCACCTCTTAATTTGCTGGCTTCTTTGAGATTAGAAGTGTTTAAATCATAACTGATACCCAGTGCATAACCTTGAAATTCAAGAGCCGTAGCTAAAATAAACGAGTCTTTCCACCTGTAAAAACCACCAACACCAGCAAAAGCTTCTTTTATCCACATAGTGTGCTGTGAACCTTCCTGTAACTTAAATTTAAACATGGTACCGAGGTTTAATTCCTGAGCAGGTCCTTGATTAAAATACATGAACTGAGGTACTATGGAAGTATTTGTATTGCTTAACCCAATGCTTGACAAGCCATGAAAAACAATTTTTGAATAGAGTTTTTCGCTTTTATCAGCCCAGAAAGATTGTTTTGGACGGTTTAGGTGATGATAGGCAAGTCCTAATTGAATATTGAACTGGTCGTTGGCAGTGATGTATTTTTCGTTATAACCGTAATTCCAAACAGTTCCAACTGTGAAGTCACCAAAAGTAAAATTATCAATAGTGTTTACCTCTCCTGTAGGAAGGTTGGGGTTGTATGCGGTTCCGTCATATTGGTTGCCCCATTGCTGTAAAGAAACATCAGAACTTAATTTTTTTTGAGCAATACTACCTTCAATACCAAAAGCGAAACCCATTTCGGGGGTCAATTGTTTTTGGTAGGATGCCATTATATTAAACTGATTTGTTCCCATTTTAAGGTCACCGGCAGCGTCACTGAAAAAGCTTGCACCAATACCGAACTTATCAACATTGCTGTACATGATACGTGTGTCATACGAAGCTGCAAAAGTTTTATAGGGTGCTGCAACGCTTCTCCACTGATCTTTATAGTTAATTTGAGCTCTGTGATCTCCATTAAAAATGCCTACCATAGCGGGATTTAATAAAAGGGGGGCATTATAAAACTGGGAAAAATGTATGTCTTGAGCTTTTATTAAGCTTTGAGTTGCTGCCAGAGCTATTATCAAAATTATTTTTTTCATACCTGTTTTGAATTTTGTAATGGTTGATTATAATTATTTAACAAGACTGATATTCCCTGTAAGTTTTTCTTCGCTGTCGTCGAAATAAATTACTTCAAGATAGTATGTAAAGACAGCAGGGTCACATGGTTTACCCTGATATGTGCCATCCCATCCTTCAGCTTGATTGGTTGTTTCAAACACTTTTTCACCCCAGCGGTTATAAATAAAGAATTTCATTTCCTTGATATTAGGACCATATACAAAAACATGGTTATTCTGTGGATTAGTAGAACTTGGTGAGAAAATATTGGGAACAAAAAGATCTCCTTCAATAACTTCGACTGTTATTGTAACAGTATCGGAAGCAGAACAGTCAAAAGCATTTGTTACTATAAGAATATAATCAGTTGTTGTTGTTGGGTCGGCAACAGGGTTTGCAATGTTTGGATTGTCAAGCGAACCAATCGGAGTCCATGCGTAAATACCACCACCTGAACCTTGAAGTGTGATGCTTTGGCCGTAAGTGATTGTTTGATCAATACCGGCATCGGCAATAGGTGCGGGGTTGACGATAACATTAATACTAGCGCTGTCAATACAAGGAGGAGATGATATTGTAACTGAATAAGTTCCTGATTGAACTAATGCAGCATTTGTAATGGTTGGGTTACTGACATTACTGGAGAATCCTTCAGGTCCTGACCAGGTGTAAACAGAACCACCGTTGGCAGTAAATATGATAGTCTGACCTTCACAAATAGGACTGTTGCTTGATGCAGAGATGATAAAATTATTTTCACCAATTGTGATGTTTGCAGTTCCCGGACAACCAGCTGCATCGGTAACTTCAATTGCATAAGTACCTGCTGCAAGACCAGTAAAATCCTGTGTGCCTGAAACATTGGGGAATGTTGCTATGGTAGCACCTGCTAAAGTCAGTGTGTAACTATAAGGCGCAGTACCACCGCTTGCTTCAGCAGTAAAACTACCATCACTACCACCTACACAGGCAGCATTTACAACATTTGATGTACTTATGCTGATTGGAGGACAAGGTAAGCATTCATCTAATAACGAAAAGTCGTTTATAGTAGCCATATTCCCCTGAGAATCAGTGACCTGTAAAGGATAATTCACTGTAGGAGTAACAGTAGTACCTGTGGCAAACTGTGCAAAATGAGCAGGAACATCGCATGTAGTAACAGGTACAACACCATTCAGGCATTGATTCATCAAAGGTACCCATTGGAACCCACAACCCACACATTCTGCCTGATTGGTAATAGGTGTTGAACTTGCAGGGAGGAATTCTTCCCATATATAAGGGCCAATACCACCGCTGACAGTAATATCACCATTTGTTTCTGCGCATACGCTTAATGGCACACAATAGTTAACAACAATGACTATATCACTGCTACCACAGGGTAGGGTGTAAGTTATAATATGTGTGCCTGGACCTGCAATTGCAGGATCAAATACACCTGTTAAAGGGTCAACACCGGCTCCGCTGAATGTTCCCCCTGAGATTTCAGTAACTAAAGTTACAGCAGGGTCATCGTGGCAGAAAGGACCGACAGGACAAACAGTAGTTAAACAACAAACTTGACTGTAGGCAGGGCAAGCAGTCATATTAATTGATTGAATATAGCCTGTTCTGCTTGTACTTGCAGAAGTACCTGTTGTACCACACACAACAACTTCACCATTAATGCCTATTGCAATGTCTGAAACCCTGAATGGTAAATCTGTATGGGTTAGATATACTAAATCTGCATTGTATTTAATTATTCTGTCTGATGAGCCAATATAAACGTTTCCACACGTGTCAATAGCAATACCACCATTTCCGGGTGTGTTAAATCCCATTTGTGCTGTTGATATACCTCCATCGATGGGAACAGTAGTTATAACAGAGCCATCAATTAAAGATCTTTTCTGAACATGTGAACCATTCTGTGTGTATAAAAACTGTGGGCTCGTTCTGATGATTCTGTTTCCAGCATTGCCATTATTGGGGCGGTAGTCTTCACTTTTGTAAGAAAGTACATAACCTGATGAAGTGTGAAAAACAGGGTCATTAGTAGTACACACATTAAAATTTTGATTAATTGCTCCAACACTCTCTAAGGTTAGGTAGTAATATCTTCCGCTTTTTGAGGAAGTAAGAGCTCTTACTTCAACAGGCTCATCAAACATTCCCATTGGGCCGGGTCGTGTAGTGTCAACATTTTGCAAGCTCAAAACACTGCCGTTATTGATGTTTATATCAAAGATAACACCACGGCTGGCTGATAAATCATTAGGATTTAAAGGGTTAACACTTAAACGCGTTCCACCTACAATAAGCTTTGTTTTATCACAATTAAATGTAATCATCCAGTATTCATCGTTCATGCCTCCATTTGCACCCCATTCCATGCCTCCGCTTGTATTAACTTTCTGCAAACGTGCAGAAGAACCGGCAGTAATAAAACTGTTACCAAGATAATCAACAGTAAGGGTTCCCAACCAGAAATTAGCTGTATCCCATGGTGTGTTGTATGTCCATAGTAAGTTACCTGTAGCACTGTATTTCTGCAAACGCATAGGCATATCTCCACCAATAATATACACATTCCCAGCTGCATCAATATCTAATTCCCAAACGCCATTAGAATTTGAGAGAACAGAGGGGGTTTGTACCCATGGGTCAATTATAAGAGTTTTAGTCGCATCATAAGAATCAATATCAAAAGATATGGTGGTGCCATTTACCTTAAAAGAAGAGTTCACGAACGCATTGGTGTTGTTTTCATAAAAAGTTAAAGGAGCCTTTTCAGTTATATCACCATAGAGTGTTTTAATTTTAAGGTTGCCGTCAGTATCAATACTTAATTCTCTGTCGGATGTGTATCCCATTTTTAGCTGAGTGGCATCAGAACCGGGCTTCAATATAACTGAGTATTTAATACCGTCAGATGGATGAAATTCAAAAACTACATCTATATTGGGATATAAATTCGTATATGTAATTTTTTTAAATCCTTTGATATTTCTGATATCTGAATAAGATTCTCTGTCCTCTCCAAGCATTGAGTAGGTATGATAATCTGGCATTACATCTTCTGCTATAATGTTAACTTCCGGATTAGCATCAATCCATTTTACATATATATAATCACTTTTTACAAGAAGTTTAGGTCTTTCACCTTTTTTTCTGTTTCTGTTTTTAACTTTATTGTCCAACCTATAAGTGAATCCCTCCTTAGTAAAAAATACCTGCAATGAACCATGATCAATTGCATATTCAATTTGAGAGTCAGCTAATCTGTCCCTGCCATCAAATTGGCCTTTATTTTCAATGAATACCTTGGGATAATGCCATTGAACCTGCCAATCCTGATTACTTGTCTGAGCATTCAGCATTTGTGACACCAAAATACCTAACAAAAAAACAGTAAATTTAATTTTCATGTCTGTTGATTTTTTTGAATTTATTAATATAGTTTTTTTTGATTTATGTAATAATTTAAATATGTCTTGTGCAAAACATTTTTGAATGACAAATATATTTAAAATTAATTAATAACAAAAGTATTTCAATAAAAATTAAAATAATTGAAATTTTTATTGAAGTTTCAGGAAGGATGGGAAGGAGATATAAAAAATCTAAAAATTAGATGGTGGATATTTTAAATTCCGGAGGTGTGAGTATATGTTTTTTAACAGCACATGAATTTGCAGCACTTATGAGTGCATTTTTATATTTTTCGGGAAAGTCAGCAGGAAGCTTAACTTCAATATCAATACCACTTATGCGTCCTTCCATTTGATTATAAATCATCTTTTGGGTAATTTCAATCCCATCGATATCGATATCACGTTGGTCGCAGAAAGACTTTATGTAATAACCTGCACAAGTGCCAATAGATGCCAGAAACAAATCAAATGGGGCAGGAGCAGAGCCTTCACCGCCACCTCTTTCACTCTGATCTGTTTTTATTGAAAAGCCTTTATATTCAGCACTGATTTTACTTTTTCCATTAAATTTAATATGCATATCCATAATTACTTTGTATTAATTGTATTTGTATTAAAAGAGGGGTTCAATTTCAATTGTTGTTGTTTGATTTTATTGTTTATAAGTTCTAAAAACCATTCCGGTGCTTTCATTGGTTTATAGGTTGTGGCATTGATAAAGGTAAGAGAAGTTTCTCCAATATTAATTAATTCGTTGGTTTCATCGTTGTATATCTCGTATGAAAAATGCATTCTTGTTTGAGGGATATTTTTTACTGTTGTTATAACATTCAAAACGTCATCATAGCGGGCAGGTTTATAATATTTTACACTCATTTCAAGCATGGGCATAAGACAACCTTTCTCTTCCATTTCCTTATAAGTTATTCCCAGTTCCCTCATAAGCTCAGCACGTCCAACTTCATAATAGGTGGCATAATTACCGTAATATACAAAACCCATTTTATCGGTTTCGGCATAACGGACCCTGATTTTTATATTGCTGGAATACATTTTTTTATTTTTACAAAAATACCATTAATGTTAAAGTATCTCCTTTTAATAATAGTTAAAATTTATTAAACAACAATATTTACAATCTGCTTTTCCACTTTTTAATAAAAAATAAAAAAAAAGCATGTTTTATTGATGATGTTTTTAATTTTGCAAAAAATAAATCTAAAAATTATAAACAAAAATTATGAAAAATAGAAATATTGATTTAAGTGATTACGGGATTAAAAATCCAGAGGAAGTATATTACAATTTATCATACGAAGAGCTTTACATACATGAAACAGATCCATCTTTAAGCGGTTTAGAAAAGGGTTTTGAAACAAGTACCGGTGCTATTTCTGTTGATACAGGAATTTTCACAGGCCGTTCTCCAAAAGATAAATATATTGTCAGTGAAAACGAATCAAGAAATAATATTTGGTGGGCCGGTGACGAAGCTAAAGGTAGTGATAACAAGCCCATCTCTCAAGAAGTATGGAAAGATTTGGTGGAAATCTCAAGTGCTGAGTTAAGTGGGAAAAAGCTATATGTTACAGATGCTTATTGTGGAGCAAATGAGAATACCCGTTTAAAAATCAGGGTAATAACAGAAATTGCATGGATGTCACATTTTGTGAAGAACATGTTCATAACTCCTAAAGACGAAGAATTAGAGAACTTTGAGCCTGATTTTGTCATGTTGAATGCTTGTAAAACAGTTAATCCTAAGTGGGTTGAACATGGTTTAAACAGTGATGTTTACGTTGCTTTCAATATTAAGGAAAAAATGGCTGTTGTAGGAGGAACTTGGTATGGGGGAGAGATCAAAAAAGGGTTCTTCTCTATCATGAATTATTTCCTTCCTTTGAATGGTATAGCTTCCATGCATTGCTCTGCAAATATGGGTATAAATGGTGATACAGCCATTTTCTTCGGATTGTCCGGAACAGGAAAAACAACATTATCTGCTGATCCTGAGAGATTTCTTATTGGCGATGATGAACATGGTTGGGATGATGATGGTATTTTTAATTTTGAAGGAGGTTGTTATGCTAAATGTATCAATCTAAGTAAAGAAAATGAACCTGACATTTATAATGCCATACGAAGAAACGCACTTCTTGAAAATGTTGTTTATAATGAGCAGACAGGAGACATTAATTTTTCGGACAGTTCAAAAACAGAAAACACAAGGGTATCCTATCCCTTAGAACATATCAATAATATAGTAAAACCTGTTTCTAAAGGGGGACATCCTAAGAATATAATTTTTCTTACAGCCGACGCTTTTGGTGTTTTCCCTCCTGTAGCCAAGCTTACTAAAGATCAGGCTATGTATTACTTTTTAAGTGGTTTTACTTCAAAATTAGCTGGTACAGAAAGAGGAATAAAAGAACCTATGCCGACTTTTTCATCAGCTTTTGGTGCTGCTTTCCTTATGTTGCATCCAACTGTTTATGCTCAACAATTAGGTGAAAAGATTGAAAAATATGGAGCCAATGCATACTTAGTTAACACCGGATGGATAGGTGGTCCTTATGGAATCGGGAAAAGAATTGATATCCAATCAACTAGAAATATCATCAGGGCTATTTTGGATAACTCCATTGATCATGTTGAATATATTGAATTACCTACTTTTGGTTTGCATGTCCCTGTAAAAGTTAATGGTGTTGACAGCAGTATTCTTAATCCAAGGAAAAGCTGGAAGTATGAAACTGCTTATGTAAAACAAGCTGAGACTCTTGCTGATAATTTTATTAAAAACTTTGAAAAGTTCACAGATACCGATGAAGGTAAAAGGTTGGTAGCAGCAGGTCCTAAAAATCAGTTGATGAAAGAATACTATCAGTATTATGAAAGAAAAATCAATGAACAACGCGAAAATTTTAAAGAAGAAATCCAACGCTTAAAAGACCAGATTTACATCCTGCAAAACTCTTTCAGCGAATATATTTCTTTTAATTCAATAAATTCTGATTATAAAAAGCGTTTGTTATACCGCCATGTTCCAGTTGACTCCTTCCTTGAAACAGATAATCATGACGTCATTTGTAAAACCGTAGAGGCACTTAAAAATTTAATTGATGTGGCTGGTTTTACCTTTTTCAACCCAAAGAATGATCCTCAAATTTTCAACCTTTGCATGGCAAAATCTAAGGAGGCTATCAACATGTATGATACTTACAGTACCATTGACAGAATAGAAAAATCCTTTGTTAACCTTGCTAACAAAAAAGAAACAGAAGATGTCGCAATGATC
>JAQVVM010000107.1 GCA_028698995.1 Bacteroidales bacterium
TATAGTAATAACTTAATCAAAATAAGTTTTTTTTCAGCTGCTGTCGGCTGTTAACCGTTGAACTTTCAAAAGGCTGTTTCAAAAAAATTCATACCACCTTCCCTTGCTGTGGCATTTGTGCATAACGATTGAGGCTAAAAGCTGGCGGGCATTTTAGAGCACTTTACTGTCAAATTACGATGAAGTTTATTAGTTGTACTGCCCTTCAAATTACCACTTTCTGCCCGCTTGATTTTAGCCTTTGTTACCGCCTGGTGTTGTGTTCTATATGTATTGAAAAATTTAAGATGGATTCTATTGTTCTAACTCTCGAATAATAAAAATAATCGTTGATTCATAAATTATATCTCCTTGATAATCTATGATTTTCTCTGTTTTAAGTTTTTCGATTATCTTCATTTTATCAGAGATTGATATTTTGTTTGATGTAATGCCAAAAATGTCTTTTACTGTAACTCGGATATCAGTTTGACAACGGTCAAGTATTTTTGATTTGATATAATGATATTCATCAGAACCATCCTCAAAATCATCGATATTGTTTATTACCTTATTAAATACGTCTTGTACTGCATTTGCAATAACATTAATACTTGTTTTTATCTCAGAAACAGTTATCTGATTTTTATCCACATTGTCAACTAAACTTTTTATTTGACCCTCAACTTTTTCGGAACCGTCAACAATTGTTTTCTCTAAATCCTTCTTTAAACTATCTATAGTTGAACCTCCTATAGTTGAAGCAATATCAGTTGCCTTAGTTACAGTTTTATCAAGTAAAACGAAAACTTTATCGTTGAACAAATTAGTTACTGTTTCAAGTCTAACAACTATGTCACTAATTTTAAGTAAAAGGTCATTGGTGTTTTGATTTGTTTTGCTTGAAAGTTTGTAATAATGATAGGATTGCAAAATAGCAATTAACCCAATTATGAAAGTTATTGCGATAGAAACCCAAGGCAAAACTAAATCAGATGTTGAATTATTTGATGAAAACGAAGAACTCAAAGAATCAACCTGTAATAACACATTTATTATCATAATATAATGCTTTTAAATACCACAAATCATACAATTAGCATCTTTTTCTATTTTTGCTCCATACCACCGTAAGATTGATGGTTTATTAAAATTGTACTCCAATTTGCTCCAACTATCGTAAACATTTTCCCTTCTATTTGCCCATATATAATAATCAGCAATTAAATCTTCTTCCAAAGAAGAAATACCAGAATTAATGCCTCGAGACAATTCTACTAAAGTTAACTTAACCATAAAATTAGTAATTGGTGCTATATCTGAAGACAACCCTACTTGTACTATGCTGTTTAAATCTTCTTCACTTGTATATTCTGGTAAAAACTTCTTAGCTTGTCTTTCCTTTTGAGAGATTTCTTCCTCGGTATTCCTTATATCTTGAGAATAAAGACAATTATAGCAAGGGCCTTTGTGTGGTCTAACTCTGAGCACATCACCGCCAATTGCACGTGTAATTGCTCTGCCAAAAATTGCAGGAATATTAAACTTTAGAGAAATATCATTTAGCAAGAATCGGCTTTTATCATTATCAGAAGCGCAAATTATTACATCAACATTTGATAATGCGTTTGTACATACTTGTGAATATTCATTAACATCGATTTCAAATGTGTTAACTATTGCATATGGATTTTTATTTAAAATTAAATCTTTAACTGCTAATGTTTTTAATCTGCCTAAATCACTAATTCCGCAAACGTGACGGGCAACATTGGAAAGTTCAATTCTATCGAAATCAATCAACACAAACTTACCAATACCGGCTTTTGCTAATTCAACTGCAATAGGAGAGCCCCCACTACCTAATCCAACAATTCCAACAGTTTTATTTTCTAATACCGAAATTTCCAATAATCCTTTACTTCTAGAATATAATTCTGATTTTTCAGGAATAAATTTTACTATGCAATTAATTTTCTTTTGATCTTTTTTATAAAAGAAGGCCTGAGTCTTTAACACATTATCAACAATAAAAAGATGTATTATAATACCCTCAATTAACGAAGCGTCCTTTTTTTTTTCTTTGATAAAATCTTCAATGGTTTCATGCACTATGAAAAGAGCGGGGTATTCTTTCCCTGAAGGTATTACAACTGGAACTTCTGTAAAAGCATGAAAAACGCTATCATTGTCCATTGAAATTACAAGACCTTGATGTCTGTTTTTTGACAAATCGATAAACAATGATTTAATTTGCTCTTCTTGTAAAAATACAGATTTATCTATCATATTATAAAGGTATTAAAAAAACCGTCCTTATATATTTGATCAACTACCACTTCGTTTGGTTTGGTTTCTTGATCTGTTGAGTTTTTAATGATTAACTCACCCGTAACTGGATCAAAAGTTAACTTCTTTGTCGATGTTTCTTTCTTCTTCTTAGCAAGTTCATCTTGAACTTGATTTGGATCAATATTTTCTGCCATATT
The DNA here is from genome assembly GCA_028698995.1 of Bacteroidales bacterium. GTDB lineage: Bacteria > Bacteroidota > Bacteroidia > Bacteroidales > PXBB01 > JAQVVM01. Next base: position 2,469 of record JAQVVM010000107.1, read on the forward strand.
ATTGATGTTTTAAGTAATAATCTAAATCGTTGCTTGTTTTCAAATGACCGTCAAAGGCTTCTAACCATATACGAACTTTCATCAAAACTTTGTAAAATGTTATATTTGCATTCCAATTAGTTGATCTGTATGTGCAAATTTTAGGTGAATTATCAATTGGTGATAAAAGATGCATGTTTGCACTTGCGCCTAAATTAACTAGAAGTCGTCCATAATAATCTTTTAGTTGAGTTGGGTATGTAATTATTACATCGGGCACAGAATAAGGTAGGTCTTTAGGGACATATAGCCTAATTTTATAATTATTTTTTGAATTAGTTATTAACCATCCCTCCATACAAAGTTGACTTCCAATGTAAACAAATGCGAAGGAAGGAAAATATTGATTTAAGATATCAACTTCTCTTTGTAATCGATTTTGTTGTTCGTATGTCCAACCCATTGTTAATCAATATTAATGTTAGTAATAGAGTCATTTTTATCATCATTTTTAGATATAAATATTAACCTAAAAATATCGCTAAAAATATCGAAAGTAGAAATAAAATACATTTTTACTGGTTCTACAGCAATAAGATGCCTTTTAGTTTCATTTTTATCATTTTTTTCAATTATAACAGGATTTGGATTTTTTTCAGAAAAGTCAACAGGATATCTGATTTCAATTTCCTTACCATCCAACTTGAAGGAAATGCCAATTGTTTGATCATCATTTTGAATTAATTCAACATCAGTACAATCAATGCGACTAGAGATCTTTTCATACTCTTGTTTTAAAAACTTTCTACCAGCTTCAGTTGAAAAGAAAGAATCATTTGGTAGCTCTACCTTTTCCGAAGTATTAATTTTATTATCACAGTTCGAATTATTTTCCATTACTACTTTGTAGATGGATTTTTTCGTGTTTGGGTGAACAATAAATCTTGTATTATTGTCAATCTGTTTTCTGAATGGACTCTCATTTGGTAAAATAATCCAATTGGTTTGCTTATGAATATTCACGAATTCGTTTGAAAACAAGAACCCATTTATAGTAACTTCCTTTCTATTATTAATTACACATATAGCAATAAAAAATCTTTCTATTCCTTTATTCAACAAGCAATTTCTCATAGTATTTATATCACCCTCACTTGGTTTTTCAATACCTAATTTATGATGAGAATGCCATGAACCAATATGTTCTAACGCAAAGTTGTCATGAAAATAATGACCACACTGATGAAGATAAGGAATGTCTTGAAAAAATGAAGTTGCAGATCGGCTTGTATTCTTCCCAGGTCCAGTTACATACTTAATGATTGGCATACTATCTTTTGTCCAAAAGCCAAATAAATCGCCACCTGTTTCCGTGTTTTCAAAGTCTAAAGTATGTCTCGCAATTACCTCTAATTCACCTTCATATGTGATTGAAACTAATTTTTCCATATCTGTTTATAATAATATTCAAAGATAATCAATAATATGCAAAATTAACAATTTTTCTGGTCTAGTCGAAATTTCTTTTTTCTGTCCTTTCACAATGGTTTACTTTTCAATTTTTGTCTATTGTTGTCTGTCTCTTACACTTGGCGGTAACGATCGGCTGCTGGGCTTTCGGCGGCACTTAACCCACCAACCTTGCCACAAATATACAAAACTTTACAATTAACCACCAAAATTGTCAAAAAAAGATTTCCTTGCCGCTGAAGCCC
>JAQVVM010000027.1 GCA_028698995.1 Bacteroidales bacterium
TTCTAACCTTGATGGTGCTCGGGCTATAATGCACCATTGCGGAAACCGGCCTTGTCAAGGAGCTATAAATGGCAAATATACAAACGTTAGCTAAAAAACTCAACTGTTTTTTCAAAGTAGGGAGATGGAGCCCAACGTGCTGCCTCTAAAATGGCATTAAGTTTAAATGATTCAATATTTCTTTCTGAAAATGCTCTCGGACTCCAACGATTTTGAGCAAGAGGTATTATTGGGAATTCTGTTTTAGCAATCTTATCAACACTATTCATTAATATAACGTTTTATCAATCTCAGTTTGTGTGTGTATTTATTTTCCTGATAATTAAAGATTCCATGATGATCAATAGAGTCAATGCGTACTTTGCCTGAAGCGTGCATGATTTTATTTTTTCCAAAAATCAATCCTGTATGGATAATTTGACCATCATCATTATCAAAAAAGGCCACATCACCTTGTTGAGCATCTGTAATAAAACTAATAGTTTCGCCCATAAGGGCTTGCTGGTGTGCATCTCTTTTTAGAAATACACCGTTAACTTTAAAAACCATTTGGATAAAGCCGGAACAATCAATTCCAAAAGGAGTTCGGCCACCCCACAAATAGGGTGCATTTATATAAACTTGTGCCGTATCCAAAACATTCTGGACTTTAGGTGAAGAGCCATCAATTGTTTCACCCTTAAAAGTAAATTTATAATCCTCAATAAAAAAATCATTATTACTCAGATACGGGATAGTACTGCCAATAAGTAGGGGGATAAATCTTTTCTGATGATGGTTGTATATGAGTTGAACAATTTCAGTTGTATGCAAGGGCTTAATTGTAGTTAACTTGTTATAGCCCACTTCAGACAAAAGCATCAGTTGCTTTTTATGTACCCATCCCAAATAATTGTCATGTATTGAAAGAATATAATACCAATCCTCAGATTCATTTTTTATCTGAACTATCTCTCCAAAAAGTAATTGATTTATTAATTCGGCCTTGTGAAACGGTTCATTGCGAACGGGAACTACTGATAAATGACAGATTCCGAAACTGTTCATGAATAATTTAAATTTAAGGACAAATATAACAAATATTAATTGTTTTTAGAAAAAATGTTAAATAAAATATAACATAAAGCCCGAGGCTTTGAAAAGTGAAAAGTTGCAGAAAAACTAAAGAGATTAATACCTAAAAAAAGAAAACTCAAATAAAAAATCGTTCTCCCTTTTTAATAAAGGCTTTAAAACCATCATTTTCAGCCTTTTTCTGCCAATAGTCGAAGTTCTCCGACACATTATCATGATAATGCCAAAGCAACATCTTTGATTTAAATTTTGGTGAAAGACCTATAAGTTCGTTATAATGAGAATGTATAGACGATCTTGTATGACCTGTTTCACAATCATGAATGATCACATCAGCCAGTTCATAGTACTTATTAAGTGCGTCAGGTGTGAAGCGGGTATCACCGGTAATATAGACTTTTTGGGATGTATTTATGATAAGTCCGAATACCGGAAAAACATTAAAAGCTTCAAGCACATGAGTTGTTTCTACCAATTCAAATTTTGTATTTTCCCATACAAAAGAATCCTTAACTTTAATGACATCAAAATAATCATCCAGCGATTTTGTCTCTTCACAAACAAATCCAAGACCTCCTTTTAAAGAATGATCCCAAAGTAAAGAAGCAAATGATTCCTGAATATAAAGCTTCATTTTGGGTTTGTTCTTATCGAAAAAAGAGCTGAATCCTAAATATTCCAATCCTCCAATATGATCAGTGTGAAAATGAGAAATATAGATGGCATCAATGTCTCTGAATGAAAGATTGTTTTCATGTAAAGAAAATCTTAAATCACTACCGGCATCAATAAGTAATTTCTTGTTATTTGCAGAAACCACAATATTTGAATGGTAGTTTTTATACACAAAAGCAGCCCCTGTTCCTATAAACAATAATTCCAAAGTAATGATGTTTAAGATTTTTGAAAAGCAAATTTAATAATTCATTTTTAAATACATTCGTTTTTTTTTATTTATGTTATTGAACTTTCGCGGGATTACGTTTTTTATTAATTACTTATACAAATTTGCCTCATGTTAAAACTGATTTTGAGGTAAAATATTGTCATGTCATAAAAACACAGTATTTTTGCAAAAAATATCTAAAATGCGTGTTATTGAGAAATTACAGAATGCTGTAAAGACGATGTTCTCTTTTGAAATTTTGCCTCCTTTAAAAGGAGAAAACATAAACTCAATCTGGAATGCTATTGACCCCTTGATGGAATTCAAGCCTGCCTATATAAATATCACCTATCACAGGGAGGAAATATATTATAAGAAATTGCACAATGGCTTGCTCGAAGAAAGGGTTAAGCGTAAAAGACCCGGAACAGTTGGTATCTCATCTGCCATAATGCATAAATACAAAACACAGGTTGTCCCTCACATTATATGTGGCGGTTTTACAAAAGAAGAGACGGAGGACGCCCTCATTGATTTGCAATTTTTGGGAATAAATGATGTGTTGGTTTTAAGAGGGGATGTGGATGCTGCCTCTCAGAAATTCATTCAGACACAGGGAGGGCATCTTTATGCATTAGACCTGATTAAACAAATCACAAATCTGAATCATGGAATTTTTCTTGATGATGAAATAGAAAATTTAACACCTACAAATTTTTCAATTGGTGTGGCAGCTTATCCTGAGAAGCACATGGAAAGTCCAAATCATGAAGCCGGCATTGAACACCTTAAGATGAAAATTGACGCAGGAGCAGAATATGTTGTAACCCAAATGTTTTTCGACAATGAAAAATACTTCAGTTTTGTTGATAAATGCAGGCAAGCCGGTATTAAAGTGCCCATTATTCCCGGACTTAAACCAATCTCTGTGAAAAATCACTTAAATATTTTACCTCATCGTTTTCATATTGATATACCCGATGCATTGTCGAAGGAAATTTACAATTGCAAAACAAATGAACAGATCAGGCAACTAGGGATAGAATGGAGTATATTTCAAGCAAAAGATCTTATTAAAAAAGGTGTTGCCTCCATACATTTCTTTACGATGGGCAAGTCGGATAATATTTATAAGATTGCCAAAGAGATATATTAAGACTTACTTTATTGAATGTACATTACAGAAGCCCTCAACAGCTTTTTCTGTTGCAAATGTGTTTAATAACATGCAGTAAATTTTTGTTCAAGGAGACTTTTTTTGCTTAATGAATCCTGTCCCTAAATTGCATCGGGATATAGTTGACAAAAAAGTGAGAGTTGTAAGATTTTTAATATTTTTACTTTTTCTTGATAAAAAGTAAAGGTGCCAAAAAAAATAAAACGGAAGTAAAGGAAAGACCTCACTAAATTGTACATGTCAGGTGGTAAAAGAGCCGTTCAACAGCTTTTTCTGTTGCATAAGTATTTGAGGAATAAGTTGTAAGCCATAAAAACAATCCATCCAATTACCACGCCTACTAAACCTCCAAAGAATACGTCAGCGGGATAATGCACCCCAAGATAAATTCGACTGTAGGACACAAAAGCAGCCCATACAAAAAGCAAAAAGCTCAGTTTGCCATATTTTTTATTTAAAAGAAAATATAAAAGAGAAGCCAATCCAAATGTGTTGCACGCATGCGAGGAGATAAAGCCAAACTGACCACCGCATTTATTATTAACCAAATGAATCAATCCGTCAAACTCGTAATTATGACAAGGCCTTAGACGGTGGAAAACATTTTTAAATAAATGCACACTTGTTTGATCACATAAAAATGTAAGAAGTACAATAAAAAGTAATATCTGAAGGCTTTGCCATTTATAATTTTTTATGATCAGATATAATAAAAAAGCGTAAAAGGGAATCCAAATAAATTTGTGGCTGACCCAAAACATAAGCATATCAAAAAAAGGGCTATGCCAACCGTTAATAAGCAAGAATAAGGTTTTATCAAACGCAATCAAGGATTCAATCCATGTCATAGAGGGGTTTCATTTAAGTGTTTCCAAATGAGATCCTTGAGTTCTGTAATTCCTGTTCCAACAACAGAAGAGATAAATACATAAGGCACATCAGGGATTTTACTCTTAAGTTTGTTTATCTCAGGCTTACTTATGATATCAGTTTTTGTAATGGCTAATAACCTGGGTTTATCAAGTAATTCTTCATTATACAAGCGAAGTTCGTTAAGAAGAATTTTGTATTCTTTTTTAATACTTTCAGAGTTACACGGAATTAGGAAAAGCAAAATGGAGTTGCGCTCAATGTGTTTTAAAAACCTCAGTCCTAAACCTTTACCTTCGTGTGCGCCCTCAATGATACCGGGGATATCAGCCATTACAAAGGACTTAAAATCTCTGTAAGCTACCATACCCAAATTTGGGACAAGGGTTGTGAAAGGATAATCAGCAATTTCGGGTTTGGCAGCAGAAACCACTGAAAGGAGGGTTGATTTTCCGGCATTGGGAAAACCTACGAGACCCACATCAGCAAGAATTTTCAGTTCGAGGATTTTCCACTTTTCCTGCCCCTCTTCACCTGGTTGTGCATAGCGGGGTGTTTGATTCGTTGGCGATTTGAAATGCATGTTTCCTTGTCCTCCCCTGCCCCCTTTCAGCAAAATATAAGTTTCTCCGTCATACGTAATTTCGTGTTCTATTTCTCCGGTTTCAGCATCTTTGATAATGGTACCGAGAGGGACATCCACAAAAACATCTTTACCAAAAGCTCCGGTTCTGTGAGCCCTGCTTCCCGACACACCGTGACCTGCAATAAGGTGTCGTTGAAATTTTAAATGCAGCAATGTCCACATTTGTTTATTCCCTTTTAATATAACGTGGCCGCCTCTTCCACCATCGCCACCATCGGGGCCTCCCTTAGGAACGTATTTAGCCCGCATTAAATGTGCTGAACCTGCACCCCCATTGCCTGAACGGCAACATACTTTAACATAATCAATAAAATTTGCAGACATTTATGTATTTATTAATTTCTTTAATATATAAAAACGATTTGATACAAATGTATTAAAAAACCTGCTTGTTTTTGAATTCAATATTAATTATATTTCATTGGAAATTTCCAATAGTTGAAAATCTTCTACTACGAAGGAAAATAAATTTACAATTTAAAATAAATAGACAGGATTCTAAGAAGAACTTTAATGCAGGGACTTATTATTATAGTATTTTAATAAATGGGATGGTAAAGGTGAGTAAAAGGATGGTTGTTGAGTAAATTCAATTATGAATTACGAATTACGAGGGTAGGCAAGTCATCGAACTAAACAAAATATCTCATTTACAGGAATATAGATTCTTCACTGCGTTACCAATGACAGAATTTTGCAAATAACTGTTAATCATATAATTATGTTTTGTTACGAAATTTGCTAACACAGCAAATTTGCGTACCAAAACAATTAACTTCCGTTTAATTTCGTCACGGGTTGAAACCCGTGGCTATTTATATTGTTCCCCACCGGGGAACTCTGTCATCGCTGCTTTATTGAGTTTTTTAAAAAGTCCCAACCTCAGAATGACACTTAACTTAGTACTAGAATTTTTGAGGATTGGATGATAGAAACTTCTCAATAGCTGAAATGATGGATACAGAAACAGCTTGAATTGATTCCATGCCACTCAGCATAATCAATTTACCCTGAGCTTCATAATAATTAATGAGTGGTATCGTTTGCTCCTGAAAAATCTCAATTCTTTTTCGAATTATATCGAGCGAATCGTCTGTTCTTCCTGAATCAACACACCGCTTATTAAGCCTGTTAATAAGTTCGTGGTTTTCAACATCAATATATATTGCCAAATTAATATGCAAACCTTTATTAGAAAGAGACTTATCAAGTGTTATGGCCTGATGCAGTGTACGCGGGAAACCGTCAAAGACAAAACCATGTCTGTTTTTTCTGAGGCTTGCAGTTTTGTATATCTCACGGAGGACAATTTGGTCGGGTACTAACGAACCTTTATCAATATAACTCTGAACTATTTGTCCTATCTTGGTATTATGCTTAATTTCATTTCTGAACAACTCACCCGTAGAAACATGAATCAAATCAAATCGTTCCGCAATCCTTATGGATTGTGTACCCTTTCCCGAACAGGGAGCTCCAAAAACGATAAAGTTAAGGTTCATTTATTCAGTAATTTTATAAATATCGGGCAAATTACGGCCATAACCATTATAATCCAAACCATAACCAATAATGAAATCATTAGGGATTTCCATGCCCACATAGTCAATTTTATAGGCCTTCTGAAAAGCGTTGGGTTTAAATAAACAGGTAGCTAGTCTGACATCTTTGGGTTTGTGTGCTTTAATAACCTCCAGAAAGTTGCTTAAAGTAATACCTGTATCAATGATATCTTCAAGGATAATAACTCTGCGTCCTTCAATATTCTCATTAATTCCAATCAGTGTAGTAACATTTTCAGTTGACTTAGTACCTTGATAGGATGATAACTTTACAAAAGAAATATTACAAGGTCGTTTTATTTTTTTGAGTAAATCAGATGCAAACATAAAAGAACCGTTGAGAATTGCAATAAAAAAAGGATTTTCATCGGCATAATCGGCGTTGATTTTTTCAGCCATTAATTCTACGGCTTTATCAATTCTTTCAGCTCCTATAAATGGCCTGAATTTTTTATCCAACACAGTTAAATCATTCATGTGATTAAATTTATTAAGGACTTTTAGAAATAGGTTTATTTTGACTTTGCTAAAATACAAACTTTATGCTTATACTTAATATCTATTTTAAAAAAATAGTTTATTTTTGCTCAAAAATTCACTATTTATGATTCCACTAGTAAGTATTATTATGGGCAGTACATCAGACCTCAAGATAATGGAGGAAGCTGCAAAATTTCTGAATGAGATGCAAATTCCTTTTGAAATTAATGCATTATCGGCACATCGGGTACCGGAACAGGTCATGGATTATGCAAAAAATGCCCATTTAAGAGGTATCAAAGTTATTATTGCCGGAGCGGGTGGTGCAGCTCATTTACCGGGCGTTATTGCGTCATTAACACCTGTGCCTGTAATTGGTGTCCCAATTAAAGCATCAATATCTATTGATGGATGGGATTCTATTCTATCTATTCTACAAATGCCTGCCGGTATACCTGTTGCAACAATGGCTCTCGACAATGCAAAAAACGCTGCCATCCTTGCTTTACAGATATTGGCAACTGCTGATGAAAAACTCTTAAAAAAAGTAATATCATTTAAAGAAGAACTTAAAGTAAAGATAATCAAGGCCAATAATGAATTAAAAAACATCACATACGAATATAAAGTCTAAATAATAAAAATAAAAAGGAGGCATTAAACATGTTAAATGAACAAAAACTTATTAAAAAGTACAATTATCAATTAGGTAAAATTGAAAGAGGATACAACAATCGCTTGCTTTACGTTAACCTTTCTGATAATAACATCAAAGAAAAACCATTTACCAATGAGGTAAAGGAAAAATTTATCGGTGGAAAAGGCTTAGGCTTAAGACTCTTATGGGATGCAACAAAACCTGAAACAAAATGGGACGATCCTGAAAATGAAATTATCATTTCTCCCGGACCGGTTTGTGGAATTACCCAATACGCAGGTAGTGGTAAATCTATAGTTGTTACAATTTCACCCCTTACAGACGTTGTCATTGACAGTAATGTAGGTGGCTATTTCGGACCTTTTATGAAATTTTCGGGCTTCGATGCTCTTGAAATTCAGGGAAAAGCAAAAAGTGATGTAATAATATATATTGATGGCCGAACCGGTTCTGTTGAAATTTTTGAAGACGATGAGCTGCCTTTAGACTCACATCATCTGGCTGAAATCTTAACAGAAAAATTTGCCGACAATGAAAAAGACATGATCAATGTGAGTGTTGTATCAGCGGGACAGGCAGCTGACCATTCATTTATAGGCATGTTGAATTTCAGTTTTTGGGATCCACGCCGAAAATTGGCACGTTTAAAACAAGCAGGAAGAGGTGGTATTGGTCGCATTTTTAGGGACAAAAAAATAAAGGCTATAGTTGTTAAAACACCTCAGGTCAGAGGCAACATGAACAATGTTGTTGACCTTGCCGCAATCATTGAAAAAGGCAAGAAATTCACACAAGAAATCCGCCAGTTTGATGATGAACAATGTGAAATGCGTACAAAGGGCACTGCTCATTTAACCAATGTTATGAATGATTATGATTTGTTACCAACTCATAACTTTAAATTCGGTTCGCATAAAGATGCCTATAAATTTCATTCTGAAATCTGGAAGAAGCGTTTTACTCAGGGTATGCCAGATGGATGTTGGATTGGATGCACGATGGCTTGCGCAAAAGTGGTTGACGGTTTTAAAATAAGAACAGGTCCTTATAAAGGAGAAACAGTATCTGTTGAAGGTCCTGAGTATGAAACTGCTGCCGGTGTGGGTTCATGCTGTGGTATTTTCGAACCCGATGATATTCTGGAACTCAATTTTTATTGTGACACTTATGGTATTGATACAATTTCTTGGGGAAATATCACTGCATTCTTAATGGAGTGCTACCAAAATGGTATTATTAATGAAAAAATAACCGGTGGATTAAAATTAGAATGGGGCAATGCAGATGCAGCTCTTGAAATGATGCACCAGTTAGCTCGCGGTGAAGGATTCGGACTCGTTGCCGGTCTTGGTGTGAGAAGAATCAAGCAGTATTTGGTAGAAAATTATGGTGCCGATGCTAAATTCCTTAACGACATTGGAATGGAAAATAAAGGACTTGAATATTCACTTTACATTTCAAAAGAATCTCTCGCCCAACAAGGTGGTTACGCTATGACCAACAAAGGACCTCAACATGATGAAGCATGGCTTATCTTTATGGATATGGTCAACAATCTCATCCCTACTTTTGAAAATAAAGCAGAAGCACTGCACTATTTCCCCATTTTCAGGACATGGTTTGGGTTGATGGGTTTATGTAAATTACCATGGAACGATGTTGAACCGGAAGGCAATGCCCAAACCGCTGAGCCGGCAAAAGTTCCTGAGCATGTAGAGAACTATGTAACTATTTATAATGCTGTTACAGGAAGCAATATCGACAAAAAAGAACTCATTCTGCAATCTGAAAGAGTTTATAATTTCCAACGTGTTTTTAATATCAGAAGAGGTTATGGTCTGAGAAAGCATGATGCACAACCCTACAGAGCTGCAGGACCTGTAACAGTTGAAGAATACGAATCACGTCAGGAAAGATATGACAAACAGTTAAAGGAAATTTTAGGAATAGATCCTGAAGGAAAAACCATTGTAGAGAAAGTAGCAATTCTTCGTAAACACAGAGAAGCACAGTATGAGAAGTTATTGGATGCCGTTTACAAAAGAAGAGGTTGGACTTCAAACGGTATTCCTACTGTCGAGCATCTGAAATCAATTAAGATGGATTTGCCCGAGCTTATTGAAGTTGTTAATAAGCATTTGCAAAACTAAGTTCTTGTACTTAGTTGATTAATATCATGGGATTTAGTTAGATATCAGTTTTTAAAAATCTTTTGATATAAAACTTTGTCATCATTTCTTGTTCTAATTAAATACATCCCTTTTCTAAAGAGGGATGTATTTATTTTACAAAAGTCGGTTTCACACATAAAAGATTTTTGTACTTCCTTACCTAAAGCATCGTAAATAGTTATTTCATAAGAAGAAACGTTTGAAAAATCAATAAAAAGTTCTTCATTAAAGGGGTTTGGAAAAACATTAAAGCTGTAATCAGCATTCATTTCATTAATATTATTGACATAATTAGAAACGAATATCACAGCAGTATCAGAACAACCGTTCGGTGCTTCGTAAATATAAAAAACCTCACAGGGCAAACACCCATCATTGGGTTCACCAACAAAATAATCAGCTGTAACGCCAGTGCCGCTGAAAGTGCCACCTGCAGGACTGCCTGAAAGAAATAATGTGTCATAATATGGAATCTGGATATTGTTGTTTGTATCAAACATCGCCACAGGAGCTTCTAAAACGTCAAAAAACAATTCATATAAAGACGAACAAGAGTTAGTATCTGTAAAGGTATATTCAATTTCATGGAACCCTGACTGTGCTACACTTGGAGTAAAGGTATTCGGAGCACTTATTCCATTACCAGAAAAGACACCCCCTGATGGAAGTATATCAATCATTATAGGTGATGCATTTTCACAAATTACTGTTGTATCCTGCCCTGTATAAATAATATTAGGGAGGGGTTTGATCAGGATATTGATAACAGCAATATCAGAATGACAATTTTCAGGACTGATACTCACAGCATAAAAAGTAGAATCATTTATCAGCACTTGATTAATATTCAGAGTTAAACCACTTGCAATTTGGTTAGATAGAAGCAAATCGCTGAACCAGAATGAGTTCTGCCCGTTGACTGTGGTACAGGAAACAGTATCACCTTGGCAAAATACTGTTTGAGAAGTGGGTATAGGCATGGGAGGTTTCTCATTAATTGTTATTGCATTAAAATAGACATTTCCTAAATTGACAAAATCGGATGCTAGAATTCTAAAACGATAATCACTTCCGTAGTTAAGTGAATCGGGTATAAGAGCAGAGATGATTCCTGAAGTATCCGATAACAGAGAGCCGATGACAACAGGATTAGCAAAACTGCCAACACCATCAGACAATTCAAGTGAAAATACATTAGAACCATTAAAGGAAACAGAGGTTGAAAAAGCTACAAATAAAGAATCTCCTGCACAATAAGTGTGTGAAAATAATGAATCAATGGTTATAAAATCATTAAGCTGCGTAAGAAAAGCATCTGAACTGCCCTGAGCACTCAACTGGAAAAAATCGAATAATATATTTGTCCTGAAAAAACCACAGGCATTAATTCTACCCATATTATCAACGGCAATACCGGCCGATTTATCTTCATTTACCCGACCGAGTCGTTTTGCCCAAAGAAACTGCCCATTGGGACTAAGCTTTACTATAAATCCATCAATGTCTGTGACACCGCTGAAAGCAGACAAATTGAACGTACCAGCGGACATGCTGCCTTTAAAAAAACCTGTTACACATACCGAGCCATCAGGGGTAACATCTACAGAAGCCGTTTCATCCTCTAAAGTGCCACCTGAATTTCTAACCCATTGAATAGTACCGGCATTGTTATATTTGGCCACAAAAGCATCAGAAGACCCATTACTGCTCATTGTCTGCCCATCAAAATTAACTGTTCCAAAAAAAACGCCACCGATATAAACATTGTCAGAGCTGTCAATTGATATGGATTTTGCTTCTTCAACATCACCTCCGGTGGTACCCCCTTTTTTCACCCAAACCAAATCTCCTGAATTATTGTATTTTGCAGTGAAGATATCTGTATCAAAAGCACCACCGGTTGCTGTAATATTGGTGCCTCCAAAATTGGAGGTTCCTCCGAATGAACCTGTTATATAAATATTTCCTAAATCATCAGTTACAACTGCTGTAGCTCTGTCATTCACACTGCCTCCTGCACGTTTTGCCCAAACCAAGGTGCCAGACGCATTATATTTTGCCATAAAAATATCAACAGCACCGGCACTTGTAAGTGTTGTAGAAGTACCAAAAGTAGCAGTTCCGCTGAAATCACCTGTAACAATAACATTTCCGGAGATATCAGCAGCAATACCCAGACCTCTGTCAACAGATGAGCCACCGGCTTTCTTTACCCATTGGAATTGCCCAGAGTTGTTGTATTTCGCCACAAAAACATCTATACTGCTTGCAGTAATTGATGTACTTCCGAAAGTTGCTGTTCCGCTGAAATTTCCGGTTATAAAAACATTTCCGGAAAGGTCGGTGGCAATAGCAACAGGGTAATCACCCAAAGTTCCACCAGCTTGTACAGCCCATTGAAAAACACCATCGGCATTACGCTTTTCGACAAAAATATCCAAACCACCTGCACTAGTAAGCGTTGTCGTTCCAAAATTGGCTGTTCCTTCAAATGTGCCTGTCATGAAAACATTATTTTGAGCATCAACAGCAACTGCTGCCCCTTTATCGGATGATGAACTTACCCCTGCCCCACCCGACTGTGTAGCCCATTGAAATGCTTGTGAATACAAATTTGTGCTCAGGATAAAACAAAAAAACAAGAAAAAAAATTGCTGTTTTTTTTGAAAGATGTGATTAATAAATACCGAATACTTCATGGGCTTTCAGAATAAAATTAAAATAAAATCAATATTGTTTAGTTTTTGTAAAAATACGCAATATTATTTTCTCCTTAAAATAAAACCTTATTCAACAGAATAGTATATTTTTGCATTGACAAAGATTACTCATGAGCATTATAGACAAATATATTATCAGAAAATTCTTAGGCACATTCTTTTTTGCCATTACCCTGATTATAATTATTGTCATAATTTTCGATATTTCTGAAAGAATTGATGATTTTTTAAAATACAATGCCCCTATAAATGAAATTATTTTCGATTATTATTTAAATTTCATCCCCTATTTTATAAATCTGTTCAGTCCTTTATTCACTTTTATTGCGGTTATTTTTTTTACAGCCAAAATGGCTACCCATACTGAGATTGTCGCGATTTTAAGCAATGGTATTTCGTTCAAGAGGTTACTTCGCCCATATCTAATTTCAGCATTGGTCCTTTCAGCCCTATCATTTTATCTGTCAAACTTTCTTATTCCACCAGCCAATAAGAAAAGACTTGATTTTGAATATAATTACTTTCGTAAAAAGACCAAATACTCGGAAAGGAACATTCACATACAAACAAACCCCGATACCTATTCTTATGTTGAGTCGTACAACTTTGATGCAAACATCGGGTATAAATTCGTACTGGAATCCATAAACCCCGACATGAGTTATTCGAAACTCTTTGCCAATACCATAAGATGGGATTCTATCAATGGTAAGTGGCAATTAGACAACTACAACATAAGAAGAATTAACGGTATGGATGAAGAAGTTGAAGAAGGAATTTTATTGGATACCACTATCAACCTAAGCCCTGATGATTTTGAGAAAGATGTCAGAAATATGGATATTATGAACTTCTCTCAGTTAAGGGAATTTATAGATAAAGAAAAAATCAAGGGCTCTGACGATATTGTATTTTATGAGGTTGAGAAACACAGACGTGTAGCTAACCCATTTGCCACTGTAATTCTTACTTTTATTGGTGTTTCCCTCTCCAGCAGAAAGTTAAGAGGAGGTATTGGGATGCATCTCGGAGCAGGGCTGGTAATAAGTTTTGCTTATATTCTTTTCATGCAGGTAACCACAACTTTTGCAACTTATGGGAATCTATCTCCATTTATATCTGTCTGGATTCCCAATCTTGTTTTTGGGTTACTGGGTATGTATCTGTTGAAAACTGCACCTAAATAATGGATGCCCATAAAATTTTTTGGCTTTTTTACTAATTACTGTTTCATTAATACAATTTATAATACCTATTTCTATGTCCATGAAAAACATCTAAAGCCAGTTAAATACAATGCTTCCTGACTTGTCCCCTTATTTCTACATCTTCACATCCAGCAAATTATCAAGATCTAATTATTAACAATCTTTAGTTTTACCGCAAAAGAAATAACAAGTTGTTTTTTATGTTTTTTTGCCTCAAAAGAGTCAAAAGGCGTGGCTGCTTAAAAATTTGCAAAAATCATCAGATGCAACCAAAAAAAGTAACCAATGGCAGAATTTGTCAAAATGTTTAAATGTATTTTTCTAATATTTTTACTTTTTTTTACAAAAAAGTAACAAAAAGTCAAGGCTGCTTAAAAATTTGCTAAAATCATCTTTAAGGTCAGGTATATAAACATTTATCAGTGAATGATTTGTTACGGGGTTAGGTGTAACGGTATCGCTGCATGGTAGCGGTGCAGATTTAGTTTTTCAGGGAAGGAAAGAGAGTTTTTGTCAGGGCAGGAAAAAGCAAAGATAAAAAAGATTGGCAATGGCTCTTTTAAGCAAGTACGGGCAAAGACGTGCGGCGTACTATAAATCTAAGTAAAATTCATTTCTTCACAAACCTCCCCAACACACTACTGCTTTCTTCCCCTTCTAAGCGTATAAAATACATGCCTTTGGCGAGGAATGATATGTTGATGTGGTGCTTTGATATTAAAACAGCTTGTTGTAAAAGCAATCGACCCTGAATATCGCATACCATAATGTTTTTATATTTTGTAATGTCAGGTATTTCTACAATAATATTATCATTGGCAGGGTTCGGGTAAATAACAAGACGCAATTCTACATTTAAATCATTTATACCAATTGATTGATTATTACAGATATTGGAAACTGACTTTTGAAAAACATTTTTACTTGAATTGCATGGATTGGGCTTAAAAACAGCTATCTGATAGTAATATAAATTGCTTTCATTGTCAATGTAACTTATTGTGGATAAACCGCCGGAAATGGAATCGAAAAGCTCCATATTGTTTAAAAAAGTGCCTTTGTAGAGATAGTACCAGTCGGGTATAAAAGAGCCGCTTTCATCAATATATTTATTCCATGACAATATGTAATTTCCAGAACCTATGCTGGTTTGCAAAAGCATTGTTTCGTGGAAAGGGCTTAAATTGGTTAAAATTCCGCAGGTGTCTAAGGCGGCAATTTTATATTTATCGGTATGGTTGTGGGGTTGCGAGCTATTATCAATGTATTCGCTTACCGAATTGTAAGGGACGGTATCAATGGGAATGTATTCCGTACCAGATAATTTAAATATGACATAGTTAGTAAAACTATTTACAAGTGTTTTTTTCCATATAATTTTATTTTTGGCGCTTAGCGAATCGAGGGTAACAATGCAAATTGGGTCCGGGGGATAAGATTGAAAAACAGTTATTGTATTTGTTGCTGAACTTTCACAACCGTATGTATCTGATATAGTGTAAGTAATGTTATGATTACCTGCACCTGCAACAGCAGGGGAAAAGACGCCATAGCTAACACCAGTACCAGAAAATGTTCCTCCAAGAGGAGTTCCTTCTGTAAGTGCTAAGGGTGGCGAGCTTACGCAAAAGAAAGGAGGCTGGATAGATAAAACTGGGGAGGGAGGCAGTGGTATAATTACCAAATCAATTTGACCGCTTGCATTGCCACATCCAGTTGCATTTACAGTTAATAAAACAGTTCCCTCATTAATATCACCAGAACTTGGGGTGTAGATGGGGTTTTCAATAGTTGTGTCGCTGAATGTACCAGTGCCTGACGATAACCATAAAATTGTGTCTGCTGTTATACTGGCATTTACAGGATATAGTTCCCCTGCACAAATTGTATCTGGTCCTACAATAACTGATGGTATTGAATTTATTGAAACCACAATTGTATCGGATACACTGCCACAAACATTGGATATAATTACTGCATATATGTTTGTAGATGAGGGACTTACATATATTGTGTCGTTTGTTTCGCCGGTGCTCCACTGGTATGTTGAACCGAGCAAACCTGTAACAACCAAAATGGCCGTATCGCCATTACATATAGTTTGGTCGGGTGTAACATCTACTGTGGGTAAAGGATTAACAGTAACATCTATTGAAGCTGTTCCAGAACAGGAGTTGTTATCTGTAACCGTTACGCTGTATGTACCGCTTGTAGTAACATTGATACTTTGTGTACCCGTCATTGTTGACCAACTGTAATGGCTGTAAATACCACCTGCATCTAAGTCAACACTCAGTCCTTCACAAAAAGTTGTGGGTCCGCTTGGTATTATATTTAAATCTATCTGTATTACTTGTATGTTTTTTTGAATTGTTGTGGTGGCACATCCATCCGTTAATGTAAGAATGACCGTATAAGTGCCAGGGGTAGCATATTGATGACTAACAGCAGCACCCGATGCGGTATTACCGTCTCCAAAATCCCATTCATAAGCAACAACATCGGGGTAAAATATAGGTGTTTTGAAACATAGTACTTCGTTTGCACAAACAGTATTAACAGTATATTGTACAACTCCCGGAGTAGAGCATATGGAATCTTCATTGGAAATAATGAAGTCATAAACTAAGTTCAGTAAACCAAATCCGGCAGAATATCCGTAAGACTTATAGGCACCATACCCATAAACCATAGCAGTAAAACCGCTATCTGAAAGAATAGTGTGATTTCCTTGTGTAATGGGTACGCGTGCATAAGCATATTGTGTATTATCGGGTACAGTTGTAAATGTTATTGGTAAACCGTCTAAAGTAAGTATGCCTGTTGAATTTGTTTTTGTTACTATGTTAACGAAATAACTAGTTATTACTGATGAAGTAAAAGCATTAAAAGTGATATTTTTGATTGATTGTTCTATCGGTGGTGCTACAACAGAAAAAGGGTCTCCAACACCGTCACATGAACCACCTTGTGCATATTGAATAATTTGAATTGGTTTAGTGGAAGAAATATATTGGGGTTGATTGGCATCAAGCATATGTATCTGTCCGGCATTCAGGTTAAATGGTGTACCATTATTGATAGATACTGAAGTAGTGTTTTCGTTTGCAATAATATTGAAATAATCTTTGCTCTTATTCATTAATGGTACTGTAATATGATTTACACCCCATCGGCTTATGGGTAAAAGCTGCTCATATAAATGGTCACAAGCCACACAGCCTCCAATGTCGGCACAAACATTCCCTACATATACTGCAATATTTGAACATGAGCCTATTTCTTTAATTTTTGCACCAGATAAATCATTGGTTGATTGTACCTGAAAAACCTGCCCTGCATTCATATTTACAGTGTAAGCCGAACCGCCAAAAGGTGTAATTTCAACTACTGAGCTGTCTGCTGTAGCTACAATCATATACTCGACTCCCCAATCATTTGGCCAACCCTTTATAGTCTGTACCCTATATTCTTTGTCAAGTGAATTTACAGGAAAAATTACAGCAGCATCCATAGTATTGGGTTGATAATTCAATGCATAAACACTAATTGTATCATTCGCAAGAATTCGAATTCCTTTATTTTCAACTAAACCATTAGCTACTGCCATTGCGCTAAAAGGTATGTCAATCGCAGTAATACTATTGGCAGCTACAGCAAAACTTTGTATCCAGCTTAAACCGGGTATGCTGACAGTTCCTGAGGTTGCTACAGTTGCAGTAATATACAATGAAAGTGTTGCTGTACTATCATAGTTTTGCATAAATCCCATCCAAAACTCTTTTCCCTTTGTAGTGGATGCTTGACCGTTTATGTTAAGCATGTTAGTGAGAATAAGTAAACATACTAAGATTAAATTTTTAATAGTATTATGAACGTATTTTTTTTTCAAATTGTGGTATGTTGTTATAGGGTAGGTTAAAAATTCACAAATTAATAAAGCGTGTAGGAAAAAAATTTTATTAGGTAAAGTTTCATATTTGACAGCAAATTTAATTAAATAAAATAAAGATATCAAAAAAAGTATTGAAATATTAAAAAAATGTAAATTAAAAAAAATAGCTCTTATAGCTTTTATAGGTCAGCTTGTAAGGGCACAAAAAGCGAAATTCCGATAAAGCAGAACAGTACGTGCCATGAGTGTGTCTGCAAATGTTTTATTTCTTCTTTCATGTGCGTCAGCAAAACTAAATCTTTTGTCTTCAAATTCTTTTAAGGTCAATAAGTAGCTCAAACCATTTATTAATAACTGCTCTGTCAACGTAAAGTGCCACTCTTGTCTTTAAGTTTTTTTCTTGTCAGGTTTCACTGTCAAAGTCATAGCATACGCCTTGTTGCTAACTGTAATATAGGGCTCATCAATATTTAAGTTGTGATTATCTGGGTCAGATTCGTCATTGTCTAATGTTTCATTGTTATCATCTGATACCATTTTTAACTACTACTTTGTTTTCATAGCAGATTTATTTATTAATAATAATTTTCATATTAAAAAGTAAAAATTAATTATAATCCAATTGTTTGTTGTTTTATTTTCGTAAAAAAAATAATTAAATATTTTCCACATTGTCTTTTTGTGCGGTCAGCCAATGTTTACAGTGTTGATCTTTGTTCCATTGGTGCAAACCCAATTTATTACTCCACAAAGATTATTTTTCTTGTAAAAACGGTATTATCGTTTTTCTGTAAAACCACTAGATAAGAACCTTTTGCCAAATTTTCGGGTGTCCATTTATAGAAAGGCACATCATTAATGGCGGTTTCAAAAATTTTTCTTCCCTTTAAGTCATAAATAAATAGCATTCCTGAAAAACCGGAGGGGAAATTAATTAGAAAAGTATCTTCGGAAGGATTTGGCATGACATTAAAACCGATATCGGAATTTTCCATAAGTTCGGACGTAGAAGCATTGACAGGTGTGCCTATTGCAAGGGCATATTCACCTTTTTTAAGTGTATCTGCAACAATGTACCCAATCAGGTTATTTCCAATGCGGGAAAAAGATTGAATCTTCCAGTCGTCTGCAGCATCTTTCCTGTAAAGCAACAGAAGAGAGTCGGCAGAAGAAGTAAACAGCGTATTATCTAACCATCCGTTACTTTCTAAAGAAACATTTGAGGGCGTGCTCCTGTTATAGTAAAAACGTCCTTTTGCCTGCAATTTCTGAAAGTCAACGCCTTCAATGGTCCAGTAGCGATAGTCAGAAAGTCGTACAATATCAGGCGAAGGGGTTTTCAAGCTATCGGGAGCAACCCAGTTATGGGTAACCCTCACAAATGCTGAATCTTGAACACCGGAAACATCTGCCGTAAAATGTGTTTCAGGGAAAGTGATATTCCCTGTTTGTTTAACAGTTCTGACATAAGATGTAGCTGCATGACACAAGTTTTCGTTTAAATTTAATATAACAGTTTTTGGGTTAAAATCCAGGTAATATTGTTCATGACCGAATTCACCTGAGAATATAAGCTTTTGTGTATAGGAACCCCAATCTTCTTTTACAAAAGAAATCTCAACACTATTTCCATCAGCAAATGAGGTTCGCCCATTAAGTTTTTGCCTGACATACACATCCACTTCAAAAAGATTGGTATCAATTTCATTGACAATAAAAGAATCTACTGAAAAATGAGGAAAGCCACCCTCAAAAACCCATGTATTGAAGAAGTCGCTCATATCCTGCTGTGTTTCTGTTGTCAGAAAATTCTGAAAACCAATGCATGAGATATCTGAAAAAGCATAATCATGCATAAACTGTGTTATTGCAGCAAAAAACAAAGAGTCACCGAGATATGTCCTCATATTATGAGCTATGAGAGAACCCTTATCATACACGGTGCGTGAATAGGTGAGTTCATGAGGAACTCCACAAACAGCATGATAGCCACCATCAACTCTATGGCCCATTTGCAACACATTTTTAAGTATGTTTCTCATAATATCTTTCATATAAGGAGTGCCGTACATTTGTTCGAAGTAAACGAATTCTGCAAAACTTGCCCATCCCTCATTCAACCACATGTCGCCGGCATTGCTGCATGTAACCAAATTTCCAAACCAACTATGGGCAAGCTCATGTGCCATAAGGTCGTCGTATGCGGTACTCCCATTAATTATTGAGGCAGGATAAGCAATATTTGTTGCATGTTCCATAGCTCCCGAATTAAAAGGCACACCCACATAACCTACCCTTTCCCATGCATAAGGGCCAAAATGGTTTTCATAAATGGATAGGGCTGTATTTAGGTTGGCAAAAGTACCCACTGCATTAAGCGAGTCCTGAGGTCTGACATAGATTTCCACAGGAATATGACGGTCAATCCCGACATAGACATCGCTTACTTTTGAATATCTCCCAACAGCTACTGAAGCGAGGTATGTAGAAGCCGGCTCAGACATTTTCCAGAAATAGGTTCTGGTACTGTCTCCGTTGTCATTAACATCAATCATTTGACCACCGCAAACGGCCATCAGTCCATAGGGAACACGTATTTTGCAATCAAAGAGTGCTTTGTCGGTAAAATTATCGAGACACGGGAACCACACCCTGCCATAATTGTGTGGGTTAGCATCAAAACCAACACCTAGATTGAAAGCAGATAAACTATCGTTTCCAAAATAAAAACCACCCCAACCGGTGGCATCCATTTCCGGATGCCCCCCATAAAACAGTGTCAGGTTAAAGGTATCTCCGGTATTTAATGAATTCTGCAAATTTACAAACACCTTCTCCCCAAGCTGCACGTATGCCAGATTTGTACCATTACAAATCACGCTGTCAACCGTAAGACCAAGCAAATCAAGTGCTGCATTTTTAAGACTGTCTTCAAGTGATACCATCGTTATAGTTGTAAATCCGTCAATTCGCTTAGCACCCATATTAAGGATGTCCAAATTGATATCATACTTTAACACATCAACGCTGTCCTGAAAAGTCTGTGAACGGGAAACCGAAATATTTGAAAAGATAAAAATTAAAGCTGCCGAAAAAAAGAGTATTATTTTTTGCATTGTATTGATTATTAGTATAATTAAAAGTATTAAGCTCAAGTATATTGGAATTTTTAATTCCAATGTTTTTGTCTATCTACAAAGATAAATAACTTTAGAATTTCAGAAATAATTTAAGCAGAAAAGAAAAAACTTCTTTACAAAATGATTAAAGCTTATTAAATTTGTAGATATTAGGAAAATAAATGAATAAGAAAATATTCATAAGCGGGCAGAATGGTTTAATAGGAACATCTTTAAGTAATGCACTCAAAGATAAAGGGTATGATGTAACAGCCATCGACAGAAATGCTTTCAAAATGGAGGCAGGACATTTTCTTTCATTTATCGAAAGTGCTGATATTATCATTAATCTCGCTGGTGCACCAATCATCAGGAGGTGGACAAATAAATATAAAGATGAGCTGTTTAACAGCCGTGTTTTAACAACACGAAAATTGGTAAATGCGATTCAGCTCATGGGAAAAAAGCCAGCTCAGTTTATTTCTGTTTCGGCAGTAGGTATTTACAATGATGTTGGTATAAAAACAGAAGATTCAGATACTGCAACCAATAGTTTCCTTAGTCAACTGAGTTTAGCATGGGAGTATGAGGCTTCTTTAGCCTCAACTTATACATTAACTGCCATTTGCCGTATGGGAGTTGTCTTAAGTAAAAACGGCGGTGCACTAAAAACGATGATGCCACTATTTAAAGTAGGTTTAGGAGGAAAAATAGCTAAAGGAACTCAGATAATGTCATGGATTCATATCGATGATGTTGTAAGGGCATTGCTTTTTCTGATTGAACATAAATTATCAGGCGTTTATAATTTCACTGCACCAAATCCTGTTAATAATAGTGATTTCACGTCTGCATTAGCAAAGACACTTAAGACTCCTGCTTTTTTTACTGTACCTGAATTTGTCTTAAAAGTTGTATATGGAGAGGGTGCTGTTGTTTTAACCCAAGGACAGCATGTTTTGCCTCAGAACCTCACAGATAAAGGGTTTAAGTTCAATTATCCAACTATTAAGCAAGCACTTGAGGAACTTAAAAAATATTAAGTACAAAAATTATTTATACTTAATTAAGTTAACTATATCCAATTAATCCTTAAGACTATAATTTCCATCCTATGTGATACCTAAATGAATAATAAAATAATCCAATACGTTTTGTATCATTCCGATTAGCTGTTTGGTTCTAACCTGATTTATCGAAGATTGGACTAGTACAGAAATCACATCGTTAACACCAATGCAAAAAAACACACCTCTGTATAGATTTTGACAATTTTTATACAGAACTGATTTTTAATGTAAAGATTTTACTGATTTCTATACAAAACAACCTATCTTTGCATAGAATTTAAAATAATCTATACAAATGACAACTTGGGGATTAACAGAATTACCTCTAAACATTGATTTAGAAACAAAAAAGGTCTTAAAGGCTTTACCTGCTGCACATGCTGCCTTGGCCGAATTGAAAGGAATTGCATCAACTATTCCTAATCAGAACATCTTAATTAATACCCTTGGATTACAAGAAGCAAAAGATAGTTCCGCAATCGAGAATATAATTACAACCCATGATGATTTATATAAGTCGGAGTTGAATTTTAATGCATTTAAATCGCTTCAAGCAAAAGAGGTTCAGAATTATATTTCAGCCTTGAAAAGGGGATTTAAACTAATTTCAGAAACTGGATTACTGACAAATAATAGTATTCTCCAAATTCAAGAAGTACTAGAGGATAATAAAGCTGGTTTTAGGAAATTGCCCGGAACTGCTTTGAAAAATAATGCTACAGGAGAGACAATCTACACTCCACCTCAAGACTATGAAGAAATAATGAGACTCATGGCAAATCTTGAGCGATATATAAATGATTCAGAAATGCAAGATTGCGACCCGTTGATAAAGATGGCAATAATTCATTTTCAGTTTGAGAGTATTCACCCTTTTTATGACGGAAATGGCAGGACAGGCAGGATAATAAACATACTATATTTGATATTAGAAAAGCTCCAATCTTTACCGATTCTATATTTGAGTAACTATATTATCAAACACAAGCCTGTATATTATCAACTTTTGCAAAAAGTTCGAGACGAAAATTTATGGGAGGAGTGGTTATTGTTTATAATAAATGGAGTTGAGCACACAGCTAAAGAAACGATTGAATTGATTATTAAAATTAGGGAGTTAATGCTTGATTATAAGCACAGACTCAGAGATAATTATAAATTTTACAGTCAAGATTTGTTGAATAGTTTATTCAAACATCCCTATACAAAGATTGAATTTGTTGTAAATGATTTGGGAGTATCAAGATTAACTGCTGCAAATTATTTAAATAAGTTGGCGGATGATAAAATGTTGCGAAAACACAAATTAGGGACTGGAAATTATTATATCAATGAAGAATTACTTAATTTATTAACAAAGAGATAAAATGTTCATCTGGTAACAATGTATATGTGCAATGGAGGGGTTTGTGGAGATGTTAAAGTTTGTAACTCGCTTCAAAAATCAGTTTAAAACAAACTATAGAGCTCCTGCAACAGCACCGAAAAAAAATACAGGTATGAGTTACCTTTTTACAAAAATCATTTCGTAGGGGTCAACTATAAAGCGGCCGTTTTTTTGATCAAACAAATGATCCTTGTTGTTATAAAATGCGATGTTGTTTTTCTGATGAAATGACTGAATTACTTTGTTTTTGTCCCATTTTTCAATTGAAAAATCAGGGATTTTTAAACTGCGTAATTCGAAATTCAATTTGCGCATCAAATAAATGGTGTGGTATAAATCAGGTGTATTATAACGATAGATATCATCCATATTTTTAAGGCCCATTTTTATCAATTTTTTTTGTAAACGATCATCCGGCATATCCTTTTTAAAATAGTCTTTAATATAAATATAACTACCTGTTTTCAAAACTCCGGCTGCTGCCTTCAATAGTTTTTTAGGGTTCCAGGCATGTCCGAAGGACTCAAGGAAAAGAACAGCATCAAAACTTTCTTTATTATAGATTTTATCTAAATCGTGAAAATCACCACATTTGGCACTTATTTTATCAGTCAGTTTAGCAATATCAATATTATGTTTAAGGATGTCCATTTGCTTTTGCGAGATGGTCAGTGCCTCAATTTGTATATCATGATGTTCGGCGAAATACATGGCGGGTCCGCCAAAACCACATCCAGCATCAAGAATACGCATACCATCTTTCAAACCTGCGCTTTTAGCAATGTAAGCATGAAGCTCATTTAAGTCTTCTGTTCTGTATGATTGTATTGTATCTCCATAAGTTTCAAGGTACCTGTCATTCCATTCATCATAATATGAGCCTACTTTTTCAGGTATTTCCCTGCCATTAAAAAATTTAGTCAGGTCAAAATACATAATTCTAAAATTATTTCTGAAAAGATATACTCCAATCAAAATACACATAAGAAAAAACAGGAGGGCAATGATTGCAAGAATAATACAACAAGACATGGCGCTAAAACTAATGAAATAATGATTCACAAATATATAAATTATCTGAAATGAAGGGCATCAAAATCCACAAAAATTATTAGATTTGTGGTTTTATAAATAACCTGAATGAGATGATTAGATTTGAACGTTTTGAGTTGGAAAACGGTCTTAAAGTTCTTTTACACAAAGACATTACGACCGAAATAGTGGCGGTCAATATTTTATATGACGTAGGATCACGTGATGAGGATGAGCATAAAACCGGTTTAGCTCATTTATTTGAGCATCTGATGTTTGAAGGGTCAAAAAACATCCCCAAATATGACGAGCCTCTTCAAAAAGTGGGAGGCAGTAATAATGCCTTTACATCAAATGACCTGACAAATTATTACCTTACTTTACCAAAAGCCAATTTGGAAACTGCTTTTTGGCTTGAATCGGACAGGATGCTGGAACTTAACTTCTGTCAGGAGAAACTCGACATACAACGCAAAGTTGTAATCGAAGAATTTAAACAGTCGTACCTAAATAAAGCTTATGGAGATTCGTGGGCCGTTCTTCGGAAAATGGTCTATAAAGTACATCCCTATAAATGGTCAACAATTGGAAAAAATATTGCCCATATAGAAAATGCGACACTTGAGGATGTTAAAGACTTCTATTTCAGGTTTTATCGCCCTAATAACGCCATTTTGGTTGTTGTTGGCAATATCACTATGGAAGAATTATTTCCGTTAGTTAAGAAATGGTTTGGAGATATCCCCTCAGGTATAATGAACAAGAGAAACCTTCCGATAGAACCTGTTCAACGTGAAGCAAGATATAAAACGATCATCAAGGATGTGCCCTCCAACAAAATTTTCAAAGCTTATCATGCTTGTGACAGAAGAGACGAAGGCTATTACAGTCTTGACATGCTGTCGGATGTACTTTCAAACGGCAAATCTTCACGTCTTTACAGACAGCTTGTTAGAAAGCAAAAAATATTCAGTCAAATTGACGCCTACATTACAGGCAGTATTGACTCAAATCTTTTAGTTGTTGAGGCCACTCTTAATGAGGGAATTGATATAAAAAAAGCAGACATGGCTATTGTAACTGAACTTGAAAAAATAAGGAAAGAAGCGCCAAGCCTCAGAGAGCTTAACAAAGTAAAAAATAAAATTGAAATGAATCTTGAGTTGGGTATGCTCAATATTTTAAACAAAGCCTATATGCTTGCTTATAATGAACTGATTGATGGCAATACCATGAGTCAGAACGAACTGATTCTTTATCAGAAAGTGACTGCACAAGATATACAAAAAACATCTGAAAAAGTCTTAAATCCCAAAAACTGCTCAACTTTGTATTACCTCAAAAAATAAAATAAAATGGACAGACGCATACAACCTCAAATAAAAGAACTGAATCTGAATCACATAAATAAACCTGAATCCTTAAAACTTTTTGGGATTGTTCCCACTTATCTGTTCCGTAATGACAGCAATGTTATAAATTTCAGATTTATCTTTAATGTAGGCAGTTTTACACAAGATTTCCCCTTGCAATGTGTCTTCACTTCAAAAATGTTGAGCGAAGGGACACAATCATATTCATCAACCCATATTGCTGAAACATTTGATTACTACGGTGTTAAATATTATTCAGAAACAACCAACGACAGCTCATCCATTGTACTTATCGCCAATAAAAAACATTTATCAAAAATATTTCCAGTATTTGCAGAGGTACTTCTCAAACCAATTTTTCCGGAAAACGAGTTAAAAACTGCACTGAATATCAGTTACCGACATTTTCTTCTCGAGTTAGAGAAAGTTACCACATTGGCCAAACAAAAATTTGACAGTGTTGTGTTTGGAGAAAGTAATTATTATGGCTATAGTCTTAAAAATGAAGATTTTACGAAATTAAAATCCTATCATCTGAGTACTTTTCACAAACAGTTTATTACTGCTGCGAATTGCAAGTTGGTCATTACAGGAAATATGAGTGATGCGGATCTCATTTCTTTTGAAAAATCATTAACAGGTTTTAATTACGGTAATGATGCTTTTTTTCATACGAAACAGAATTTTAAAAGCAGTAAAGGGATGAAACATTATGTACCCAAAACCAATGCCTTGCAATCGGCCATTGAAATGGGGCGTTTATGCCCGAAAAGAGGCGAAGAGGACGATATGGGGTTCAGGGTTTTGAATACTGCTCTGGGAGGATATTTTGGATCAAGGCTTATGGCAAATATAAGAGAGAACAAAGGATATACTTATGGCATCTACTCCGTCATTTTTTCGATGCGTCATGCAGCCTATTTCTCAATAAAAACTCAAGTAGGAAAAGATGTATGCAAACCTGCAATCAAAGAAATTTATAATGAATTACAAAAGCTGCAGAATGAAAAGATTAAAAAAAATGAATTAGAACTTGTTAAAAATTATTTATTGGGAAGCATCCTAAGAAGTATTGACGGACATGTTAACCTTGCAAATCTTTTTGCTTCATTAATTGTTTATGATATTGACCTGAGTTATATTGAACGTTACATTAATGAAATAAGGAATATTGACAATGAAAAACTTCTTTGTTTAGCTCAAAAATATTTCCCTACCGAACACCTCTTTGAAATTGTTGCAGGCTAATAAAATATATTACCGCATTTCAAAATATAATGCTTAACTTTGTGTTAAGTTATAAAACGCATTTAATGTATTAGTAATATGACAATTATATTATTTGCCATTTTTCAAAAGCAACAAATTTTCAAAATACCGTCTGAATAACTGTTATTAATTAAGATTTCATCAAATGTCAATAAATAGAAGAATCATAATATTTATTTTCTCCCTTTTAGTTTCATTTTTATATCAATCCGTTCAAGCTTCTCACTATATGGGCGGAGAGATAACATGGGAGTGCTTGCCCAACGGGCAATACAAATTTACCATGAAGGTATATAGAGAATGTGACGGTATTCAGTTTGGAGCAACTCAAACTCTGACTGTTACGGGACACCCTACAGTAACAACCATACCCTTGACAAGAATTACTCAAATTGATATTTCTCCATTATGTAACTCTATTGGTCCACATATTACATGTGCTACTGTAACAGCACCTAATCAAGGAGCTATTGAAGAACATATTTATGTATCAAATCCTGTTACTTTGCCCGGTGTACCACCTGCATCGGGATGGATTTTTAACTGGGGTGATTGTTGCAGAAATCCTTCAACCAACATTACAAATGCATCTTCAAAAAACTGGCGTTTAAGAGCTGCTATGTTCCCTTACACCCCACCGGGTTCAACTGTTCCTATTCAGGCTAACCCCTGTTTTGACAATTCTCCTGTTTTTGCAGAAAGACCATCTACTGTCATTTGCACCAGTTATCCATTTACTTACAACCATAATGCTTTTGATTACGAGTTAGATTCGTTGGCTTACGAATGGGCACCACCCTTAGAAAACCTCAATCAACCCGTTACGACCTGGGCTACAGGTTATAGCTATTTAAGCCCTTTGCCAAGCACCGTACACAATCCGAATAATGTTCCTGCGACTGTTAACCCATATACCGGAGAAATTTCATTTACATCATTTACTCAGGGCGCTTTCCAAACTGTAATTAAAGTTACAGCTTATAAATGCGGCATAAAAGTGGCTGAGATATTCAGAGAAATGCAAATTGTGCTTTTAGCTTGTGGCATAAATAATCCACCTGTAGTAACAGCCCCCTTTCAGGATCCCATTTCAGGTTTATACACATTATATGTCGATACTGTTTATGCTGGCGCACTTGTCACTTTCCCCATGTCGGGTACTGACTTTGAGTTTTTACCAAACAATCAACCCCAGACAATGACCATTACAGCATCAGGCTCTCAATTTGGGGCCAATTATTCCAACACTACCAGTGGGTGTATCAATCCACCTTGCGCTGTATTAAACCCGCCACCTCCTATTACAGGGCAATTTGGGGTTCAGACAAATTTCTCGTGGCAAACTGATTGCAGCCATTTGGCAAGTCCTACAGGGTGTGGGACCACGTCTAACATTTACAATTTTCTTATCAAAGTACAGGATGACTTCTGTCCTGCTCCTGCCATAAATATAAGTACAATTACAATCATCGTTTTACCTCCGCCTGTACTGGCCACTCCTGATTTTAGATGTGTCAGCGTAGCTGCAAACGGAGATGTGACATTGAACTGGATAGCTCCCGTTGATAGTTTTAACAGTTTCAACAGTTATCATATTTTTTCATCTACAAGCCCAACAGGACCATTTACCCTTGTAGATACTGTCCCAATTTTAAGTCAGACATCATATACCCATGTAGGAGCCAATGCTAACACTAACAGTGTTTATTATTACATTCAAACACGATCTGGTTGCGATGGTTTGCCTCAATTCTGGTCAATTTCAACTGACACCTTACAAAGCATTAATTTGACGGCTGTTAACAATGGATCTGGAAATGCCCAATTAGACTGGAATCCCATTTCTAACCCCTTGTTGCCAACATCTGACACATGGTATATGATTTACAGGGAATACCCTTCCGGTATATGGCAACTTATTGATTCCACACAAAGCTTACAATATTTTGAAGCTATTACTTTGTGTAATGCCAATATCAACTACCGCATTGAAATTGCTGACTCATCAGGCTGTATTTCTGTTTCCAATATTGATGGTGATGTATTTCAGGATCTCATAGCACCTGATGAACCATTACTTGACAGTGTCAGCGTTAATATAACAGACGGCACTGTTTCAATTGGATGGACACCAAGCATTTCTCCTGATGCAGATGGGTATGTTGTTTATCAAAATATTGGAGGAATCTGGACAGCTATTGATACTGTTTGGGGAGGCAGCAGCGCTTCTTATTTACACAGCCCATCAAATGCCAACAGCGCTTCTCAATCATACACAATTGCTGCTTTTGATAGTTGTATGAATATTAGTCCAATGGTGTTGGAGCATAAAACTATTTATTTAACTGCATCCATAGATATTTGTGATGCTATTATGACACTAAACTGGACGCCTTATATTAACATGTCACCTCTTCTTACAGGGTATAGGGTATGGTGCAGCGAGAACAATGGTCCATGGAATTTACTTTCTACAGTCTCTGCAGGAACTACTACTTACACACATAGTGGTCTTCAAGCATCAACAGAATATTGTTACTATATTCAAGCCTTTAATGACAACGGTATTTCGTCTTCGTCAAATAAAGTTTGCATGTTAGCTGTTTCCCAGCTTCAACCACAATTTGTTTATCTAAAAACAGCAACTGTTGTGAATAATTCTTATGTGGATGTCTCTTTTCTAGCTGATAGTGCAGCCTATATCAAACAGTTTAAAATTCAGCGTTCGCTAAGTTCCACAGGACCTTTCACTACTATTGCGAGCTTGCCATTTACTTCTCCAAGTTTAACATATTCTGACCTGACAGCTTTGGTTAATTACAACAGCTATTATTACAAAATAGTTGTGGTTGACAGTTGTGATAACGAGATTTCATCGAACTTAGGACGAACCATTTACCTTACAGCAGAAGGAATTGGAGATATGACAAATGAAATTTATTGGAATAACTATGAGTTATGGTCAGGCACAGTTCAATCATACAATATTTACCGAAAAGTGGACGACAACTTTGAACCATTAGCGAATGTGCCTTCCAATGTAAATTCCTATGTTGACAATGTATCTAACTTTACATCATCCGAAGGTCTGTTTACCTATTACGTTGTTGCCAATGAAGGTCTTGGCAACATTTACAACCTGAGTGAAGTAAGTACATCTAACCAAGCCATTGCCAAGCAAATCCCCAAAATGTTTGTCCCTAGTGCCTTTGTTCCCAAAGGTTACAATAAAGTTTTTAAACCCTTCGGGATTTTTATAGATGCATCAGATTACAGCTTCCTGATTTTCAGCCGCTGGGGTGAAGTAATTTTTGAAACTACTGATCCTAACGTTGGATGGGATGGTACATACAGAGGCAATGATGCTCAGTTTGGCGTATATACTTATTTGATACAATTCCGAAATACAGACAATGTCCTTATACAGAAAAGAGGAACTGTAACACTTCTTCGTTAATAAATTGCTGCTTTAATTTCAATCCCTTAGTTATTTTTAAGGAATCCTATTATTCAATAATTAGTCTTCCCCATTGTTCTGTGTTATTATTGAGAAGATTCAACCTATACATATACAGACCCGAAGAAATGGAAGGTTTATAAATTAATTGATTACTACTAAGGTGTGAGAAATGGCATAATTCGCGTCCAAAAACATCGTAAATATATAAATCAAATTCAGTATCATTAGGTGTTTCTACTACAAAGTATTCTTTAATCGGATTTGGAAAAAGCAAGCACAATTTACCCTCAGAAGAATTTGACAAGCCGGCAGCAGAACCTATATAAAGCGATGCAGTTTCAGTTGTATCTGTTGGGGGAGAACAAACACCTTGAATGATGCATCTGAATTTATACGTATGCCAGAATAAAGGTGGGTTTACAATTGTAAGAGAAGGAGTCGTTACCGGAGGGAAAAGAGCAGTTGAACTCCAGTTTAAACCTCCATCCGAACTGACTTCCCAAAGATAAGTTGCCCCTGCACCATTTGCTTGGGCATGAAATACTGCTGTTCCTCCCGGATTAATGACCGTATCAGAAGGGTGCGATAATATATTGGGTACAACTTCCAAAAGCGCTTCATCAGAATAAATACCACAAACAGGATATCCCATTTGACATCTGTAAAGGTTATTATTCATTTGTCCACGAGTTATGATTTGCATTATTTCTGAATCAGCACCCGAGTATTTATAATCATCGTGAATCATCGCCCATGTAGTTCCACCATCAACACTCTCCTGCCATTGAAAAATAGAGTTTCCGGAAGAAGAAGCAATCATATGAATGGTATCAAATGCACAAGCAGAAACATCTAAGGGCTGAGAATTTATCAGGGCCGGGATTGCTAAAACACCATCAATAAAAGGGAGATTAAGAAAAACGGATCCGGAACTTAAATAATAGGCCGTGTCCCATTCAAAGGGCATAGATTGGACAATTGGTGCAGTTACCAAAAACTTTAGGATAAACAATGTATCGTCACCAAGGCTGAAAGTCATATTATTTTTAATATCAATAAAAATCTGACCGGTAATACTATTCCCAACAATGCTAACATTATCAAGCCAGGGCTGAAGATTATCATAGGCTACAAAAGTAAAAACAGAGGGTGAATAATTTAATATGCCATTTACTCCTTTGATATGATTAAGTGCATTTGCATAAACAGGAAGCTCAATGATAGTTTCATTGTCATAACACAATTCTCCGGCACCAATAGCAACAGCTCCTGCATTGAAACAATTCAAGCATAAGAAAATAACGATAAATGAAAACACATTTCTGAAAAAGTATTTTTGCATACTCCGGTTTATTTAATCTTAAAAGTAAGACCCAATCTCAGCCCTAACTGATTGTAATTTTGTTTGACGGCATAATCTTCATTAAAAATACTGCCAATCGTTTGATTAAATTCTGGTTGAATAGTAAAAGAACTTATTGAATTAAAACTGTAACAATAAATAAGGGATAAACTATATGCTGTGACGTTTCTGCTTACAATTGATTCG
Source organism: Bacteroidales bacterium (assembly GCA_028698995.1). GTDB lineage: Bacteria > Bacteroidota > Bacteroidia > Bacteroidales > PXBB01 > JAQVVM01. Next base: position 31,607 of record JAQVVM010000027.1, read on the forward strand.
ACCTCCTGAGCATGCAAGAATTCATCAGCAGTAGTGTTTAACAAGCCGGCATTTTGTTTCAGAATTCTCAGGTATGAAACTCCTAAAGAGAAACCAATTCTATGTTTTTCAGATTGCACAAAATAATACCCAATATTCAAAGGAATATTTAAATATGTATATGAATTATTCCTTTTGTTTAGGATATTTCTGAATGTGGTGTCAGCAGAACTAATCCATGTTGAATCAAACACAACAATAGTATTGTTAATATTATTTGGATCGGGGATGGTGTAGGTGTAATGGTTGAAGTAGCCTCCGGAAGTATCAATATTATCAACTGTATTGAAATTATAATTTAATTTCTCACCTAAAGTTTGATACGATAGTCCGGTATTGAGGAAAAACCTATCCACTTCCAATTGCAAAGAGAAACCATAATTCGCTGATAATAAAGGCATTTCAGAATCATCTCTCAGCTTGTGGTAAACAGGATCAACAGCAGTAGTTTCAGTTATAGATTTTGTTGTATAAGTAGGTGTTGCAAAAACACCAATTCTGAATAAGACAGGTTTTCTTGCTTTTGGTTTTACATAGGGAGGGGTGTTGTCTTCGGTATTGCTCATGGTATTTTCTTCAACTAATTCGGGTGTAGTCACATTATTGTTTATCAAAACAGAAGGGGTGAATTCTTCATAGTTTTGAACAGATGCATTATTTCCCTCATCCTGAGGCATTGCAATCAGACTTTCTTCGTTCACTTCACTGACAGGAATAAGTTCATTTTCAGGTTTGTCGGTTTGTTCTTGAAAATCACTTAAAGATTCAGCGGACTGATTATGAAGCTGAGTTTGAATAATTGTTGAAACATTATTACCAGAAAAGCCTGAAGCATAGGATTTTGAATTATTGGAGTTGGTAGAATTATTTGTATTATCTGTTTTATCTTCGGATTCAGAAGGAACGCTGTTGTTTTCGGGAGTAACAATATCTGAATTATCAATAGGATTCAATATATCATTGTTAATTTTTCCCGATAAATCTAACAAGGAATCATTACTTTTCTCATTAAGGGTATTTTGAGAGAGTTCTAACTGATGTTTAAAAGTTTGTTGTTTAATGAAAGATGTTATAAAAGAGACAGCCACAATGCAAACAATAACGCCTAAACCGATAAGGATGATTAATTTTGGCAGTTTAGTCCACCAAGGTATTGCTTTCTTGGATTGTTTATCGGAAATGGCATCCCACATACCATCCGGGGGATCCTCGGTATAGTGACTCAAACCATTTTTGAAAATGTCGTCTATATTATTTTCTTTTGACATTATACTGTAATTGCTTTTTGATTATTTATTAGCTTTTTTTGTAACACCTGACGTGCTCTGCTTAACTGAGATTTTGATGTATTTTCGTTGATATTCAGCATCTCTGCAATTTGTTTATGACTGAATCCTTCTATGGCATATAAGTTAAAAACCACTCTGTATCCATCAGGTAAGGACTGCACCATAGCCATTAATTCTTCAGAACTGAATTTTTGTTCATGCAATTCATTTGCACCTGCCAAATCGTTTTCATTAATATCATCATAATTTTGCATAAAACTGAATTTTAAATTTGCTTTATAATGATTCAGTGCTGTATTAACAACTATTCTTTTCAACCATCCTTCAAAAGAGCCTTCCATTCTAAATGTTTTGATGCCGGAGAAAATCTTCACAAAGCCTTCCTGTAAAACATCTTCAGCATCTTCTCTGCATTTGCAATAACGTAAGGATAAACCAAACAAAACCGCTTTATACTTTTTAAATAAAAGCTCTTGGCAGCGTTTATCCCCTTTGCAACATCCTTCAATTATCTGAGCTTCATTCCACATTGAGTTGTTTATTATATAGACACATATTATTATAAAAAGGTTGCATAAGTAGTGAAAAAAAAGTAAAAAAATATAAGATATTTTATACTTTAGCAAAGTGAATATAAATTTAGATAAAATATACAATATGCGCATAAATCATTTTCTTACAGCTCTAATTTTAACTTTATCAGCATCCGTTTTTTCACAAAACACACTTTTATGGGAGATTTGTGGCAGAAAAACCAAAGGGAAATCCTATCTGTATGGTACAATGCACAGTATGGATGAACGTGCTTATGAATTCAACGACTCATTATTAATTGTTTTTGATAATTGTAAAGCTTATGCCATGGAATTTGTACCCAATAAGAAAAACATGGATGCAGTCATGAAACACATGTATCTTCCTGAAGGAACGAGTTTGCAAGATTTGTACAGCGCGGAAGACTATCAGTTGTTATCTGATGCTGTAAAGCAGCACCTTGGTATGAGTATCCGGCTGTATGATAAAATGAAACCATTTTTTATTATGTCGATGTTTATGCAAAAAACGATGAAAGCAGACAGGCCAACTTTTGTAGATCAGTTTTTATATAACCTGGCTATAGAAAAAGGGATGAAAACCATCAGCGTTGAAAAAGTAAAGGAGCAGATTAAAGCCATTGAAGACACACCTGCAAGTGTGTTGACAGAGTATATCAAAAACATGGGTTCCGGAGAAGAAGAGCAACAGATGGAGGAATTAATAGAGGCTTATAGGACTCAGGATCTTGATAAAATGTCTGAGATTTCTAAGCGTGATACCTCAAATAAAGAAATGATGACATCTTTATTAACAGTGCGAAATATCACCATGGCAAAAAGAATAGATAAAATGATAAGAAAGCGGTCAACATTTGTGGCCATAGGTGCTTTGCATTTGCCCGGAGAAGATGGAGTCATAGCACTTTTAAGGGAAAAGGGATATTGTGTGCGTCCGGTTTATGCACCTTATAATGCTGAAAAATAATGAAAACTATTTTGCTTTTATTAGCATTTTCTAGATAATTTTACAACTCAATAAATACTATTTTTCACATGAGTGATTCAATAAAACACGAATGCGGCATAGCCATGATAAGGCTGCTGAAACCCCTTGAATACTATCAGGCAAAATATAATACTTCCACATTTCCCCTTAATAAGTTGTACCTTTTAATGGAAAAGCAGCATAATAGAGGTCAGGATGGTGCAGGAGTTGCTTGTATAAAATTTAATATGAAACCGGGTCAAAAATACCTTAACCGTATCCGTTCAAATTCCAACACACCTATCAAGGATATCTTCAAGGATATTTTTACACAGATTAATGGTTATGTAGGAGATAAGAAAGAAAGGTTCAATGATGTCAACGGGCTGAAGGAGTCGACTGATTTCATTGGAGAATTGTATCTGGGTCATCTCCGGTACGGTACTTTCGGCAAGAATAAAATTGAACATTGTCACCCACTCATCAGAGAAAACTACTGGCAGTCGAAGAACCTGGTAATAGCCGGCAATTTTAATCTTACAAATGTCAATGAGCTTTTCGACAGGCTTGTAAATATCGGACAACACCCCATTGAAACCTCTGACACAGTAACCATTCTTGAAAAAATAGGACATTACCTTGATGATGAAAATGAGAAGCTCTACCGACATTTCAAAGCACAAGGCTTTTCAAAAAAGGATATTTCTCCTCTTATAGCCGAAAATATTGATATTCAAAAAATACTGGTAGAATCTTCCAAACACTGGGATGGTGGCTATGTTATCGGAGGTATGCTTGGGCATGGAGATGCATTCGTTTTAAGGGATCCTAACGGTATAAGACCGGCTTATTATTATGCAGATGACGAAATTATAATTGCTGCATCAGAAAGGCCGGGGATTCAAACAACTTTTAATATTTCGGCAGAAAAAATCATTGAACTAAAACCAGGTAACGCACTGATAATAAAGAAAAACGGAACTTTTAAAGAATGTGTATGTAAACATAGTGAGAAAATCAGTCCCTGTTCCTTTGAAAGAATTTATTTTTCAAGAGGTACCGATGCTAAAATATATAGAGAAAGGCAGCAATTAGGCAGGGCACTTGTTCCCAGTATCCTAAAAGCCATCAACTTTGACCTCGAAAATACTGTTTTTTCGTACATTCCAAATACAGCGGCTTCTGCATTTTACGGGCTTATGGACGAACTTAATATTTTTTTAAATACCGTTAAAAAGGACTTGTTCATCAGCAATGCCAAAAATCTCACACCTGAAAAAATTGATGAGATTTTAAGCATGAAAGTACGCATGGAAAAGGTAGCCGTCAAGGATGTGAAACTTCGTACTTTCATTGCTCAGGATGAAGCCAGAGATGATATGGTTGCACATGTTTACGATATCACCTACGGTTCCATCAGAGAAGGTATTGACAACCTTGTAGTTATTGACGATTCAATAGTAAGAGGGACTACAATAAAACACAGTGTTATTAAGATTTTAGACAGACTCAAGCCAAAATCAATAATAATTGCTTCATCAGCACCACAAATACGCTATCCCGACTGCTACGGTATAGATATGGCTAGACTTGATGATTTTATTGCTTTTAAAGCAGCAATTGAATTATTGAAAGATACAAAACAAGAGGGTGTGATTAATGAGGTGTATAAAAAATGTATTGAGCAGGTTCATTTACCTAAAGAGGAAATTGTTAACCACGTAAAACACATCTATGATGTCCTAAAAACTGATCAGATTTCAGAAAAAATAGCCTCCATGGTAACAGATAAGGATGTTAAGGCCAAGGTAAAAATTATTTTCCAATCAATTGAGGATCTGCATAAAGCCTGCCCTAACAACAAGGGGGACTGGTATTTTACAGGTAATTATCCAACACCCGGTGGCAACAAAGTGGTTAACAAAGCATTTATAAATTACATAAAAGGGATTAAGGAAAGACCTTATAATTTTTGATAATGTTCTGAATAATCTGAATGAACAGTGGTATTCATGTTGGGGGCATTAATAAATTACACAAATTTCAAGTTAATATAGTCCGTAGGACTTTAATATTAATAAAAAAATGTAAGTTCATTTTTTTATTGTCCGCATGGACATTAACGGAAGTTTTTCTTATGTTAATTCCCTGACGGGAAAATCATCTGACTCTTGACTTCGACACTTTGAAAAATTTATTTTAAAACTTGCTGTATATAATGTATTTGCAGATTTTATAAAACCAATTTTGGTGATTCACTCAAATAAATAATTAATATTTGTTACTTTGTCTTGACACAAAGTAACGCAAAAGTCAAGGCTGCTTAAAAATTTGCTAAAATCTTCGGATTTCATTACTGGCGTAACCAAAGCCGTTCGGGATGAATCTGTAGTTTTAATAATATTCAACACCCTCACTCGTTGGTTACTTTAATTACCTTGAAATGAATTTTAAGTTATGTAATGAAACCCTCGATTTTGAAACGCAAATTTTTAAAAGGCCGTTCCGGCACTTCGTAATCATTTGTGAATTAAGCACATTTAATTTTTCAAAAAATCATTTAATGCGCAAATAATAAATCGGTTTTTAATCGCTAAGATAATTTATATGGTGATGCATTGTCGAAGTCAGTGAGTAAGTGTGTGATGCACACATGAAAGCATCATCAATAAAGAAGGAAGCACGTTTATGTAATCGGGTGCGCCACACTTCTGCCTCTTGGGTTCGTTGGTGGCCCTGATTTCAGGCACCATGCATTCTATAAGGTTTTGTAAGTCAGCGCGAAATGTATGCTCGGTGGCATTGCCAAGTTTATATCTTTGATTGATACTTGATATGTATTCGGATAGGGTCATATATTTTATTTATTAGAATGAGAGATACCTGCATGTCCGTTTTCAGGAAATGTATAGTTTGGAATAAAAAACTGTTCTAAACTCTCTTTAATAATTGAAATTTTGTTTTTCGGAACGCCAAATGTTTCATGTATAAAATCGATATTTGCATTAGGATCCTGATATACAAATTTTTTGAGATTTTTTGCTGCTTGTATAAGCTCATTGTCAATAGAATTATTAAAAGGAGGGAATGAGTAGCCGACAACTACTAGGATGTCAGTTTTTTTCATTACATTTAATGCTTGAGTACGAATGTTATTTGCAAGTGCAGATTTTTTATCCCAGGAATAATTAATATGATTATCAAAATGAACATCAATATTTTTAGGCTCTACAACGAAGTTAATTTTGTTTATTATTTCGTTTAAATCCTTAGAATCAGAGCGATTATATAAATTAAAAGCATCATCTTCTCCAAAAAAGCCACAATAACCATTTAAATGCAGAACGTCAAGGTTGCTATTTTCATCTTTAGGAATAAATTGGAAATACTTGTTTCCCTTTATAAAGTCTTGAATACCAAAAGAGCAAAATTTAATATATGCAGACTCTAGTTGTAAATCATAATTCCATGAAATAAATTTAATATTGCTTCTTAAAGCTGGTAAAGGGCTTCCTTTCTCAAGGTAAGAAGCCAATAAATTAATGTAACGATGATCAATAAATTCATTTCTTTTAACAATTTTCTTTTTATCATTAATATAAAAAAGTTTTTTCCATTCAGTATTATCAGTAAGTGACCAAATCGTGAAGAAATTACTTGTAGCTCTTTTTAAGGATTCAAGTTCTCTGTCATCAGCAAGAAAGAGCTTTTTTGCATAAGTATCAACGGTATTAAATTCAAGAGCTCTTTTACCATTAAAAGAAATTTCCCAAATTAATCTGTCATTACTAGATAAATTTCTTTCTTCACCTTTCTCTAAAGTATATGTTTTTTTTAAAACTTTATGTAGATTAAACATACATTCAGCTTGTTCTTTCCATATTGGACAAGCATAATAGCTTGAGCCAGCACCAAAAAGATAGGTAATGTTATTTTCCATAATTCAAATATAATTTCCAACAAATCTAATGATAAATAACGTTTTTTTACCTATTTTTTTATTAACATTTTTCGTTTTTTGCAACAATACATCTTAAATAGTTGAAATTTAAGATTTTGTGATTTTTTATTATTCTTTTGCCATTTATAACAGCCTGTGTGGTCATAAAAGGTAAATCCCGATAAATAGGGACAGGTCGTGCCATATAGTAGGATTTTTAAAGTCCTGATTTTAAAAAGTGCGTCGGTATTTCTTGGAGTCAAACTTTGTTTTACTACCAAGTCAGTATATATTTTTAAAAGTCTTTAAGAAAGAAGCAGCTCACCACAAAGACCTCTTCAATGATTTATTAAATATTTTCACTAACATCATGCAAATAAATTTTTTAAATTTTATTTTACAGGGTAAAACCTTTTTTAAGTGTATGTACTGATGTGATTTAAATTTTATAATTTTGATAATATATTGAATGCCTATGAAAAAAGTCTCTATCCTTTTATTCGTCCTATTTGTAAAATGTATTAATTTTTTCGGACAGGTTCCAAACGGACACTTTGAAAACTGGCAAACAATAAGTAATTATCAAATTAACAACTGGTTAGCTGCCGGATTAGTAACTCCTTCAACACCTTCGCACAGTGGGAACTATGGAGTTCGCATTCAATATGACACCAACAATATGAGCACTGCTTTAATATTACATGGTGGTCATGATAATAATCTAGGCTTTATTGGGGGCGTCCCTTATGCCGGCAGGCCGGATTCTCTAGCCGGATTTTTCAAGTGTTACAGTCCTAACCCCTTTGATGTAGCACTCATTCATGTGATTTTCAAGAAAAACGGGATCCATTTAAGTACAGACTATTTCTTTATACCATTGACACCTGACACCCTGAATTTTTATGAAAGAAAATTCAAAATTAACTACAACCATCCCACAGAAATTCCCGACTCTGTAATTATTCTCGCAACACATTCCAATCCATTTCAGGATAGTGTTGACGGTGGTTTTTTAATTATTGATGACCTTCATTTTACAAATTCAGCTATACCTGTTCCGAACGGTGGATTTGAGGGCTGGAATATTCAGAGCTACGATCAGCCACAGAACTGGTTTAACCTTAACTTTATTGCCCACCACCACCCCTATTATCCTGTTCAAAAAACATCAGATGCTTTAAACGGCACATTCGCCGCAAAATTACAAAACAGTCTGGGACCAGCAGATACGATACCAGGTGTTATCATGTATTCCCAAAATTTGTCTTATGAATCCGGAGCTTTAGTCGTCAACGAAAAATACACATCTCTTAAGGGATATTTTAAATTCTTTCCTCAGAACATGGACACTATGCAGGTGTTTATGATAATGTATAAAGCTGATACAGCTGTAGGCTTTGCGGCTTTTTCAACTCATCAGACTGTTAACAATTACACCAAATTTGATGTCCCTATATATTATATTGACAGCTTTACAGACATTCCTGACAGCGCCATAATTTATGCAACTGCTTATCTTGACAAACCTCTTGGAAATTCCACTTTATTTTTAGATGAATTGACACTCATTAATAATACACAAATTGTCATTAATGAGTTTATGTCTTCAAATGGGCAGACATTTTTTGATGAATTTGAACAGAGTGAAGACTGGATAGAGCTTTATAATGCAGGTGGCTCCCCTGTTTATATGAATAATTTCCTATTAACAGATGACAGTGTACAAACAGATAAATGGCGTTTCCCACTACTACAGCTTGAACCGGATAGTTTTTTGTTGGTTGTTGCTTCAGGCCAAAACCTAACATATTATAACATCCATACAAATTTCAAAATCAAGACAGAAGGTGAACCCTTAATAGTATCCAATCTTACCGGTACAGTTTGCGACTATCTTCATTCAAAGGAACTCTATACCGATATTTCTTATGGCCGTTTTCCTGATGGGAGTAGTAATTTTAAATACTTTTCCAAGGCCACACCTAAAAAGAGTAACAACAACAGCGAAACATTCAAAGGGATATCATTTGCAGAGCCTGTTTTTTCGGTGCCTAGCGGCTTTTTCACTGCTCCTTTTAACCTCAATATAAACTTTCAACACCCTACAGCTACAGTAAGATACACCACTGACGGCTCGGAACCTACCCAGAATCATCCTGTTTTCAACCAAGCATTGCTGATTGAAAGCCGTGCTGGTGATACAAATACCATTTCAATGATTTCTGAGGTATCATTATATTACATGCCACCGGTCGGAGAGGTTTTTAAAACAAATGTTATTAGGGCTAAAGCCTTTATTCCCGACTCTATTACCGTAAGAACAGCAACAAGTTCCTTTTTTGTTGATGCAGGTATTTTTCAGAAATATAATACGCCCGTCATATCACTTGTAACTGACAACAGTAATCTTTTTGACAGTGCCAGAGGGATTTATGTCCTTGGTGACGTTTATTATGAATGGCTTGCTCAAAACCCCAATGACTCAACCACTCTTTGGAGACCTGCAAACTTTTTTGGCAGAGGAGACGCATGGGAGCGCCCTATACATGTAGAATATTTTGAGCATGACGGGACTTTGCGTTTTAGTAAAAATGCAGGTGTCAGAATTCATGGCGGTGCATCACGGATGATGTGGCAAAAATCATTAAGACTTTATGCCAAGGATAAATATGATGCCGGCACATTTAATCATGCAATTTTTCCGGGACATAAAAAAAGATGGAATAACCAACCACTGAATACTTTTAGTGAACTGATTCTCAGAAACTCCGGCAATGATTTTGGTCAGACCTTTTTTAGAGACGCATTGATGCATGTATTGATAAGTCATACAAAAGTTGATTTTATGGCTTTTCAACCTTCGATTGTTTTTTTAAACGGCGAATTCTGGGGTTTTCATAATATCAGAGAAAAGCAAAACAGCACATACCTTAGTAACCATTACAATATGAATGAAGAGGATGTTGTTGTGCTTGAGGGTTATGGACATATTGATGAAGGCCAATTCGGTGATGACCTACACTATTTTTCTATGATTGATTATATTGAACAGAATGACATCAGTCAGAACACACATTACAACTACATTAAAACACAAATGGATGTTGAGAATTTCATGGCGTATCAGGCTTTTCAGATATATTACAGAAATACAGACTGGCCGGGAAACAATATCAAATTCTGGAGGCACAGAACAACACAGTACGAACCGGGAGCAAGTTATGGAAAAGATGGACGATGGCGCTGGCTGCTTTATGACACCGACTTTGGGTTTGGCATGATTGATAATATGAATGCGCCTGTTCACAACACTCTTGAATATGCCTGTGAAGCAGGGAATACAGATTGGCCAAATCCAGACTGGTCCACATTTTTATTCCGAACTTTACTAACAAATACAGAATTTCGTAATGGTTTTATTAACTATATGGCTGACCATATTAATACAAGTTTCAAGCAAAACCGTATGCTGGATGTTATTGATTCCATTCAGTCAATTTATGCACCTCTGATGCAAGAGAACATAAACAGATGGCGATTACCCGTTTCATTAGCACAATGGGATGATTACATAGATGTCATGCGAAACTTTGCACTGTACCGCTCTGTAAATGTTACCCAACACATAATGAACAAATGGAATATCAGTGGCTCTTACACAATTAATCTTGATGTATCCAACCCTGCTCATGGTAGTATAAAGATTAATTCTGTTTTGATTAATGAAAGTACTATTGGCATCAATGGTCAGCCTTATCCATGGAGTGGAAAATACTTTAACAATATACCAATTGTCCTTAAAGCCATTCCTAAGCCCGGTTATAGTTTTGTGGAGTGGCAGGGCACAGGTAATACCAATTCTGTTATTACAATTTCACCCAATCAAACGACTTCATATACAGCTGTTTTTATGATAGATACAAATTTCCAAAATACAAGTCTGCATATCAACGAATTTATGGCTTCGAACACAAGTACAATTGCAGATAATTTTGGAGAATTTGATGATTGGATAGAGATTTACAATGCCTCACCCGATACTATTAACATTGGGGGCTATTATATCACTGATAATCTTAATTACCCTACTAAATATCAGTTTCCGACAGGATCTGATTCCACAAAAATACCATCAGGTGGTTTTCTGCTTATTTGGGCTGATGGTGAAATACAACAGGGCATCTTACATACAAACTTCAGTTTGTCTGCCGGTGGCGAAGCCATAGGTCTTTATGCGTCTGATGGGTTATATGTTATGGACACTCTAAGTTTTGGTCAGCAAGTGGCAGATATTTCTTTTGGTTGCTATCCCGATGGGAGTTCTAATATAGTGTTATTTAATATCCCTACTCCGGGAGCCTCAAATGTCATCAACGATATTGCAGAAATTTCTCAGGACTTCGAATTCAATGTATATCCAAACCCCAGTTATGGAAATGTTGTTCACTTAAGTAGAGCAGTTGATGTGAAATTATATGACATTATTGGAAACCTCGTCTATGAGAAAAATAATACTTCAATTATAAATACCAATAACTTACAAAAAGGTATTTACTTCATTCATACTGATGAAGAAGATGTGGTAAAACTTGTTTTATACTAGTTTTGGATAGAAATATTATTTCAAGTCAAAGGCCTACACTAAGATATTTTCTTAAAAAGGCAACTATAAGAAAAAAATATCAGTATTTAAAGACAGATAATCTTCAACACATCCTATTCGTTTTATTACTTTTTACATAAGGTCATTCAATCACAATAAATTTTGACCCTGATTTTTCGGCACCAAATACAATATACATATAGTAAAGGCCCGGAATGTCAGGAGCAATAATATGAATTTGATTATTTCCGGAATTAACAGCCATATGTTCCTTATGAATTAAAGACCCTGTTGCATTATAAATAAACAGTTCAAGATTTTCATCTGTACTATTAGCATTTACATTAAAAATCAGGTTGGTTGATGGATGAACAGGATTGGGATAAACATTGATTTTGAGCAGATCTGATGAATATTGAGATTCATTAATGCCTACGCTTCCGTTAGTTGTTTTAAGAATTGTTCCACAAGATCCGACTATATAGCCCGTATTGGCATCAGTAAAGATTACATTAAGCAGCTGATTGTCTGTTATTTCAGACTGCAAACTCCAGTTAAGACCGGCATCAGTAGTTCTTAGAATGACGCCATCATTACCTACAAGATAACCATTATTCGGGTTTGTGAAACAAAATGAATTTAGCGGACTTGTAGTTCCACTGTTTAGCGGTAACCAGTCTAAGCCTGCATTAATTGTTTTCAATATGATTCCATCTTGTCCTGAAATATAACCGGTATTGGAATCTGTAAAATAGACATCATTTAAAATACTGGTTGTCCCTTCAGATTGCGAAGTCCATGTTGTACCTGCATCAATAGTTTTAAGAATAACATTATCCTCATTCCAAAGACCTCCCACTGCATAACCTGTAAGTGTATCGGTAAAAAATACTGAATTGAGTGTTTTTGAAGTACCACTTGTAAGTTCAGTCCAATTGTTACCGGCGTCAGTTGATTTAAGTATCTTACCATATCCACCAACAGCATAACCAGTATTGGCACTTGTGAAACAAATAGAAGCAAGATAAGCGCAAACAGGACTATTAGTTTGGGTCCATGTGTTCCCACCATTAATTGTTTTGTAGATATGGCAATTATCTCCTGAAGCAAAACCTGTATTAGCATCTATGAAAACGATATCCCATAAATCGTCGTTTGTTCCACTGCTTATCTGATTCCAGCTAACACCACCATTTGTTGTTTTTAAAATAACACCATCAATACCTGATGCATAACCATTATTAACATCTGTAAAGAAAACAGAAAAGAGAAGGCTTGTAATACTGTTAGCTGTTTCGGTCCAATGCCAACCGGCATCAGTAGTTTTAATTATTGATACGGCACCACAGTTACCTAAATTACCTATGGCAATACCGGTATTTTCATCAGTAAAAACAATCGTATGTAAATTTCCCGCAGAACCGGTAATGAGGGGCGTCCAATTTGTACCACCATTGTTAGTTTTTAGAATCAATCCATTCGGGCCTGAAATATAGCCAGTATTAGCATCTGAGAAATATATTGAATTGAGTGAACTTGTAATACCACTTGATTGAGCATTCCAATTTAACCCTGCATCTGTTGTCTTAAAAATGGTTCCTCCCTGACCAGAAATATAACCCGTGTTACCATCATTGAAATATAAAGAAAAATTATTTACTCCTAAGTTCTGGGATGCCCATGTCGCTCCTCCGTTAGTAGTTTTTAAAACAATGCCCGCCCCAATAACAAATCCTGTATTGACTCCTGTAAAAAAGGCTTCTCTCAAATTTACAGTTGTACCACTGTTTTGCACTGACCAATTGCCACCACCATTGGTGGTTTTAAGAATTACACCATTCGCGCCAACTATAAAACCAAACCCCGGTGCAGGGAAAAAAACGTGATTCAGGAAAGAAGTAGTTCCGCTGTTTTGAGGAAACCATACTGCTCCTCCGTCAATAGTTTTCAGAATGGTTCCGGAATCACCAACTGCATAACCGGTTGTTGTGCTTGTAAAAAATACCGAACTTAACCAATTTTTTGTTCCACTCTGAAGAAGTGTCCAACTTGAACATCCATCTGTTGTTTTAAGAATAGTACCATTTCCTCCCACCATAAAGCCGGTAAGTGAGTCCACTAAAAAAAGCTGACTTGTTAAATGACTTGAAGGTTTAGGGTTTTGCCATTGCCAAATATTTTGCGTAAAAGCAAAAATGCCAGAGAAAATAACAAAACTAATTATTAAAAATAACTTTTTCATCTTATTTATGTATTAATTTGTAAAATTATATATGTGAATTATTTAATTAATATTTATCTCTTTAAGTATAAAGCATAAGAATGCTTATAATTATATTTAGATTCTCAGCTATCGTAAGACACAAATTTTCTGATAAAACATTTGGTTATTTTTCGAGGTAATTTTTATTAAGTAAAGACCATTAGGGATATTCTCAATATTTATCAGTGGTTTGCTTTCAAAAGATTCATAAATTTTTTGACCTCTTAAATCGTTAATTTCCAAATGATTATAATTGCAGTTTATTTGAAAAAAATCCGAACAGGGATTTGGATATACTGATACATTCAACATTAAATTATCTGATTCCTCAACAGAGCTCATTTCAGGAGATGTTTTAATTCTCCAATAACCTCTGCCGTAAGTGCCAACTCTTAATGTGCTGTCGGGTTTATAGTAATGCATATCACCAATAGCCACATAGGGCAAAGAATTATTGTTGAATAATGCCCAGTTAGCACCTCCATCCATTGATTTCCAGACACCTAAATCAGCACCTACATAAAGGCAATTGCTATTAAAGGGGTCAACAACAATAGTAGTAGCAGGTATATGCGGAAAGTTATTTGAAATATTATTCCAAGTATTACCAGCATCAGTAGATTTAAAAACTTGATTCTGAGAAGCAAAAGAACCTACAGTAGCATACAAAACATACTGGTGATTAGGATCAGCAGCAAGATCGGTAACTGGAGAACCCGGAGAAGCATTGAGCTGAGTCCAAGAACTGCCTGCATCCAGAGAACGGTAAATATTTTCTGCGTATAACTTAGCAGCATATACCAGATTAGGATTCAATTTATCAAATTCGAAGCAGGAAATAAGGCCTGTGTTTGCAGTAGTTTGCCAATTGCTACCACCATCAGTAGTCTTATACATATAAAAGTTATTTGACGACAATAGCAACAAAGGGTTGATTGGGCTCATAACTAATGGCATACGCCACTGATCATCAGAAGTAGTACCATTGTTTAACAATTGCCAATTGCCACCAGAATTGAAGGTTTTTACACGTTTATACTGTGAAAACAAGCTGGTGTACCAAATATTCTTATTGGTATAGTCTATAGCACTTCCAAAAGCATCCCCATTGAATGGATTTGCCCATGGAGCTGAACTATGTGCCTGAAGGTTAGAAAAAAAACCTACATCCTGAGCACCACCAACAACAATTTCAGGATCAGTTTGAGCAGAAACTAATGTGTAAAACTGATGGGTTATTAGGCCATCAGAAAGAGATATCCAAGAATTCCCCTCATCTGGTGAATAGTTCACACCGCCATCATTCACATCAAATAAATGTCCGGTGATGGGATGATAAAGCGTCTGGTGATGGTCCACATGCAAAGCATATGTATTATTTATAGTTGTATCACAATTAATCCATTGGTTGCCACCGTCATTGCTTTTCCATAATCTGCATCCACCTGCAAAAACTGTATTGGAATCAGATTCAGAGAAGCAAATAGTATTGGCAAACCAACCCTGACAAACAGAATTGTATGGAGGAGGATAACAATGTAAATCAACATTGGTATTGATATTTGTCCAATTCAGTCCCCAGTTATCGGATTTATATAAACCGTGCATAGGTCCTACTCCATTTAATGTACTCTCAGATATGTTTAGTATAATTTTATTAGGATACATCGGATGAACAGCGATACTTGCATAGCCAAAATCCTGACCGTTGGGCAAACCTGTTTCAATCTGTGTCCAATTCTGGCCCATATCGTAAGACCTAAAAAAACCGCCCGGATAAGCAGGGCTGTAATACCTTGCTGTAAGATAGAGTGTATCAGGATGAAGCGGGTCAGCAAGCATACGTGATGGTAAACGGGCAAGTGTTCCTGTATATGAATACCCACCATCATTTGAAAAATAAACGCCAAATGATGTGGCTACACAAACCTTGTTTGTATCATTAGTGTTCCAAATGATGTCCATGCCTGAAAAATTCTGACTTAAAGGAGCAGTAAAAGAAGTGAGCGAAAACGTTTGCCCTGCATCCTCAGAAACAAGAATTCCTACACCACTTGAGAACTCTGTTAAAAGCGAGTATCCTTCTCCGGTAGCAATAAGAATTTTATCGGGATTTTTTGGATTAATTGCTATGGCTCCAATGGCCAAAGAGGGTAAAAAGTCGGTTAAAGGCACCCAAGTCTGTCCGTAATTTATTGTTTTCCAAAGACCGCCACCGGCAGAGCCAACATAAATAGTATTGCTGTCTGTTGGATGAAATGCAATAGAGATAATTCTGCCACTCCCTTTCACAGGTCCAAAATTTTCCCATGAGTTTACCAATGAATCTCTACTCCCATCAATCTGAATCAACCTCTCCCACTCTTTCCATCTTGCAAAATCCGGATTCGGTAAACCAGCTAAATCCCTGTTCAGGGTATAGTCCATAGCACGTTTATATTGTTTGTGACTTTTGAAATCCTCTGGTACAGCAGGTTTATCATGATGGTTAATCTGGCCATAAACTTTACAACTAATCAGTAAAAGTAAAAGAACCTTTTTAAACATCATATCTTGATTTATGTAAATTATAAAATTATATATTTTTATACTTATAATAGGTAAAAAATTAATTTTCTACATCAAATATTATTAAAATATATTCAAAATGATACTGATAGTTTTATAGGAAAATTGGAATTTGTCCCAATATTAAAAATTAAAATCTTTACAAGATAAATGTGTTCGATTAATCCCCCTATTTTCTGGCAATAAATAAAAAATTGTTTGGGAAATTTACGAAATACTTAATATCTTGAAATTTAGATTTTTGCAATTGTGATTTGACCACATCAGGTTCACATCTCAGCTCAAAAGAAGGGCCTAAATCTGAAACTTCTTTTCTCCAGTCAGAAATCGCAATTATTCCTCCCTGTTTTAATAACCTGTAACATTCGTTTAATGTTTTTTCAGGAGTTTCCAGCTCATGATGCACATTAACCATAAAGACGACATCCGCAGCATTATCATCATTAGGCACATTGTTTTCCTCCATTTTTAAAGGAAAAATATTATTAAATTTTGGAACAATATTTTTTTCCATCCACTCAATCATAATATCGGAAACATCATAAGCAAATATTTTACATTGAGGAAATGATTTTGCAAAAGGGATACTAAAAAAGGCTGTTCCGGCACCTAAATCAATTATTATTTCGGGATTCTTAATATTCATTAATTGAATAATATCATCTACCGGAAAATCATCTAATCTCTTTGGATTATTTAATTTTTCCAGTTTTGAAGGATTAAATCTTCTTTCTACCATTGTTTTCATTTAATTTATAAATTTCAAGTATAGTTCAATCGTATAATGTCAGAAAGATACTAAAATCACATAGTAATGCCATTCAAAATGAATTTAATGCAAATATAAGATATTTCAATTAAACAAAGAAAAGCTTTATCGTATCAGTTTACAAATTTGGCATGATAACACACATTTTTTCAGTGTGTTAAATTTTGTCAAACTATTAATTTACTTATTTATATTTCTACTTTTAACCTACTTCTGACATCCAGATTTGCAGATAGAATGCACATGTTTTAAAACGGTCACATTTGGCTCATAAATGAAGTTGGGTATATAAAATCACCAAAAACATTTATTGAATAATGAGTTTTGAGGTAGTGCTTTTAAAATCAGAAAGGACTTCAACAAAATAAGTCCCTGATTTCAGGTTATCAACATTTAAGTGACAGGTTCCATTACTTATAATGCTAATTTCCTGTGAATAAACCTCTTGTCCTAAAATATTAAATATATTAATCTGATGAGGCATTTGAATTTCATTATTATTGAGCTGTATTGTAAAGTTGCCGGTACAAGGATTTGGATATAAATCAAAATCTGAATTTTGAATGATATCAGTTATACTATTGTTAGGATCATACAGAGCTTCGCCATCATAAAAAATACTTGTAGGTGTTGTAAAATTATTGCTTCCAAAATTGATCATCAACAAAGGATATCTTGCATTTTCCCTCCAGAATATATACCTGTTTGTAATGGTTGCCTGCCCTTGTGATACGCCAAAAGCAGTCAGTAAAGGTTGGGGTGCAGGATTACCCGCCATATAAAAGCTGTCAGTCTGAACAGCCATTCTTTTGACTAAAAGCACATCGTAAGCCAGACTAGGACCTGACACAGTAGGAACTCGCATTTTTCCCCAACTTATCACAGTATCTGTTCTGATTGTATTTGTAACTTTCTGACAAGGTGTTTGATTCAAGCTATAGGCAGCAACAGTAAGTTCAAAATTCAAATGACTTCTGTTGTTAGAAGACCATGAAGAGCTCATGGTAGTGGGGAAAGGCATTGTATAATTAGGGTTTGAATAAGCACAAAATTGTTGAGGAAAAATGCAAGAATCAGTTGGATTTGCTGAAATACTTCCATAACGTTGATCGTTTACAACAAAACCTAAAGCATTTGCACCATTTGTATCTGTCTGATAATATGCATCTTGATAATAGTATTTGCCGGGAATAAAGACTGAAGACAGACCGGTATCAACATAGGTTGCTGAAGGGAAATTTACATCAGAAGGAGTCAAATAAACCAAATCATACACATTGCTTTGGGTTAGATTTGAGTAGTTCCATTGTTGGTTAGCACCAATTGTAGGGGAGATATAACCTGTTGTATTTGCTCCAATTGGATTAAAAGTCCCGGGAGTAAAACTGGTATTAACTTCAGTTAACACTATTTGTGCCTGTAAGGAAAAACAAGCCACAAATAAAATTAGAAAAATGAATAATTTTGTTATCATACCAATAAATTTTAATAATTAAATAAGCTTTTACAAATATATAAAATAAATTTATTAATACAAAATTCAATTAAAAAATTTTTTTTAACCTATAGCTTACAAATTGATGGCATATTTTTATTAAGGACCCCATTTGTTCTTATTAATTGCAATTACTTGTATGAGAGTAATTTTTTTTTAATTTATGAAAAAATAATTAAATAAAAGGGTTTAAATATTTTTTAAATCGATAATTTTAATAAGTGAGTAATAAAAAAGCCCCCATAAATAAGGGAGCTTTTATTAAATATTTACAAATATTTTGTTAGCTGATTTTACAAAACACCTTCATCATACGCTTTTTCGCCATGTAAACCAGCATCTAATCCAAGAGCCTGAATTTCATCACCTACTTTAACTGGTGTAATCCAGTTAATAATTATAAGCATGATGTAGGTAAAAATAAATGCATAAACTGATGCAGCAACAACTGCGACAATTTCTTTCACAAAGAAAGAACTATCACCATTTATTAATCCGTCTGCACCTGACGCATTAATTGCCTTAGATGCAAAAACGCCCAGCAAAATAGTACCAAGAACACCACCAATACCATGTACGCCCCAGACATCAAGAGCATCATCCCATTTCATTTTATTTTTTAACTGGACAGCCAAATAACAAACAATTCCAGCTGAAATTCCAATTATGGGAGAAGCCCATACAGGTACAAATCCGGCACATGGCGTAATGGTTGCCAAACCTGCAATACCTCCTGTGAGCAAACCTACCAATTTGGGTTTTCTCTCCCTCGACCACTCAATAGCCAGCCACGACATGGTTGCAAAAGACGCTGCGATGTCGGTGTTTAAAAAAGCCAAGGTGGTAATATTGTCAACACACACTTCGGAACCTGCATTAAAGCCATACCAGCCAAACCATAGCAAACCGCTTCCAATGGCAACCAAAGGAATACTATTTGGTGTTGAATTTTTGTCAACACGTGCACCAACATAAAAAACAGAAGCCAATGCAGCAAAACCTGCCGTTGCATGAACTACAATACCACCTGCAAAGTCAAGTACACCCCACTGAGCCAGTAAGCCGCCACCCCAGATCATGTGCACAAAAGGATAATAAACCAAAATCTGCCAAACTGTTAAGAAAATCATGTATGCTTTAAAACTGACACGGTTTGCAAAAGCACCTGTAATAAGAGCAGGCGTGATAATGGCAAACATCATTTGGTAAGCCACAAATACAAATTCAGGAATTTTGCCATTGCTGTACATACTATCCATACCTACGCCCATAAGAAAAGCTTTGTCAAAATTTCCGAAAATACCACCTTCACCACCACTGAAGCATAATGAATATCCAAAAACTATCCAAAGAACAGTAGTCCATCCGAGAGACACAAAACTTTGAATCATAATACCTAAAATGTTACGTTTGGTGGCCAGACCACCATAAAAGAATGCTAAGCCCGGTGTCATAAGCATTACCAAGCTTGTTGCAAGGAGCATAAACCCTGTTGAACCTGTTTCTAACATAATGATTGATTTTTAAATTTATAAATAGTAGTTAAAGTGTAATTCCGAATGTAAAAAAGACATTTGATGTTTGTGGATTAAAAATCAAAGAACCTTTAATTGGTAATTCAAAGTCAGAAGTGATTTTTATTTTTCTGTACCCTGTAATACCTGCATTTACAACACCCATTGTGTTGCCATAAGCACCAGCTGTAGGAGAAAAACCCACAAATAAATCTGCACTACTCTCTTTTACTGTGAAAGTGTAACCAGCTTCAATATAAGAAGAGTAATAGGTTTGGTCGGTTGTATCTTTCCCTGCATCATATCCCCATCTTTTATCATTTCCATAAAAGAAAACACCCCCAAGCACCCACAATGGTATTTTATCTCCACCCTTAAAAAGTAAAGAACCCTCAAGGGAATGTGCAGTTTTTTTATCATCATAAATAAAATACCTGACATCGGGGGATGATGGTGCACCATTTACTAATGGGACATAGTAATCAGTAACTGTCAGAGACACATTTTTAAAAGTGTATTTGGCATACAGATCAATTTCCTTAAAAGTATTGTTCGTAGCAACAGCACTCCAGCTACCCAATTCAAAATTGCCACTTGAAAAAGACAATGTCGGCTGGATACTTGGAGAAGATCCATAATCAGCACCTCTCCAAACATACCTGCTCATTAGGTCAACACCAAGATTGATTTGAGTCTTGCATTCCTTTGAATCATTATCCGTATTTTCCTGAGATATCAATGTGTTACTACACAATAATAGAAACAGAAAGAGCAGATTAAATGTTTTAAATTTTGTCATCGTTTTAGTAATTTAAAATTTGATGACAAAATTATTCAGGGAGTACCTAAAAAAAAATAAGATAATACTTGAATTATTGATAAAGAAACCTCTGACTAAATAGGTATTTCTCTTAGATTCGAAAGTCTTTTAACCTATTGTAAGGAATTAACATTGATAAAAATTAGATTTCAATAATTTTATTTTTAACCGCATACAGAACCATTTCAGCAGTATTCTTTAATTTTAATTTAACCATGATATGATTTTTATGTGCATCTACGGTTTTAACACTTATAAACAATTTATCGGCAATATCTTTATTTCCCATTCCACCGGCAGCAAGTTTTAGAATCTCAATTTCCCTTTGAGTCAGTTCATCATTATCCTTTAAATTTTGATCAACCTTTTGTTTTTTAATAAAACTTTTCAGAAAATTATCAGATACAGATTTGCTGTAATACTCGCCGCCTTCAGATAAAACTTTAATGGCTTCCATTAATTCTTCTTTTGTAGTATCCTTAGGCAGATAAGCTCTGGCACCTGCCTTAACAGCATTTATTACAAATTCCTCAGCAGTATGCATCGACAAAATCATGATACTTATTTCAGGATACCGAACTGAAATATCCTTAGTAAGTTCAATACCTGAAAGTCCCGGCATGGTAATATCAAGAATAACTACCTCCGGTTTATGAGTTTTAAGTAAACTAAGCAATTCACTTCCACATGATGCTACTCCAATAATATTGATAGATTCATTATCAGATAATAATGAAATGATACCATCACGAAAAATACGATGGTCATCGGCTAAGATAATTTTAATTTTCTCCATAATTAATTCACACAGGGATTTTAATATTTATGCTTGTTCCTTTTCCTATAACTGAGAATAATTTACATTCTCCATTGAGTAATTCCACTCTTTGTTTAATATTTAATAAGCCATTGCCATTATTATCAATACTATTATTATCGAACCCTTTACCATTATCAGTAATATTAAAATACACAAAAGACTCCTTGAACGACATTGCAATAGCAGCTTCAGTTGAAGCTGCATGCTTGGTGATATTATTAATGGCTTCCTGGGAAATTCGGTAAAGGAAAATCTGTATTTTCTTATCCAAAGTCACAGGTATATTTTCTGCTGAAAAAACAACAGAAATTCCTGTATTTTCTGATGTTTCCCTACAAAGTGTCTTCAAACCTTGCTCAATACCAAATGCTTCTAAGACAGGAGGCATGAGATCATTTGAAATATTTCGAATTTCCTGAATACTGCTTTTTAGCAACTCCTGTGTTTCAATAATTATTCGCTGGTTCATTTCCAAACCGGTATTTTTAGCTTTCTCAAGTTTCATTTTCACAGCAAGTAAAGATTGTCCAAGGCTGTCATGCAAATCCCTAGAGAGACGTTGACGTTCCATCTCCTGCCCATCAATCAGAGAACTAACTCTTTTTGTTTTTTCAGCTTCAATTTCAATACTTTGTTTTTTCAATTGCACAATCATGTTGTTAAACGCTTCAGTGAGCAAACCTATTTCATCCTGAGAAGTGACTTCGAGTTTTACATTATAATTTCCTTCACCTATTTGCTCACTGGCTTTTTGTAATCTTTTTAAAGGTAATGTTAACCTTCTTGAAATAACAAAAGCAAAAATAAATATACCTGCGGCAATAATAATACTAATCAGCAAGATACTGTTTCGAATTGAATTAACAGGGATCATGGCTTCCTGTTCATCTATTTCTGCTGCTATAATCCAATTAAGCCCAGAAATATTTACTTGACTATAAGAGCTTAGAACACTAATATTTCTATAATCCTTAACAATACCTACGCCTGTTATGCCATTTAAAGCATGGGTTACAGCTTCTGACGAAACTTTTAAATTAAGAACGGCATTTTCCTTAAATCTTGAATTGCTGCGCATGAGAAAATCATTACCAACAAGATATGTTTCACCGGTTTTTCCCAATCCATTATTTTCAGAATAACCGAACATTATATTATTGATTGCTGTTAGTGGAACTTCTAGAACAACAAAGCCTGTAATTTCATTTATCTCATTAATAACGGGTGTACCAATATATATCAACATTTTTGATTTTGTAAAATCCTGCATAATTGTTCCTTTGTTGTCATAAATATCTTTACAAAACATATTCAGATTTTCATCAATAATAGTATCAATATTGGAAACATTTTCGGCACCATACTGACCTGGAATAAGTTTAAAATCGATTTTATTTCTGTTCACGACATGCATTTGCATATAATAACCATAGGCAGATATATAATTACTTAAATTAGAGTTATTCTGAAGCTCAAGAATTGTTTCAGGTGCACTATTTGGAGTATTTAAAACCTCAATAATTCTCACTATTTCTTCAGATTCTGAAATAAGTTTAATATCTCTGTCACGGTCAAGGAAAAACTGTTCAATTCTGTTTTTTTTCTCCAAACGCAAAGAAATAAGCTGGTCGAAAGTACGATCAAGCAGAGCTTTCTTTGCAAAAAAATAGTAATAAGAGCCAATGATTACAATAGCACAAACACTGAGACTGACAAAATAAAGTATTAACTTATCAGAAATTGAAACGGTTTTCATTGTACAAATATATTCATAAAAGGTGTACAGAAAAGTTAATTTCAAAAAATCGAAGCATGTCCGATTTCAATGTCAAAAAAATCATTCAATTTATAAAGTGTTAAGTTAAATCTATTTTGTCATAATGAGTGAAGCGAAATATCTGATTTACATGAATATAGATTCTTCACTTCGTTCAGAATGACACATAACTTAACACTGGAAAACATAACAGCAGCTCTTTAAAATTTACTGTCCAAGTTTTATTAAGCCATTGTCAATTTCATTTTCGCCACTTCTCTGAATTTTTCCTGAATTAAAATTAAAAGTTAAGCCTATCCAAAAAATCCGAGTTTCACTTTTACTATAGTTATTAAGCTTATAAACTGCATTTTGGGTTTGGATTTTCCAATTAATAGTATTAAGAACATCTGTCAGGGTGAAGCTAAGAGTGAATTTATTACTTAGAAACGAACGTTTAAGAGCAATATCGGCATAAAAAATTTCATTTAGTCTAAACTGAGGTAAATCAATAGGGGAATTATAATTCATAAACAACTGGAATTCTGTTTTCTGGTCAGGTTTAACAATAGTCTTAATATTTCCGACCCAAGCCAGATCATCAGTTGCTAAATTAATTTCATTGAATTGTCCGGTTGAAGATGAATGAAAAACGGAATAACCCAGATTGGCTGATAAATATTTACTAAATTTATAAGTAACATCAAAGTCACCGCCGATTTTTTCTTGTCGGGTTCCGTTTACATAAGTAAGAACCAGTTTATCAGTTGCAGACAGCAAGGTCACTTGTGTAATAAACTCCTTAGTTGAACTCATATAAAGATTTGTTCTTAATTGAAATTTTTCTTTAATAAATGAATAATTTAATTCAATTTTATCAAGTGTTTCTGGTTCCAGATTTTTATTTCCGGTTTCATAAGTCATTTGATCTATGACGTTAACAAATGGATTTAATTGCGGATATGCAGGTCGGGTAATCCTGCGGTTTACACTTAATGACAAGCTATTAATCCTATTAATATTGTATTTCAGTAATAAATATGGAAATGGGGATAAGTATTCATTACATATTTTTTCATTAAGCGAATTCTGTATTAAATTGGACGTATTATATTCCAAACGAGCACCAAGTTTGTAAAATATCTTTTTAAACAAACTGTCTGAATACATTAAATAAAATGAATAAATATATTCCTGATGTTCCAAATCATTGCTGAAAGCAGGAATTAAATTCCATTGCTCTGATATTGAATCCAGTTCAAAAAACTTATAATTAAAGCTATTCCATCTTGAAAAGCCTTTTAATCCAAATTCAACTTTACCTGAATTAAAAACCGTTTTTAAATAATCAATCTGTAAAGCTATATTTGTGGGTGCTCCCCCACCTGATGATTTCTGGAGGAAAACATCTTCAATATAATACGCTGCAGGCCTGCGACCTCTTGTTCTTGAAAAAGAAGCATCAAAAGAAAGTTCGTTTTTATTTCTAACAAATATTTTTTTATAAGAAAATTTACTTTCAATTGTTTTTCTCGAAAATGTAATATCATTTTTTCTCAAAAAAAACACTTCAGGTAATGAATCACTGATTTGATTCCCGTTGATATTCTGGATATTAAAAAACTCATTAATCAGCATTTTAACGCTTAATGAAAAAATATTTTTACTGTTTGGTTTTAAAGCCAACATTAAAGCTGCCTGATGAGAAGGATTAAGCTGGCTTGAATTAACACCTTGTTCAATTAGAATATTTTGATTATACAAAGTTCTTGTCAGATTACTTGTTACAGAAGTTTTTTCGTACTTACCATTATAATTGAAACCAATATCCCAGATGCCCTTGTTAATACTAAGACCTAAGCCACCATTTACCCTGTTATTAAAACCATAATTTAGTGAAGCAGCTCCTTTAAAACCAGATAAGTTTTGCCTTTTAGTAACAATATTTATAATACCTCCGGTACCTTCAGCGTCAAATTTTGCATCAGGATTTGTAATAATTTCGATGTTATCAATACTGGATGAGGACATTGAATTAAGCGATGAAACTGTTGTGGGGACACCATCCAATAAAATTAGAATATTTTTGTTTCCACGGAGATATACATTATTTTCACTATCTATGGTCACCGATGACTCACTTTTTAAGACATCCGTAATATTACCTGAAACAGAAGATATATTTTGCGATACATTAATAATCGTTTTCTCTATAGTTAGCTGTTTTTCAAGCTGTTCACCGGTAATCTGAAATTCATTGAGAGCTATTGTGGAATTAGTCAAATAAAAAGGCTCCGAGAATTCAATTGAGGCATTAGTGATCTCAGAAGTTTTTAAAAGTGTCTGATAACCCACGAAACTCACTTTTATCAAGTATCTGCCTGATGCCATATTTTTTAAGACAAAACGTCCTGTAGAATCTGAAATAGTTCCTGTAACTAAAACTGTATCAGGCATTCTATAAATTGCAACAGAAGCAAATTCAATCGGTAGTCCGCTCGTACTGTCCATCAATTTCCCTGAAACTGAATAGTGATTATGAACCTGTCCGTTAATAAAAAGTGATAAAAAGAGAAAAAATACAAAAAATGCTATTCTTTTAAAATTCAATACATTAAACGTAAGTAAAAAATAAAGCAACAAATGAAAGTTTATATTATTTTTCATACCATGGATTATTGAATTTAATAAAGATTAGAGAACAAAGTGGCAGAGAACAATCTAAAAAAATTATTAACTGTTGGAAATTATGTAAAATTTTGATTGCAGCTGTCTTTTCATCAGAAAGTTACAACTTTGTCCGACCATGTTACCATATTTACGCAATCAACCATTGTTGAAAGAGGACAGTTTTCCGAACTATTCAGTTGTCTTGATTTCAGACAAGTGCCGCAAGCAAGAATTTCACCTCCGACAGAAATAAACAATTGTAATTGTTCATTTACATTGTATTTCACATGTATTAAGCCTTCACATTCAACAGCCTCACCCATCAAAAATACTTTAACTTCATGTCCCTGTTTTTTTGAAGTTACTGCAAATCTAAAAGCATTCCATGCTTTTTCAAATTCTTTTGTTTCTATGATTATTCCTATTTTCATAACTAAAATTACATGTTGTTATTTAAAAAGTCAAAACAATTTTATTATTCCGCACAAGATCATACAGATCCTTCATGGATGAGAACTTACAAACCTGAGGCTCATTGTTATTTCTACTTGATAAACAAGTGCCACAACCTAATATAGTTCCCCCATTTTCTAAAAATATATCGGTCTGTTCTTTTAAATTTATTTCAGTTTTTATCAAATTATCCAATTCAACACCTTTTCCCAATAAAAAAATACTAACAGTATCACCTTGATTCTGGGAAAAATTTGCAAAACGAATGGCATTCCAGACAGTTTCAATATCATTAGAATAAATAACAATTCCGATACTTGAAGGAAGAACTGTCTTTTCTACTCCACCACACTGAGCATGCATTTGGAGCGTAAGCATACCCATCAAGACTATCACAAATAAATAAGTTTTTTTCATTTTTAAAAATTTTGGTAATTAATTATTTTAGTAATCGTAAATTTAAGTGTTGCAAATTACTGATTATTTTTTGATTTTCATTTTTTTACACTTTAATATTTAAAACATTTGAATTAAATTATGGTATTATCAATGAGTTAATTTTTTTAAAAAAACAAGGGTTCAGTTCAGTTGCTTTAATCTCATTTTAACTGTAAAATTTTTAATTATTCAAGACATCATCAATAAATGACTAATATTTCAAGGAAAATAACTCATCGTTTTAACTATTATGTTAGATGACAAGTTAAATATGTTGAGCATGGTCGAATAAAACAACTTTATTAAATAAAGCTCCTTACTGCAGAGCAGCGGAGTAATTAGGGTCTGCTGAAAAACATTAAAATTAGGATTAGAAGCGAGAAAAATGATGATATTTGCATAGAAAAGTGCAAATAAAAATGAAAAAACTTGTAAAAAGGCTTGCACCAAAGCCTCAATA
>JAQVVM010000108.1 GCA_028698995.1 Bacteroidales bacterium
AAAAAGAAAACTTGGCTTAGTGAAAAGAATTAAAAAACAAATCACTAAATTTGCATTGACTAATGAAGAACTCGGAATTGTAACTACCTGATAATCAAATTTTAAAGTTTGACGTTAGTCAGAACCCGAAAGATTATATCATTGAAACAATTATGAAAATTTCCCAGATAAAGTTAGGTGAATAAAAATGAAAAATTTTAAGCTAAAATTGTAAACCTTTTTAAGATATTCAAAATAAACATACACCATGGACTATTTCAATAATGATAATATTGACTTATCAGAGCGAAGAAATACTGCATTTACTTTAGTTCGAGCATTAAGAGAAGCAATAAGTACAGCTAGAAGGCTTCCAGTTCCAATAACTTATGAAAAAACATTAGATATGGTTTATGATTTAGATGAAAAACTTTATGCTCATGTTGTAAAATTAATTGAAACTAAAAATGAAAGTGATACAGTAAAATATTATAAACAAAAGGCAATTGCAAAATCAGAGGGATTATTCCAATTTTCTCCTACAGACATTATTCAGGAGGAAATTAATGAACATCAGGATCTTTTAGAAAAATCAAATGACCCTGATAGTCTTAAGTTTATTAAAAGTAAAATTAGAGAGCTCAAAGGTGCGTTAGAATATTTTCAACCAAGAAGGATATCAGAGCATAAAATATTGAATAGAGATTTTAATTCAACTTTAAAAAATGAATATTTTAATAATAAGATTTATGAAAATGAATGTTTTAAAGATTATGAACTTTCAGATGATAGAATACTTAGATTAAGGCTTTTACATCCTGATAAAGAAGAAGAGATTTTAGGTGCTGATCTAATTTATGAATATTTTGATTTACTAGAAGACAAAGTTAGATTTGTTCATCTTCAATATAAAACGTGGGAAGAAAAAACATTATATCTGAATCAAGGTAATATAACTGCACAAATTAATAAAATGATTGATAGTATATGTAATAGTGGTTTTTGCAGAGATAATATTGGAAATAAATATAGTGATAACTATAGGTTACCCTATTGTTCAGCATTTTTCAGACCTACAAATAAAATTCAAGAAAATGATAGTAGACTAATTTCAACTGGAATTCACATACCAATGTGTGAAGTGATAAAATTAATGAATAAAGAAGGGAAGATTACTTATAGTAATATTCGGGACAATTACATAACATATAAAAACTTTACCGATTTATTTATTTCAAATTTATTAGGTTCAAGGTGGATTCCAATCTCAATGCTTGAAAAATATTACAAGGAAAAAAATATTAATGCGTTTACAGGCAGATTAAGAGTCCATGCACAAGAAGTCAAGACATATAGTGAGGAAGAAATCCAAAAGAATAAACCAAAATAATATTTTTATTATTTAAGGACAAAAGATAAAATATTTTGTAAACTATTTAATCTAAAGATATAGATGAAAAAAACTCTAAAGCAAGAGCTCAAACAACACCGATTGCTTATAATATCATTATTATTCTCTGTCGGCCTTTTAGTAATATTTTTTATCTTTCAGTATTATGAATTAAAAGTTTTAAATCTTGATATTAAATGGCTTGTACTTTCTAGTATACCTATTTTAATTGGACTTTTCATTGGTGGTTACATTAAAAACTTTAAAGGATTTGGAATTGAACTTGAAACAAATTTAAAAGGACAAATCCCAATGACAGTAGTTTCAAAAATTGACATGGCTGATAGCCCTGGAATTAATAAACAATCTCTTGAATTACTATATAATTTAAGCGATAAAGAAAGGGATAAAATTAGCAGATTAAGATTCATCAATGGTAAAAGGAACTATTATGATCTATTTGCAATTGTGGAACATTATAATGCATTACGTCATCTAAGGTTTATTGAGGTTGTCGATTCTGATGGTGAGTTTTTGTATTTAATTTCTGCGTCAAAATTAAAAATAAACAATGAAATCAGTCATGAAAAAATCAGACAATTTATCCAAGCTATCGAAACGGAAAACATTGAAGAAACATACCCAGATGCAGTTAGTGACTTCATAATAACGACTGACAATATAATTGAAGCTTATAAAAAAATATGTAAAAGTCAACAAAGCAATAGTTTGTTAAGTTTAAAAGAATCTCTACCGATATTAAATGAAAAACGAAAGATGGTTGGAACAGTTAGCAAACAAAGATTAGAAGCAAAAATAACACAAGAGGTTTTAAAGGAAATGGAATAAAACAATTAATAAAAAGTCTTATAAGCAAGTTTATGTATGAAAAGAAAGGTAGTGTTGAAATGGAAATCGGGCATGCTGATAACAGCAAGGCTTAGCACAATGGCGGGGTGAAAATCTATTTGAAAGTTATGAATATATTTGTTAATTTTGGGTGCAGTTTGACAGGGAAGTGCGATTAAACCCGCCACCTGTGCTAAGCCGCAACCGTTATGGGCTATAAAAATAAAAAGTTATGAAATGTAAAATAATCAACTTAGTTTTTTTTATTCTTTTGTTAACAAGACTTCAAAGTCAAAACTTAGTAAATGTTGGAAATGGTATCCCTTCAACATTTGGTATCTATAATGGAACAGTAGTATATAATAATGAAATCTATGCAGCTGATTTGAATCATATTTATAAGTGGGATGGTTTGAACTGGATAAGTTTAGGAATAACAAATGACCAGGCAATAGTTTGCATGTCTGTTTATAATAATGAACTGTATGTAGGTGGTTGGTTTGAACAATTTAATGGCATTTCTGCAAATAGAATAGTAAAATATAATGGTTCTTTATGGCAAGCAGTAGGTACTGGTGTATTACTCGATAGTAATCTCGTTGGCGGAATTGAAAAGATGATTGTTTATGATGGTAAGTTAATTGTTTTTGGAGGATTTATTCAGGCAGGAAATGTAAGCGCAAACAGAATTGCTAGTTGGGACGGAACAGTATGGGATTCACTTGGTAGTGGCATTACGGGCGGGGCATCAATACCTACAATGACAGTATTTAATAATGAATTGTATGTTTTTTCTCAAATAAATTCAGCTGGTGGTGTTCCCGTAAATAATGCAGCAAGGTGGAACGGTTCAAATTGGGCAGCTGTAGGTAATGGTATTATGCGTTGGCCAATTTCATCTTGTATTTATAATAATAATATTTATGTTGGTTTATATAATTCTTTTCCTGACAGCTCTTCTATAATTGTTAAATGGGACGGAAGTAATTGGACTGATGCCATTCAAAATTATACTAGTGCGTCATATGGTATTGTCATGGATTTAATATCGTTTAATGGATGTCTTTATGCGGCAGGTCAGATTGATACAATAAATGGAGTCCCTGTTTCAAATATTGTTAGATTTGATGGGAATACTTGGTATGCCATAACTGATGGAGTTAATGGTTCTGCCAATTTTTTTACTATTTTGAATAACGAATTGTATCTTACTGGAAGGTTTTCTAATTCAGGAACAACAACAGTAAATAATGTTGTAAAGTTTATCAATACTCCTGCTTGCTCCCTTGAAATTAATGAAAAAAATGAGCATAATGATATTGTAAAAATTTATCCAAATCCTACAAATGATAATTTTGTAGTTGAAAGTTTGCATTCAGATTATGCTGAAATATTAAATCTTCAAGGTCAGATAATTATACAAAAACAAATTCTTCAAACTAAAACAAATATTGACATAAGTGGACTAGCAAAAGGACTTTACATTTTAAGACTGTATAGTAGCTCCAAGACAGAGGTGATAAAGTTTGTGAAAGAGTAGAATGAATTTACAGCCCATAACAAGCGGTGTATTTAACTGGCTTTGGACGTATTTCATTGACAGAGAATTTGATATATGAAAAATCAGTATATTTGTGAAACGGCAGTGGGTAATCACGCCAGCTAAAATACACCGCTCGCCGTCAGACTGTCTAAAAACCTCAGCCCCTCATTTTTCCTGTCAATTAAAAAAAATCTAAAAGTAATTTAATATATATTAATTTAGTTTAATAATTATTTGTTTAATTAAGTTATTATATGTATATT
>JAQVVM010000109.1 GCA_028698995.1 Bacteroidales bacterium
ATTTCGAAAGCATGCTCTGCATCAATCAGAGCAGCTATGCCTTCATTTTTTTGAGCTTCTGCTATGGCATGAATAGCAAGTGTTGTTTTTCCTGAGGCCTCAGGTCCATAAATTTCAATGACACGTCCTCGTGGAAATCCACCAACACCCAATGCTATATCTAAACCCAAAGAACCAGTTGAAATACTTTCAATACTAACGATGGGATTGTCTCCCAATTTCATGATCGTGCCTTTCCCATAGTCTTTTTCGATTTTATCTAAGGTCAGTTGCAGGGCTTTAAGTTTTTCTGTGTCAATTTTGTTTTCTTTACTTTCTTTTTTCTCTTTTGTCATGGATTATATTTTTTTAGATTAATTTTTACAATATCTGTGATGTGTGTTCTTTGGTGTTTACTTTTTCAATAATTTCTTCAATAACCCCTTCTGAAGAGATTATAAAAGTTGTGCGATTGATGCCGTCAAAGGTTCTCCCCATAAATTTTTTAGGTCCCCATACACCATAAACTTTAATGATTTCTTTTTCTGTATCTGCAATTAATGGAAAAGGTAAGTTGTATTTCTCAATAAATTTTTTGTGTGAATTGATACTGTCGGCGCTTACGCCCAAAACAATATAACCTTTCTTTAAAAGCATTTCATAATTATCTTTTAAATTACACGCTTGCGCCGTACAACCCGGAGTACTATCCTTTGGATAAAAATATAAAATAACTTTTTTCCCTCTGAAATCTGTGAGTCTGATATTATTTCCATTCTGGTCTTTTCCTGCAAATTCTGGGGCTTTTACGCCAATTTTGAGTTTATCCATAAGTGCAATATTGTTTAAATTATATATTGCAAATTAAGTGTTTTTTTTTGAATAATTTTATAATTTTTGGAAATAAAAGAAAAATCTGACGGATTAAATTTATTCCATTTATAAAATAAAATGTTTTCTCCTTTTGCATAAATGTCCTGTTAGATTTCTTATTGATTATTGAGAATGTCAACACAATGCCAAATTATTATTGTGTCATATCCCAACAAGTTAATACTTGTGCTTGTTTGCAAAAGAAACAAGAGAAAGCATCAGCGGTACTTCAACTAAAACACCAACAACTGTAACTAGAGCTGCAGGGGAGTCTAACCCGAAAAGTGCAATGGCAACGGCAACCGCAAGTTCGAAAAAATTGCTTGCACCAACCATTGCTGCTGGAGAACATATATTATGGGGCAATTTCAACCTGCGTCCGCTGAACCATGTGATAAAAAAGATGAAGTAAGTCTGAATGATTAAGGGTATGGCAATGAGTACGATAATAAAGGGATTATTCAATATATTCTTACCTTGAAATGCAAATAACAATACAAGGGTTATAAGAAGTGCTATAATACTCACCGGTTTAAATCTGGGTAAAAATTCATTTTTGAACCATAGCTCGCCTTTTGATGAAATGATGAACCGATTGGTTAAATACCCAGCCACCAGGGGCACCACAACAAAAATCATAACACTTGCCACCAGAGTTTCGTAGGGGATGGATATATTTGTAATACCTAACAAAAGGCCAACAATAGGCACAAAGGCAATCAATATGATAAGATCATTAATTGATACCTGAACTAAAGTATAATTGGCATCACCATCGGTAAGGTATGACCAAACAAAAACCATAGCTGTACATGGAGCAGCACCCAGTATTATGGCTCCTGCTATATATTCTCCTGATTCCTCAGGATTAATCCATGCACCGTACAATTTATCAAAAAACACCCATGCAAAAATAGCCATCGTAAAGGGCTTGATGAGCCAGTTTACAATTACTGTAAGTACAATGCCCTTTGGACTTTTTCTGATATTTTTAATACTTTTAAAATCAACCTGCAACATCATTGGGTATATCATAAGCCAAATCAGAATTGCAATTGGAATGTTGACTCTGAAAATTTCCATATCACTTAAAATCCTTATGTTATCACCTGTGAGATGACCAATAAATACCCCTGTCCCAATACAAAGTACTACCCATAAGGTAAGGTATTTCTCAAAAAATGCTATTTTTTTTACTTCACTACTCATTTTATTTGATGTTTTGAATTATTTCCAATTTCCATTTTGTGTTGATAATGTGCACTATTAATATTCATATTGTAAGCATTGCTACTGATTAGTTTGTAAATTAACTTAATTCCACTTTAGCACAAGCTATATCAATCTTTTAACTCTTTGATGTACAGTTTATGAAAGGCTTCTTTTATTTCATCTCTGACTCTTCTATATTCACTCCATATAAATTCATCACTGCCTGTAACATGAGAAGGGTCATCAAACCCAATATGTAAACGATTTTTGACTTTTCCCATAAATGCAGGACATGTCTCATTTGCACCTCCGCATACAGTGATTACATAATCCCACTCTTTGGTTAAATATTTATCAACTGAATCGGAAGTGTGGTGGCTTATGTCAATACCGGCTTCTTTCATCACCATAACAGCCTTTTCATTAAGTTTTCCACTCGCTTCTGTTCCTGCTGAACAAACATTCAATTGCCTGTCGAATGATTGCAAAAATCCATGCGCCATTTGGCTCCTGCAACTATTACCGGTACATATTATTAATATGTTTTTCATCTTTCTTTTATTTGCATTTATAATTTTTGGAAGTGTTTATTAAGTTGAAATAATCATTTGATTTGGTTTTAATGTCCTCTAAACCCTCTAGATCCAGACAATAGTAAGTCTTTGCACCTTCCGTATGCCATTTTAATAATCCAACTTTCTTTAATATGCTTAAATGCTGGGATATTGTTGTTCTGCTTAATGGCAACTCATTGGAAAATTCACCTGATATACATGTGTTGCTATCAGCTAAAAACTTTAAGATGGTAAGTCGGGCAGGGTGTCCTAAAGCCTTAAATTTTTTTGCTTTTTCTATCAAGTCTTTATCCATTTTTAATTTCTTTTATAAATTCAAAATATGACGTAAAAATACGTCATTTATTTTTATCTTAAACTTTTTTATATTTTTTTTAAAAAAAATTAATATTCTGTGTATGATTTTGTATTTTTGCTCAAGAAACAAAATGATAAAATTTTAATAAAAACAATTATGGATAAAAAATTTTTTACAAACAGGTTCTTTTTTATTGCTGCATTAATAGCTGTAGCTGTACTTTTCCGTTTATTTACTTTTGTACCTAACTTTACGCCTATAGCTGCAATTGCTTTATTTGGTGGCGCCTTTATGGAAAGAAAATCATTCGCTTTTTTACTGCCATTTTCAGCTTTATTAATAAGCGATTTATTTTTAGGTTTTCATAATTATATGCCGGCTGTTTATTTGAGTTTTGCATTGGTCGTTGGATTGGGAATTTTAATGAGAAATAATGTGAAAGTTTACACGGTTTTAGGTGGTGCAGTTGCTGCTGCAATTTTATTTTATCTCATCACCAATTTTGCTGTATGGGCTGGAACACCTTATTACACAAAAGATTTGACAGGTTTACTTCAGTGTTACACTTTAGCTATTCCTTTCTTTTTTAACAGTTTATTAGGTGATATTTTTTACTCTTCTGTTTTATTTGGTGCATTCTATTTTGCTCAGGTACGCTTTCCTTCTGCTGTTAGAGTATAATATTTAAATATATATCTTTAAAAGGGAACATTTGCAAATGCCAATGTTCCCTTTTTTTGTTTTCAATATTTTTTGTTACAGCTTTTCCCGATTTCAAAGAGTTCAAACACCATGTATTGGACATCGCTTGGGAAACAGAAGTTTGGGGAGTTAATTCCCCCAACCACATGATTCATCTAAAGGCTGCAAATTCATGGGTACAAGGTAAACTCTAAATTTCTCAATAGTGTTTTTGCCTGAATAGGTAAAAAACAATTTTATTCAATTAGGGTCTGCTGAAAAACATTAAAATTAGGATTAGAAGCGAGAAAAATGATGATATTTGCATAGAAAAGTGCAAATAAAAATGAAAAAACTTGTAAAAAGGCTTGCACCAAAGCCTCAATATGT